>JBCCGK010000125.1:0-31027 GCA_039029315.1 Bacteroidota bacterium | reverse complement strand
CGCACTGCCTCCATCACCAAAATCCCAGGTGTAGGTATCAATCGTTCCATCTGGATCACTGGAATTGGAGCCATTGAAGGTGATGCTTTGGCCGGGAAGAGGGGAAGCAGGAGAAAAGGAAAATCGTGCAGTAGGCACTTGGTTAGGAGGCAGAACCGTGATGGTCGTGCTAATGGAATGGGATGCGCCATCATTATCTGTGACGGTCAAGGTAGCGATATAGGTTCCTGCACTGGTATAGGGGTGCCCTGTTGTGACAAGCGAGGAAATGCCTCCATCTCCAAAATTCCATTCATAGGTCTGGATTGTGCCATCAGGGTCTGAAGATCCAGAACCATCAAAGGTAACCAACAAGGGTGCATGACCAGTAATTGGGGAAACCGTTGAAGCTGCTACAGGTGGAACATTGGGTGTCCCAACGGATACAGTTTTGGATAGAAAAGCACTTGCTCCCTGATTATCTGTAACAGTCAGCGTCACCGAATATGGACCAGCATTGCTGTAACTATGTGTAGGGTTTTGGCCAGAAGCAGTGTTTCCATCTCCAAATGTCCAGGTATAGGTAGCAATCGATCCATCGGGATCATTGGAAGCAGACGCATCGAAATTGATAAGGGAAGCAGTCGTTGGAGTACCAGGATTAAAACTAAAGTCAGCGATAGGATCTTGATTCGGCGCGGTAACAACAATGGTTTTGGAGGTGGAATGCGTTGCCCCATCATTGTCAGTTACCGTCAAGGTAGCGATATAGGTTCCGACTGAGGTATACGGATGAGCAGTCGCAGGAATCGTAGAGATTCCTCCGTCCCCAAAATCCCATTCATAGGATTGGATACTTCCATCAGAATCACTGGATGCCGAAGCATCAAACGCAACCAGCAGGCTGACAGGCCCTGTACTCGGTGAAGCAGTAAATGAAGCTGTCGGGCGTGTATTTACCTCAACTGACATGCTTGTGGATCGCACAAGACCCAGATTATCTGTCACAGACAAGACAACTTCATATGTCCCGCCAGAAGTAAAGGTATGGGTAGCATTTTGTCCTGTTCCTGAGCTTCCATCCCCAAAATCCCAGACATAAGAAGAAATCGTTCCATCCGGATCACTGGAAGCCGAAGCATTGAAACTCACACTTTCATTCGTGATGGCAGTGGCAGGAGAATAGACAAACTGAGGAACTGGTGCCTGATTGGTGCTTGGAAAGATCAACAGTGCAGGTGCAAGTCCATCTTCATCTGTTCGAAATATTGCATTGGCATTGGTTATGGTGAGGGATTCCAGCCGAAACGCCAATTCCTGTTCACTTTCCTGTTGGTCAACCACATAATTTGTAACATCTAGTAGTACAGGACTGGAAGGATTGTTCATCACGGTAGTAGTCAGACTCGGAGTGGTTGGCTGAGGAGCATTTATGGCGGTTATTGCACTCTCATCCCAATTTGTTGTCGTGCCAAAGGCAGAGATCGGAATCAAGTCAGTATTCGCTTTTGGGAATAATACCAGATACGCTTGATTGATCCCAAACTGAAAGCCCAACAAATCGAACTTGAGGTAGGCATAATTCGAAACGCCGGGATATGTTTTCACCCGCATCTCCGTTCCATTAAATACACTTGCCGGCTGACTTTCTGAGACATATGCCTCTTCTACTGCAAAAATCGGCAGTTGCGTACCTGCAGAACTGACAGTCACAGCGTTGGTTTTGGTATCCGTTCCCCCCTGATTATCAGTTACTGTCAAACGAATAATTTTGGTTCCAAAAGTCAAATAGGTATGACTCAGCGTAGGATAGGGACCATTTACGATTGTTCCATCCCCAAAATCCCATCTATAATTGATGATTGCCCCATCAGCATCTGTAGACAAGGTTCCATCAACATATACTTCCAACGGAACCTGACCTGCAGTGGCGGATTGAACAAAATTTGCAATTGGAGGTTGATTAGGCGTTTGGCGTGCAAACGCATGTGCGAATGCCGGATTTCCCATAGAAATCAAGCTGGTGAGCCAAACAAAACTGAGACTGACCAGATAATACGCGTGTTTCATGATAATATGTTGTTTGAAATGCAATCAATTGTTATGAAAAGAATGGACAGAAAGATCCCATGGACAGGAAAATCCTGTCCGCTGGGAGAGGTAAAAACATCACAAAGTCTGTTATTCTGTATAGTATTTGTAGGCGTAATCCTGGACCAGATGACCATCCTGATCAAATACACCGATCAATCGTTTCAGCCCATCATATTTGTAATACACACAAATATTGTTCAGGTCAGTCTGGGTATGAATCATCAAGTCCTCATCATAGCAGATCGTATTCATCTGGGCGTGCTCAGGGTATAGGCGAACTTCATCAAGTTGCCCCGTTCCTGACAGCGTGAGTGTTTGGCCAGATCCAATGACAACTGTGTATTCATGGTATATAAATCCGTTGGCATCTACTTCAGATTGATCGACTAGAGAGGCTGAGATGTTTGTCGATACACCTCCTCCTTTTGCCCAATAACTCAGGGTGTAGGTCCCGCCAATGACAGTGGTACTGAGTGTACGACCGGAAAGATCAAAACTTATTCTGCCTGTTTTTGCCTGAGAAGCATCCCATCCTCCAGTTGCACCGCCTATCGTCCAGCGACCTTGTTGCCAGACTCCCACTTCTTCAAAGCTGGTATAGGCAATATCGTCTCTGGAGGCGTTGACAACTTTGGCGATGGGCAGGCTTCCCTGGAATCCCCACAAGAAGGATTCTGGCTGGCCCACATCTCGCTTGATTTGCTCGATATTGGATTGGTCATCATACAGGAAGTCCAGTTGAATCATTTCAGTGCCTCCATCAGGGAAAATCTGGTTGTTTTGTAACAAAATTCTATCTTCTCCAGAATCAAAGGTGAAATTTTTCACCGCTTTCCTTACCAATACATTGTCGACAAAGGATGCTTCCTCGATGGGAATGTTCAGCATGTGTTTATAGTTGGGAGAATTGACAGCATACATCTCTACAGGAACACCGCTGCCTCTCTCCTCGGCATAAGTATACTCAGTCTTGTAAACCACATCATCAGAATTGGTGGTAGACTGATTCCGAATCAGATACAGATTCTCGTCGAACGTATAATTGCTTGTGGTCTCTACTGAATTGCCTGACAAGATGTCGTATTCAGTTTCGGTAGAAGAAATAAGTCGTGGCCATGATTGTCGAACAACTGGATAAATGAAAGATTCGACCAGGCATATTCCAGTAGTAATGTTGCAGTTATTGTTAATATCGATCTCATACAATTGTTGATACATCCCAAAGACCGTCTCCCATCCTCCGGGATCGATATAGTCATTTTTGAGAGATTTGACGAGTTTGAATTGGGCATTTCCTTGGTAAGAGTATTCTTTTCGCTGCTTGAGCATCCCATTCAGCGCACTTTCTTCATGAGGGAAGTTAGGCAAGCCAGGCGGACGCCGGAAATAATAGGCCTTGATGACATCCGGTTGGTTGTGGTATTGGTATTCGATTTTTCCAAATATCCCTTCCTCTGATCCATTTTTTCCCCACTTTTCAACGATTTGGTCATAGCCAACGACTCCGCCATAGCCTTTCAGGGGAGCAAGACTATTTGCGGCTATCGTAAAGGAGGTAATGATATTTTCTACACAGGTGGAAGGAGGAATATGATCCCATCTGGTGCTTTCATGGAGACGGCCATAAATAGGTCTTGCCAGCCGCTTCCCATAAGAATATTCCTCCATGTTTCCATCATTATCTCGATCTTCCAGATAGTGATATTCAAAGGAACGGTAGAAATCCTTGGCAGGATCCATGGCATCATGCGTTGTCATTTCGGCCACTCGAAGCCCTCCTCCTTCTACAATCAGTGGGATAGAGTCATATTCGACAGTAAAGCTCACATACTCAATATCTGTATGATTTGCTCTGACATCCACGATATACTCACCAGCTGCCAGAGTCAATTGATGCACCCCTTCATGAATGAGACAGCTGCCGTTTGGAAGATTCTCTGAACAGGGAGAATTGCTAAGTCCCAATACCGTATTGGGTACTTCAGACCCGTCTGCATAGAGTAGTCTGGCAGAAATTTGAGACGTATTGGGTCCCGGACAGCCATTCGCAAGATCACAGACAAATGAACACTGAAAACTCACATTTGGGGAGCCCTGCGGGAAGATGGTGGAAGCAATTGTAAATGGAAAAAGCTTGGATTGGTTGGTCGTTGCCGTTCCCTGAAACCTTTCTTGTTTGAGTTCTGGCACATTTCCCACATATTCATCATGGGCAGAAGAGGCAATATAATCGAAGGTATTGCTTTCGTATTCTATGGTCAAATCCCCTCCGGTAGGATAGGTGATCTGCTTCAGGCTAAAGGCTTGGGCGTAATAGCCATTGGCGGAACGATCAGCTCCATCAAATTTCTTTACTGTGTTTCCAAAATTAGAAATGATGCCAGTGAATGCAGGAAAAAGAGTTGTGTTGCCAGTTTGTCCGTTGAAGTATCCCCAATGATCCCTGGCCAGTGAAGTCTTGGCTGGAAGACCTGGCGTGGTGATGTAGGAGAATGAATGCGTAGGACAATGGTCTGGATCAATAGATCCATCTGCGCTGACCTCTATGACTTTTTCGAGTTTCAGACGCGCGGTCAGTTGCTCAGTGGTATAAGAATACAGCTGGTCTGCTCCATCGATATCCAACACGCCAGAAGAAGTCAGATAGTCATATTCAAAGAGGAATTTCTTTTTGGGTTGAGTAAGCAAATTGCCGTTCCCATCCTTCATATATACGTCAATCGAATCCAGTCGATTCCCATGGAGCATATCTACTCTTTCAGTATTGTTTGAATAAAATTTCACCACACCATAATGAAAATCTATCTCTGAGAGTACTGGAATGTCATACGGTCTTGGCGCTTGGGGGGTGGTTTGCGGACTAAAATTGGTGGGACATCCTCCTCCCCCAATTGCGCCTACTTCATTGCAGATAGGCGTGATACCCAGATCCTTGATTGATCCCACATTGGTAACGGAAGTGCTTTGTGTATAGCTCAACTGTATCTCTCGGCCTGTCGGAGATTCTATCTTTGTCAGGTACCAGGAGGTAGGGCTGGGCGGATTGGCATCATTGGGGGCATCAAATAACTCCAATTCATCGAAGGTGTATACCATACCCGTAGGATCGGTTACTGTGAAAGCATCGATGGTTACATTGGGGACATCCCATACTGCTTCGATCCGCATTTTGTCCTGATTGTCTATAAAAAATGTCTCAACTGTTCCGGTCGTTGAGCGTTTTACCATAAATGATCCCGAATATCCACCAAAATTATAGGTATACTGATCAGGCTGGAAGTCGAGCCCAGAATTTGGCGACAGCAAATTCTCAGGAATATTCAGGTTGCTGAAGAACTCGAAATCACAATCGAAGTTATAGATGTCGTCAGTGACATGCGTCTGATAAGGGCCAAGCAAGGTTTTTTCCAAATCAGGCAATGAACTCGTTACATAAGCAGGAGAGTGCAGATCATCTTTTCCCATGATCTGTCGACTTATCACCCCACCTGCATTGAGGACCCATCCCAGGCCCACCCAGCTAGCCTCTTCTTCCACCTTGATCCCTGAAGCATGATAGCTTAGAGAAATGGGAATCTGAATGTCGCCATAGGCAACTTGATATATAGGGATAGAAATATTGGGCGTCCCGGAATAGGTATTCCCAGGCATCTCCACATATTTATTGAAAGCAGAGGCTTCTGGAGAAGGAGGGAGGATTTCGGGGATTTCTGGCGATGTCTGCGCATAGAGATGAGCAGCCAGCCAGAAGCAAACTAAGAAACTAACATTGACACGAAGGAAATTCATGATTGTATTGATTTAGTATAAGCTTCGAATAGAATGGTGATGGCTTGGTAAGTGTACTGCTTTGGGGGTACCTTTCCTATCCTCTTTTGTCTAGGGCTGAAATCTTCTTGGGAATGGTTCGGGAATACAAGAAAGCGGCAAGTGCTGTTTGGCCAACAGGAAGAAATACTCGCCCTTATATACAGCAGACATCTCCAAATCCTCCCCAAGGCTGTCGATATATTGCCTTAACTTGCTTCGGATAGATTGGCAAATGGGCGCATATTGTCGAAGAATTCCTGCAACTTCCGTCTGGAAATCGGGATTTGCGATCCGTCTACCATCGTCACGATCCCTCCATTGATCTTGTAAAATGATCTGACATGCTTGAGGTTGATGATGTGAGACTTATGCACACGCATGAATTGTGAGTCTCCCAGTTTTTTTTCATAAAACTTGAGAGATCGGGTAAAACACTGCTTCTTTTGATGGGTAAAAAATATGGTGGTATAGGTATTGTCCGCTTCCAGGCGAATGATTTCATTTCTTTCCACCAACATAAACCCGTGCGTGTCTGGCAATGTGATCTTTTCGGGCTGAGCAAATAATGGGAGGAAGCGTGTTTCTCTCTCCAAAGAAGAAGAGAAATGATGCTGCCTGGCTCGAGCCATCCGAATTTTGGTGATCATTTGTTGTAACTCAAAACGACAAACCGGTTTGGGAAGGAGATCCGTGGCTGTAGGTCTGTCGAGCAGATAGCCGGTACATGCCCGCTCGGTGACAAAGACGAGAGAGAAATGTATATCCAGCAAAGGCTCCAAAGACTTGAAGCCAACAACATTCGGTGCTTCGGAATTCAGGAATACAATATCTGGCTTTGAAGTCAAAAGCAGAGATCTGGCTTCCTGCGTAGAGGATGTTTGGGCAAGGAGTCGGACATCATTGCAGGAGGATCTCAACAATTCAGCTAGATTCTGTCTGCTTTGGGCATCAGCATCAATGATAATGGCAGTGAGAGGAGGTATCATGATCGGAATGAATCGTAAGTTGTACTTCACTTATGATTGTTCCCGAATTTTCAGCCAGATAAATGGTCAATGAAAAAAAAATATAAGATTTTTTGTGACAGTGGGAGAACTTCCTCATGAATTGTCTTCCCTCAATCGCTCTCGGAGTTGAACAGGTTCTTTATCACTTTTTCGCAATTTGCTATTGAGCACTTCTACCCCAAATGCAAAAGTCATGGCAAAATAGATATAGCCTTTGTCCACGTGTTGCTCAAAGCCTTCTGCGATCAACATAAACCCAATCAGGAGCAAAAAGGACAAGGCCAACATTTTCATTGTCGGTCGATTGTTAATAAAATTACTGATAGGCGTGGCAGCGATCAACATGATCCCCAGCGCGATAACCACAGCCACAATCATTACCTCGACATGTTTGGCTAGCCCAACAGCAGTCAGGATCGAATCAAAAGAGAAGACAATATCCAGGGCCACAATCTGAACCACAACATTCCAAAATCCCTTCACACCCGGACTCTTTTGAGAATCGTCCTCTCCTTCTAGCTTGTGATGCATTTCGAGGATGGTTTTTGCCATCAGAAAAATCCCCCCAGCAATCAGGATCAGGTCTCGCCAACTTAGATGAAAGGGCTGATGCCCTGCCTCATTCACATAATCAGAAAAAATTAAAATCGGATCTGTCAGCTGCACAATCCAACTGATCATCAACAGCAGGACAATTCTGAAAATCAATGCCATCATTAAGCCGAGTGTTCGTGCTCTTTTCTGCTGGCTTTCAGGGAGTTTGTCAGCAACAATCGAAATAAAAATAATGTTGTCTATCCCTAAAATGATTTCCATGATGGTCAGCGTAAATAAGCTGATTAGGCCATCGGTAGTCAGTAATACTTCCATCTCGCAAATATAGGATTTGGGGGGGAAAATTATATATAAATATTAGACGCCTCCTTCTCCTATAAGTTGAAAGCGCGTGGCACATATTTGAATATGTGCAAGAAATCCCAGATCCATCAAAACTGAAAATAAATGAATGGCTGTACTTCTGCACTTCTGGTCTGAATCACTAACCAGAATATAACAGCTGCCGTCAGTGCCTTGACAAGCACAGGAGATTGGATAAATCGATTGGATACTAGCTTGTCAAGGTCATCCGGCAAGAAGTGCAACAAATACCCGAGTAACATGAGTAAGAATACTTCTCGATATCCGGTCATCACCTGCCAGGCGAGTTGACCATTGAACTCATTAAGGATTCGATAAATGATGTCTTTGGCTATTTCGTAAGAATCTGCCCGAAAGAATATCCAGCAAAAACAGACAAAGTGGAAGGTAAAAATAACGCCTCCCAAGTGGCTCAACACACTCACCACAAGAGACACCCATCCTTGCATGAACCATCTGGCCTGCCGAATGTATTCATTGATTCCCTGGGATTTGATGCCTTGCGCTTCCTCCTCCAGGGCGAGTTGATCCAGCTTATCCAAAAAGGCATTGGCTTTGATTCGGAGATACTGTTTGGACTCTTTCAACAAACGATCTATTGCCAGTGCGATCCCATGCAGGAAGCCCCAGAAAACAAATGTCCAGGAAGCTCCATGCCACAATCCTCCAAGCACCATGGTGATCAGCAAATTCACATAGGTACGAAGTTTTCCTCTTCTGTTCCCACCAAGAGAAATATACAGATAATCCCTCAACCAGGTAGAGAGCGAAATATGCCAGCGCCGCCAAAACTCCTGAATGGAGGCCGATTGGTAAGGCGCATTGAAGTTGATCGGAAGTCGAAATCCCAATATCAAGCCGATCCCGATGGCCATGTCTGAGTACCCAGAGAAATCACAATAGATCTGTAGGGCATATCCATAAACCCCCATCAGATTTTCGAAGCCTGAGTACAGCCCAGGATTTTCGAAAACGCGATCAACAAAGTTGACACTGATATAATCTGAAATCACAGCCTTCTTGAACAACCCTGTACAAATCAATAACAATCCCTGTCCCATGTCTTCTGCAGACACCCGAATTCGCTGCCGGATCTGCGGGAGAAAATCTGCGGCACGCACAATCGGTCCTGCCACTAGCTGAGGAAAGAAACTGACATAAAAGGCAAAATCAAGTATGCTCCTCACCGGAGCAAGTTTCAAACGATAGATATCAATCGTATAACTCATCGTTTGAAATGTGAAAAAGGAGATACCAACAGGAAGAAATATGTTCGATGGTTCCAATCCGTCGGTCCAGATCGCATTGATGGTCTCTATGAAAAAGGGCGTATACTTGAAGTAGGCCAATAGCCCCAGGTTCAGAATGATACTCAAGATGAGATAGAGGCGGCGTTTCCCAAATGTATTTTCTGGCGAGACCAAGCGATGGGTAAAGCGATCAAATGCGAGAACGATATTTTCCAGAATCCGATAGAAGGTTCTACGTGAACTCGCGACCACGCCTGCATCATCATCATGCACCCAAATTCCAATCTCCTGATTTTCAGGATAATCGATATGGTACCGATAGATCAGCAGCCCCAGGATATAATCAATCAGGGTTGACACCAGCAGCAAAAGGAAATAATAGCCACTGGATTTATAGTAGAAAAACAGCGAGAATATGATCACATAGAGGATCCGTTTGGCACGAAATCCAGCGAGGAAGATATAACCTCCGAGAAAAAGCAAGAAAAAAAACAAGAATACACCCGTGTTGAAAATCATGGGTGCCTGAGGATCATAAGCGAACAATTCGCCTAAATTGTTGAGGTAATACCCCATCCACTCTGCAATCCTATTTGGCAGACCGGAAAGATCCATATCCATTCATTAATGCGTCAAACAGCAAATGCCCCTGGAGTTCATACCCAGCTCTGGTTAGATGTAATTTATCTCGTTGTGCAAGACCTGACTGATACCATTTTTCAATGGAGTCTAGGCCTCCCATGATCCCATAAAAATCCCAACAAGCCAAGTCATTGCTCAATGTATAATTGTACAAGGTTTCTTTGGCCTTCAATACATTGGGATTTGAATACTGACGTGCCCGAAAAGCATCCGGGGGAGTCGTCAGCAAAATATCAGTATGCGGTAAGTATTGCTCTATTTTATGCACAAAATCATCGAGATGTTGATAGAAGGTTCGCTCTGAAAAATATTGATTGACAGATTCATTGGTGCCAAGAGAGACAACAATTAGATCTGGTTGTAAAACTTGTAGTTGCTCCAAAAAGTGTGTTGATCCTGTATAACTTTTGAACTTGGCACCATTCACCCCAATCGTATGGTAGAGGATTCCCGGGTGTTGTGTATTTTCCAAAACCATTCCAAACAGCGTCAGTTGATTTTGTGTCAGCTGCGATTTGGATCCTCTGAGAAACAAGGTATTGGTGGCTCCTTCCAGATAGACTGTATTGGCAAAAGAAGAACCTGGCTGAGACAAAGACAAAGCCATGCCATCATTCCCAACCAAATGTTGAGGAATGGGCGTAACCTCTGGCTCCTGAAGTACCTTAGACCGCCGAACAAGCAGTTTTTGACCTGCAAAAATCAGACTTCCCTGCAAGTGGTTGATTTCTTTCAGGCTCCTCACTGAGATTTTGTACTGCCGGGCAATTCCTTCGAGAGTTTCGCCAGATTCAACCAGATGATGGACTTCTTTTACCTCAGATCCTGAGATAGAGGAAGGAATATGCACAGCAGGGGTAGAAATTGGAACTGCGTATTCAGGACTCACGCGCACATCGAACATGTTTGGACCAGCCCCAGTGAACAAGGTGACCTTGTTGAAGCGATAGTCAATCCCTCCCCTCATATTGTCTCCGACCGACAGCTTGATCAAGAAGTGGCTGGCAGTCGTTTGAAGAGTAATGCCACTCACACCAATCGGCAGCAAGGTCTGGTTTTGAACATTGCGACGCGAACGCCACTTGACATTGCTGAAGGCATGCACATCATTGGGACCATTGGTATGGGCAAGTTGGTATGGAAATACCAGTCCTCTTCCCGCAGAGCCAAATTCCTCTTGCAGCGATTGTCTCAGGGTTCCGGGAAACCAATCTGCCTGTATATGAGAATCCCCAATGTGAACCACCGTTACAGTGCGCGAAGTTCCCTCCCGCATCATGTCGATTTGGTGATAAAAATTGCGTAAGCCCCGATAGTTGTTCACAATCAGGTTCAAATCATAACGAACGAAAGGATATAGGGGAGATGAAGGTGCTGGATGAGGTTGGGCCAGCCCGAAGGTACTAGCCAACAAAAAGAAAAGAATGAGAAAGTGCCGATACAAACAGCCTCCAAACATGAATTGAATCTAAATAATCTCTCAGCGACAAAACAATATAGCAGATCAAAAGAAATAACGAATGAAAGACCCAAATCTGATGCCATAAACGACTTGGGGGACAATTTATTTTATCTGCTTGATCATGGGCGAAACAAATTGTCAGATAGTCAAAAATAAGAAAAAAAATCTCTCCAAAATAGCCTTAGTCAGTCTCAGAACTTACACGTTTATGAATTTCAAGGTCTCATTCTGCTTTCTGGCCCCGATTGTTTGAAAATGAGCTACCCTCCAAACGACAATCATGATTTTTCTTCACACAACTTCCCATCTATCTTACTTTCCACTTCGTCTGTTATTTGCCTGCGGTGAGGGGCGGTTGGAGATCCCGGATTCTGCATGATACCCTCTATCTGAACCGGAATAAGCTGAGTGTTCACTTAGGCCTGAAGAAGGAAACCTGATTTCGATAAGGGAAAGAATAGTTCCCAATATCAAATATGTCTAAAAATACAGCATTAGATCATGAATGAATTTCCCAGAATCCATGCTGTCAAAATTCATTTTCCCATTGACTGTCAGCAAATTGCCTGAGAATAGGTCAGTATTTTTCTCAGAATACAAGAAAAAGATACTTGTCCTCTTACATCTGCCTTCCTATATTTTTCCTTCTTCAACCAATTTCTCTACCCAATGAACACACTTCTACGCAAAGCCAGCCTGTGGATCGGTATCATGTTTCTCCTATGTAAGCTACCTGCGCAGATCCAGATTACAGATTCTCTCACCACTTCCCAACTCCTACAAGACCTCTTTGGCCCTGGAGTCATGGTCTCCAATCTCACTGTAAGTGCAGACTCTCAAGCCATAGGGGCCTTTGATGGGACAGCCTCCAATATTGGTTTGCATGCAGGGATTGTCATGTCTACTGGCAAGGTGACATCGATAGCCGACACTTTTTCTGGGCCAGGCAATGGCGCAACCAGCACTGGTTTTGGTTTGCCGGGAGATCCTGACTTGACTCAATTGAGTGGAATACAAACGTATGACGCCTGCATCATAGAATTCGATCTGGCCTCCATCTGCGACACCATTGTGATTCGATATGTATTCGGCTCAGAGGAGTATCCGGAGTTTGCGCCCCCCAACATCTCGGCCTTCAATGATATTTTTGCCTTTCTGATAGATGGGCCAGGATACAGTGGACCAACCAATATTGCCATGATTCCCGGCACGACTCAAGCAGTCTCCATTAACAATGTAAATCCTGTTACCAATGCCCAGCTTTACCAGTCCAATTCTGCTCCTCCCTTCTCCCACGGCTTCGACGGATTTACGGTCCCATTGACTGCCTATGCCCTGGTCCAGCCTGATTCCCTCTACCATATTAAGCTCACCATTGCCGATGCAGCGGATCATGTGTTTGATTCGGGAATTTTTCTACAACGTGAAGGGATTTGTGCCAACCCAGGCCTGATTTCCATGCAGGTGGATGGAAGTCAGTCCAGCAATCTTCAATTGGCAGAAGACAGTAGCGTGAATATCACCCTAAGACAAGCCTTGAGCAGTGATACAGATCAATACATCCATGTGAGTGTTGGAGGTACTGCTGTGGCTGGAATCGATTTTGTGCCATTACCAGATAGTATCCTGCTGGCTGCCGGAGAAAGCAGTGTGAGTTTCCCTCTCTCTCTGCTTCCCGATTGTGAAGCTGAAGGCATGGAAAGCATCGAAATCATTTATTCAGATGCTGATCTCCTTTGTGATGGGAGCATGTATTCTGATACCATTGTCTTGCAGATCCTAGATGGACCTGTTCCTGAAGCGATTGAATTGGGACCAGATACGCTGGTCTGCTCTGGTGAAGTGCTATCTATAGGGGTTCCAGCAGAACCAGACATGAGCTATCTTTGGTCTAGCAGTTCTGGTCTGAGTAATACCCATGCCTCCATGGTTGACTTTCAAGCCATCAATGACAGCCTGGATCAGGAGATCTTCTTTTCTCATATCCTCACAGCGACCAACAATCAGGGATGTGCCGTCCAAGACACAATCATCATCGGTGTTAGCCCAGAAATCAGTCTGCTGTCCAATGCCATCTCGGATTCTCTCTGTGTAGGAGAAAGCGTGCTGTTCGATCTTCAGTTTGCGTATGTAGATAGCTGGGCATGGGACTTTGGGGATGGGAATATGTCTTCTGAGCCACTCCCCTCGCATGTCTATGTAGATACGGGTATGTATGAAGTCCGGGTCCTGCTGAACAATGATGCTTGTGAGTTAGCAGATAGTTTTATGGTAGAGATCAATTCCTGTATTCCGACTTCGATTGGGGATGAGTCCACCAATTTCTTATCGGTTTATCCCAATCCGGTTTCGACAACCTTAGTGATAGATCTCACTTCCGGAATCTCAGGCGACCTAACACTGCTAAATCTTCATGGGCAGTCTATTTGGCAAATGATGGAAGTCCAGGAACAAGTTCAGATGAATGTGAGTGAGTGGGAAGAGGGTGTGTATGTTCTGAAGCTGGTGCAGAAAGGAAAACCCTCCTTTTATGAAAGAATCATTGTACAACATTGATCCAGTGTAAAAAATTAGTCTGCTTTGTTTCACCAATTCAATTTCGTGCTTCCTTCTTGGAGGTAGAAAGTGGTTGATCCAGCGATTCCAGCACTACCTATCAGCAATATTCTTACACCTGGCCCCGCTTTGCCAATCGGGGCTAGGTGCACCTTCGGATGCACGGAGCCCCATGTCAAGAGGGCCTTGTATGTGTGAGGGGTTGGGGTTACTAAATCAAAATCCTCACGGGATCTTCCAGCAACTGCTTGAAGGTAACCAGGAACTTGGCGCCAGTCGCGCCGTCCACGACTCTATGGTCGCAAGAGAGCGTAACCTTCATCATCTTACCAGGAACGACCTGTCCATTCTCCACAATCGGCTTATCGATGATCCCGCCAATGGCCAGGATGCAAGAATCTGGAGGATTGATAATGGCCGTGAATTCCTCTACCCCGAACATGCCGAGATTGGAGACTGTGAAGGTATTGCCTTCCCAATCGGCAGGTTGGAGCTTTTTGGAGCGGGCTTTGCCTGCGAGATCTTTGGTTTCGGCTGCGATAGCGGCCAATCCCTTGTTGTCAGCAAATCGGATGACTGGCACGAGCAAGCCATCTTCAACTGCAACAGCCATTCCGACATGGATGTGATGATTGCGGCGGATGGTGTCGCCCTGCCAGGCAGAGTTGACTGCTGGATGTTGACGAAGGGCAGCAGCAGCAGCTTTGATCACCATGTCGTTGAAAGAAACCTTGACAGGAGAAACTTCATTGATGGATTTACGCGCAGCGACAGCTTTGCCCATATTGATGTCCATTGTGACATAGAAGTGTGGCGCAGAGAACTTGCTTTCGCTCAATCTTCTGGCAACTGTTTTGCGCATTTGAGATACGCGCACTTCTTCGAAGGATTCTTCTCCTACATATTGAGGCAGTATGATAGGAGCAGCTTCCGAGCCTGCTGCAGGAGTTGATACCGCAGGAGCTTTGAAGTTCTCAATATCTCGCTTGATGATTCGACCGTGATCTCCGGAACCATGAACCATTGCCAGATCGATGCCTCGCTCCTTAGCCATTGCTTTTGCCAGGGGAGAAGCCTTGATTCGCCCATCCCCATTGCTGGGTGCCACAGGAGGTGGTGCGCTGACCACAGCTTGGGCCACAGCTACAGGAGCAGCCTCTTTTTTGGGTTCAGGGACAGGAGCAGCTTCCTTTTTCTCCTCTACGACTGGAGCAGCGGCGGCTTGTTTCGATTTGAATTCTTCGATCAGCTTGCCAACATCTTCTCCTTTCTCTCCAATGATAACCAGGAGTTCGCCCACGGGAATCCCGTTTCCTTCTTCCACTCCAATATGAAGTACCGTTCCATCAAAAAACGATTCAACATCCATGGTGGCTTTGTCCGTTTCTACTTCGGCAAGGAGGTCTCCATTCGATACGGTGTCTCCAACTTTTACATGCCACGCAGCGATGACTCCTTCGGTCATTGTATCGCTCAAACGGGGCATATCGATGATATTGGCCATTGTACTGATTGACGTATGATAGATTATTATTTCTGAGCCCGCTAAATTAGTGTATATCGGCTGGAAATGAAAAGGAAAAAAGAAAAGAGATGTAGGGAGGGGAATGACTTTGGCGTGTGGGAGGAATAGAGTATAAAGGAAATCAGGACATTTTTTACCATCTCCTCCTATTTTCCTTATCCCCCAACCTCAAGGATAATTGTATCCACCTACCTGGGGAGAGCTGAAAAGAAGCGTCCAAACAGAATATCACACAGTCCGCATTATTCTAAGAAACTGTTTTGACAACTGTCTTGAGGATGTTTATGGTGTATGTTTTCCTCAGACAAAGTTCTTTTTTTATTTCATCGTGGTACTATGAGATGAAAAAAGACACAAACAAAAAATAAGTGCCAGCTTTTCAAACAGTCTCTACAGTCCGAAAGATGGACTCCAGATTCGCGAGGCAGTGATATACATGTCCAGTTTCTCTATCGTTGGAGCGAAAGGCCAAGCTCCAATCCTATTCTGTAGCGTGCTTGCCCAATTGATTGCGCACCCCGGTAGCTGCCGCCCAATTGATATTGGAAAGATGGTCCTACAGACAGAGCTGTTGTTTCACCAAGGGAATGCTGATACATCAGTTTACCCAATATATGTGGATACCAGTTTCTTTGTCCGAGAACCAAACTGCCTCCGGGGCTTTGGATGCTTCGCTCATCATTGAGAAGTCTATCGTTCCCGCTTTGTCTGACGTTCCATCTCAATTGATAATTCATGGCGATACCGGTAGACAACAACCAGGGATGTCGGCCCTGACTCAAAGCCATGTTTAGCTGAAGGGGAAACTCGATCAGCGTCTGATTGAAGAAATAGGGATCTTCGTACTCGATAAATGGTTCTGGCTGAACTGGTCCAATAGGAATTTCGTCTCCAATTGTTCCCACCTCGTATTTCCCTCCCCGGAAGTGAGAGATCCCCAGGCCAGATTCCACGGCAATACGGGAGGTGAGGCGATAGGCAAGTCCGGCATGAGCAGACACCCCATTCCGGGCAAATCGAAGATCATAAATATCTTCAATGATTTGTTGATTACCTCCCAGGCCTCTTGAATAATTGGTTCGGATATCCGGATCGGAAGAGCCGGAAAAGGGAAACAACCCTCCCTTTCCAGGAGCACGCTGCGCACGGATCGCCAAAGAAAAGATCCAGCGTCGCATGACCGGAGCATCCAACTTGTCAAAGATAGCAGGAGTAGAAACAGACATTTGATCCAAAGACCGTTCAGCTACAGATAGCCTAGATAAGGTCCAACTAGAATTTCCCTCATTCTTATGCAATGAGAGTGGGTGAACAACATTCAAGGGGTCTCCCCCCCCTGCTTGTGAACCTGAGTCAACAACCTCCGAGGAGGCATTCATGGCGGGAGGATAGGCTCCATTCTGGAGAGAGTTCCGGGCGACAGAGGTCGATAAGTCACGTCTGTGTACGGAAGAATAGCTCGCTTGAGAATGAGTTGCCTGTGGCAAGGGCTGAGAGGATAAGCCATTCCCGAACTGGCTTACTACTTGAGATGGTTCTTGATTGGCAACATCATCCTGATCCGTATCATCCATTGAATGTGGATTGATCTGGACAGTCGCCCCTGGTACAGAACTGGTCTCATCCTGCTGGACAATCATAGAAGATGCAGGCAGGGAAGGCGTCTTCATGGGGATGGCATATCCATAGGACAACAACAGAAGGACGACTATGCCCATCAGTCCATCTATCCATATCCAGAAGATTGGACGACGAACAGGGGGCTGGTCTGCCAGTTGCTGAGCAATTGCATCCCACAACTCAGGTCTTGGGGGGACCTGGGCCTGCTCCAATTTGGCACGGAGTTTCCGTTCGAATTGTTCAGATGGCATCTCTGAGTGTATATTTTTCCAAATAAAGTTCACGAATCTTATGCTTAAGCATGGCTCTGGCTCTCGTATATTGAGAGCGGGAGGTACTTTCTGAAATATTCAGTTGTTGGGCAATCTCAGCATGATTATAGCCCTCAATGGCGTAAAGGTTGAAAACCATTCTGTAGCCGTCCGGCAATCGCTGAATCAATCCAATCAGGTCTTCCATCGCCAGATTGTCCAACGCATCAGCTGAATCATCTCCCAGTACAACTTCATTGACGGATGCTTGTTGGCTGTACGCTTTTTCCTTACGAAGATGATCAATGGCACAATTGATCATGATTCGCTTGATCCAGCCCTCCAACGAGCCTCTGTCCTGATATTTATGAATATTCACAAAGACCTTAACAAATCCTTCCTGAAGAATATCCTCTGCCTCCGCTTTTGTGCGTGCATAGCGAGAACAAATCGCTAACATCTTAGGAGCCAATCGCTCATATAATTCCCGTTGTGCGCGAGAGTCTCCTTTGATACACCCTTTGAGGATTGCCTTGAAAGGCTTGGACATAATTCGCTTAGGTTTGCAATTCAGGTCGTGTGTTCATCAAACGACCTCAAAACGAAGCAATAAAAGTAAACGCTGCATGAAGATAAAAAAAAAGCTGCTCACAAGAGCAGCTGAGTCTAAGAATAAACTAGAGAAGAATATATATGAAGTCGGCTTGCCCGACGGTATTGACCTCTCCTCGCGGTCTGGTGCACTATGGAAGTACGGAGATACTCTTTTCCATATCAGGCGCCTTTTGCTCAAACGCATGTGCTTCAAAAGACTCTTGAGAGTGAGTGAGCACATAGACGGCTCCTCCAAGGGTTAAGGCCAGAAGCATGGCACCGAAAAAAGTTCTAACTCGCTTTTTCATGATCTTTCTCATTGTTTGGGTTACATGAGGTAGTACGAATTTTTTTCCCAAAAAGGATGAGAAATTTCACAATCCTTAGCAAGCGTGTAGCTGATAGGAGGAAGCGTGAAACGATACAAGGTCAGAAAAATGAAAAGGACCTGACACGCTGCCAAGCCCTTTTGTACATATATATTGCAGAATCCCTGACTTCCCCCAAGACCTATTTCAGGAAATTATAGGTGATTCCAACCGCAAATACAGTTTGCAATTGGGTCCTCGGACCAAAACCAATAGAGTTCCCGGCTTGGTCTATGATCTCAAACTTGATGTCATCGTCATAAATCAGATTGGTGCTAAAGGTAATCGCCAACCAGTCATTGACCTTTGCGGTGGTGAGGGTTTCCCAATTGACATCAATATTTCCAAACTGACTTTTGCCTGCTTCATCTGTTCCAGCCAGATAATTGGTGAAGAAGTTGGCATTGGTCTGGAAGGTAATATTGTCATCAATTTTCTGGAGCCACTTGATGTTGAGATTAGACCCCAATTCGAATCTTGCCAGCTGGTCAACCATGTCTGGAGGCATATAGGTTGCCCGGAATTCTTCTACAGTTACGATGGTAACTTTGGCAGTTAAGGGAGAATAGTATAAGCTGAAATTTTCTGTAGGCTTGTAATCCAGCCCCAGACCATAGTTCAGATATGCTGGTGCAAAGGCCTGAGATATGATATTGTCAGGATCAGGAATTGCTGTTGGAGCACCCGGATCAAAAGAAAAACCAGGAGCAAATTGTGTTCTGAAATTCAGCAGGGAACTCAAGGACAATTTATCAGTAATCTTGCGACCATATTTAGAATTCAATTCAAATCGGTCTTCATTTTTGACAAAAGGAATATCTCCTTCACCACTAAAAAGGCCTTTTCCCTGTCTCAGGACTCCGTAGCCAGTTGCCAGGTCATTGTCCCAGGAATGCTTGCCTTTGGCGTAATTGGCGTGCATGTTGACACGAAAAATAAACGACTGGGAAGGAAATCCTCCAGCTTGCCAATAACTGCTCAGGCCAGTATTGGTAAACCCAAAGGTCGCAACCCCTCCTTTTTTCCAGTAGGAAGTATCAGCAGTTTGGGCAAATGATAAGGTGCAGAGAAAACACAATAGGGCGATGGTAGTAATAAGTTGCTTCATGATATTGATTGGTTCGATTAAGTTGAGAGATAAAGTGTCCTAGCTAGGACCAAAACATTGATTTGGACGATACTGATTCAGGAAAGTCACCTGTTTCATGGGTTGAAAAAACTACCTATATTTGAGCAAAATAATCAATTAGGATAGAGAAAATGTTCGGATCCTCTGAATTTTTACTGATTGCTTTGGCAATACTGATTGTTGCCGTACCGTTCTTCCAACGACGGTCAAAAGCCCGAAGAGCAGAAAAAGCTCCCTCAGATGCGACCACTGTCGAGTATGAAGAAGTACAAGAATAACATTTCCGGCTTTAGGTATTGATATTATTGTAACAAGCTTCGTCTATTCAGACAGATATATTTTGCTCTTGAGGTTTTGCCAAAACCATCCATTGTTTGTTGATGTTTTTCCCTGCAATGGCTCATTGATTTTTCATCTTAATCATTCGAGTCATGTCGCGTCAACAATCTTTGCGAATCAAAATTGTCTTTCCGGGTTCCTTATCCGATTCCCAAATCCAGCGGATGTGCGATCTATATGTTCCACATCACAACATTTCCGTCGAACAGTGTGAACATCGTATTCGGGAAGGATTTGACAAACTCATCCTGTACATTTCCGAACAAGGCGAAATCGTTGGATTCAACGGCATTCGGATCAGAGTACACAAAGTCAAGGGATTTCTCAGACCGCTCAAAGCAGTCTATCTCGGCCAATTGTATATCGATGGAACCTATCGTGGGCAGCACCCCCTGCATTCTGCCATGCTCAAACTGATGGTTCCAGACAAACTTTTCCGCCCCTGGTACAAACCTGTGATTTGGGCAGATTCCATCACCTATAAGCCCTACCTATTGGTCGCAAGATGCACAAGAGAGTTTTATCCCGGACCGGACGCTCCGACTCCTCCAGCCTTCCAAAATTTAATCCAACATCTCGGGAAGACCTATTATCCAGACACATTTGATTCTGCAACTGGCACAGTCATCAAGCCTGCCAATCTGATCAGGGATCATGTGGCCCCTATCAAGCAGGCGCACATGCGCAAGCCCTACATCCGGTATTATGCCGAAGCCAATCCCGGATATGAACAGGGCAATGGACTCATCATGACCTTCCCTTTTTCCTGGCAAAATACCATCTATATTACAAAACAATTGTTGAGATTTCGATTTCGACGTCGCCTCAGTCGCACGCCGCTCAGCAGGCGATTGCGACATATTCTCGCTTAGTGAATACGCTTCCCTGCATTCATTTTTCTTTTTCACAAAACCCAATTTCGTTATGAAACAGCAAAAACTGTTTGCCACCACTGTCATTGCCTTGTTTTTTCTATCCCTAACAGGATCTACACAGGCCCAGGATGAGCAAGTCTTCTTTATGGTAGACTATATGAAAGTCACTGAAGGAATGAACACTGAATATCTCGCAGGAGAACAGGGAGTTTGGAAATCTATTCATGAAACCCATGTCAAAAAAGGAGTGCATCATGGGTGGAGTCTGTACCAGATTGTAGTTCCGGGAGGGAGTGAAAGGGAATACGATTATGTCACAGTTACACGCTTTGTGGGAGAAAAAGCAGTTGCTGAATTTATGTCCGGAGCCTGGTATGACGAAGCAGCCAAAACCTTGACTGATAAAGAAAAGGAAGAGATGATGATGACAGGGAAAGCCAGGAAAAGAGTTCGCTCTGAACTGTCTCAGTTTCAGGGAGGCGTATTTGGACAAGCTGAGCAAAGCCTCCCAAGGTATCTTGTGGTGAATTATATCAAACTCAAGGAAGGAATATCCAGTGATCAGTACAGAACTGTCGAAAATGAGATCTGGAAACCCATGCATGAGGCCAGGATCAAGGACGGACATATGAGAGGATGGTTCATGACCAGTCTTCAATTGCCATTTGGTAGTTCGATGCCTTATGAGTGTGGCACAGTTGATCAATTCGACAATCTGGAAGACATGATGACTGCGAATCTGCCAGCCTATTTTGCCAAAACACATCCAGACAAAGATGTCCAAAAAGCCTTCCAGCGAACCTCTGATGCACGAGATATCGTCAAAGGTGATATATGGGAGCTGATCGACTATGTCCAACAATAAATATTCCTACCGACTGCGCTAGAAGGAGGAATATGGCTGAGCCTGATCCATTCAGCGATCAGCCATATTCCCCTCTCTCCCCATCAAAGGAGATTTTCACGCTATCGGACCAATGCCGTCAATTCCATCGAGCTTGTCAGTTTGCCGCTTTTGTTAAAGTTTTCTTGTTTGACAATCCCAATCTCACCAGAAATCCATTGTTTGGAGGAGGACTTCATAGACAAGCCTGCCTGCAACTCTGAATCATAGGTAATCACATAGCAATAAAAAGTCCCCGCTGGTGTGGTAATGGACTCCTCTGCGATCACTTTCCGGTTTTTGACCAAAATTGTTGCATTGATAGAAATGGTGCCTTGTGTTTCCAATTGCACATCGGCATCCGGTAGAATCTGCCCCTCGGACATGTCCTTGGGGAATTGCAAAGGAGTTCCGGAAAAGGAGACTTCCATGCTCTGAAATCTGGCATACACACTTGGATCGATCATCGCCTGGACATCGACAAAGTATGTTCCCCCTCGACATTCCGCCTTCACATCATTACTGGTCAGCACATCTCCATCCGGCTGTTGTAGCTCCATTTCCATATTGAATTGAATGCCGTCAGATAAGTCCGTCGATTCTTTGATGGTGTAAATCGTTTTGCCCGTTTCTTTCCCTTTTTTATTGTAGGTCGTCAATTCTACCTGATTCCCTGCTTCTGTAGGCATATACGTCCGACAATCTTGAGCTGAAATCCCTCCTAATAATCCAATGCCAATACACAGGAAGAAGAATCTTTGAAACGATTGGTACATTTTTTCTCTGGTCATATGTTTTACAATTGCTTGGTAACTTTTGACAATAAGTGTATTAATGAAGGTAAAAGTAAACTGAGCCATGAAATTATTCGTAAAACTTTTTTTTCTCTTCTCCCCTTCCCTCCTGATTGCTCAAACATTCTTGCATGACCATTGTGAACATGCCCTTGAATTGGTACCCGGTCAAGCCATCCCCGTCCAGAACAATGAACGAGCAAGTATCACAGCTTTGGAG
Source organism: Bacteroidota bacterium (assembly GCA_039029315.1). Taxonomy (GTDB): domain Bacteria; phylum Bacteroidota; class Bacteroidia; order J057; family J057; genus JBCCCJ01. The sequence continues at coordinate 8,711 of JBCCGK010000125.1, read as the reverse complement.
ACCCCCCTCCCACATCCTCAGAGCTGCATCCGAACGTTCGAAAATGATCTATGGTACGCCTTCACCTCTGATAGCAGCAATCGGGTATATCAGGTTCAGATAGATCCAATCAGTTGTGAAACCCCCGCAGGTCTCCAGGCAATCATCCTTCGGGCTGATGACTGTACGGCAAGCTCCTACCAATACGTTGCCTGTCAGAATCCAATTGCGACAGAATCGCTCACTTTATGGGTTGAAGATTCATCGGTGGGGAATCGCTATCTCATTTATGTAGATGGGTATGATGGAAATCGCTGCACCTTTACGCTATCATTGACAGCCCACCCAACAGACCCCCGTACCTCTGAAGATTTCAGTCGCCAACAGGTAGATTATTCTATTCCCGCTTCGACATTTGAGCCAGAAGAGATGTCAGTCTCTTCCCTCAATAATGAAATGGTGATCAGCTGGACAACAGAAAGTCAGAATGACCTGAGCTATTTTCTGGTCCAGACAGTCTATAAGCGAGGTGCAGGAGAATATGGAAGCCTTCTGGGCAAACTCACACCTACACAAGCAGTAGGAAGCGACCAATCTATTCAGTATCAATTTCGGGATACTCGTCCGCTTGAGAATGGGGTTGAGTATTGCTATCGTATTGTGAAATTGTTCGAGTCTGGCGAACGTGCTTATAGTCCAAGTCAGTGTTCACCTGTGAAGCGCAATGAAGATTTCTTTATTAGCCCTGTTCTGACAGGAAGAGAGAGCAAGAAATACTATATCCAATTCACCAATCGCAAAAAACAAAACCTGCTCTTTCAGGTTCTGGATATGCAGCAAAAAGAACTCAAATCCATGATGCGAGCCAAAGAACCCAAAGGAGATGGAATCATCAACATTGACATGACCGATTTTCAGACTGGAAGATATTATTTGAAAGTAATTGGAAAATCGGAATTTTATCTACGCATGTTTGTTGTTGAGTAAGTGAGGCTCCAATATTGACTGCTCACGCAAGGCTTTTGCCATGATTGTAAGAAAGATTGTACATTTGTCGGTGAACCCATTTAGTTAATCTCCGGTCTCATAGATAGATGAGACATAGGTTTACCTTCAAGTGAAAAAACTGCTCAATCCATTCACGAATGGACTTCAAGAATCTTGGCGAATGCATCTTGCTCACCCTTCTTTCCTCTTTGTTCGCGCTCCTTTCTCATTCGCTTCATGCGAACCACACAGATACTTCCCTAGGTTCAGATGTTCTATTTCTGACCTCTGGCAGTGAGTTTCTGGAGGCAGTCTCCTGTCCACAGGACCCCTCATATATTGCAGCCTCTCATATTCCAGCAGTCTGCAAAGACGATAGTGCTGACATCCTCTCTTTCACGACGACTGAATCAGGTGTCAGTGAATTTGCATACATCCTCACAGATTCATTCAATCAGATGATCTCTATTCTCCCTGTCGGAGGATTTGACTTTAATACATTGGAAGCAGGTGACTACAAGGTATATGGTGTTGCCTATCTAGGGAATCTGGTTGTTCAGGCAGGCTCTGAGATTACAGACCTATACGCTACAGTCTGCATGCTATTGTCAGCCAATTCGGTTACGGTGCAGGTCATGCAGTTGGACCTGGAGATTGATGTTGTATCAGATTATCATGGATATCCGATCAGCCAGGCTGGCGCTAGTGATGGGGAAGTCCTGGCAAATGTCCGGGGTGGTACTGGCGCCTATTCTTTTGAGTGGAACACCCAGCCTCCCCAGACCCAGGCCGCATTGGCAGGACTCGAAGCAGGAACATACACGGTTCAAGTATCTGATGAAGGTGGCTGCCAGACGATGCAAAGCATTCTTCTGACTGAGCCGCTTCCACTTGTTGCCAATCTGGAATCACCGCTCAATTTTGGCGCCTATCAAGTTCGATGTTTTGATTCCAAAGATGGCGAACTTCACGCAAGTGTAACAGGAGGTGTACCTCCGTACAGCTATGCCTGGAGTGGATTTTCGAACGGGGACAGTTTTGTTACCCATTTGCTTCCCGGAATATATGAGTTGACAATCTCTGATGTCAATGGCGCTCAACAACAACTAACCTATGAGATCAAAGCTCCACCAAGTATTCAAATCAGTGTTGAAAAAACGACTCCCACTTGTCCTGGCGCCAAGGATGGTTCTCTGGAACTGGATGTTTCTGGTGGAATCAGTCCTTATTCTTATCAATGGCAAAATGGAAAAACGAGTTCCACGCTAGCGGGACTCAAAGAGGACAGCTATCAGGTAGATGTGTCCGATCGATTTGGATGTATACAGTCCATGGATATTGAACTGGCCGGACCAGATTCTATCTCTATCAGCTATCTTGCAGAATCTCCAACTTGTGCTGGCCTCTCTGATGGCTGGATTGCCCTTGAAGTCAGCGGTGGCACAAATCCTTATTCTTATCAGTGGGAACAGGGATCACAAGAAGCCTCTCTGTTTGATTTAACAGGTGGAAGCTATCATGTGCGCATCCTCGATGGCAACAATTGTTCTACTGAACTATCCATAGAACTCACAGAACCAGCTTCTCTAGACATTTCCACACAGATAGAACCCGACAACGGAACCGGAAATGGGTCAATTGAACTCCAGATAGACAATGTTTCAGACTCACTTGAGTATATCTGGGCACATGGGGACAGTACCGCTCATGCTCAAGGATTGAGGGTGGGTCTATATTCTGTGATTATTCGCGATGAAGCTGGCTGTGAAATCACAGAAAACATTCAGGTTCCCGCGGCAGACAAACTTGATTGCCTGGAAGTCCATACCGGATTTACTCCCAATGGAGATGGAGTCAATGAAACCTGGCACATCCCCTGCATTGACTGGTTTCCCGAAAGCGAAGTAACGATCTACAATCGCTGGGGACAGGTCTTGTTTCAAACCACTGCTTATCAGAATGATTGGGGGGGACTGGTCAATGGACGCCCGATTCCTGATGGGACCTATTTCTACACCCTTCAACTCAATAGCGAGACCGACAAACGACTGCTCAAAGGCACGGTTTCCATTCTTCGCTAATTCTTTTACCTGTCATTTTTCCGACTGCTATCATGAACGTTAGAATATTCTTCTGCATGCTTCTTGCTCTTGGTCTCACTCCCCTTCTTCAAGCACAGGAAGAGCCTCTCTTTGCCCAATATCGCACCAACAGCTTTCTGATTAATCCAGGAGTTGCTGGCACTTCAGAGACACACGAAATCCGGCTGACACATAGAGCACAGTGGATGAATTTTCCTGGCGCTCCCAGAACGTCTGTATTGAGTTATCAGGGCTTTGTGGACGAGAAAAACAGCATTGGGTTGGTCGCTTTCAGAGATGCGATTGGTCCAAGTGTGCGAACAGGCGCGCAGGCAGCTTATGGGTTCCGCTTTCCGGTTGGCTATGAAGGGAAGATTGGGCAAAATTATCTCTCACTCGGTATGGCAGCCAAATTCATGCAATATCGATTCCGAACCAACAGAGTCTATTTTGAAGATCCCAATGATGTAGTGGCGCAAGCTGCCTCAGCCGGCATTTTGCAGGGAGATCTCTCCTTTGGCATGTACTTCTACAATGACAGATTATATGCTGGCATATCCGCCCCCAATCTCATTCGCAGTGATCTCAATGCCTTGTCAGGTGTTACCTCTCCCGATATTCTCAGTCGCCTCTACCGCTATTATTTTGGACTTGTTGGGTATAAGTTCTCCTATGACAACATGAGCATCGAACCATCCATTCTTGTCAAAAAAGTAGACTCTGCCCCCTATCAAATTGAAGGAACAGTTCGCTTTCATCTGGCAGAAGAGCGCTTTCTGGTCGGATTCTCCTACCGAACGGACTGGTTGGGCTCAGTGCAATTGGGCCTCAAACAAGGAAATATGAGTTTTTATTATTCCGCAGACCTAATGATGGCTCAAAAGAACAATCGCGTATATGGGCCTTCACATGAGTTTGTGCTTGGATTGAATCTGGGCCAACGAGACAATTGGAAGGATTCGTATTTTATTGAGGATTGACTTTTTTGTAGGGTTCTCTACTAAATATTTTCTCTTATTTTTTAGATCTCTTTGCGATTTTTTGGTGTTAAAAAGTGAATGCGCTCAAAAATCTGAGGGAATGTATTATTTTTCATACTGGAAAATTACCTTTAGCTTAAGGGCTCTAAGTTCCTATATCGATATCAATTATGAATCCATGTGATATTGCACAATCCGCTCGACCTTGTACCCCCTTTTCCGGGATTGATTGGTTCTTCCCCAATTTTGATGCATCACCTTGAAAATGTCGTAATAGATCAGCCCAAACACTATTGAGAGTTTGGTATGCATCAAAAGTGAAGAAGAACCAAAATAGTCGAGTTATTATACTCTGCGATACTCCCCAAAAACCGGACAGGTTTGGGGAGTACCGCAGTTTCGGACAGTCCCTATTTTGATGGTAAATGAACTTGATAAGGATAATTTGAGAAAGTGATGGTTCTCATTATCTGGTCACAAATATTTTCTAATAGTCTGCCCAATTACTTTAGCTAATAATGGTGGTACTGCATTTCCTACCTGATTATATTGACTTAGCCCAATTTGATCTATCTTTCCTTGCCTTTTTAGTAGTTTAGAGGAAATCAAAGTTCGTTTTCCCTCGAAGATATAGGTATCAGGAAAGGATTGGAGCCTGGCAGCCTCACGAGTAGTAATATTTCTTGGAATAGTCGGATGAACAAAACTTGAATAGAAAGAAGCCGGAATGGTATAGGATACATTATCGGGATGCAAGTACCTGTAGTTTAAGTTGAACTTCGAGGTAGAAAGAACTCCATTTCCATTCCTCTTTCTGACTTTTAATTCATCCGGCAAATCTTCAATCCCATCAATAAATGCTTGATACCTTAGAACCATTCTTGGGGTATGATTCATCGCCACATGATTATAAACCATTTTGCTATCCTGACGCGCCCATTCCTGAAAATCTGAAAGCTCCTCATTTATGTCTGAGTAAGGCATTACTTCAGTTCCTTCTCTTGCCTGAATTGCTGGTAGATCTAGAATTGCTTCGCCTACTGTTACTGCTTTCTCAAGATTATATTCATTTTCTTTTTGGGATAAAGGGTCAAAAAATTTCGGATGAGGTGGGGGAATATGCTCTCCATTTAGCATCCCTAACAAAAAGACACGATTTCTGCTTTGGGGGACACCATAATTGGCGGCATTCAGATTCCAAACAGAAAGTGCATATCCAAGTGAATTTGAATACTCCTTAATGGAATCGAATATTATTTCTCCTTTTGAATTATACTTGGTCAGAATTCCAGGGACATTTTCAATAATGAAAGCCTTTGGTTTCAGGAATTTCACCCACTTCAAAAAAATAAATGGAAGATCGTTTCGAGTATCATTCTCATTTATTCTGTTCCTAGCTGCAATACTAAATCCTTGACAGGGTGGCCCTCCGGCAATAATGTCGGGTGAATCCTTGACAATTTTTTTTATATCATTCTTTTTAACATGCTCCACCAAATCGATGCAACATATTTTATGATTGAAGTTTCTTTTCAGCGTTTGAGCTGCAAACTTGTCCTTCTCGATTGAAAGGAGAGGCGCAAGACCGCCTAACTTCAGTCCAAGACTGAGGCCGCCAGCACCTGCAAAGAGGTCTATATAGGTTGGAGACATTAGGTAAGAAAGGTTTCAGAGAAAACAGGAAAGAACTTGTAGATTCTTTTGTAATTCAAAATGTCTCGAGAAGGTATCATTGGTTTCAAAGTATCAACTAATTCATTATCTACAAAATTACCATTATTATCAATACCATTTGGTAGCTGACTGTTTAAAAATCGAATTTCTTTTAAAGTTATGTTAGGAACTACTATGCGAAACGGGGTTCCATCATCATAGATGAAGTCCAGCTCAAAGAAATTTGCTTGATCGAAAAACTGTTTTGTCTCAGGATTAACCACGATCCCACCTATCGTCATCATTTTAGCGCCATCACGATATATAAAATAAAATAAAGGGATATATTCAATTTTTTCCTTTGAAGCCAGAACACCATTAAGTTCATTCAATATTGAGTGAATTTCATTTTCTACTATCTCTTTTAAGGTTTTTGGCAATTCTGAGCCACTAAATTTAGAAAGTTTGCTTTCTAGAGGAATACGATCTTCCCCTAGTGAAGCGGCGAGGTTTAACAGACAATCTTCATTGTCCTTACCATAGGCACTCCCTTGACAATTGATTGTCATCAGGAATACTGACCCCGGTTGTGCTTCGGTAAAGAATGTCGATATATCTTGAAATTGATCTTCAAGCAATTTTGAATCATAGTCTAACCAAAGAACAGTTCTTCTACTCCAGTCTATTTCGGGTAAGGTTTCATTAGAATGACCTATCCGCAAGTCAATGCAATGAAATGGCTTGTTAAAATGAAATCGATCCTCTTTTGCTGATTCACCTTCTATGCTTGTCAAATGATAAATTCCTAATTCTTTATGTAGAAGGATGAAATCGTAAAAGAATGTAGATCCAAAGCCAATATATTGGTATTCAGAAAGGCTGCCGAAAGACTCTAATTTCCTTAGAGCATAACAGATCATCCTTCTTTCTACTGCTTTACCTGGCCTTAATGAGTAATTAATTTTCTCAAATGATGGGCTTCTTTTACTCATAATCTGGATTATCGATTATCTCAGTCTTATATACATAATCAAAGGCCCTCTTACCAGCCTCATTTTGACTGTTCACAGAAAAGAATTTTTTCAATTTTTTTATCTTTACCTTTGAAACAAGATAAGTGATTCTCCCCTGATTGTCTGGTACTTTTGTTTTTTTGGGTGGTTTGGGATATTCAAACCTGACAGAAAGATATTGTGCAAGTTCTTGGCGAGGAATTGTAGATAAGTTTATTGTTTTAGCTTTTTCTATCTTGTTTTGAAGAAATTTCTCCCCCTCGTAATCACTTTCATTTTCTCTTTTCATAGAATTCGAAAGCGTCATTACTGGTTTCATCATTTCAATCATCTTCCTTCTTACAGCTTTAAAAATAGCAGAATCCCTATCCATTCCTGTTTTGGTAGTATTCCAAGGAAGAAATTCAGAATCCTTGGCTCGGAAGTGAGCAAATCCCCTAAATCTATCAAATTGGGAATGATAATTTGCTACACCATCCCCTGATCTACCTGTCCAACCTGTAAGCTCCGTTTGTTCTGGGCCAACGATTAATCTATCGTTACAGAAAATATACCAGCCTCCGTTTTGTAAATCGGAAGGGCCAATCCCTACCACTAATTCCACCTCTATTTGGTCTTCAAAATAACTAGACTCCCACTTTCCTATTTTGAAATCATCTGAAACGATAAGACTTAATTGCTTTGGTTTTAATTTTTGTTCATTGAAAATGATATCAATTCCTTTTTGAATATTATAGAGATTCTCTAACTCAATATTATTTTTTAATTTCTGGAGGAATTTGACCGTTGAAAAAAGATTCCGTATATCCTCTTTTAATTTTAAAATTTCAATGATAGTTCCAGTTTCTTCTTCTTTATTTGGTTTGTCAGGGAATTTCACTTCATCAAACTCAAAGGCCCACTCTTTCTCATCTTTCCATTTTTCAATATCCTGACTCATCGAAAATGAATCATTGGTAGTTGAAGATAAAACACTAAACTCTCGTCCAATCTTAAAAAATGCCCTTTTCATACCTATACCAAATTGGCCAATGGACCAGTCAGTTTTTTCCATTTTACTAGGCCGACCAAACCTAAAGGCATAATTCCTCGCAATATCTACAGGAATTCCACCACAATTGTCTTCAATTGAAAATTTATCCTTGGATATAGATATCTTTATAAATAGACCATCATATCTTGAATCCTTATCACCACCTCTTAATCTTTTTGCACCATCAATACAGTTATCTACCAAATCGCTAATTGCCTCTCCTGTATTTAAATCCCTTATTAGCATTGAAATAAAAAACTCCTTCGTGGGATTCGCATCAATCCTTTTGTCAAATTTATCAGCATCACTCATTATGGGATAATTTCGGTTACAAGTTCAAGAATAATAAAATATGATGAGAAATACCTACATGTATACAATATTCTTCCTGTGGTAAAACATTTTCTTTCTCGTATTTTCAATTTGATATGAATAGGGCTTACGCATTATAAAAATAAGAGCTAGCTTTCCGAATGTGGAAAGCAAACTACCTCAATCGTCCATCGAATAGATCTTTTCTCCTGCTCAAGACTGGCGAGTATAGAGATGTAAGCGTCATCAATTGGTCGATATTCTGTTTTTGAGCCTCTGCGGGATGATCAGCGGAGCAGATGGCTTCAGTGAGTTAGAGGAATTCGGCAAAGAACGATTGCAGGCTTGCAAAGCCAGCAAAATGCATATCGAGTATTTTGACCAACACTTTCAGGAGGGAGAGGCCTTCTGCATCGATACGCTCACAAAAATCTTTGAGCAAGAACAGATATTCAAAAAGACCAATCAAAATCGTCGTTCTGCTATTGCAGACGCATTAGCTGGAGGCTTCTACTATCAGCAGAACCATCTACCCAAGGTGGAGTATCTGATGAGTGATGATGCCCCTGAATACAAAGCCATTGCACAGAAACAACATATTCATTGTTGGATACATGCAATTAGACATTATCGACTCCTCAACCCTTCGATCCAATACTTCCGAGATATCCAT
>JBCCGK010000124.1:0-31325 GCA_039029315.1 Bacteroidota bacterium | reverse complement strand
CCCAAATTAACCTAATCCTAATATATCTATATTTCTTTATCTCATTTATCAAATAGCCATTCAATTTATACAAAAATATCAATTTTTTTTCTTTTTGACATAAACAAAGGCTCTACTTTATGATATTTTCTTAATATTTGTTTTCATTTTCCTTCCTGACACTTGCAAGAAGCGTAGATTTTCTGGATGGAGGAAGCAAAAATGGGAGGCGACTGATTCATGGTAATGTTTTTCATTGATGTGGGGAAAAAACAGAAGGTGAAAAATGCGAGCATTGCGTATTTCATGAAAGAGGAATAATCGGAAGAAGCGTATGCTCGAATTTTTCTGAATAGGGATTTTTAGTAGATTTTCGATATATGATTCTGATGTCCAATAAATTGCATCCTATTTTTTTTTGTGATGAATGAAAATGATTTGTAGTAAAAATACGAATTGCCTTCTCTCAATCATTGGCGAGACCTGCCTGTATATGTGTGGATGTAGAGGTTTAGGAGGATTGTAAGGTCATTATTGAATCCCTTTTTTTTTGTGTAAAAACTATGCCAATGCTCAAGATTCCAACATTCTTCTCCAAATTTCCCCTATGTCATTTCCCCTAACTGAAAAAGAATTTCACCTCCTTCAAGATGCGAGTCTGCTTCCAGCCAAATTCCGAATTGGGGAAAAAATAAACAAATGGCTGGCTGCCCTGCATAGAGAATTGAAGACCCCCATCTCGAATGCCATACACTTATCAGAAGAAGTTTGCCAGTCTAGCGGGAAAATATCTCGAGGAGAAAACTATCACAATCAAGCCTATAGAGTGCTGGATTATCCCAGAATTTTTAGGCGGGATGCGATATTTGCTTTTCGGACTGTGGTATTGTGGGGACATCCAATTGGCTTCCACCTCATTCTGTCAGGAATCTATAAAGAAAAACACCAAGAACACCTATTGACAAATAGACATAAATTGGGAGAGAATGTATGTCTTGCAGCGCATGAAACCCCCTGGATTTGGGAGGCGGATGCACCTGGTTTACACCCGTGTCATGCGATGTCTGAGGAAGATTGGCGGGAGCATCTCGATCGATTCTCTTTCATCAAGCTGAGTCAATTCCTTCCATTGACCGAATATGAACACATTGCCTCCAAGGGAACGACTATCTGGACGCAATGGTCTCAATTGTTGTAGGATAAGAAAAGCGATCAGCCTACTCCCGAAAATGCCTGTCCCACCCGATGGGTGTGCATCAGTTCTCGGAGTTCATCCAGAACAGCCATGTCTTCGATGGTTGAAGGCGGATTGAACGATTTGCCATCGGCAATGTAGCGGATGATTTTTCGAAGAATCTTTCCAGAACGAGTCTTGGGAAGACGCTTGGCAATCAGTGCCCGTTTGAAAGCCGCCACTGGACCGATGGTGTCGCGCACCATCTGTACCAATTGCTGCTGCAATTGTTCCATATCGATGGTCTCTCCAGCCTTCAGCACCACAAAGCCAACAGGAATTTGCCCTTTGAGTTCATCTGATATTCCGGCCACAGCACATTCTGCGACCGCGGGGTGTGAAGCAATGACTTCTTCCATCTCGGCTGTGGAGAGTCTATGTCCTGCAACATTGATGATATCATCGATTCGCCCTGTTATGTAGATATAGCCATCCTCATCTTTGTAGCCTCCATCTGCCGAAAAATAATAGCCTGGGAAAGGATCGAGATAGGAAGATCGAAATCGTTCATCATCTTGCCAGAGAGTTGGCAGACATCCCGGAGGCAAGGGGAGTTTGATACAAACAGATCCTTCAGAATTGGGAGGGAGTTCCCGACCATGTTCGTCCAATATCTGTACATCGTATCCAACGACAGCCTTGGTTACAGATCCCGGTTTGGGGGGGAGCAATCCCGCTCCTGCCATATTCGAAAGCATGGGCCAGCCAGATTCTGTCTGCCACCAATGATCGATTACAGGGACCTGCAACAATTCTCTGGCCCACTCATATGTTGCAACATCAGTTCGTTCGCCTGCCAAAAATAAATACTGAAGGGAAGGAGTGGGGTAGGAGGCTTTGAGCTGGCCACTTGGATCTTCCTTCTTGATTGCCCTGATAGCTGTAGGAGCAGTAAACAATGCCCTGACTCTATATGTTTGAATGATGCGCCAGAAGGTGCTTGCATCTGGGGTTTTGATGGGTTTTCCTTCAAACAATACCGTGGTACAGCCATAGATCAAAGGTGCGTAGACGATATAGGAGTGCCCCACCACCCATCCAACATCCGAGGCAGCCCAAAAGACATCTCCGGGTTTCATGCCATATACCAGTTCCATACTGGCGTGCAGGGCCACAGCATGGCCTCCATTGTCTCGAATGATTCCTTTGGGTTGGCCCGTGGTGCCAGAGGTATACAGAATATACAAGGGGTCCCAGGCATCGACAGAGACATATCCGACTGCCTCGGCTTGAGATCGCAGCTTCTCCCAATCGAAATCTCTTCCAGCCTGCATCTCTGCTCTGACAAAGGAGCGTTGATAGACAATGCAAGCAGAGGGTTGAAAGCTGGCTTCTTCCAAAGCCGCATCGATGATCGGTTTATAGGGAACTATGCGGTCGATTTCCTTCCCGCCACTGGCTGCCAGGATCAATTTTGGCTGAGCATCATCGATCCGTATGGCCAGCTCATGGGCTGCAAATCCACCAAATACCACCGAATGCACTGCACCGATTCTTGCACAAGCCAGCATCGCAAACACAACCTCTGGAATCATCGGCATGTAGATGATGATACGATCCCCTTTCTCTACCCCCATCTGCTGAAGGACTCCGGCAAACAAGGATACTTCCGCCAATAACTCGGCATAGGTGTATTGCCGTTTGTGTCCGGTTACAGGAGAATCATAAATCAAAGCCGTCTGTTCTCCTCTGCCAACCTCTATCTGATAATCAAGGGCCAGATAAGATGTATTGAGTTTGCCACCCTGATACCATCTGTGAAAGCCCTGCTCTGATTGGGACAGGATATGTTGGGGAGCTTGAAACCAGGCAATCCGCTTACTTTGTTCTTGCCAAAACTGATCTGCTTGTTCGAGACTCAAGGCATATTGTTGTGGATACTCCATGTCAATCATTCATTTTTGCCTTTGGCAGTTTTGAAATTCTGAAAACGTTTTCGGTAGACCTCCAAATCTTTTTCGTCGTAGCGAAAGATCTGTTTGGGAGGAATGTCAATCCGTTGTTCTACCCCTTCCGGTGTCTGATCAATGAAGCGGTTGGAGTCATCGCCACGTTTTATCAAGGCAAAAGCATCATATAATTCACCTGTCGTTGTATAGGCTTTGAAAGTGAGGCTGTCCCCGTTCAGCTGAATGACCTGGTACAGTTGGGTATTGGAAGCAGCACGATCCATCCATTTATCGGTTGACAGGCTATACATTTTTGGCCCACTCACAGACACAACATATACAGGGCCAGATTTTGAAAATAGCTTGGCCCCTGTATTGAGATTGCCGCCTCGACCATAGGAATGATCATGCCCTTGTAGGACCAGATCCACTCCGTATTTTTCATACAGCGGTTGGAAGGTCTTGCGAAGACCTGAATTGTCTCGTCCTTTGCTGGAAGAATAGATGGGGTGATGGTGGGTTACGATGGTCCATCGTTGTTGATTCTGTTTGAGAACTTCTTCCAGCCATTTGGCCTGTAGTTTGAGCGAAGACTTGTCCTGATACATAGCTGTTGTATTCAGGGAAATGAATTTTGTTCCCTGATAATCCAGATGATAGACAGTTTCTTCCAGGCCTTCTGGTCCATTTTCAGGTAAAGAAAAAGTTGGTTTCCAATGGATACTGAGTTTTCGGCGCCCTTCCCCTGCACGATAGTATTCATGATTGCCTGGGGTGACAATGCTGGGAATCATGCCATACATCCACCCTCCGGCATAAAACCAGTGTCCCCATTCCTTGTCATTGACTCCATCATTGACCAGGTCTCCGGCATGGATCATGAAATCTGCCTTGGGTTGGGTGATAAATGCCTCCCGGATGGTTCTGGACCACATGGACTTCAGCTCGTTTTGTGCATCCCCAAAATACAGGAAGGAATACGGTTTCGCCTCATCACTGGCCGTTTTGAAATGAAACCACTCACTCCAGATTTTTCCTGAACCAACTCTGTACACATATCTGGTATCTGGTTGGAGATCGGTGAAGGTTACACTATGCGTATAGGATAGATTTTTTTTGCTGACAAATGATTGAGTCAGAGCAGTAAATCCCTTGGTATTGTCTCGGAAGTCTGGGCTAGGGTCCGCAATAGCGAGTTCTGCAAATGCCTCGCGGATGGTATGATCTGTTCGCCAGGTTACTGCTTGCGTATAGGCGGGGTCTGCGGTCCAACTAAGGATAATTCGATCAGGAATGTGTGAAGGGGCATATGGATCATGAGGGTATGGGCGTCCAACAGGAGGGGGAAATCTCAGAAGTCTTGTAAGACTTTCATCATCAGCAATGGCATAGGAAGGGCGAGGAAAGATGGGGGTGAATGCAGCCAACTCTGCACTGTCCATCATGTTCACAAGGCTTTCATCCAGTTGATCCTGCTCGTCTACCACTTGATTCAGGTCAAGATCCAAGTGCTTGGCAAAGAAGCGATACATTGGTTCTCGTTTACTGGGGCCGTAATCATGGACATCATTGGGGAGATGTACATGTTCAACCATGTCTTTCTTGCCATATAGTTCATAAATGTGTTGAATATAAGGATACTCAACCTCTGGAGTATTCTTCGTCCAATCTGCGCCATCCGAGATCAACAACATGGGTCTTGGCGCAGCAAGTGCCGCTATTTCTACATTGCTGGTTTGATGTTCCAGGCTTTTGTGAATGGGCATTCCGCTTTCGCAGAGGCATCCTCCAAAAAAGTGCGCAGCGACTTGCACCACAGGCACTGATACGGCTATTCTTGGATCAATGGCTGTCAACAAAAATGATTGTGTGCCACCGCCAGATGCCCCGCTGATTCCAATGCGATTGGTGTCAACCTCCGCCATACTGCTTAGAAAATCTACGACACGAATGCTGTTCCAGGTTTGCAATTGTAGCACCTGTGGATGGTGATGATCAAATTGGGTAGATTCTCCATAACCGACCATATCATACGCAAATACGATGGCTCCCATCCTGGCGAGATTGGCACATCGCTGCTGAAGGTTTTTGCGAAACCGTCCATAATTTCCTCCTTGGTTCCAGTGGCCATGTGGGGCAAGAATCCCAGCATAAGGACCCGGAAGACCATCAGGCCGATAGAGGTTGCCTGTTACAAATACACCAGGAAGACTTTCGAAGGAGACATTCTCAACGGTATATCCATCATGAAATGTCTGTCCGTGGATTCTGGGATGTAGTGGATGTTTGGGGAGCATGGGAGACAGCTTTGCCCCGCTAAGAATGCCCTGCCGAATCACCTCAGCCCGTTGCTCCCACGCTTTCAAGCTATGTAGAGATGCGCTCCATTTGTCATGAATTTGTTTGGCTTCATCTTCAGACCAATACCCTCCCTGACAAAGCATATTGTCCTGTGCTTGTGTCTCAATAGCTTGATAAACAAAGCCATAAAGCAAAACCAGGATAGCATATCCAATCTTCTTCATAATAAGCAAGTATTCATTATACTAGGAATGGAGAACTATAATACCTATTCTTTGGGAAAAAACAAGCTGTCTCCTTCCTCTGTTCATCCACAATTCCCTCTGCCTGGTCTGGCATGTGTCGTTGTGGTCTTACATATCCATTACGCGTTCTACATCAGGATCAAGCGCTGGCGGATCACTGGCAAGAGAAATGCCAATAAACAAGCTCATCGACACAACGAGTGCGAATGCCCCTGCATCAATATTGTAGGGAAGGCCAATCTTGAAGGCCTTGAAAATAAAATTGATAGCAAGACTGGAGATAACAGCTACATTGGCAGCCAGAGGTGTTGCCCGTTTCCAGTTGATGCCGATGGCGACAACCGGAACCAGCGCCGCAGCAAAAGTACCCCACCCAAATGCGCCAAGTAAGGCAACAAGGTCCCCGCTGTAAAGTGCGAAGAGGGAGGAGACAACAGCTATTATGACCGTTACTGTTCGTGCCCAAAATAGTTCATTGCCTATGGCTTTTCCTTTCAGTGCTTTGGGAATATCGTGAATAACAGCCGCGGTCCCTATGTTGAGAAAGCCATCGGCTGTAGACATAATCGCAGCAAATAAGCCAGCAAAAACGACCCCGGCTAGTAGGGGATGGGCATATTTTTGTAAAAAAATTGGCGCTGCTGCGTCTGCATTTGCCAGGGGATCAAGGGTTCCTCCTACTACGAGAGCCCGCACTGCCAGACCTATTCCAATCCAGAGCAAGGCTGCCAGAAAATATCCCATGGTTGAGACCGGAAGGATGAAGCGTGCGTCCCGAATATTTTTGTTCATCATGCTTTTGGTGATCACATGCGGTTGTCCACTGCCTCCCAACCCAAAGAGGAAAAACCAGGAGAGACATCCAATCATCCCAAGGGTACCCCAGGGACCAATTGCCTCCGCATCGTCCTGCATGATGGTGGTGCTAATTTCTGTCATGCCATCACTGAAACTCATGACCACCGTAGCAAAAACAAGAATGGCTGCAATCACCATGACAACTCCCTGAATCAGATCGGTATAGACAGAAGCGATAATACCACCACTGACTGTATAAAAAACGAGAACTGCGCAAGAAACCAGGACACACATCTCCAAACTGATATCGGGAAAAAAACCGTCCTTATCCAGGATATCCTGCATCACAACCGCCATGGCCTTGATTTGGGAAGCAAGATATCCCAATACACCCAGGATAATCGCAACGGATACAGAGATGGCAACAGACGGACTTTTGTAGCGCGCTACCACGACATCTGGCAGGGAAATACATTCGCGTAATTCAGCAAATAGTCGGATTCTTTTTCCTAAGAGGGCAAAAGAAATGATATAGCCAAATCCGGCACAGACAACCATCCAGACAGAACTCATCCCCATTTTATAAACAAGCCCCGGTCCGCCAACAAATCCAAACCCACTCAAGGTCGAAGAGAAGATGGCAAAAGCAGTCAACATGATTCCCAGGTCACGACCTGCCATGAAAAAATCATGTGAAGACTTGGTCCGGCGAAGCGCCCAGATTCCTACTACGACGCAGATGAGCAGGTAGATGATGACAGACCAAAAAATAATTCCATCGCGATTCGCTTCCATCAGGAGGTTCCTCCTTCCTCCCCGGCAGGGGCTTGGACCAGCTGCCTAAATGCGGCCAGATCTTCTGGTTTCAAAAACCATTGGTCAAATGTAACAATGAAAATAGCGATAACTCCCAGCGGCAGAAACCATATCCCGTAAATCATCCAGGCCGTAGGAACAGGATAGCCACCAAAAAAGGCCTCGGATTGTCCATTGGTATACAGGGAATAAGAATAGGTAAGCGCTGAAAATACCAGTGCAACCATCACAAAGGCCCCGGAAATCCAGGGAAGATAGGGGCCAATTTGATCCTTGCGTTTTACCCCAAGAAGGATACAGCAAGCCATGATTCCGGTGATCATCAAGGCCATCAAATATCCCAACCAAACTGTAGATGATTTGCCCTGAAGGCCTCCGGTACTTTTGAATAGGGGAGCTGCTTCTGGATTGGGGTCAAGTGGATGAGCAGAATGATTGAGAGAAAAGGCGTCTGGCATGAAGAAAGCAATTCCAATCAATACCAAGATCCCAATCAAAAATCCAAACAAAATGTGAATCAATTTCATCAAAAAGTAGTCTGTAGTGTTCCAGGCTCAAGATGGGAGAATTGTGTCTGTTTCGCAAATTTGATGGGATTTATCCCTTGAACTTCTTCTCCTGAAACTGGCTGAGTTGGGCGTCTGTATCAGATAGTCGGGTGTCAGCATTGGATTCTAATTCCAGGCCATCTCTCAAGGTTCCGGCATAGCCTTCATCGTACAAATGTTTGATGACTGAAATGGCTTCAAAACTATTCTGAAGGATTTCAGTTATGATGGTATCGACTTCGGATGCTAGCTGATCATCAGGAAAGGCTCTGTTGACAAGACCAATCCTCTCTGCTTCAGGTCCTTTGATCCGCATCGCCCGAAAACTAAGTTCTTTGGCTTTTGCTAACCCAACTCTTCTTGCCAGACGTTGTGTCATTCCCCATTGCGGCATGACACTCCACTTTGCATGGGTATCTCCAAACTGTGTGCTTTCTGCGCAAAAGGCCATATCAAAGAACATCATCATTTCCAGCGCTCCTGTAAAACAATATCCATGGACTTGCGCAATCGTTACCTGTGGAAGCTGAGTCATCAGTTCTGAAAGTTCCCGGCCCAGTTTCATGGAAGTTGCACCATCCTGAAATCCATCAGCATCTGTTTCCTTTAAATCAACTCCGGCAGAAAAGGCACGCCCTTCGCCAGAAAGCACAACTACCTTGATCGTGGGATCTTCAGAAATCTGTTGGAAAGCTGTTTTCATTTCCTGTAATAAGGCTCGATTAAAAGCATTCAGGCTCTTGGGACGATTGAGAATGACCCGTACAACAGCCTCTTGTCGGTCATAAATGAGATGCTGGAATTCCATAATGTTTGAGTTAGCAGAAGTATTGATTGCAAATAAATAAAACCATTTGAATTTGATGCTATATCTTGTTTATCTGTGAAAAATATCTATTTTGTGGACAAACTTCCCTGTGAATGACTACTCCTGCTGCCTGTTCTTGTAAACACAGTCGAAAATCTGTGAAGCCTAAACGTATTGCGCCAATTGCTACAGGATTTTTGATTGCCATTCTGCCAAAATGTCCCTTTTGTGTGCTGGCTTACTCCAGTGCTATCACGATGTGCGGGAGTGCTTCTGTGATACATACGCCTTCCTGGCTGTCCTACATTTCCATTGGTTTGGCAGCTCTTACCTGCCTCTTTTTAATCCTGAATTACCGGGGAAGAAGAACCATTGTAGCATTGGTTCTTGTGAGTATTGGCGCAGCTTTGATCAGTTGGAGTGAGCTGTATACGGGACTGGTCTATTCTTATTATGTAGGGGCGACTTGTCTCTTATTTGGAGTATGGGTCAATGGAAGTTTTTTGTATGTCTTCCGAAAGCTTAGACTCCTGTTTAGCAGGGAGACACTGAAATCGTCACCAAATTCTTTTTTTCAATGATACCTGCAGCTTTTGACTACTATTCACCAACTACGCTCGACGAGGCGATCTCTTTGCTGCAAAAGCTAGGAGAAGATGCCAAGATTCTTGCGGGTGGGCACAGTCTCATCCCAATGATGAAGTTGAGATTCGCAGATGTCGAATCTGTGATTGACATCAACAACATTCCTGGTCTGTCCTATGTCAAGGAAGAAGACGGGAATCTCAAGATTGGCGCGATGACGCGCGAAGTGGAACTCGAAGAATCGGCCATTGTTCAGGCCAAGTATCCCATTTTTCTTGATGCTGCCAAATTGATTGCTGACCCTCAAGTTCGAAACATGGGAACCATCGGGGGAAACATTGCTCATGGCGATGCTGCCAATGATCATCCTGCTGTGATGATTGCCCTTGGGGCAGAAGTAATCGCACAAGGACCCAATGGCCAAAGAAGTATTTCTATTGACGAATTCTTTCATGGGTTTTACATGACAGCATTGGAAGAACATGAAATTCTGACAGAATTACGCGTACCAGTCGTTCAGGCTGGCACCGGAACAGCTTACCACAAGCTCGAACGAAAAGTGGGCGACTATGCCACGGCAGGTGTGGCAGTGAAGATCAGAATTGATGCCTCTGGGACTTGTCAGGAGGTTGGAATCGGCCTGACCAATGTCAATCCGACTCCCTTGAGAGCAACTCGGTCTGAGAACGCTCTGCGAGGAAAACCCGTTTCAGATGCCACGATTCAGGAGGCGGCCACCTATGCCTCGGAAGATTGTAGCCCTTCTTCAGATCTGAGAGGAAGCGAAGCATACAAACGTGCTATGGTAGGGGTCCTGGTCAAACGAATGATCAACAAAGCACTTGAAAGAGCCAAAGCTTCTCTCTGATTGTTTCCACTATTTATTTTACTCGCAAGACAATGAAAAAAGAAATAACAGTTACCCTAAACGGGCAAGCACATACCCTTGAAGTAGAGCCAAGATTATTGCTGGTTCACCTCATTCGAGAAAACCTCAATGAAACAGGAACACATATCGGTTGCGATACCTCCAGTTGTGGGGCCTGTACCATTTTGCTGGATGGCAAATCCGTCAAATCCTGCACCATTCTGGCTGTTCAGGCCAATGGCAAGGAAATTACCACTGTAGAAGGCATGGCAACCGCTGAAGGACTCCATCCCATCCAGGAAGGCTTCAAGGAAAACCATGGACTGCATTGTGGATTTTGTACGCCGGGAATGATGATGCGTGCCATCGAATTATTGGAAAAAAATCCGAATCCTACCGAAGAAGAAATCCGCTGGGGAATATCCGGGAATCTATGTCGCTGCACTGGCTACAACAATATAGTCAAGGCGATCCAGTATGCAGGAGCGAAAATCAGAGGAGATGAACTTCCATCCACTGAGCCGGAATTTGTCTAACCCATTTTGGACCATTAATTTTTGAAAACAATGATTAAATGTAATACACCCAAGAGCATCGGCGGAATGGGTCATTCTATCAAAAGAAAAGAAGATGACCGATTTATTCAGGGGAAAGGAAACTATGTCGATGATATCAAGCTGAATGGTATGCTCCATATGGACATCGTGCGAAGTCCATATGCCTATGCCAAAATCAAAAACATCGATTCGGAAGCTGCCCTCAAAATTCCAGGAGTGATCGCTGTCGTAACCGGCAAAGATCTGGAACAATATGGCTTGCACTGGATGCCTACCCTGATGTCAGATACACAGATGGTTCTGCCAACTGATACGGTGATGTATCAGGCGCAGGAAGTTGCAGCCGTGATTGCTACGGATCGTTATGCTGCCAGAGATGGCAAGGAAGCCGTGATTGTGGAGTATGAGCAGATGAAGCCTGTCATGGACCCCTACAAGGCATTGGAGGCAGACTCTCCGGTTCTTCGGTCCGATAAGGAAGGCCAAACCAGCAATCACATCTGGCACTGGGAAGCAGGAGACAAAGAAGCAACTGATAAAGTGTTTGCTGGAGCGGATGTCGTGGTAAAAGAACACATGCACCTGCCAAGAATCCATGTTTCTTCTATCGAAACGTGTGGATGTGTAGCAGATTACGACAAGGTCAACAATCATCTGACCATGTACATGACCACTCAGGCACCTCATGCTATCCGTACAGTTATTGCATTGGTGGCTGGACATGTCGGACTGACAGAAGAAAAAATTCGAGTGATCTCACCGGATATTGGCGGGGGATTTGGGGGAAAAGTGCCGGTTTATCCAGGCTATGTAATCGCCATAGCGGTTTCTTTTCTGGTTGGAAAGCCTGTCAAGTGGGTCGAAGATCGAACTGAGAATCTACAAGCTGATTCCTTTGCTCGAGATTATCATATCGATGTGGAAATGGCCTCCACCAAAGAAGGCAAAATCCTGGCAACCCGTTTCAAAGTGCTTGCAGATCACGGGTATGCAGATGCGGCTGCCAATCCATCCAAGTTTCCAACAGGTTTGTTCTCCATCGGAACGGGTTCCTATGATTATGGTGCTGCATTCATGGAAGCAGATGCCGTCTATACCAACAAACCACCAGGGGGCGTTGCCTATCGCTGTTCTTTCCGTGTGACAGAAGCCGTCCATGCCATTGAGCGAATCACCGATCGATTGGCACTGGAGGTTGGCAAAGATCCTGCACAATTGCGGATGGAGAACTTTATCAAGAAGGAAGATTTTCCCTGGAAGTCCCCAACGGGCTGGGAATATGATAGTGGAGACTATCATGCAGGCCTCCAAAAGGCAATGGATGTGGTAGGCTATGACGCTTTGCGTGCCGAACAAAAAGAAAAAAGAGCAGCTGGCAAACTAATGGGGATTGGAATTTCTACTTTCACCGAGATTGTGGGAGCCGGTCCATCCAAGGATTTTGATATTCTCGGGATCAAGATGTTTGACAGCGCTGAGATCCGGGTGCATCCGACTGGCAAGGCCATCGCCAGATTTGGGACCAAATCCCAGGGTCAGGGACATGAAACAACCTATGCACAGATCGTGGCTGAGGAATTGGGGATACCCGCAGAACACATTCAGGTAGAGGAAGGAGATACAGACACAGCTCCATATGGATTGGGAACCTACGCGAGTAGGAGTACCCCGACCGCTGGTGCTGCTGCTGCCATGGCTGCCAGAAAATTACGGCATAAAGCCCGAAAAATCGCTGCGCATTTGCTAGAGGTAAGCGAAGAAGACCTTGAGTGGGAACCTGGCAAATTTTCTGTCAAAGGCGCACCAGAAAAGTCCAAAACCATACAGGAAATCGTCTTTGCTGCCTATACTAACCACCCGCAAGGAATGGAGGCTGGATTTGAAGCAACCCATTATTATGATCCGCCCAACCTGACCTTTCCTTCCGGTGCATATATCTGTGTAGTAGAAGTGGACAAAGAGACAGGAGAAATTGATGTTCGCAGATTCGTCGCCATTGATGACTGTGGAAATATCATCAATCCGATGATCGTTCAAGGCCAAGTCCACGGGGGCCTCACCCAGGGAATCGCTCCCGCTATGTATGAGGAACTGATTTATGATGAAGAAGGAAATATCCTCAATGGAACCCTGATGGATTATCTCGTTCCAACTGCAGTTGAGTCACCCAATTGGGAAACTGGTCATACCGTGACACCGTCTCCTCATCATCCAATCGGTGCCAAAGGAGTAGGTGAATCTCCAACGGTAGGAGCGCCACCGGCCATCGCCAATGCGATTGTGGATGCGTTATCTCCTTTGGGAATTACACATATGGATATTCCTATCACGCCTTATAAGGTCTGGAAAGCCATTCAGGAAGCCGAAAACAACTAATTTGAACATTCTAATGGTCCCCGAATCTGCAGACCCTTCTGCAGATAGGGGGCCTACCTTTTGAGACATATGAAGACCACGATTACCAAAACATTTCATGTCGAAGATACTGTCGACAATGTCTGGGGACTCCTCAGTGATCCCAGACAGGTGGTTACCTGTGTGCCAGGGGCCTCATTGACAGAAGAAATCGATGACAACAACTTCAAGGGGACAGTTTCATTGAAATTCGGTCCTGTTAAGGCCGTGTACAATGGAGAAATCACCATTGAAGAAAAAAACGTAGATACCCATCAGATGCGTCTGAAAGGCAAAGGGTTGGATGCGAAAGGCAAAGGGAGTGCTGATATGGTGATGAATGGAAGCGTGAGTGCGAAGGAGGGCGGCGCAGAAGTGGACTATAGCATGGAAGTCTCTGTTACTGGCAAGTTAGCCCAATTTGGGTCTCGCTTGATCACCGATGTATCGAATCAATTATTTGATCAGTTTGTGGGAAATTTTAAGGACAAACTGGCGGAATCCTCAGCACCAAAAGAAACGCTTGCTGAGTCAGGCACCAAAGAGACCTATCCTTCCGATGCCAAAGCAGAACAGGTTATGCGGCCGGAGCCGGAGGATAATGCTGTAAACGCCTTTTCCATTTTGTGGGGAGTGATCAAAGCATTTTTCAAAAGACTGTTTGGGGGGGGGAAATAAAGCAATATGTCAGATCAACTTACTCAAGCAACTTCCCCTCAGGCAATCAAAGATGGATTTGACCAATTGGGGTATGTGGCTGATCAAGAATTAGCAACCATTCTGTTTTTATCCCTAAACCTAAGAAAGCCCCTCTTATTAGAAGGGAATCCAGGGGTCGGGAAAACAGAAGTTGCAAATATTCTCTCCAACTGGCTTCAGCTACCTCTGATTCGCTTACAATGCTATGAAGGGCTGGATGTGAGCACAGCCGTCTATGAATGGAATTATCAGAAACAGCTCATCTCCATCAAAATCCAGGAACATTCTGATAAATCAGAAGAAGAAAAAACACGCTTCATTTTCAGTGAAGAATTTTTGCTGGAACGACCGCTTCTCCAAGCCATTCGCGCCAAAGATGTCCCACCGGTCTTATTGATTGATGAAATCGATCGCGCTGATGAGGAGTTTGAAGCATTTTTGTTGGAGCTACTATCAGCTTTCCAAATCAGCATTCCTGAACTTGGAACGGTGAAGGCAGTGCATAAGCCCTTGGTGATTTTGACGTCCAATCGAACCCGCGAGCTTGGGGATGCGCTGAAACGCAGGTGTCTCTATTACTGGATTCCTTATCCTGATCGGGAGAAGGAGATGCAGATCGTCCAAAAACATATGCCGGGACTCGAACCTCAATTGATCGAACAATTGGTGAGCTTTGTGCAAGAAGTAAGGCAGCAGGAGGTAGACAAAGTTCCGGGAGTAGCCGAAACCCTCGATTGGGCGCAAGGATTGTTGGCATTGGGCTTCAAAAATCTCAGTCCTGAAAGCATCGAAACAACCCTGGGCTGCCTGCTGAAATCCTCGGATGACATTGCTTCCTTCAAAGGAGAAGTGTTGTCTACTTTATTAGAAAAAATCCGGTAAGGGAAGACCAATCTAACATCTTTCCCTTTTTCGTTTGAACACCTTTGAGACACTCCTGATCCAGACAAACAGTGGAACCCCCGATCAGATATCAATCACAGGAAGGGCTCATCGATGCCCTGGTTGGCTTTGCCAATATGGCGAGGGTGAAGGGATTGAATGTAGGGGTGGAAGAATGCCTGGTCGGATTAGCGGCTGCTCAATTGGGAACCATCAAAGAGAAATCTTCCTTTCGATATGCTTTGAAAGCGATTTTTTGTTGCTCTCCAGAAGATGGAGAGCTATTTGATGAGATCTTTGATGAATATTGGGGAATGGAAAAAGTAGGATTCACCAGCAGGATGACCTATTTCAATCAATCCAATATGCAGAGAGATCCCAAAGGTTCTGTGGTGATGATGGGACAGGGACAAACAGAAGAAGCCGAACGAGAAAACAAAGAAATCACTGGAGCCAATGCGGTGGAGCGACTGGTAAAAACAGATTTTTCGCAAGTAGCCCAAGTGGATCATGCCTATTTGGAAGCACTCGCCTGGAAATTGTGGAAACAAATGAGTCTGCGATTGAAACGTCGTCAAAAGCGTTCGATCCGCAAAGGCAGGCTCGATTTGCGCCAAACCATCCGAAAAAGTCTCGCCTCCGGTGGCTTGCCCTTACAGCTACAGTTCAAGGATAGGATTCAGCAGAAACAGCGTTTGGTGATTTTGCTGGATGTGAGTGGCTCGATGGATAAGTATAGCTTCTTTTTGTTGCGATTTATCTGTGCATTGAAGGCGCATTTTTCTCAAATCGAAGCATTTTTATTCAGCACAAAACTCATTCGGATCAGTGAGATGTTGGAACCCAAATTGCTGGATCGGACCTTGGTTCAGTTGTCGAAGGAAGCCAACAACTGGTCTAGCGGAACAAGAATCGGGGATTGTTTCAAAGAATTCAACCGATCGTATGCAAAACGCGTTCTCAATGGGAGGTCTACTGTTCTGATCTTAAGCGATGGCTTGGAGACGGGAGATCCAGGTGAGTTGGCAAAAGAAACCTCAAAGATTCGATTGCGAACGCGCCAACTGATTTGGTTGAACCCGCTGAAAGGAATGGCAGGCTATGAACCGATTGCTCGAGGTATGAAGGCTGCGATGCCTTCCATTGATGTATTTCGTTCAGCACACAACCTTCAGAGTATTTTGGAATTAGAAAATTTATTGATCCATGTTTAGTGATTTTCTACAACAAAGCAATCAATTATACCAGGAGCAGGAACCCTTTGCATTGGCCATGGTGGTTCGGCGAACAATTCCTTCTTCTGGCAAACCCGGAGACAAGGCCATCATCAAAAAAAGTGGTGAGATCATTGGCTGGATTGGGGGAGGCTGTACCAGAGGGATCATTTTGAAGGAAGCCTTGATTTCCATGCAGGATGGGAAGCCAAGGATGGTACGAATTAGTCCCAAAGCAGAGCTAGAGGCACAATCTGGTGTGATTGACTACAAAATGACCTGCCAAAGCGGGGGAGCTGTCGAGGTATACATAGAACCCATTCTCCCCAAACCTCATATTGTCATCATGGGCAACAATTCTCATGTCGCAATGGCCCTTCATCGAATAGCCAAAGCCATGGATTATGCAGTAACGGTGGTAGGACGAGAGGTAGATATTGTGGCATATAAAGGGGCAGATCGGGTAATTGCTCCAAAAGATTTTCCTGAACAACAATTTGGTCCACATACCTTTGTGGTCATTTCTACCCAGGGAGAAGGAGATGAACGAGCCTTACAGCAAGCATTGGCGACAGATATTCCTTATGTGGCCTTTGTCGCCAGCCGTCGCAAAGCCAATGCGATTTTTCGCTCTTTGATGGATTTGGGGATTCCTTCCAGCAGACTCCAACAAGTCAAGACACCGGCAGGGCTTGACATCAATGCCAAACTTCCAGAAGAGGTCGCAGTCAGTATTCTGGCACAAATTATCTCCGAAATGCGCGGAGAAGCCAGACAGTTGTTCGAACTCACCCCTGTAGAATCAGCTCTCTCCGGAGAATTGGCCGCGGACCTGTACATCAATCCTGTTTGCAACATTCCTGTCCAAAAGAGTACCGCCAAACATGTGATTGAGTATAAGGGAGAATCCTATTATTTCTGTTGTGATAATTGTAAAGTGTCCTTTGAACAAGCTCCTGAGAAGTATGCCGTGACCAGCTAGGAGGTAGCGAATTACTTACATCTATTTCTTTTTCTTCTGTTTTTTTGAGGGAAACAGTAATTGGCTGCGATACACAGTCATTCGATGAATTTCCTCATTGTCTATGCTGATGATGCGATACACCAGTTGTGGGTCCTTTACTGTTGTGTCAAATTCCAGCAAACCGAAGGACTGTTTTTGATTGTACCCAAACAATGATCCCGGCATCACCTTGTGTACATGCATATTTGTGAGTCTGGAGCTCATGAATTCATAAAGCGGATAGCCATTGGGACGCTGGATCTTCCACGCATCCGAACGATGTCTGTCCGCAGAAACCAACACTACACCTTCGATTTTGTTCTCCTCAATCCAGTTGAATATTTCTTCTCGTTCTTCCGGGTGGCCATCCCAGGTATCTTTGCTCCCTGGCTTGGTGTCTTTGGCCCAGGGAACAGAAGAGGCAATGATTTTGAAAGTAGCTGTGGACCCAAGGAGTTGATCTTTGAGCCATTGTTTCTGAACGGGACCGAGCATAGATGCTGATGGAGCGGCGGGATTCTCCCGATAGTAGCGACAATCCAACATGAAGATGTCTACGTCTCCCCTGGAGAAGCTATGCCAGATTCCAGGATCAGTTTCGCCTCCTCCATAGGCGGGATTGACCCAATTTTGTTGGAAAATTTTCAGAACATCTCGTTTCCAGTAGGGCTGATCCTTAGCTGGTCCTCCGCGAGAATCATTGTAGGTGAAATCATGATCATCCCAGATGGCATATTGAGCTGTAGTGGCAATGAAGCGACGATATTCTGGTCGACTTTGGCGGCGGAAATAACAAAATCGTTGCGTCATGGGCCGTTCTGGATGATCGATGTATACATTATCTCCCATTGCCAAAAATACTTCTGGCCCATATGTGCTCAAAGTATCCCAAACGCGTTCATTCCAGGGGGTAAATCCAGCTCCTCCACCAAACCCCAGAGTGAAGGCTGTTGCAGTCCCTTTGCTTACTGCCGTCCGAAACGAATGAGACGGGCCTATTTGTTGGTGTTTGACCCAGATCTCATACATATAGACTTGATTGGGTTCCAGTCCCTCTATGGGAAATTCATAGACATAATCCTCCTCTGACGCTGGAGAAAACAAAGCTGAATGTTCGATCATCTTTCCTGCCTCGTCCTTGATGTGAATGCTGATTTGTTGGGGCCCATTGGCACGCAACCAAATCCTGGCAGAACGATCCGTAACAGCGCCTAACATGGGACCATGTGTAATGGGAGACAGATCTTGCCGCCTTGCAAACTCCTGAAAGGCTTCGCTCTGGATAAGCGGTTTCAGCACCCCCTCCAAATCTATGGCATAGCGTTCCAGCTGAAATCCTTTTTCAGCGGCCAACTTGACATATTTCATGGCTTCAGGTAGATTATGCCTGCGGCTGTGAAGGAGACTCATGACGAACAAGCCTTCCTCATCATCGGGAAAGCTGTCTAGTAAACTTAGACCAAATTTGTGTGCATCATCCAGATAACCAACCTCAATTTGGCTGATCGATTCCCGATTGAGGCGTTTGTATTGAATCTGGTCCAGACTCTTTCGATTGATTTCTTTCCATTCTTTTTGAGTAAAATCCGGAACCAATCCGTGTTGTTGCAACAACGGATCTACCTCATCGGAGGTATAAGGAACTGTTCGATAGAATGCCTGGAGGCTGCCGTCGGCGCGCTTATCAGGATTGAGGTATTCCCAGACCGTTTTTCCTTCTTTTGTTACCTCAAACAGACGACCATTGTCTGAATCAGAGATCAAGGTATTGCCATTGGGCAAGCGTTCTGCCGACCCCCGGGCCGGGGAAAAAAAGCTTTCTTTGGGAGAGGCTGTATATTCCCAAATAATCTGTTCCGTTATAGGATTGAGTTCAATCACCCTGGAATATCCTCTCGATTGCTGATCTGAATGATGTCCATTGTCATAGATCAGAATGTTGCCGTTGGGGAGCATAGTTGGCATATGCGGGCCTTGTAGTTCTTCTGTTCCCCAGGCCCATAAGACCTTGCCATTGCTTCGGTGAAGGATGGCAATGAAGTTGGCGTGTCGGCCACAGATGAGCAGGTTCCCTTCGCGAAATCGCTTGTCTTTGTCTCCCGAAGGATTGACTGGCAAGACTTCCAATGTGTTCAGGTGAGGCCAATCCTTGAATTGGGACCTTGTTTGGGTAGGAAGGTTGACAAATGCAGCGAGTTCCTTTTCATGTGCTTCATAATTCCAGGTGGATTTGTATCTGCCATTCCGGTCAAATTCTAGGATTCGGTCAAGGGAGAGTTGGCGACCACTTCCCCAGGGATCAGCAAGGGTTTTTCTGCTTAGGACCAGGGTATTTCCGTTCTTTTTTCTGGCAAAATCATGATGTGCTCTCACCTCTGCCTTCCAGACCAATTGGCTATTCCAATCCAGTTCGATCACCTGTTGATCCTTGATGATCGCTATCAGATGGCCATTGGGCAACATCTCTGCATAATGCCAACTTTGACCCTGATTGTATGCCCAACTATGAAGATAGCGGCCCTTCGGATTGATGAGATGGGCAACTTCCAGATTGCGACTGTTGTACAAACGGTAAGCTGGGTCAGTTGCGCCTTCCTCATGGATGCTGATCCCTGGAAGGTGTCCTTGCCCGCTAAGCGGAACTACTCCCCAGACTGAAATGAAAAGGAGAAGTATGGTCTTTGTTGTATGTGTCATAGAACAAAGGTACCAAAAGTATAAAAAGTTCAATCATAGATGTTTCCTGTAAAAAAGGGAAACAGGAGGACTTCCTACATTTGGTCTTGTTCTGCTTTGGAAAATGTAGCTGGAAGAGAATCAACAGTTCTGGAGGCCCCAATGCCTACATCTGTCCTGTGTCAACATCTTTGATAAACTGAATCAGGCCGCCAAAAAAGACCTTTTGATCATCGTACTGAGCAAGATGGCTACCATTAGGACAATGGAGGTATCGACCATTTTTGACCTGTGTGGCCATCCATTTCATATGCTCAGGGTCCATGGTGTCATGCTGACCACCGACGGTAAGTGTTGGTACAGTAATCAGTGGCAAATCACCGGATCTGTCCCAATCAAGCAGAGTCGCATCACCGCTGATACCAAACTCACTGTATCCCTGCATATAGATGTACACGATCGGATTCAGATGCTTGAAGGCTCGATTGACTGCTTCTGGCCATTGATCGAGCGGCTTGCGAAGAATATGGGCGGTATAGTGATGCTCAAACAACAATTCATTATATCGAGGATTGGAGAAATCTTCAGCAGCTTCGATGTCCATGATCTCTTTCAGGACTTCTGGAGGCATTTGAGGGCCGAGAACTTCTTTGGCATATCTGTTGTATTCGGGGATGCTGGACACCATATTCGAAATGATCAATCCTTTGAGATGCGCTTGATATTTGAGCGCATAATCAATCGCCAGAATTCCTCCCCATGACTGACCATAGAGATAGAAGTTGTTCTTGTCCAGCCCCAATGCTTTGCGGACTTGTTCGACTTCTTCTACAAATCGATCATTGTCCCAGAGGGCACTATCTGTTGGTTGGTCGCTATAATAGGAACCCAGCTGATCGTAATAAATATATTCTATGCCTTCTTGTGGAAAATAGCCATCAAAGCACTCAAAAAATTCATGCGTGCCGCCGGGACCCCCATGCAACAACAGGACTTTCATGCGAGGGTTGGTCCCTACGCGTTTGGTCCAAACCTTGAATTCACCAACAGGAGTAGAGATAGGAATCATTTTGATTCCCCCAGTTGATTGGTCATCTCGATTGGAGAAATCCAGGTAATCTGCCGGGAAAGAAGTGGAGGATTGTTGCTTCTCACCACAACCATAAGCAGCTAAGATGCAGATAAGTAAGAGTAGAGATAGATTTTTCATTGCCAGAGATTGAAGGATTTTTGCTCAATATAGGGCTTTCGTCAGAGTTGACTCAATGCTTCCTTGACATTTTTGAGAAGAAGGGGCACCTTTTCATATGGATCGCCCGGTCCAAGCGTTTCCAAGGGAAGGTATCCTTGATAATTTGCTTGCTTGATGATTCGAAACAGTTTGACAAAATCTGTCGGGACCTGCTCATCATTGATCCATACATGTTCCTTGATCTGCCAGGTGATCGTATGAGAGATGTTCTGAGGAATTTCTTCATATGGATTATGTTGGCGATAACTCCCAATGTCTTGATTGAGTCCGAACCAATCAGAGTCGATCATATCGAACAGACGATTGACATCTTCTGCAGTTTTGAGGAACTCATTGTGGTTTTGCAAACTTATCATGACCCCAAGCTTTTTTCCATCAGCACAACACCTCTCTATTGCTTCTGCCATCCACTCAAAGACCTGATCTCTTGAATATCCTTCATGAGGATTTCTTCCTGTAAAAATTCTCAGATGTGGTGCTCCCATTTTTGCAGCTACACCTATCCATTGCCTGATCAATTCGATACCGGCTTCCCGTTTTTCTTTGTCAGGATCAGCAAAATCATTTCTTATCCCAGTGCCACTGATATCCAGGCCCAATAAGAAGGCTTTGCGTTTGAATTCATAGAGATAGCTATCCGATGGGATGTCTGGATAACCAGGAAAATAGTAGGCCGTTGGATCTATCGCAGCAAACTGTTGTTCGGCACAGAAGTCAAGCAGATCGAACAAATCGATGGTCCCATCTCTAAGAGGACGGTTAAAGGAGTAGGCGTTGAGACTTAGCTTCCAGGGGTGAGAAGACTGGACCTTGGACAAGAAATGAGGAAATCTCAAGCCATAAGCAATTGGCAAAGCGGCCATTCCTTTGAGAAATTCTTTTCGACTGATAGATGGTCCCATACAGCTAGGGGGAATTATTCAGTTGATCTTAATTGTTGCAAACGAAGCGCTACCTCAGTTCCATAGTTGGCAGTAAATCCCAGGTCCAATGCTTGCTGGAAGGCTTGTATAGCGTTTGATGTGTCTTCCATTGCCAGATAATAATGGCCCAGGTTTCTATAGGCGTAGGAATTGCTGGAATCGAATTTGATGGAGGTAGAGATGTCTGCGAGTGCTTCCTCATTATACTCCAATTGTAATCGTGCAAATCCTCGGTTGTTATAAGCATAAGCGAATTCGGGATGCAATTCTATGGCTTTGGTGAAATCATCAATTGCATCAGAGTATTCTTCTAATTGCAACAGATGAAATCCTCGACCATTTAAGGCATGAATATGGGAAGGATCGCGATTCAATACCTCCGAATATGTATCAACACAGTCCTGATGCAAGCCTAGCTTCTGATAAAGCTGCCCGATGAATAGCAGCACAGGAATCGGTTCCT
Organism: Bacteroidota bacterium; assembly: GCA_039029315.1. Classification (GTDB taxonomy): domain Bacteria; phylum Bacteroidota; class Bacteroidia; order J057; family J057; genus JBCCCJ01. The sequence goes on along the minus strand of JBCCGK010000124.1, from coordinate 9,191 downwards.
CGGCTTTGGGTAAAAACATTGAAGCCAGTTGAAGGGCATCCTCAAAGCGCTCTTGTTCATAGAGAATGTTGCCGTAACATTCCACATACTGGCGATTGTTAGGATCTAAGATCAGTAATTGTTTAAGAATTGCTTCCGCATCTTCCAATCGCTTGATCGCAACAAGAATCAGGACTTTGTTGAACAAATAGGGCGGAAGGTCCGGTTTCAACGCCAAGGCTTGATCGATGAAAGTCAATGCGCGATCATAGGTTTCCAGAAAATAATAACAGGAAGCCATATTGGCTGGAGGCTCAGACCAATCCGGAAAGACTTTTTTGAGTTCCCTGAAATATTTCAAGGCCTCTTTGTAATTTTGATCCTGATAGAAGTGAGTGGCCTCCTCATAAAGACGCTTCCCGCGCCATTTTTTGATGAATTGCATATTGCTTTCGTTTGTAGGAGAAAGCTATACAAAATGAAAGTAGGAGGCAAGCAATGCTGATTTTCCTATTTGATTTCCACCAGGTAATAGAAACGCTCACTGCTGTCCAACCGAATCCGTAAGACATAGGTGCCTTTCTCCTTGATTTGGAGTTGGTACCAGAACAATTCTGGTCGATTTGGCTTATTGTCAAAGTCTACATACTCCTTGTGACTATTCTCAGGCGTGAATTGTCCATTGGCTTGTCTATAGTCTGTTAATTTGGCATACTCAAGATGCCCCATTGGAATATTGCCATCTCGCATGATCATCTGGAATCGGAAATTTTTGTGAGAAAAAGAGGTGATTTTTCCATTTCTGGGCAATATCTCATCGAATGTTTGGTAAGAAAGATTGGTGTGGATTAAGGGCTGGTATGAGAATTTCAGCAGGCTTTGGGGTGCTTCAAGCAATTGCCATTGTGGATCTTCTGGCAAATGCGTGAGAACAAAAATCTCAGGATTGGTGAAAAACCATTTGGGCGTGTATCTCTTTGTGAAATGTCTCGTTTTCCGATCGGTATATCCACTGGCCCAAGTAACATCAACCAGATGCCACTTTCCATCCAATTGTACTGCATTCCATGCGTGGTCGATGGACAATTCCTTCTGGCCAATGTCTCCAAGAGAGGTCTTGGAATACCCATTGATGACAATACATTCTACATTGAGTCTATCGCAGAGGGCTTTGAGAAGATTGGCATAGCCACCACAAACAGCTGATCGATCTTCCAGGGTTTTTTCATAGGATTGACTTTTCTTCATCTTCTCCTTTTTGTGGAAATCTATGCAATCATAGCTAATATTATCTGTTACCCATCGGAAGGCTGCCCGAAATCGGGCATGTTTGCTATCAAATCTCGCCAGACTATCTGCAATTTCATAGATGTCCGCAAAGGGATAATCAGATAGACTCAGGACATATTCATCAATATGAGAATACGAAATGGTTTCAGAAACTGACTTGGCAATTGAGAAGAAGGGAGGGGTTAGCAAAATGGCTAAGATCAGGAAGACATATGCTTTCATTCTTAAGTGATTATGTGTATGAGTAGGATTTGTGGAATAAGAAATTTCCATAAGGAGTTCAATTGTTTATACCTTTGGTCCATTATTTCAGTTTCATGCCTGCAAGAACCATCCATAACATTCCTTTAATTCTCCGCCCATTCTTCCTGTTATTTGGGTGGATTGTGGGTGTCGCTTTTTTTCTCCACCAACGCCTGTATCGAATCTTGTGTCGAATCGAGTATGCTGGCAAAGAACATATTGAGCAACATCCCGGACATATCCTGTGTGTCTGGCATGAGAATTTGCCCTTGTTTTTTATTTCTCATCCCTATTTCCGCCATCCCAATATCTGGATGACCTATCCTCTTTGGTTTATGAAGCCCATCCACATCATGAAAAAACTCATTGGGATTCAGGAATTGGCTTATGGTGCCAGTGGAATAGATGGAAAGGCCGCCCTGCAACAAGTGTTGGATCGTCTGGAAGAAGGGTGGAGCACTTTTCTGAGTCCGGACGGACCCAAGGGACCGCTCAAAGTTGCCAAGGATGGAGTATTGCTGATGAGTATGAAAACGGGTTCACCTGTGATTCCCATTCAGTTTTGGGTCGAACGAGACAGGCGGATCAATAGTTGGGATCGAAAGCGTTATCCGCGCCTGGGGACAAAGATGGTGGTGGCCTATGGGGAACCCGTATTTGTCACAGAAGAGAATTGGGAAGCTGCCAGGAAACAAATCTCTGAAGGAATGAGTGATCCTTTTGAGCGGCCGCTGGGGGATAGAAGCTTGCCAGATTTGTAGGAAGAACTTCCCAGAGGACCCGGTCTGTCTCTCTATATTTTATTCTGATTCAGTGTCCGAATGTTCCACATGGCCTTGGCCAAACACAAAGATCTTTTGGTAGTGCAATACATGAAAGGCTGTCATCGGTACGTAGCAATGATCGGCAGACCATTGCTAGGTGGGATGTTATCGAAGCTGATGCCTTGCTATCTACGATAGGCAAAGCGAGAGATGGTCTGCCGATCATCTCTACAAATATTCTGTCGGAAGATTAGCATTACAGTCGAACCACTACCGATCTTTTAAGTGTTCCAAACATCCCTTTCACTTAAGAAGTCCTGAATCCAGCTAGTAAGTATGAGGGAAAGCCATGTTCATCAGGTAAGGGTCTTGTGGCTGGAGCCTTAGGAGAAGTTTGTAGAAAAAAATGCCCACCACTAGATCAGGCAAATCTGTCGAGCTGGAAATGCCCACATAATATGTCCGATTTTTTCGACTTACGAATGCTTGTCCGACCATCAAGCTGCTATCAGAAAGCAGAACCAATTGATTCCCCTTGACTTTGTAACGTTGGCCTTGTACCTCAAACTGCTTTCTGTACACAACCGCATGAATCTGTTTTGACTCGTCTACGAGAAAATTTTTTCCTCGCCTATAAACCATTGTATAGGCTAGACTGTCTAAGATCAAAGTTCCTTCCTCAAGGTTTCCTTGAATGTCAAGAGAAGAGTCGGCCAGTGTTTGGGAGAGTTTTCCAATTTCTTTGGGAGGAAAGGAGCCTTGAAAGAATCTTGTCTGAGCCGGGACCTGCAACCAACCGAAGAGAAGAATCTGTGTGAGAAGGAAATAATGTAGGTATTGTGAGTTCATAAGGGATCTATTAGAAATAAGTGATGGCCAACCTACAGCATTTCTGATCCAGGTTCAATGGAGAATGAAGAACTGAGTGAATAGATGGTACAAGCGTGTATGAGACAAAGATGAACGGCAACAAGTGTATCTCAAGATCAAATGGGCTGGAAAGCAAAAAGACAGTTTCTGTTATGTCAAATTCAGCTTGTTGTATTTCTTACTTCAATAGATAATGGTGTTCTGGTTCATGCGTGATACCCTCAACTTTTTTTATGTGCACAATCTACTACTGACGTGAAGCAGATCAATTTCATGTATACCCCTTGCAGTATGATACTGCTTTTTGTTTGCGCTTGGGGACAGCTCTTTTCCCAGAATCTTGGCAAGGATACGCAGAAGCTTTTGCAGCCCGCTCGTCTCCAGGCAGGAGTGAATACCGCTAATTCAAGCCTTAGTCTTCCTTCTCTTGAGGACTTCCTGAATCAGCAAACCTTCCATTCAGTCCTCTTGCCAACAACTTTGGAAGACTTCTCAATGTATGACAGCTTTCAATCCGCCAGTGCTTATGCAGGACTGATGATCAATTTTCTATTTGACAGTAAGCTCTTTGGTCAAACTGAGGAGGTGCGCAAGAATTTTTTTACCCTGGGGTTCGAAGCTGGGGTGACAACGATAGAGATGTATCGACTGGCAAGCAGTGATACAACAGGGCTTTCTTACACCTCAACAGCGAACCAGTTCAGAATCACTGTGGGTTTCCGTCGCCTATTGACCAAAAGGGATCGCAGATTCACCCTGTACAGTGGATTGGAGTATGTGAACGAAATCAATATTTCTGCCGTGTTGTGGGAACGTCAGCGAGATGTAGACTTTACTGAAACCCTTGCCGAACGGAAACTTTTTTCCCAAAAGACCTATAATGGCTACCTGAATATGCCTCTAGGACTAGAGATTCGATTGAGCAAAAAAATCGCCTTTCTTACCCACATTAACCTGGGAGTCGGATCGCAGAAAATAGACCCCTTTCGACTTACTGACTTCTATGCAGGGCTCAGGATGGGCCTATCTTTTCATCTATGAAACACCTCTTCTACATACTCCTGCTCCAATGCTTCCTGATTCCTCAAGCCTCCATTTGTCAGGAGGTGTTCACCATCAGCGGATATATCACCAATCAGGAAAATGGCGAAGCCCTGATTGGGGTAACTGTTTTTGATACCCTCAGTAAAAAAGGTGCCCTGACCAATGAATATGGCTTTTTTTCCTTAACACTTCCAAAAGGAACAGTACATCTTCGGGTGGCATACATCGGGTATCAGGGGGAATGGATATTGCTCAATTTGACTCAAAATCAAGTGCTGAATCAACCGCTGAAGGAAGCAATGATCGGATTGGAAGAAGTCGTGCTGACGGCTGAGAGGCTGGCGGTAGAAGAAGAGGTGAACAGCACCCAAATGGGGATTGCGAGGCTACAGCCCCGAGAAATTTCGAAAATCCCGGCTATTGGAGGGGAAATAGATCTGATCAAAGTTGCTCAACTCATGCCGGGTGTCTCCCGTGGAGGAGAAGGGGGAACAGGCATGTATGTGCGTGGAGGAACAGATGATCAGAACCTCGTCTTGCTGGATGAAGCCACTGTCTACAATTTGGGGCATTTGTTTGGGTTCTTTTCTGTCTTCAATAATGATGCACTTCGGGATATCACCATCATCAAAGGTGGATTCCCTGCTCAATATGGAGGCAGGCTTTCCTCTGTCATGGATGTGCGCATGAAAGAAGGAGATCTGGAACGATGGCACGGCTCTGGTGGGATAGGTACCATCTCCAGCCGACTCTCTCTGGATGGTCCGATCATCAAAGACAAGTTATCCATCATGCTTTCTGGAAGAAGAACCTATATCGACCAAACCCTGAGATTGACCGGGATTCGGCTCCCCTACTATTTTTATGACTTGAATGCAAAGCTTACTTACAAACTGTCTCAAAATGATCGCATTTTCCTGAGTGCCTATCTTGGGAATGACGTTTTGGCGTTCAGAGATGTGGTAGAAGAGGATAGCACAAATGGTGTGGCCAATGGAGCCGATGAAATTGGGCAAGAGTTGAATTTTGGATTCAATCTGGGCAATCTGACCACTACTCTGCGGTGGAACCATATCTACAAACAGGACAAGCTTTTTCATAACCTGACTCTGTTCCAAACCCAGTTTCGATATGATGTAGGTGGGCGATACATCGACAATTCTGTTCTGATCAAATCCCGTATCAGAGATCTGGGGGTCAAGGCAGACTGGCATTATTTCATGAATCCAGACAATACCATCAAATTTGGGACCCATCTTATCACCCATCAATTTCGGCCGAATGTCATCAATACTGGAGGAGAAATCTCTGATGCACTTGCCAGTCGGGAGGGAGACCTGATCACCAATCAGGAAGTGGCCCTTTATGCCAACAATGATCAGAAAATAGGGGACAAACTGGGGATGAATTATGGCTTTCGTTTGTCTTCTTCCAATGTAGAAGGAGCGTTTTATGCTGCTTTTGAACCGCGTTTTGCAGCGAAATATGGCTTTGGGAAGTTGAATTCTGTCAAGCTGAGTTATACCTTCATGAAACAGTATATGCACAGGGTATCCAGTTCTTCCATTGCCCTACCGACAGATCTGTGGTATCCAGTTACGCAGAAGATTCGACCCCAGCATGCCCATCAGCTTTCGGCAGGATACTTCAAGGGATTCGACGAAGTTGGACTCAATATATCCCTGGAATTGTACTACAAACAAATGGCCAACTTGATTGAATATAAGGAAGGTGCGCGGCTGTTGTTGAATGACAATTTTGAGGAAGAACTGCTCAATGGAGAGGGCCGATCCTTTGGGGGAGAACTGCTGATTCGCAAGAAGATTGGAGCATTTACAGGCTGGATTGGCTATAGTCTGGCAAAGGCGGATCGGACATTTGCAGGCTTGAATGGGGGCCTAACTTATGCTGCCAAATACGATCGGCGGCACGATATCTCGCTCGTCACTACCTTTGATCTGAATCCAAAGTTTTCTTTTTCGGCGGTTTGGGTGTATTCGAGTGGAGCAAGATTTACAGCACAAAATGGGCAATATTTTTTCCCAAACACCTCCTTCACTGGCATAGATCTGATTCCAATCTATACGCAGAGAAATGCGGTCACCCTTGCAGCTTCCCATCGCTTTGACATCAATTTTATCATCCGAAACAAGCCTGATAAGAAGTTTCAGAGTGAATGGCATATTGGGGCATATAATTTTTACAATCGAGCCTCTCCCTATCAGGTCCGGGTGGAGTTCGATGGGTTGAATTATCGGTATATCCAGCCAGGATTATTTGGCATGATTCCTTCTGTGGCCTGGAATTTTTCATTTTGAACAATATGATTGCGCATAACGATAAGAGCAAAATTGCTCCCAACTATCTGGGCGGACTCTTCCTGATCTCCATCTGCCTTCTCGCCTCCGCTTGCCTGCCTGAAGATCTGCTCATCGATGTAGCACCTGCCCAGCCGCAATTGGTGATTGCTTCCCAAACGCTTCCAGGGGATATCTTGTTGGTATTTGTGAGCAGAAGTTTTTCGGCATTGGAGGGTAATGAAGATTCGCTCTCGACGGCTTTTGCAGAAGGAATATTGGTAGATAGTGCTCTGGTGAGCATTTCGATCAATGGCATGATAGATACACTGACAAGTCTGGAAGATGTGCCGGGCGTATTTGTCAGTCAGTTCAATCTGCCGATTGATGAGGGAGAGATCAGACTTGATGTGTTCGACTCATTGACTGGGCAGAGTGTTCATGCCAGCACCTTCGCCTTGCCTCAGATCAGCCCAGATACGGTTCGTTTCCTGGAGGACATTACGCAAGCGGATACCTCTCACTGGATTCACTATGCCTTCAGAGATTCTCAGGAGATCGACAATTGGTATGTGATCAATGTTTTTGATCCTGTGGTGTATGCAGCCTCATTCCAAGAAAATCCATTGGGATTGGTTGGGGGAGATGAATGGGTGTTTTATGAAGAACTGATCAGCGATCAGATTTTGACAGGGGAGAAGGTTGAGAATACCGTGATGCTGGACAGTCGCGTGCTGTCAGATACGGTTGCTTTCTTCATGGCCAATGTCAGTGAAGGATATTTCAGATTTCTGGATGCCAGACAGCGCTCCAACGGCCTCATTGCCTCAGCTACCAGCGAACCGATCAACTTCCCTTCCAATGTGGTGGGAGGATTGGGATATTTTGCCGTGCAGCGACCGAGTATACGCCTGGTTCCCAAAAGCCAGCGATAAGACAATCCCTTGATCTCCGCTTCCTATTCTCTGATGAGAAGACGTATCCCCTGTGTATCTCCTGATTTCAGCTCTGTTAGTTTGACCAGATATATCCCTGCTGCCATGTCTTCCATAGCCATCTCATGCCTCCCTTGACCAGAGAAAGAGGCTCGTCGCAGGACTTTGCCCATCAGATCGAGAATTTCGACCTGAAAGAAGGGGGTATCGGTCAGGCTTTTCAGGAAGATCCTGTCCCTGGCTGGATTTGGATAGAGCTGGAAGCGTATGCCTCCTTTCGAATCTTCGATACCCACAGGGAAAAAAGACGCTGGGCTGAAGGTGCCAAATGTGCTATCCCCTTGCTGGTAGGCCATCAGCCGGTGGTTATATTCTGCATCCTGGAACTGGGTATGTAATTCGGGGAGTTCGGAATGCGAACTGACAAGCCCAAGACCTTTGGACCACCAGGCATTCCCTCTCCAGTCAATCCAGGCAAATGAACAAGAAAAGGATTTGGGCAGAACTGCTGGAGTCCCTTGATTGCCAAATCCACAATCGCCGATGGTCAACCTTTTCGTAAGTCGATGTTTCAACTGTCCAGAAGAGGGATAGAAATATTCCACAAAGTGGCTCGGATGATAAGCACCATTCCCAAGAAACGCAATCTGTTGGTAGGGATAGCTGCCGGAAAAATCCGGAACTTCATGCGGTTTAGATAGAACAGGATTCGGGTCATCCTCCCAAAAATAAAATGGATGATCATCCTTGAACAGGGTATCCCAGTGAACATAAGCATAGGAGTTTGCTTCTTGTCGGACGTATTGATGGAACCAGGTGTTGTAGGTAGTATCTCCGATATGAACCTTGTCCAGAATTTTGATCGCAAGCCCCTCGCTGATCGTGTCGACTGCCAAAATGTCCATTTGTCTGATGGTCGTCACTGTATGGCAGGTGTCGGCATGGGAATAGGTAGCCGCTCGCTCATATCTTTTGGTGGTTTTGTACTCATATCGATCTCCTGCTTGCCAGGCGTACATTTCATAAAAATCAGGATAATTGAACCCTCGCTCAGCACCATCGATGCCTAGCTGCCGGAAATAGCTGTCGTTCCCATATCCATCAGGAAAACGCAACATTCCAAAATGCTTGCTTTGCAGGATCGTATCTCCAGAAGACAGCAGCAACAACCTAACCGAATCGGACTGTTGATACGTCATCGTTTCGAATACTGATGCCTGAGTAGCAGTAATATTGGCAAGAGTGTCGAATAACCAGGAGGTCAGAGAGGGGGAAGGAGGATAGATCACAAAACTTCCAGTATCTCGAAACCACACAGACTGATCGCCTCTCTGAATCATTTCGTATTGTAAAAAAAAGGGGACGGGAACAAAATCTGGATCTGACCAGCCGTGCATTTCTACGAGTCGATGCGTCATCCAACTGGTATCGCCTGAGATACGATCTACCTCCAGGGTAAATGGATTGAGTGAATCTGTTTCCTGCCCAAAAGTGTTATGGCCAATGTAGTGATAGGCATACTCTGGATTGACAATCGTCCAATCTTGAGAGACAAGAACAGCTAGCCCAATTGTGAGGAAAATAGGGAGAAGAATGCTAGATTTTATCATGTTTGTGTTGGCTAGTGGTTTAAGACTTAAGTTTCTGATCATTAAGTTGCAGGATTTTTGTGCTCCTCCAACGCATTTTTGAGAAAGATAGCGAGCTATCTGACGATAAAATAAGGCAGGAGGTGGGCAAAAGGACTAGACTTGGATTGTCAAGAACTT
>JBCCGK010000123.1:0-31523 GCA_039029315.1 Bacteroidota bacterium | reverse complement strand
GTTGGGACAATGCTGTAGCCGAGAGCTTCTTTAAGTCGGCGAAAAAGGAGTGGTTATATTCCCAGAGGTTTAGCTCCCTTAAACAGGCTAAAAGGGCAGTCTTTGAGTACATTGAGATGTGGTATAACAAGAAAAGAAGACATTCGGCCCTGGGGATGAAATCTCCTAAACAGTTTCTATTTGATTTAACTCACAATGCTATAAAAGCATAAGTTCTTTTTCTTTCTGTCTACTTTTTTGTTGCAAGTTCATCAAGCCAGTATATCCCCTATTTCCCTTATACCCAAAATCAACCCTAATATTGTCCATCTACTTACTTCCTCACAAAAACAAAATGGTTGACCGAATTTGAACTTTTAATCCATTCAAGTCTCAAGTTCACCTTGCAAAAAGCACCCGTCAGTCGTTTGCTGAGCGAAAGCGAAGCCTGCTTGGCAGACCGTCTACCATCCACCGTCTACTGTCCCCCCTTTAGAATAAACTGGAGGATCTGATTCAACTCCTGTTCTTTTACCTGACTTTGTGGCGGCATCGGTATTTCTCCCCAGACGCCTCCTCCTCCTTCCCTCACTTTTTTGGCCAGTTGGTCTATGGCTTCAGGTATATCCTGGTATTTGTCGGCAATCTCCTGAAAAGAGGGGCCCAGTGAACGAGTTGTTTTTTGATGGCAAGCATAACAGAGTCTGGATTGAACCAGTCTCTCTATTGCGGGAAGTTTGGCTTTTTCTTCACGATTGGCTTGAGTCGAATATTGGAGTTTGATCAACTTCCCATCCGTATTATCGCTCCAATTGGTGCCGTATTCCAAGACATAGAGTTCCCCCGTAGGGCTTTGTTTTACATCTATGGGTTTATTGAACCATTGATTGGCAGTAAAAATGTTTGCAGCCTGATGCTCCTCATCCAGGCGAACAAACTTGATCCAACCTCGCATCCAATCATAGATCAACAAGCTTTGATCCAAAAAATCAGGCAGTTTTTGTTGGCTATACTCTTTGTAAATCACAGGACCAGCCATAGAATTTCGAGGCCCTTCTCCAAATTCTGGATGGGGGTCATAGGAATAATGAAGCCATGCTTTCTGGGCTTCTGGCAAGGTTTTTAGCCCTGTGTTGAATTTGGAATGATTCTCTGGTTGATCACTAAATACACCCAGGCTTCTCTGGTTTTGAAAATCCCAGTGGTCATAGGCTTTATTATCCGCCACCAGAAATGGCCAGCCATAAAATCCAGCCTTTCTGGCTTGATTGATTTCATCATAACCTTTGGTCCCTCTTTGCGGTCTATCTATTTTGGAGTCAGGTCCGACATCTCCCCAGTACAGGAAGTCCGTCTTAGGGTCAATCGAGATTCTGAATGGATTCCGACATCCCTTAACAAAGATTTCCTTTCTGGACAAAGCATCCTGAAACAAATTTCCCTCTGGTACTTCATAGCCGCCATCCGATAATGGCCTGATTCGGACAATTCCACCTCTCAAATCAGCAGAGTTTCCCGAAGACCTGGCAGCATTTTCGATAGGATGATCTTCATTGTGGGGAGAAAATCCATTGGACCTAAAGGGATTGGTGTTGTCTCCAATCGACCAATACAAGAGCCCTTGAGAATCAAAAGCCAAGCAACCACTTTCATGACAGGCGGCATGAGATCTTTCATGAGGGACTTCCAGGATCACTGATTCACTGGACATATCCCAAACCCCATTGTCAAAACGAAATCTTGACAAGCGGTTGACAGATGGAGTCACGGCTGAATAGGTTACGAATATATGGCCTGTTGTCTCAAAATCCGGGCTGACAGCCAAGCCGGTAAATCCACATTCCCGGGCATAATTGGCCCCATGAAATGCCGATGCAGTGATCTGACCTTTTTTTTCATGATGACAGCTCATAACAGGAAATTGGGCCAGTTTTTTTGTTTCTGCTCCTGTCCATAGCTTCAAGGCACCCTTTCTCTCAACAACGAGTGCTTGTCCATCAGGAAGAAAGGCAAACGCCATCGGATCTTCCAGGCCGCTCACCACGATTTCCCGATCAAAGGGAATCAAATCTACAGGATTTTCCATCCGGGAATCCCAATCTCGTCCATCCAGCGGATAGACCATGTGCGATTCTGCCCAACTTTCCCACAAGGCAGACAATTCCGTCACCTTTTCTGGATAATTTGCTGCCTGATCATGCATTTCTGTCCGATCCTCTTCTATGTCGTATAGTTCCCATCTCTGCGTATATGGAAAATCGTATGCGGCCTTCGAAACCAGTTTCCACTTGCCTTTTCTGATAGCTCTGTTGGCTTCATGCTCCCAGTAAAAGGTCCGTTCGGGTAGGCTTTGACCAGTAAACAAAGGCAGGAGCGATTGCCCCTCAATAGGATGGATTGACTGTCCCTTGAAGGAATCGGGATAAGATGCCCGACCAATCTCAAGCAAGGTAGGCATGATGTCAGTGAGCTGAGTCGGCTCTGTAACAAAAGCGTCTTGTGGTTGAATTTTCTCTGGCCAATGAACAATGAGCGGTGTAGAGATTCCCCCTTCATGTGCCCAGTGTTTAAAGAGCCTGAAGGGTGTATTGCTTACTTCTGCCCAGGGCAGGCGATAGCTTTCAAAGGAGGCTGATGTTCCAATGGCTTCTGTCGATCTATCCTCATCTCCGTAAATATGTTCGGCGGTTGCCCCATTGTCTGATAAGAAAAGAATCACAGTATTGTCCAAAGATTTTTGGTCCTCCAGATGTTTGATCAAGCGCCCAATTTGTTGATCCATTTCGTCAATCTGGGCAGCATAAGTCGCCATTCGTTTGATCAAATCTTTTTTCTCTGCTTCATTCAAATCACTCCATTGGGCATTCACATAATTTTCCTTCTTCAGCTCGGTCGTTTCATTCACTTCTGATGCCAAAAACAATTGTTGAGTTTCTGCCTCATAGCTGGCAATTTCTTCCTTTGATGGAATGTCCCATTCAGGAGGTATCAGTCCCATATCCATCATTCGTTCTAATCGTTTTGTCCTGATTTTTTCCCATCCTACTTCGTATCGATCAAGATATTTCTCTATGACGGAATCTCTTGCATGGAGGGGAAAATGCGGAGCTGTAAATGGGAGGTAAAGGAAAAAAGGGTCCGTAGAACTTTCGCTATGATCGCCCAAAAAACTGATGGCATTTGATACGATTTCGTCCGTAAAGAAAAATGTTGGACCGGCCTCGATGTGCTCATTGTCCCTGACGAGCGAAGAAGGATTGTAGAAATTTGCACCGCCCAGGATGATCCCAAAAAATTCATCGAATCCCCTTTGTATGGGCCAGCTTTCTCGGTTTTCCTCGTCCTGTGCATAGGAGGCAAATTCGCTTTGTGGACGATCGAATCCCGACAAGTGCCACTTGCCACTCATGAAGGTAGCATAGCCTGCCTCTTTCAAGACCTCTGCCAGGGTAACACAATGTTGATTCAAATTTCCTGTATAGCCTTCATGCCCCTGATTTCTGATCGTCATCCATCCCATTCCGGTTTGGTGAGGGGCAAGACCCGTGAGCAAAGAAGCCCGGGTCGGACAACATCTGGCACCATTGTAAAATTGTGTAAATCTCAGACCATTTTTTGCTAATCTGTCGAGATGAGGCGTTTGGATTTCGCCTCCATAACAGCCCAGATCGGAATAGCCCATGTCATCGGCCATAATGAGGATGATGTTGGGTCTTTCCTTTTGTTGATTTCCAGCCTGTTCACAAGAAAAACATAGGAGAAGAAACAATATGATCAGATAAAAATGAGCTTTCATATTTTCTGCGATTCGAACCTAGGGAATGGAGAAATCAAGACAGTTTCTTAGATATTTGATAAGAAGATGGCACCCATTATTTCATGTTGGAAACCTGGCTAAAAATGTCGAATGTTGAAAGAAATCAAAGTAAAATGCTTCCCCCTTTCGACATTCATCATTCGATATTAGCAGCTTGATTTTCGAAGTAAACATATGAGTGTACGGTAATGAAATTTGTTTTATAATTTATGAACAATTGGCCTTCTACCTCTATTTTCTCTATGGCAATCCTTTCCACAAGTCTGTGGGACCTCTCAGAAAATATCCATGCGCAATCGTCCTGTTTTGTGGAATTGGTATAATATTTTGGGTAGTGCAATACATGTAAGGCTGTCATCGGCACGTAGCAATGATCGGCAGACCATTGCTATGTGGAATGTTATCAAAGCGGATGCCTTTCTATCTACGATAGGCAAAGCGAGAGATGGTCTGCCGATCATCTCTACAAATATTCTGTCGGAAGATTAGCATTACAGTTGAACCACTACCATATTTTGTACTTATTCCCTCAGCAAAAAATAAAAAAAACATGGACCTTCCTTCTCAACGCGACCTGAATGCCCTCTTTTCCAATAGCCCAGTATCTGAGGTTCGCATTCGATACTTTGATTTTCATCAGTCAAGGAATGAGCCGAGCGAAGTTTTTCAAATTGATGATAAGGAAACAATAGACCAGTTTATCTCATGTATAAAGATCAGTGGGCATAGTCCTGGATTAAGGTCGATTCCAGATACATATATTGATATCTTCTCAAATGAGGTGAAGGTTGAAGAATTTGCCTTTCTTTTCAAACAGTCCCTTAGGTGGAATAAATGGCGTGAGGATGGAATCATTGCCTCTCCTGATAGTTTGATTCAATTATTTAGGGATATTGGATTTACCAAACCCTGGGAAAGGGAATTAGCAACTCAAAAAAGACTGAATGACAAAATTGAAGAAATTGACAGATGGAAGAGGACAGCTCCTAAATCCTTTCTTAGGCATATTCCTGGCCTGTATTTTGAACCGGTTCATCGAATAACTCCTGACCCCATTTCTGAGGAGTTACTGGTATTGATGATAAAAGAGGTTCGAAAGGAGATGTGGGTCCCCAAAAAAAGAGTAAGGAAGATGATAGAATTGTTTGGCTTAGGAGGTCGAAGGTGGGTAGATAACTGGCCTCCATATGATATGGTCCCCCTTTTTGTGCTGTTAAATGAGCCAATTCAAACGATATTAAAAGGAATCTCAAGGAAGCCCCTAAGTCCCGATCAACTGAATGGATTAGGAAGGTTTTTGTCACATTGGACTTTTTTAGAACACCGAAAAAGTGATCTGCAACTCATACCGCAGAAAATTTATGAGCAGATTCATACCTATGTCCTGGATGATAAGGATGAAGGCAAGATTTCGTTTTTTGAGAATAGAGTCCTAAATAAGCTAACATTCACCTAAGAGGCTGTTCTACTCATTCATAAGAATAGTTCAATTCTCTCGAACTAATCACCCAATCTATCTAGTTTATAAAACAAATTTGGAATACTCATTCCAAATTTGATATATTTGTCGCATGAGTAAAAAAGATGCGATCATCAGTGCTGCTCTTGAACTTCTCGTCGAAAAAGGAGTTCATAATACCCCAATGTCGGCAATTGCCAAGGCCGCTGGTACGGGAATGGGAACGATTTACAACTATTTTCCAAACAAAGATGTATTAATCAACGAGATTTATAGTAACATCAAGGAGAAGGAAGAATCTTTATTTTTAGAAGTCAAAACAGATGGGCCCATCAAAACACAATTTGAGAACTATATGCGTGTGCTCATCCAATTTCACCTCAATAACCCACTGTATTTCAATTTCTTAGAACAATTGCAAGCTTCTCCCATTATTACGAAGGAGAACAAAGCCAAAGGAGAAAAAACAGTGGAAATGGTCGCCACTCTGTTGATCAACGGACAACAGCAAAGAATCGTTAAACCGATTGAGATTGATGAAATCCTGGTGTTCATAGGAGGAGCTATCTCCTCCTATTTGCGATGGTTTTTTAGCAAAACAAATAGGAAAGAGTCATCCTCGAAAAACCAAATCCAAATGGTTTGGGATGCAATCAAAGCGTAAAATTTTTTTCTCACATTTTGGAATGAATGTTCACTCCAATATATACAAATACAATGATTGATCTAACATTTGACACAACAATCAACAAGCCAATTGACGAAGTATGGAAATTCATCATTGATGAATTTCACAACTCTCACGAATGGGCGTATGGAACGATGAGCTGTAGAAAAGGAACCGAATCCGAAGATTTTGACCGAGTCTGTGACACGGAAACCGGAAAGCTCATGGACACAATCACGAACATTGACGACGAGAACCATGTACTCGAATTCTCTGTGAAAGGACTGCCATTCTTTGTGCGATCCGTTGTCAGTACCTGGAAGCTCAAAAAACTATCCAACACGCAGACAGAAATTGTTCTTGGGCCCAGAATTGAAGTCATGCCAGTCATAGGAACCCTAATGCAAATCCCCATGAAAATGGCCTTTAGCAAACTGTATCCTGGTTTGCTGGATGATTTAGCAACTTTTGTTGAAACAGGAAAACCTTCCGCCAGAAAGCAAAAAGAGATTGACAGCCACAAATCATTGGCATGATTCAGGAATGAATGTATTCACCTTATAGAACCTGCAAAAAATGAAAAAATTTAGTCTAAGCCTTATCGTTGGTTTCATTGTCAATAATGTCGTTGGAACTGTAGTCGCTATGTTCATTTCAAGGCCATTGTTTCACCAAATGATGAGCGAGTTTGAAAGGAAACCAGAGGAATTTGAAATGTCCTTAATATTACTAGGGTATTTCTTGCTTACCTTGATGATGGTACTTGTTTACCCTTATTTGAACCTGCCGGGGACTTGGCTGAAAAAAGGTGCCACTTGGGGTCTCATAGCTGGAGTCATGAGCTTTGTTTCTATCTATTCCATGATTTCAGGATTTTCCATTCTACCTCCCAAGCCCATGATTCTTTCAGGAATCATTGATATCTCCTCAACTGTTGCAACAGGGATCGTCATCGCATTTATTTATAGAACTAGGACAGATTAAGAGGTCAGGCCACTAAACGTGTCAAATTCTCCGCCTATACGAGCTGGAAATGAGCATAGGAAGTTGAGGCCTGCTGCTTCGATAGTATTGTTGGGCTGACGTTCCTGCAGGGCGGAGTCATTATCATTCAGATTCGAAGAAGGTAGGCGAAAAAATCCAGTGGAAGAACTTCACAATGTGAAATCAAATTTGATAAATCGTTTTTTTTCGGTGGCATAGAGAAAAATTCATACCTTAAGAACAGAGGTTTACTTTTTTTTATGCTACTACATCTCCTAAAGATTCAACGATTCCATCTAATATGGCCCATCTCGATCCTCGGATTGTTGGCCATTTTCTTCACCATCAAGTTATGGCAAGATACTTCCTATCCCGGCCTTCCCGACCGAGTTGACTTCAACTACCACATACGACCGATTTTATCCCAAAACTGCTATGCCTGTCATGGTCCTGACAAAAGTACAAGGGAGGCTGATTTGCGGCTGGATCAATATGAAGAAGCTATCGCTCTCCGAAAAGATGGTGGCTTTGCTGTCGTGCCGGGCAAGCCACACAAGAGCCTCATGGTCGAGAGGATCAACTCCACTGACCCAGGACATCAAATGCCGCCACCAGAATCCAAAAAGACATTGACTGCCAAGCAGATTGCTTTGTTGGAACGCTGGATCGATCAAGGAGCGGAATGGAAGGATCACTGGGCCTTTCTCCAACCAGAGCAAGTAAAACTTCCTCGCTCACTGAAGGGGGCATCCACTTCAAAAGTCCTCGACCATTTGCTGGAAAAGGAGCATAAACGACTCAAAATCAAAGCCATACCCGAATCGGAGCCGGAGAGCCTGATTCGCCGCCTGTCATATGTATTGACTGGGCTGCCGCCGAGTTCGGAAGCGGTGAACGAGTTCGTTCAAAACTATAGTCAAGAGACCTATGAATCGGCGGTCAATGCCTATATGTCCTCCCCTCATTTTGGCGAACGATGGGCAAGACACTGGATGGATGTGGTACGATATTCCGAAAGCGCAGGGCATGAGGATGATGCGATGATTGGTGGTGCGTGGCGCTATCGGGACTATTTGATCAGGGCCTTCAATGAGGACCTACCCTATGATCAGTTTGTGCTGGAGCATCTGGCTGGCGACTTGCTTCCATCGCCTCGTTATCATACGATAGATCGGTTTAATGAATCTGTATTGGGAACAGCTTTTATCTGTCTGGGAGAGGCCAAGAGCTTTCCTGTCAATCTCAAGCAGGAAGAAACGGAGCGCATCCATCATATGATCGATGTGAGCTCTCTGGCCTTTCAGGCACTGACCGTTGGTTGCGCCCGCTGTCATGACCACAAATTTGATCCCATCCCTACTACTGATTACTACGCAATGTATGGGATGTGGGAAAGCAGCAGGATCACACCTCATCCAGCCTCCATGAGACAGGAGCAGCTTGCTCAACTAGAAGACATAGAAGGATTCAAACAAGAACTGATGAGATGGATGAAACAGAAGGAAGATCAGAACCTCATCCACAAAACGTCCCTGGAATATGATACACAAGTAAGCGGGGACACAGTGCCAGATTCGTTTTACAGAATCTTGGGGGACTTTAGAAAGGGCTCCTGGCCGGGCTGGCATTCTGATGGACAAGCATTTGGAGCAAAGCCGGTGTATGAAGAAGTGGTGTTTGAGCCAGAAAGCAAGGCGTTTTTGTGGGTAGAAAATGGCTATGCTTCCAGCAGGAAACTGGTTTCTGGTCTTTCGGGAGCATTGCGATCTCCCAACTTCATCATCGAGCATGATTCCATTTTGATTCGTGCGAGAGGAAACAAGGGCAGTATGCGGGTCATCATTGAAAATTACCAACCAATCAATGACCTCTTGTATGGAGGTCTGCATATCTTTCTAGAAAACCCGGATTGGCAGGACTATGCCATCCATGTCTCCACCTGGAAGGGTTATCAGGCCTATATTGAATTCCTGCCTGGTGTTTACGAGATGCAGTCCCATAAACTGAAACCAGAAGACTATATCGAGGCAGAATATGTAGCTGCCTTCAATGGAAGTCGGCCTGATTTGTCCTTTCCCACGACTACTTCTGACAGGCGTCTCCATCTGTCAAAAGCGCAACGCAAAGCGTGGATCGGGATGTACGATAGCCTGACCAATGCCCTCTATGACTCTACCCATTTCGTTGGACTAACACGGGGTGAAGCCATTTTCTCCCCAGTACATATTCGCGGTGATTTCAAACAGCCAGAGGATGAAGGGGTGCCGCATGGGTTTTTGTCAGCCATCAAAGCCGGACCGGAGAACTTCCCACAAGATGGCAATGTGCGATTGGCCTGGGCACAATCGGTGGTTGATCCGAACAATCCCCTTACAGCCCGTATCATGGTCAACCGTCTTTGGCATTATGTATTTGGGAGAGGACTGGTAGAAACGATGGACAATTTTGGCGTGCAGGGAAAATTGCCCAGCCATCCGGAATTGCTGGACTATCTGGCACTCCAATTTGTCGAGGAAGGATGGTCAATGAAAGCCATGATTCGACATATGGTGATGAGTACAGCTTTTCGCCGGTCAACAAGGGCAGATTCTGCAAATGTTGCCAAAGACAAGGAGAACATTTTCCTGCACCATTATCCTGTTCGACGCTTGGAAGCTGAAGCCTTGAGGGATGGCGTGCTAGCAATCAGTGGCCAATTGGATTCGACCTTGTATGGTGAGCCAATTATGGTAGACTATACACCCTTTTTGGCTTCTTTCAAGCAAGGACTTCGTCCTGAAGAATCCGGTCCGCTTGATGGAGCAGGTCGGCGCAGCATTTACCAGATGATTCGGCGCAACTATATGAATCCTCTGATGATCACCTTCGATACGCCGATTCCTTTTGGGACAGTCGGTGCACGTAATGTCTCCTACACTCCTGCTCAATCCCTGAGTTTGCTGAATGATCCCTTTTTCCATGAACAAGCAAAACATTGGGCGGTGACACTTCTGAAAAAAGAACAAGTAACGGAGGAACGGATCAAGTGGATGTATCTGCAGGCATTTTCCCGAAACCCCTCCAAAGAGGAAATGGCGGATGCAATGGCATTCCTGAATATGCAGGCATTATCCTATGAGCTGACGCCTGCCGAAATGAACGCGCATGTCCAACTTTGGACTGATTACTGTCATAGTATCTTCAACCTCAAAGAATTCATCCACATCTTATGAAATGGGTACTCCCAATTGCTGCCGTATTCATACTTGGTCTGACCATAGGTTGCTGGCCGGAGGATGCCCATTCAGGTCTTCCCGATCGGGTTGACTTCAACTATCACATTCGGCCGATTTTGTCTCAAAACTGCTATGCCTGTCACGGACCAGATGAAAGCACAAGGGAGGCCGGCTTGCAACTGGATGGATGGGAAAATGCGACTGCTCCTTTAGAAGATGGGGGCTATGCGATTGTTCCAGGCAAGCCGCATAAAAGCTTGCTTGTGGATCGAGTCAATTCCCCTGATCCTGAGCACCAAATGCCACCTCCTGATTCAAAAAAGCGTCTAACAGCCCATCAGATTGCCCTGCTAGAAAGATGGATTGATCAGGGAGCAGAATGGAAGCCCCATTGGGCTTTTATCCTTCCAGAACAACCAAAGCTTCCCCGCGCTCTGAAGCAGGAATCGCCTACGCCTACTACGGTCATTGATCATTTGTTGGAAGCTGAATACAAACGTCTTGGATTACATCCATCATCGGAAGCAAGGCCCAGCAGCCTGATCCGGCGACTCTCCTATATATTGACCGGATTGCCGCCTGGTCCGGAAGAGGTGCAGGCATTTGTCGAGAACTATAGCCCGGAATCTTACGAACAAGCCGTTGAGGCCTATTTATCATCTCCCCATTTTGGAGAGCGGTGGGCAAGGCACTGGATGGATGTAATCCGCTATGCAGAAAGTACCGGACACGAAACAGATGATCTGATTGGCGGGGCATGGCGCTATCGGGACTATTTGATCAGGGCCTTCAATGAGGATTTGCCATACGATCAACTTGTCCTGGAGCATCTCGCAGGAGATTTGATGGAATCACCCAGGTATCATCCAGAAACGGGCTTGAATGAATCTATCCTGGGAACAGCCTTTCTGTGTATGGGCGAAGCAAAAAATTTCCCCGTAAGCCTCAAACAGGAAGAAACCGAACGCATCCACACCATGATCGATGTGACATCAACAGCTTTTCAGGCCCTGACCGTAGGCTGTGCCCGTTGTCATGATCACAAATTTGATCCCATCCCTACCAAGGATTATTATGCGATGTACGGCATGTTTGAAGGCAGTCGGATTAGCCCCTGGCCTGCCCGGATTCATCTTGATTTCGAGGAGAAACTGGACCATGTAGAAGAGGCCAAACAGGCATTATTCAGGTGGATCGAACATCAGTCACCTTCTCCACCAAGTCCCGCGGTCCATCGTGTCTCTTTGGAGTTGGATGCGAATGATCATGGCCCACAAGCAGCGGATTCGCTCTATCGTTTTCTGGGAGATTTTCGGAATGGGTCTTTCGGAGATTGGTTCTCGGATGGATGGGCTTTTGGATCGGAGGCTGTGTATGAGGAAGCGATATTCAACCGATCCAGTCGCCAGTTTCAATGGGTGGAGAATGGCTATGCCTCCAGCCGCAGGCTTGTGCCAGGACTCTTTGGTGCGCTTCGATCCCCCAATTATGTGATGGAATACGACTCCTTACTGGTACGGGCGAGAGGTCATAAAGGAACAATCCGGCTCATCGTAGAGAATTATCAAATCAGCAAGGGCAATCAATATGGGGGAGTCCAACATTTTGTGGATGATCGGGAATGGAAAGAGTATGTCTTCGACCTTTCTTTGTTAAAAGGGAGCAAAGCCTATCTGGAATGTATGCCCGGCACCTATCATACACAGAATCTGGACTTGAGGGCAGAGGATTATATTGAGATCGAATATGTGGTTGCCTTCAACGGGATACGACCTGAGCTTTCTCTTGCAAAAGAGACTTCTCAAATACGCATCGATCATTCCCCCATTCAGCTAGATGCCTGGATCAGAAGCTATGATAGCCTTTCTCTTTCTGTATATGATTCAACTCATTTTGTCGGCCTAGCGAAGGGCGATCCTGTCTTCAGTCCAGTGGCGGTCCGGGGCAATTACAATCATTGGAGCGAGGATCGCGTACCACATGGGTTTTTGTCTACCATCCAGGCTGGACCTACTGAATTCCCGCAGGATGGGAGTGGACGTCTTGCCTGGGCACAGTCGGTGGTCGATCCTGAAAATCCCCTCACTGCAAGAATCATGGTCAATCGACTCTGGCATTATCTATTTGGCAAAGGACTGGTGGAAACCATGGACAATTTTGGCGTGCAGGGGAAACTGCCCAGCCATCCCCAACTGCTGGACTATCTGGCTCTCCGTTTTATAGAAGAAGGCTGGTCCATGAAACGCATGATCCGCTATATGGTGATGAGCGATGCCTTTCGACGATCTACTCAGGCGGATTCTCTGAATCTGGCCATCGATGCAGAGAATGTATATCTGCATCATTATTCTGTCCGACGGCTGGAAGCAGAAGCGATCCGGGATGGGGTGCTTGCCATCAGCGGACGCTTGGATTCAAGCATGTATGGCCAGCCTATCCCTGTGGATTATATGCCATTTTTGACCTCCTTCAAGACCCATAAACTTCCGCCAGAATCAGGGCCTCTCGATGGAGCAGGACGACGAAGTGTCTATCAGATGGTACGTCGCAACTACATCAATCCGCTGATGATCACCTTCGACACACCTGTTCCATTTGAGACGGTGGGCCAGCGAACGGTGTCTTATACTCCTGCCCAGTCCCTTAGCCTTCTCAATGATCCCTTTTTTCATCAGCAGGCACAACACTGGGCGAAGACGATGCTTAGAGAGGAATCCATCACTATCGAAAACCGCATCCAAAAGCTCTATCTTCATGCCTTTGCCCGCAAGCCATCAGACCCTGAAATGCTAGAGGCGCTGGAATATCTGCAAATGATCGCACGGACCTATAGTCTGTCCCTGGCCGGGATGGAACAGGATTCGCGGTTGTGGGCAGACTATTGCCACAGCCTATTCAACCTCAAAGAATTTATCCATCTGCTATGAAGCAATCTTCCCATATCTTCCGTCCCATGAGCCGACGCAGAATGTTGCGTATGGCTGCCAATGGATTTGGTTCACTTGCCCTCACAGGACTCATGCATCAGGAGATCTTTGGAAAAGATGCTCCATCTAAGCTGGCAGGCAATTCCCCCCTCCTTGACCAAGGGCCTCACTATTCCCCCAAAGCCAAAAGCATCATCTTTATCTTTCTCTCGGGGGGAATGTCGCATATCGATACCTTTGATCCCAAACCTCGCCTAATCAAAGAACATGGAGAGGACCCTGGCAAGAAATACAAGCTCGATCCGACCCAATTCAACGAAAACGGGACCATCATGGCGAGTCCTTGGGAGTTTCGGCAGTATGGGGAGTCTGGCATATGGGTGAGCGACCTCTTTCCCAACATTGCTACCTGTGTGGATGATATTGCGCTGATCCGCTCTATGTATGCAGACCTTCCCGAGCACGCCAATGCCAACTTTATCATGCATACTGGCATGAGCGATCGAGGGAGTCCAAGCATGGGCGCCTGGATCAATTATGGCCTGGGAAGTGAAAATCAGAATCTTCCTGGCTTTGTGGTTGTCCATGGAGGGTCTATGCCACTAGGAGGAATCGATATGCTCAAAAGTGGCTATTTGCCTGTATCGTATCAGGCCTCGCTTTTGAAGGCCCAGGGCGAACCTTTGGCCAACATCCAACCGCAGGAAGAAGAGCAGCTGCTGCAATTGGCGAAACTCAAGTATCTCAGCAAAGCAGACAAACGCCTGCTGGACCACATGGGACCCGTAGATGAATTGGAATCCGCCATTCGCAATTACGAATTGGCTTTCCGGATGCAGGCCTCTGTACCAGAGTTATCCGACATTTCTGGCGAAACCAAAGCCACCAAACAACTCTACGGTTTCGATTCACAGGATGAACACACCCGTAACTATGCCGCGCAGTGCCTCCTTGCTCGCCGTCTGGTAGAGCGAGGCGTGCGCTTTGTGGAGATCACCGACCCTTTTCCCGGCAATCCCAACCCCTGGGACCAACATGGCAATCTGAAAAAGGATCATGAGCGCAATGCCCACGCCATCGACCAGCCCATAGCGGGCCTACTCAAAGACCTCAAAGCACGGGGCTTGCTGGAAGAGACCCTGGTAGTATTTGCCACTGAATTTGGCCGGACCTTTTTCGCTCAGGGTACCCACGGACGTGATCACAATACGACTGCTTTCAGTATCTGGCTGGCGGGGGCAGGAATAAAGGCTGGAACGATATATGGAAGCTCCGATGAGTATGGATATCGGGTATTGGAAAACAAGACGACCATCCCGGACCTGCATGCCACCATGCTACACTTGCTTGGGATCGATCACAAGCGATTGACCTATCCTTTCAAAGGGCGGGATGTACGATTGACGGATGTGCATGGAGAGTTGATTGAAGGGATTTTGGCGTAGGGACGACCTGCTCTGCTCCCAATTTTTCCGGTTTATAGGTCTGGACGTGACGCGTTTGCGAGATGGAACCAGAGCCGAAAAACGCGTTACGTCTAAGTGCAGAAAAACACCTTTTTAAGTGGAGAATCTATGAGGTCCAATGTATAAAAAAGAATGGTTCTTTGACAAAAGTTGTGGAAGCAGCATTGTGGGATGGCGGGTTGTTTCTCCTGAAGGAGAAACGGGACCTGTTGGGAAGAGGTCATAAGCGAGGAAGACCGGCTCCACTAACATTGTCAAAGAACCAAAAGAATTTAGCTCCATTATCACATCTTCTTATCTTTGGGGCCTTATGAATGAACACCTTAGATCGATCATTCTTCAAAGCACAGATGCTTCTTCTTTATCAGTACAGGAAGTGATCCAGGAATTGTGGAGTGGGTATGGAAAAATCATGCGAGTGAGATTGAAGAATGCGGCTGTCAAAAGTGTTGTTGTCAAGCACGTCCAATTGCCCAGATATCAAAACCACCCCCGAGGATGGAATACTGATCTCGGGCATCAACGCAAGCTAAAATCCTATCAGGTAGAAACCACATGGTATGACAGATACAGCAAAAACAGCGCGGCCCGTCTTCCGCAATGTTTTGGGATTGAGACCTTGGATGAAGAGGTGCTGATGGTACTGGAAGATCTGGATGAGGCTGGCTATCCTTTGCGCAAGGGAATCGTCTCCTGGGAGGAGATACAAGCTTGTTTGGCATGGTTGGCTCAATTTCACGCCAGTTACCTGAACAAAGCTCCGGATGGTCTCTGGGAAGTCGGCACTTACTGGCATTTGGAGACCAGACCACAGGAATTGGCCGTCTTGGATGATCCAGGCTTGAAGGAAGCAGCTCCTCTCATTGACGAAAAACTGAATCGCTGTACATATAAAACCTTTGTTCATGGGGATGCTAAGTTGGCCAACTTTTGTTTTGGGAAAGAGGGACAGGTTGCCGGGGTAGATTTTCAGTATGTCGGTGGCGGCTGCGGAATGAAAGATGTGGCATATTTCGTCGGAAGTTGTCTGCGCGAAAGAGAGTGTGAGCGTCTGGAAGCAGATATCCTGGACACCTATTTTCGGCATCTGCAAAGTGAATTGGAAGAAAGAAATGAAGCATTGGAACAAGAATGGCGGTCTTTGTATCGGGTAGCCTGGGCGGACTTTCATCGTTTCCTCAAAGGCTGGAGTCCAAGCCACTGGAAACTCAATTCCTATAGCGAACGGGTAACCACAGAAGTAATCAACAGTCTGTAAGCATGGATCTGAAACAGCTCAGCAAAATCGCCATCAAGGCAGCTCTGGCTGCTGGGAAAGTCATTCAGAAGTATATGTCTGAGGAGGTCGCTGTGGAGAAAAAACAGGGAGGAGCAAGCTATGCTTCACAAGTCGTAACCAAAGTAGATAAAGAAAGTGAAAGCATCATTCTTTCTCATTTGATTCCAAGTTGTGAGGAATTCGGATTGGCCCTTGTGTCGGAAGAAACGGAAGATGATGGAAGTCGATTCGAGAAAGATTTTTTTTGGTGCGTGGACCCAATGGATGGAACCTTAGCATTTATCAAAAAACAGCCCGGTTTCTCGGTATCGATCGCCTTGCTCGCCAAAGACGGAACTCCCTTCATTGGTGTCGTATTTGATCCCAGCACGGATCTCTTGTACCACGCGATCAAAGGACATGGGGCCTATAAGAGCGGCAGTCTATGGGAAATCAATCCTGCCAATGAGCACCTAAGCTATGTGACAGATCGAAAGCTGAAGGATACCCCCCGGCTGGAAGAAATAGAAGAGTTGCTTGCTGGAATGGCGAAGAAAATGAACTTGAATGGGGTACAGGAGATAGATGGAGCTGGGTCTGTCATCAATGCCATCCGCGTTCTGGAACATGGCCCTGCCTGCATGCTCAAGTTCCCCAAAAAAGAAAAGGGCGGAGGTTGCATATGGGACTATGCCGCTACGGCTTGTATCTATCGGGAATTAAACTTGCCCGCAACGAATTTTGAGGGAGGAAGATTGGACTTGAATAGGAAGGACGGGACCTTCATGAATCATGAAGGGATCTTTTTTTCAAATTTGGGTTCGGATCAGGGAAAAAACAATTCGTAACAGAGAAGTAAGGGGACACAATTATTTGTGAGGGACATAGTGGAAATAGGGGAAATAAGTGAGAAATCTTACCAATCAAGCCAGTATATCCCCTATCTCCTTTATACCCAAAATCAAACCTAATATTGTCCATCTACTTATTTTCTCTGATTCAAGACCTGGCAATCGATAGGGCTTACGCATTATAGTTGATTTCCAAAAGCCTCAATTCTTCGGCAGACATTAATTGAACTCAAGACATAGCATCTTGTCACTTGCTTTGAAAAATGTCATGAAAAATCCCGAGGCAAAAAGCGGATTGTAATGCTGAAGAGAATCCCTAATAATGTCCAAAAAGGACACATAATAGAGCACAAAAATTGAGAACTTTATCTGAAAGTCATAGATGAAAAACGAAACTCAATTAGAGAGGTATAAAAAATTGATCAATTATATTGATGAAAAATTCAAGGAAGAGGTAAATATCGAAAAGGTGGAAGAAATATGTCATTATTCCTACCGAAATATCAATCGAATCTTTGAGGCACTGCATCACGAAACGATTGGAAAATACATCAAAAGAGTCAGGTTGGAAAAAGCAGCTCAGTATTTAAAATATTCTGATCTGGGAGTTTCTGACATAGCATATGAAGTAGGTTTTGAAGATAGGTCTGCTTTTAGCAAAGCCTTTAAAAACAGGTTCAATTGTTCTCCTTTGGCTTTTCGAAATAGTAGAGAATCTATCAAGGAGATTATTCGTCAGTCGCTAGATCTGGAAGAAAATACAGACAGGCGGGAACTTCAATTTGAAATAGAATACCTTCCTGATTTTGAATTTCTATGCCTTGAATATAGAGGCTTGTATGATGACATGATTGGCATTAAAAAGTCAACGAAACAACTGTTAGACTACGCGTTGAAAAAAGAAATTCTTACTGATACCTCTATTTTTATGACAGAAATTCAAGACGACAATGAGATCAGTGATCGTCTGAATTTTCGCTACAATTTGGGGATAATATTGGACCAACCATCATTTTTAGAACCAGAAGGGCTTTTTAATATCAAGTCCCATAAGCGGCAAAAATATGCCAAATTTATTCACATAGGACCATATGAGAATAGTGCTGATACCTATAGTAAGATATATGCATGTTGGATGATTGACGTAAATCTAGAATTGGCAGACCTGCCTACTATAGAGTTTTTCCCAAACAACGATGAACATACTCCCCCGGAAGAATTGCTCACAGAGATTTATATCCCTGTCATGTGAAGTTGTCCAAAACGACCACATCATCATCTTTTCCTATGTCTAGTTTTGCCTTAGAGACTGTTTGGGAATCTGTCCTTAGAATTTTTATGGTGTATTTTTTTTCTCAGACAAAACTCTTTTTTCATCTCATAGTGGTGCTACGAGAACAAAAAAAGCTGAAGGATGGGGAAAAAAGACGCATACAAAAAACAAGTAACAGATGTTCAAACAGTCTCTTTGTCCAATCTAAAGAATAAGCAAACTTAATTTTCCGAAAAGATGAAAAACCACAAGCAAATGAAATTTTTCTTCATAGGTGTATGTTTATCCATTGTCCTGTTGGCAATGAGTTGTAGCAAGGAAAAACTCATTTTGACAGAAAATACGCCAGAGCTGACACCATTCAACCCGCCGACGAATCTGCAAGTTACAAGAACCTATGCCATGAAATCCGAAGGGGCAACAATTGGAGAAATGGAATCTGTCAGGGTAGTTGACACAACAAAAAATACACTCCTTATCAAAGACGTAGCCCAAAGTTGGATAAGTTTCAATGAACCTTTCGATACACAAGCCGAAGAAACATTTTGGTTCAATTCAGATGGTCCAAAAGAATATGAGGGAAAATTTACACAGGTAAAAAGCGGAGAATTGGTATTCAATAATTTTAAACTGGAAGGGAACACCTTGCAGTTTGAATCTAACAATCCGAAAGAATCAAAGTCCTATAAACGAACATTTATTAAGGGGAAGGATTATCATACGGCAACCATCTATATTGACCCTACAGATAGAGAGTTGGAGCCGGGAAAGGAGTATACAAGAAAGATGCTAGACGTATCCTTTGCAAGAACCAAGAAGTTGAAAGAAAAATTTCTTCGTATGGATACATTTAGCCTGGGAGAACATACTTTCGACTGTCATGTCATTTATATAGACTATGGTCATTTACACGGAGAAGTTTGGTTGGCTAAAGATGAATTGGGATGGTTTTTAATTTATGAAAAAGCTACTGCAACAGAAGGATCCTTCGAGCTTGTTCTGGATGGATATGAAAGGACGATTATTGAGTAGCATTAAATAAGAAGTTCGGTTCAGGCTTCCAAAGAATCAGAATTGGTTAACAGATAATAATCAATTCTGGTTTTTCCATTTAAAACTGGATACATGGCTGCAAAATCATTCGGCAAAACATAAAATAGGGTGTACGACAAATTGCAGAACCAATCAGATTTTGCTGCTCCTGACCTCTTCCGCACTTTCCCCGTTTCTTCTACAATGAGAAACAACCCCACTATCCTGGGCTAAATCTGCAATTTGTCGTACACCCCTTAAAATAGTAAAGCCATGTAATGAAATGAGGTATATTTACTCTCATGGATTCAACTTCACGATGAGTAATATGAAGACCCTCATAGAAAATATAAATACCAAAGTGGCGATATCAGATGCCTTAGAAAAGGCGATTGAAGAACATTTCATCTGTCAAGAAGTGCCTGTCAATCATATACTGATCAAAGAAGGGCAGTACACACAGAAGTTGTTTTTCCTGGATGAAGGTACCGTTAGGTCCTTTCATTACGGCAGGGAGAAAGAGGTGAATTCCTGGTTTTATATCAATAATCAGTTTTTTACCTGTTGGTACAGTTTCCATGCACAACGACCAAGTTTTGAAAACCTGCAGACCCTCACAACATGTTCGATCTGCTCCATCGATTATTCCAGCTATCAAAAACTGATGGACATGTATCCGGAGTTTCAAAAACTAGGAAGACTGATTGCAGAGGAGCAATTGGCCTTCATTGATTACTATTCCAAAGGATATATGTTTATGTCTGCCAAAGAGCGATATGATCTCTTACTATCATTCATTCCTGATATAGAGTTGCGGGTAAAATTGGGCCAAATTGCCTCCTTCCTGGGAGTCTCTCAGGAGACCCTAAGTAGAATCCGAAGCAAAAGATGAAGATTGGTAGGTTTTACCAATCTGACCGTTTGGCCAAATCAGAAGTAATCTCAGAGCAGGCATACTTCATGCCTGGAATTGGATAGAGAAAAGTAGAAGGGACATAGAGCAATTAATGTATTTAAGGAGCCCTAAAAATCTTTGTTTCCCAATTTTTGCGGTTCATTGGATTTTATTAAATATATTATTCTGTCAACCAACATTCTCTCCTTTAAATGCCTAAAGATGAAAGAGTACAAAAACTATATCAATGGACAATGGCTAGCCTCTGCCCAGAAGATAGAGGTGATCAACCCCATAGATGAAAGTATTTCTGCCACGATTTATGAAACTTCGCCCGAACAAGTACAAGAGGCTTTGGAAACTGCACAACAGGCACAAAAAGCATGGTCAAAACGAACCGGGGTGGAAAGGGGGAATATCATGCGAACATGGGCAGGTTTGATTGACCAGAATAAGACCCAATTGGCCAGACTCCTTACTGAGGAGGTTGGCAAGCCGCTCCATGAATCCTTGGGAGAAATCGATTTTGGGAATAATTGGTTGAAATATTATGCGGAATTTGATCGTCGGATCGAAGGAGAATGGATGTCCCCGGATAATCCAGGCGAAGTGATGTGGAATATTCCACAACCTATTGGTGTGGC
Organism: Bacteroidota bacterium; assembly: GCA_039029315.1. GTDB lineage: Bacteria > Bacteroidota > Bacteroidia > J057 > J057 > JBCCCJ01. The sequence goes on along the minus strand of JBCCGK010000123.1, from coordinate 11,056 downwards.
GGTAGGAATCATTGCCTGGAACTTCCCTTTTGCGATGGCCTTGCGAAAAATTGCCCCGGCGATGATTACTGGGAATGCGATTGTGTTTAAACCTCATGAAGATACTTCCATGACGGCACTGGCCTTGATGGAGTTGGGCGAAAAGGCAGGTATTCCTCCAGGGATCGTTCAAGTCGTGTGTGGCTATGGCCCCACTGTTGGAGCACAATTGGTGAAAAGCGATATTCCACAACTGATCACCTTTACCGGAGGAAGTGAGACAGGAAAAATCATCAGCAGAATGGCAGCGGAAAATCTGACCACGATCTCTATGGAATTGGGCGGAAAAGCTCCCATGGTGATTTTAAATGATGCTGATGTGGATATGGCCGTTGAGAATGCCTATTCTGCCCGAATGCTGAATTGCGGCCAAGCCTGTATTTGTAATGAAAGGACCTATGTACAAAGCGGGATAGCAGATGCCTTCATTGAGAAGTTTATCAAAAAAATGCAATCCACAAAAGTCGGTGATCCATTTGAGGAAGGGGTGCAGCTCGGGCCGAAAGTGAACAAAACAGAACTGGAAAAAGTATATTCCTATGTGAACAAAGCAAAAGCTGATGGCGCAGAAATCGTATTGGGAGGAGATTTGCTGAAAGGAGGGATGTTCGACAAGGGCTATTGGTACCAACCTACTGTAATCCTCAATCCCAAACAGGAGATGGAAATCATGCGGAAAGAGATATTTGGCCCAGTCATTCCGATCATGCAATTTGACGACTTCGAAGAAGGGATTCGATTGGCCAATGATACCCAATTTGGCCTGGCAGGGTATATCATGACCAATGACATGAATAAAATCATGCGTGCTGTCAGGGATATGGAAGTTGGTGAATTATACGTAAATCGAAGTCTCGCAGAATCGATCCATGGCTACCATGCCGGTTGGAAAAACTCTGGTATTGGCGGAGATGATGGCAAACATGGTCTGGAACATTATATGCGGAGAAAAACCGTGTATTTGAAATATCAGGGATAATCTACAGGGTCATTGTTGTCAATTTCATCCTGGATGGCAAAAGCCTTTCCCGTTCCAACAAAATCGCACCTTCCTGGGCATTTTTGGCCCCGGCTCTGAAAAGACCTCACCTGCCATTTTTCAATTAAGTAAGTGAACATATTTACATATGCTTATTCTATTCCTCCCCCTCCAAAGGGAGAAATCGCTGATTTCTGGCCTTGTGGGTTGATGTCTCCCGCTGGCGGGAGAGCGAGAGGGTGGAAGATGATTGTCAAATATACATGTGTCCCCTTACTTAGAATGAATCAACATCACCCAAAAACAGTGAAGTTCATTCATTCACAAAAGCCGTTTCCAGGCTGTAATGAGGGATTTTCTATTTTTCAAAAAGGCCAAAGTCAAACCTAGAGACGGTTTGGAAATCTGTTACTTATTTTTTGTATGCGTATTTTTTGATGATGAGTTGATGTTGTAGGGGGCTTACCTTCCACTCAAAGTCCAGGGAATACCTTCCACATCTATAGGCATTTCCTCATGGCTCCATTTTTATTGCCAACAAGAAAAATGGTTTGTGAAAATCTTTTGACATAGATCAAATGATTTCCGCAACCAGCTAAATATGTTTGCTCTGTGTTTCACATATAAAGCAATCTTGATTATGAGTAATATAAGACTGGCAGGTACCAGCATATTGATTATCACAATCCTGGCGGGCATTCCACATATATTTGCACGCTATAGCCCATCCGACAAAGCTCCATCCAAGAGTTTTTCCTATTCAGCTTTGTTGGGAGATTGGAAAGCTTCCTATGACAGTGAAGAATTCCGAGGGGAGGTCATCTATCAATTCCGAGAAAAAGAGGGTTCTCTGAAGGCTTATTCTATCAAGCTGACAGATGAAAACGGCAATTCCATGAAAGACAATTCTCTGGTATTGGTCCTCACATCCTTTGAGGAGAAACAGGGAACAGCGCGATATGGACTTGAATATGAAGGAGAGAGGTATGAGGTGGAAAGTGAGATAGAACTGATCGATGATTCCAAGCTCCAGATCAGCTACGATTACTTTGGATATAGTGATACTGAATATTGGCATAAAATAAGCAAGTAAGATGATTGATTTTCTTGTAAAAAATCTGGAATGGGAAGCAGTTGGGTATTGGTTCCATGTGTTCAATGATCTGAGTATCATGTACCTGATTATTCCCTTTTTCATTGTTGAACTCATCAGGTACCGATATCTCAATCGCCTGGACAAGAATCTTATTTTTGATTCTATTGCAAATGTTATTACCCTCGGGGCCTTTGTCGCCATCGAATATATCATTGGGATCTTGTTCATGACCAAAGTGTATTTTTGGGTGCATGAACACATAAGCCTAACACATCTGCCTCTCAACTGGATCACCATCATCAGTTGTATCTTGTTGGCAGACTTTGCTTATTACTGGGATCACCGGATGATGCATCGGATAGGGATTGGATGGGCGACACATACTGTACATCATAGTTCTCCGCATTTCAATATGTCTGTTGCCTACCGATTTGGGCCATTAGATGCCATTTTTCCCATCATATTTTCCCTCCCCATTGTTATGCTGGGATTTGATCCGATTCTGGTCTTATTGTCTGAAGTGTTTGTACAAACCTTTCAAGCCATTCTACATACTGAGGTCATCGGAAAACTTCCCAAACCCATAGAATACATGTTCAACACACCCTCCCACCATCGGGTCCACCATGGATCGAACCAACAGTACTGGGATAAAAACTATGCAGGGATTCTCATCATCTGGGACCGACTTTTGGGAACGTTTGAGCCCGAAAAAGAGGCAGTCGTCTATGGGATTACCAAACCTCTGAACTCCACCAATCCTATTAAGGTGTTTTTTCATGGCCTGACGAGGCTATATCACGCAATCAGAGAGACCAAAGGCTGGAAAAACAAATTCAAATTGCTGATAAAACCGCCAGGTTGGGAACCTCAACAATAATAAACTCAATGAAAACATTCATATTCCTCATGGCATGGAATTATGGGTGGCGTAAGCAAGTATGGAGGAAGTCCTGATGAGAAGTCTGAGGACCCCATGAAATGGAATGATTTTATGGCTGAAGATATATATGTCTGTGAACAACAGCAGAAATCTCTTAGCAATCCATTATTCAACATAGGTCCAACTGCTAAATATGGGGAAAGTACAGTAAGAGAATTCCAGAAGATCATTCAACGATGGATGGAGCAGGAAGAATAATTTTTCCAATAAGCAATGAACGCACAATTTCATACACTCACAGTCGCAATTGTATACAAACCCATTACTGATGCAAGTTGTATGAGCTTTGAAGTAAGTAAGTATTTGGACAAATGAATATTTGACAATCGTCTTCCACCCTCTCGCTCTCCCGCCAGCGGGAGACATCAACCCACAAGGCCAGAAATCAACGATTTCCCCCTTTGGAGGGGGTTGGGAGAGAAATTTCGAAGAAGTTATTCGCTGAATAGCTGCCCCAATGCACAGTCTTTTTAGTCTATGGGAAATCAATCCTGCCAATCGAGTATAGTGATACATGAAAGCTGACACTTTCTTAACTTGGCGAACATGTTTGACCTAATTCTCCTCCTAAACGCCATATGGTTTGCCATGGGCTTTTATGCGTTTGCAGTGCGCAGCAAAATATTTGCAAAAACTCTCGTGGCGAGAGAACATCGCGATACACCAGTCTTTGACATGTTTGCTGAGACAGGAAAGTTTCTGGGCGGATTCAATGCTGCGTTTTGTGTCTTAAATGTACTTGTGTTAATTAATCCAGCTGTTTTCCCGGAAGCCGGACAAAGAATCATTCTATGTGCTACCTTCGCCATAGCACATGGGTCACAGTTTCTTCCCAATGCCTTTATTGCGTTGGATAACCAAAAAGGCACCGGCGTGTGGCAGGTAAAAGGGAGAATGCGCTTTATTTTTATTACAGATCTTGTGTTGATGCTTGCAAATATTGCAATCGTGGTGATATATTCCTGCTAGAACTTCGGGAAAAGATGGTGTGCTGTTCTAAACCGAAAAAGAACAACAAACAAGCCTATACACGCATCTATATATCCAAAACAGAAAATATGAAAACTACTATTCTAACCTACCTAAGCGTATTTGTTGTCTATTTTATTGTAGATGTAACTTATCAGGCAGTCTTCGGAATCCAGTTTAGTCAGACTCTTCAGGAGGAGGCCGGAATCAGAGAGATATTTGCTGCTGAAATCCAACATCCAATCCTCATCTTAATTTGGTTCGCAATTATGACTACGGCCATTGTTAAGTTGGTTGTAGAACCCGCAGTTGAAGCAAAAAGTATAAAAGCTGCAGCACTCAAGGGATTGTTACTTGGAATTACCGCTTATGGCACCCTGGCACTGCCTAATGGCTGGTCTTTGGCGGATTACCCCATAGCATTGGTACTCGAAGTTATCATGGAAGGGGTATTGTTCGCCCCTATTGCTGCTGTTGTAACGACATGGTGGCTGATAAAAAAGAAGACTGCTTGACAAAATAAAAGAATCCTGTAAGTAAGGGGACATAATTATTTGTGAGGGATATAGTGGGCATAGGGGAAATGAACTGTGTAGAAAGGGAGAAATCTTATCAATCAAGCCATTATATCTCCTATTTCCCTTATACCCAAAATCAAACCTAATATTGTCCACCCACCCACTTACTTACTTTGCCATAGACAAGGGGTATCCATATATGGAAAGTGGGAGAGGATGTGATTGCCCTCAATCAGAAACCCAACTTGTGGTAAGAACGGTATGGGCTGGAGGAGTTCGATCCAAAGAAGGAAAGGAGCTAGGAGAAGCTGAACTTAGAGACTGTTTAGGAATCTGTGCTGAGAATTTTTATGGTGTATTTTTTTCTCAGGCAAGGCTCTTTTTTGTTCTCATAGTGGTGCTATGAGAACAAAAAAAGCTGCAGAATGAGGAAAAAAGACGTATACAAAAAATAAGTGACAGATTTTCAAACAGTCTCTTAATCATTTTTATGTTACATTAGCACGTGAACAGGATACAATTGAAGTCAATCCATTCCAGATTGCAGATATTGAGGACAATGACAATAATATTGATTTGTGTATAAAAGAAGTCGGGATTCCGATATCTGTTCGGGTGGATGAGAACATAGCGATTGATCCCAGAGATGATTTAAATCCTGAAACTGAAATGAATATTCTTAGCAGATGGTAGACAGGCACCTCGCTGACATCCTTTCTACAGTCGACCTCTCTAGCAGTTAGCCCGGTACATAATCGAGTCCTTGTAAGTCATTAATATAAGCATTATGAAAGATTGGACTGAATTCGGATATGAAATTTTAAAAGAATCCATTGTCATCCTGGTACTTGGGGTGGTAGTTGCGTATCTATTAGAAAAATTTAAAAATAAAATAACATTAGTTCGTGAGGTAAACCACGCGCGGGTAGATAAAATTTCAGATTGCTGGGAAGAGCACTCTGAACTCGAATATCAGCTGTTTGAGGTCCATGAAGACTTATTAGCATTAGAGGGTACCCACATTTCTGAAGAATTAAAAGAAAAGTGTGACAAGCTAATGGATCAGCGAGAAGTTGTCAGGAAGACGATGGCGAAGCACAAATTTTGGCTTAATCAAGATGTGTATAAGGAATCTCAACATTACCTGGAAATAATTGACAGCTATAAAGTGGCCTTGTGCAACGGTAATAAAGTGGAATGTGAAAGATTAAAGGAAGACATTGATAAAATCACCTTCAATGTTGATTCTCTGATCAAGCTCCTGTTAAAGAAATTATAGCAATGACTCTTGCCACACCTGCATATAGCCCGACAGACTCACTTATTGGAAACAAAACATGGGTGTCAAGAACTACTTAATCGATGGTGTTTCCTGTGCTGGTAAGACGACGGTCTGTGATGAGTTGCTACGACGCGGATACCAGGCCATCCACGGCGACAGAGAGTTGGCCTATTGGGGCGATCTGACAAGCGGGAGGCCTGTGAATGGTAGCGCTGAGGAGCATGCGGTCTGGATATGGGATGTCGAGAAGGTCAGAGATTTGGTGGCCAATCGACAGTATGCTGTAACATTTTTTTGCGGTGGTTCCAGGAATTCCGACCGCTTTCTTGACCTATTTGATGAAGTTTTTGTGCTTGAGGTCGATCTGAATACGCTGAACCGACGACTTGCCGCCCGACCGGAAGAGGAGTGGGGAGGAACCGCAAGTGAAGGAAAAGCCTTTGCACGATTGCAGCATAAGACAAAGGAGGGACTTCCCAAGAACGCAATCATCATTGATGCCGCGGCCCCTCTCTCAAGTGTAGTGGCAGCAATTCTTGACAATGTCTGATAGATGTCGCCTTAAGAAGTCCAAGAACTCTTGCAGGGCCATGCTTCAGCCCAAAGATAGAGAAACTGTCAACAGATGCCACAGGAATTGGTAAATAATTTTCAAGTTTTCACCTTAGGAAAATGAGTATGGAAATATAATCTATGTCCTCTTCTTTCTTAAACTGCTTGAGAATCATGGTAAGGCTGTATAATCTCGTGAAGCAACAAGAAGGGTTTATCCAATATAGCCCAAAGCCAAAACCATAGAAGAAATAAATATTTCTAGTATTCGCTACTAACAATATGGTGTCTAGTAAAAAGTACAGAGGAATTCTTAATGGACAAAAGTTTGATTGATTGATCAACTTTTTTAATGTTCAAAATTTCATTGAAAAATTGAAGATCTCCCTCAGATATTTTTTCACATAGTGCATAACAATATAGAACTGAGGCTCCTAATAGAGGATTTAGCTGAAAATCTGGTTGCTCAAGAACAAGTCGATTGAAGAAACTTTTTAGAAAAGACAAGAACAAATCTTGATCAATGGGCTGGTTTATTTCACGAAGCATCAAATCCGAAAAATACAGAGTTGGATTGGAGGAAATAGCCACAGCTAATGCCATTTCGGAAGGAAGTTTTAATATGTCAGATTTGGGTGGGAATCCAGGTAATTTCACAATATATTCTGCAGCGAGATATTCCTGAAATGATTTATGCGCAAATTCGTAAGAATCGTAGCCTGATTGGATGAAGATCCCATTATGGTTCTCCAATTCATCGACCACAACCTGGGTATCCTGATCTGGCAAAGAATATTCTTGACAAATCCTTCGATAAACATCTTTTAAGATATTGGAATCAAAAATCATTTTGCGATACTCTGTAGATAATTGGTATGCCAAATGAGAAAGGAAATCGAATTTTCTATCAACATCGAATTGACCATATCGAGATTTTCTGCTAATTGACTTTTGTAAATCCCATTCTTCCAATAGCAGATTGATGGTTTTTTTATAGATAGATTTAGGTTTTGCTGGAATTCTATGGTATCTCTCAAAAAGTGCGCATAAGTGTGCTAAGGTAAGAGGTCTAATCATCGTATCCTTAAAAGGGGAATCACTTATTTGTTTGAGCATGGTGTTGGCATCGGCTTCACTCCCCAACCATTTCTGAACAAAAAACTGTATTTGATCCTCATTTAAGGGACATATTTCGAAAACAGTGGTTTTCGGGATTTCTCGATAATAATCCCCTGTTCTTGAGGTGAGAATAAATCTTGTTGTTGTTAAACTTAATGCCAATATAGAAATTCCTTCAAGTACCGGTTCTTTCAACTCATGTTTAAGTTCGTCAAAACCATCTAAAATCAAGAGAATATTAAGTTCTTCCAGCAACTTGCAAATCCCAACCACCAATTGATTACTGGAATCTTTTATCTGCTTCTCTTTGATCCCACAGATATCGAGAATCTTCTTAAATAAAATATGCGTGTGATTTTCAACAGAAAAGGCATTCAGCTCTCTCAGTCTGATTACAATAGGAAAATCAAATGTGTGCCCATGTTGATGTACGGTTAAACGTAGAACATCTTGAATGAGTTTCTTCATTGTCGTGGTTTTGCCTGCACCTGGCTGACCCAGAATCACCAAATGACCTTCTGTAGTATTGATCAGGTTTTGGAAGGGAATCTGCTCGTTTGCAATGGATTTCTCAAATTGTAATCGCGCTGGTGTTAGGAAAAAATTTAGATGAATATAGATGTTAGCGGTTGACTTCTCGTTTGTAGCATCTCTGAACTTTATACCTTCTGACCATTTATTGATTGTATGTAGATGAAAATCTATTGATTCTTTGAATGCAGTTCTTGGAATCGCGATGTCTTCCTCAGCAGAAATAACAAGTTCATCGGCATCTTCAAATACCTGGTTGGATGGGGAAGGAATGCTTAACGTTTCAATTATTTCCAGCAAGCTTGAATGAATGTGAGCAGTTTCTTGATTTTCTTCAGAGCGGCTCAATAAGCCTTTTCTTTTATCTGAGGATAGTTTTGCAAAAGTCCCTGAATGAAGGGTCAATTCATGATGCAATTTCTGATCTACACCACTAGTCACGACAAGGAGACGATCAATAGCTTCTTTGGTTTTTCCTTCTGAAATGTCTTTGGATATTTCAAAGAGTTTTTTTTCTATCCGCTCAAGATGTTTCATGGGTATGAGAGTTACATTTTTGATTTCTAATTAATCTCAATGAATAACATCCTTCCTTCATTGGGAAAGGGCCGTCATTTAAGCCGACCCTCCCAAATGGAATGAAAATTATGAATATGGGTTGTTTCAATTCCAACAGAGAAAAATGATTAACTCAGAATCTTCTTCAGTTGTACGGTCATCTAATTGAACCTAGATAGACTGATTAGATGCTATTTGTTTACGGATGATGTTCCCTTTCTCCATTTTTCCAATCCTGGCATTTTTTTGACCGGATTTTTTTGGGGCTATGTTTGTTTGAATCTTCAAAGCCTCCTCTGAGGTTATTCCTTGATCCTCCTCTGGTTGACCAATGATGGGTTCTATAATTATTTGAATATGATCTCTTTGCGAAATTTCAGCAAAGTCTATCGTTATTGGGATTCGCTTATCTATTCCTTTTCTTATGGCTGAGCTTTGGCTTATCATAGGGCATTTGATCGTTATCCCATTTATGCTTTCAATTTTTTCACAAGCATCGATATCAGGAGTAAAACCAGAAATGTCCTGTACAGCAATATCAATTGTAGTAGAACACTCTTTTGAAGTTTTCAGTCGAAAGATTGTTTGGTTTTTCATAATTGAATTTGGTTAAAATGAAAAAAAGAGGATGTAGGCGAGGAGGTTGAATATGATAGAGAGAAAAAATGCGAACCATATTTCACGGATTTGTTACAATTTTTCTATTCGCTCACTCTTTCCAGCCTTCACTACTAAGAGAGGTTGCACAGAAAATTGTCGTATTTTTTTGCCGAGAGCTGTTCTTTCCTCTTCAAATTAAGCGTATAAGATGTCCCAGTTTATAGTCATTTGAGACCCTATTATGCATGAGGCAAAAAATGGATATGAACACCTCCAGAAAAAAATTGCAATGACAGAGAAAAAACATTCTGAGCATTCTTCTTTTTAAAAAAATCTACAGATAGCATACGACAATCAAGCTACTTGATAGCTCTTAAATCATGAAAGTGAGAAATAAGGATTTCTTCTTGCTGGAGGATTTGTTTGCATTTACTCATCTGATTGATTGTATTATGAAACACGTCAACACTGATTTAGCACAAACAAAGGACCGAACCCAAAGACTGAGCCGACTTTGGAAAGCCTTCGAACAATCAGGAACGGAGGCGAGTATGAGGGCACTATACGAATTCACCTATAGAATTATCTTCCTAAGTGCCTATAGATTGCTAAAAAATAAGGAGGAGGCCGAAGATGTGGTGCAGGAAGTGAGTATCAAAATGTTGAGTCAGAGGGAAAAGTCTAAGCCAGTGATTCACTTTTCTGCCTGGCTATCTAGGCTTACAAGAAACACTGCCCTGCAAGTCCTTGAATGTCGAAAAAAACAATACTTAACAAAAGTTGGCATGCTCTCCATGCAAGAAGATCAAGCGATTCTGGATGTAGGAAAAGAAAAAGATCATAGATTTGTTTTGTTATTTGAAGGCATTCCTCAACTGAAAGGGAAAAATTTTCAGAAGATTCTTAATCTAGAGTTGGAAGGGTACAGCAATCCAGAGATCGCAGAGATCCTGGGTAAAACAGAGAAGCATGTGCGAGACCGGAAATATTTAGCAAAAAAAGAGTTAAAAAGAATCCTGAAGCAAATGTGATCGTTCCAATTGTTCTAATGGTTACTACAACAATCAACCCTGTTCAGCACTTGTGTTAGTTTTAATTCACCCCTCTCATGTTTATCAATATCCAGAATCACCCGACTCCACAGCGGTCTCCTTTGCAAGACCTGTCACAACAGTCTCATCATTTATATTCCCTGAAGACCTCCCTTTCAGTACGATCTTGGATAACAGCTATCATAATATCAAACATCATATCTATAATTTTCGGAGATCCTCCCGGACATTATCCAGAATAGTTTTACCCATGTTTATTGTTCCTGATAAGCGGGCGGTTTCTGGAGAAACCGTCCGCTTTTTGTTTAGACTTTCATCTTCAACCATAAGATCATACTTGTTTATGCTGATTACCCTTATCATTATGTCTGCGAAACACAAACAACTCGGCAAAGGTCCACATAGAAAAAAAGATGTGAACTCTTCATCAGAGGAGGCAAAAAAGATTCTCAAAGAAGCCTGTAAATACTGGCCAAAAGAATGCTGGGATGCGCTCAGCCTCTTCATGAAGAATGAAGACCTCTCTGATCCTATCGAAGCTCTTGAGACCATCATCAAGGAGCTGGATAAGCATGTGAAACCTAGGATCATACAACGAGAATGATCTCACTCTATACAACTATTCCATCGGGAAGAGAGACAAGACGGACAAAAAATTCTTGACATTGTTAGATAACGGTATCCATTCGAGCAATCACATGTCAAGCTTTTTGAGTTTTTTTCGTATCAAAAGTGAGTCTATGTGGGAGTAGCTCGTGGATTTTGTTGATGGGATAGTCAGGCAAATGATTCAGGACCGCAAAGAGATATTTGTAGGG
>JBCCGK010000122.1:0-32374 GCA_039029315.1 Bacteroidota bacterium | reverse complement strand
CTGGAATCTGTGCATATGATTTTATCGACCACAAGCCAAGCATTGGATGGACTACCAAATTTTTCCCAGACAATCAGATTATCAAAATCTAATCCAAATTGTCGTAATACAACAAAGAACTCACGTTAGAAAACAAATGGCGAAAAAAAGACCTTGCAAAATAGAACCCTTAGAGACTGTTTGAAAATCTGTCACTTATTTTTTGTATGCGGCTTTTTTTGTTCTCATAGCACCACTATGAGAACAAAAAAGAGCCTTGCCTGAGAAAAAAATACACGATAAAAATTCTCAGCACAGATTCCTAAACAGTCTCTTACTTTTTTATGTTTTTCTGGAAAGAAAGATTTTCATGAATCAATCAAACAATATAGCCTGGCTAGAGGACCTTTGCGACTTTTTGGCGCCAAAAAGTCGCAAACAAACAATACATGCCAGATGTTCTAACAGACTCTAAACTCAAAAACAATTCGAGTGAGCACAATCAACAATCGACTCCCTCCAATCACTGGATCAAATATCCCCCATCCAAAGGAATATAATTTCCAAGCATGAAGCCACCGGCTCTGGAACACAGGTAGATGACCAGGCCTGCAATGTCTTCTGGTCTTCCGATCCGACCAACAGGTGTTATTTTTGCTATTGCATCCAAATCAAAATGGGCAGTCATTTTACTTTCAAACACCCCTGGACCAATGGTATTGACAAGAATGTTGTCTTTTACCAACTCCTTCGCCAGCAATTTACCCAATTGGGCAATCGCTGCCTTGCTTGGACCATAAGAATAAGCCGATAGAGAGTTGGAAGAAACTGCGGCAACGGAACTGATCATGATGACTCTGCTGGGGTCTCCCTGTGTCGCCCCTTTCTTTAGCAGTGGCAGCAAACTTTGGGTGAGAAAAAAGGGAGATTTCACATTGAGATTCATCACTTTATCCCAGCCCTTTTCGGGAAATTGACCCAGAGGTGCCCCCCAACTTATTCCTGCATTATTGATGAGAATATCGAGATGATCCTCCCTTTCTGCCAACTCTTGTGACAGGGCTTCTATATTGTCTAGCTGAGACAAATCGGCTGCCATAGCCACACATTCCCCCTTTCCCAGGGAATTCATTTGTTCAGCGACTTGCGCACACACATCTCCCTTTCGAGAAGCGATATACACTTTTGCACCTGACTCGATCAAGCCCTGTGTGATCATCAGGCCGATGCCACTTGAACCGCCTGTGACTAAGGCAATTTTTCCGTCTAATCTGAAAAGATTTTCTATCATGAGTATCGAATTGTAAATATGTGCAAAATAGGGCTATAGCCTGTCCATCCCAAACAATCATTCAGGGCTTTTTCGTTGACATGCGATGCCCCTTCAAAGTTTTGGAATCAATGTAGGCGTGCTTGCTTTGTAAGCTTCATATGCCTCCTGCCCGCCCCATTGTTTGTCAGCCTTGGCTTCCAACATGGGCACCCCACTCACCCGCGTAAGCAGGAGCGTGACGAATACAGGCGAGATCAAAGCGATCCATTGCCATCCTTGCAAGACCGGAATGGCAATCAGGCTTATGCCTATCCAAAGGACAATTTCTCCAAAATAATTGGGATGGCGAGAGCGGGACCATAAACCTGTCTGGATAAATCGATCTTTGTTTTTCGGCTGTTTGCGGAATTGGGTCTTCTGATAATCCGCCACCACCTCTATGCCAAATCCTATGAGCCATATAGTCAATCCAACATATGTCAACCAGCCAATCGATTCTCGCTTTGCAGCAGTAATGGCAATGAATGCTGGAGAGGCCGTTAAGACAACCCACAAAGCCTGAAGGGTCCAGGCATTGAGAAAGCGGACAATATTGGGCTTGATCGCATCGAAGCGATCATCCTTGCCGGACCGATGAATGCGCCGAAAAAGAAAGGTACCAAGCCTAACTGCCCAAATCGTCACCAGCACCGCAAGCAGAATCGTCCTGCCATCAATGGGCTGGCTCAAGGCACACCCTAGACAAATAACACTTAGGTACGATAGGCTACCGATGATATCGAAGAACTTTTCTGTCTGAAAGCGGTATGCCGGGATAAAAGCCAGCCAATTCAGGATAAATACCCCCGCCACACACAACACCAAAATTGGGATGTGATTGATCGTTTGCCCATTGTGAGCACCAGCTATCGCAATCAGAATGCCCAGAGCTGTAGCGATGATCAAGCTGATTGTTGCTTTTTTCGTATCCATAACCCTTGAATTTGCACAGAGTGAATCGGCTAAATAGCGATTAATTTTATAACAAGCACAAGGTGACAGCAATCCCTTCTGAGAAAGCCTGAAATGGCTGAGGAGTTCAGGCCTGTTTGCCCTTCAAATCGTAGGAAAAGCCTTGCATTCTTTCAGATTTGAAAAATGATCAGATCTCACAGTATTAATGATCTGAGAAAAACGATAAATTGCCACACTTTACATAACATTGAACCCTATCAATCGAATAGTTTATGAAGCTTGCAACTGTACATAATGGGACCAGAGATGGGAAGTTGGTGGTCGTGAATCGCGCCTTGACTGCTTATGTCTCCGCTCCCGCCAATATTCCGACCATGCAACACGCCCTGGATGATTGGGCAAACTCAAGCAAGGTATTGCAGCAACTCTATGAGGACCTGGAAGCAGGCAAAGGGTCTTCAGAACCGCTGGATGTGGAGAAGGTGATGGCTCCGCTGCCACGCGCTTATCAGTGGTTGGATGGCTCCGCTTTTTTGAACCATGTGCGATTGGTGCGCAAATCTCGTGGGGTGGAGATGCCCCCGGAATTCCTGACTGATCCTCTGATGTATCAAGGCGGATCAGATACCATGTTGGGCCCAAGAGACAATATTGAGGTTCTGGACCTCGCTCACGGATGCGATTTGGAAGCAGAAGTGGTCGTGATTTGCAATGACCTGCACAAAAATCCTACTGTCAAAGAAGCTGGTGACGCGATCATCATGATTGGGATTATCAATGATGTTTCGCTTCGTGGCATCATCCCTTCAGAATTGAAAAAAGGCTTTGGCTTTGTCCATGGGAAGCCCCCAACAGCTTTTTCTCCTGTATTTGCGACCCTGGATGAATTGGGGGATCAGTGGAAAGACTATAAAGTGCAACTGCCCATGAGGAGCTGGATCAATGGAGAATGGTTTGGAAATCCCAATTGCGGTGTTGAGATGCAGTTTAGTTTCGCGGAGTTGGTTGCTCATGCAGCAAGGACACGCCCACTGAAGGCAGGAACAATTATTGGGTCTGGGACTATTTCCAATTCAGATGCCAGCCAGGGATTCAGTTGTTTATCCGAAAAACGCATGATCGAAATCATCGAAACTGGACAAGCCACTACCTCATATTTGTCATATGGAGATCAAATTAAAATCGACATGCTGGATACAGATGGCAACTCGATCTTCGGATCAATAGAACAGACAGTTACACAGGGCTGACCTCCTTTCTGACATTCGACCCTACAATCGGGCATTCCGCCCTGAAACGGGAGATGCACAAAAAAGACAGAACATATGGCTATTCGCGCATTAGGATATCTTGGGATTCGTTCCAATGAGCTAGATTCCTGGTCTGACTTTGCAGGAAAATTATTGGGTATGCAGCAGGTGGATCGGGCAGGAAAAACCCTTGCCTTTCGGATGGATGATCGCAAACAGCGGTTGATTGTTTCTGATGAAGGTGGAGAGACCCTTGCCTTCATGGGCTGGGAAGTGGACAGCAAAGATGATTTACAGGCTTATGCTGCCAGACTGGAAGACAACAAGGTTACAGTGCATCTGGGAACATCAGAACTTTGTGACCGTCGATTTGTAGAGGATCTGATTTACTTTCATGATCCAGATGGGAACAGAGTGGAACTGTTTTTTCACCCCATGCTGACGACTGATCCCTTTGTTCCCGGAAGGCCGATTAGTGGGTTTAATACAGGGCCCCTGGGAATGGGGCATGCAGTCCTACATGTACGAGAAGTCGAACAGATGATCTCATTCTATCGGGATGTGATGCGCTTTCATGTCAGCGATTATGGCTTGAGTCCATTCCCCATGTACTTTTTTCATGTCAACCAGCGCCATCATAGTTTTGCATTATTAGGTACGGGTCAATCTGGTTTTCATCATTTCATGCTTGAATACACACATTTAGATGATGTCGGTCAGGGATATGATATCGCCCAACTGGAAAAAGGAAAAATTGCCTATACCCTTGGTCGCCACACCAATGATTATATGACTTCCTTTTATGCACATACCCCCTCCGGATTCTTTGTGGAAAATGGGTGGGGGGGACGACTCATTGATCCCGCCACCTGGCAACCACATGAGACCCATGATGGACCAAGTTTTTGGGGGCATGAACGACTGTATTTGCCAGAAGATGTACGAGCGAATTTCCGCACAATGCGGATGGATGCTGCCGCTCGAGGACTACGAGCACCTGCGCTCATAGATTGCCCCTGGCTATATAACAAGTTGAATCGATAAGAGCAGTTTCAACAGATGGAGGAACACTTTCAAGTCATCATCATTGGTTTTGGTCCTACAGGGGCAACCCTTGGTAGTCTGTTGGGCCAAGCGGGCATTTCGACTTTGGTGCTCGATCGGGAATCTCACAGCTGCACCCTGCCAAGAGCAGTGCATTTCGATGGGGAAGTCATGCGTGTGTTTCAGAGTATTGGAGTCAGTGAGGAACTCAGACATCATACCATCGTGAATGCTGGTATGCAGTTTTTGAATAAAACCAATGGCCACCTTCTACTCGATTGGCCAAGACCTCAGACAATCGGACCAATGGGATGGCATCCAAGTTATCGGTTCCACCAGCCAGATCTGGAAGCTGTTTTACATAAAAATCTCGATCGATTCTCTTCTGTACTTGTCAGAAAGGGGTGTGAGGTTCAGGAAATTTATGAGCAGGAACATCCGGTTCGAATTCGCTATGAAGAGCTGGAAACTGGAGAACATCATGAGGCATCGGCTGCTTATCTGGTTGGTTGTGATGGTGCTCGATCCATCACCCGCAAGCAGATCTGTCAACCTCCTGATGAAACGATTGAGGATTTCCAATACAATCAGGATTGGCTGGTGGTTGATGTGATTCTGAATCAACTCAAGCCTGACCTCAGTGAGTACACCCTGCAATATTGCCATCCACAGAATCCTGTAACAGCTGCCAAAGGACCGGGCTTAAGAAGGCGTTGGGAGTTCGCACTAGGAGACAGTGGCAAGAAAAAATATACAGAAAAAGAAGTTTGGCAGCTACTCAGTCCCTGGGTCTCCAGAAATGAAGCTGTCATGGAGCGATATGCCGTGTATCAGTTTCACGCGACCCTGGCCTTGAAATGGAGAAAAAATCGCCTGCTCATTGCAGGGGATGCCGCTCACCAAACGCCGCCTTTTATGGGACAGGGCATGTGTGCTGGTATCCGGGACGCCTCCAATCTTGCCTGGAAGTTGATCCTGTGTTTACAAGATCGCCATAAGGAGTATGTGCTGGATACCTATGGAAGTGAGCGAATGACTCATGTGCGTACCTACATCCAAACGGCGATTCGCTTGGGGGAATTGGTTAACAGCAGCAGTGAGGCGGATCTACTGGAAAAACTGAATTCTCCCAACGGCAAGATGAAAAGTATTCAACCAACACTGGGGAACGGACTCAGCACGCAGGAAAACGGACTCGCAGGCAGCATTTTTCCTCAAGCAAGTTTGATGAAACCTGATGGATCATCAATTTTGATGGATGATGTTTGCGGCTATGCTCCGGTCCTGTTGATTCACGAAGCCTTTTTGGAGAGCCTCTCCCTGGAAGAAAGAACTTTTTTGACTAGGAGCGACCAACAAGGATTACAGCTATTCTCCACAGCCTCAACGCCTTCTCTTTTACACATCCTGGAAGAACTGAAGGTGAAAGCCGTTTTGATCAGGCCCGACAGATATGTGCTTGCAAGCGCACAGACTGAGGCCGAATTCCGAATGTTGTGCGATCATCTTCCGAATGTGTTGCCAACTCGTGAAAGCGTTCGCCAGGAGAATGAAGAAATAAGGTAAGCGTGAGCATTCATCTATAAGTACAGAACATCATGCCAGAACAACAAGAAGCATCCATCTTCACCAAGGTCATAGAACATGGCACAATTAGCAGGAGTCAGATCATTGTATTTGTCAGCGGGATCTTGCTCAATATGCTGGATGGCTTTGATGTCATGGCGATGGCCTTTACGGCTGATCCCATCGGGAAGGAACTGGGAATTCCCGCAGACCAACTGGGCCTTGTCTTCAGTTCTGCGCTGGCGGGTATGATGGTTGGGGCCATGTTCGTAGCGCCTTTGTCAGATCGATGGGGGCGCCGTCCCATGATCCTGCTTTGCACAGCAATTCTTAGTCTTACAACTCTGCTTACCGGCTTGTCTACCACCCTATGGGCATTGCTGCCCTTACGATTTCTTACTGGAATCACGGTGGGATGTTTGTTGGCAAGTCTGGCTGCATTCGTCTCTGAATATAGTCCGTCCAAATATCGAAGCCTTGCCGTAGTCTCCGTTACGGCGGGATATCCGCTGGGAGCCATGATGGGGGGATTCATTGCAGATTATCTGATTCCCTTGCATGGGTGGGAAAGTGTTTTCTATGCAGGGAGTGTCCTGACAGCTGTGATGGCCTTCCTTCTGTATGGCGCCCTGCCCGAATCTCTCCAGTTTTTGCTATCCAAACGACCTGACAATGCCCTCCAGCGAGTCAATGCCGTTCTGGAGAGGCTGAATCAATCATCTCTGACCGAACTTCCTGAGCAACAAAAACAGACTGCGAAAACAAAAGCGTCAGTATGGAGCCTGCTCGATGGAATTCATCGCCAAAAAACGCTGATTCTCTGGTCCAGTTTCTTCTTTTGTTTTACCTGTCTGTATTTTTTACTGAGCTGGATTCCCAAATTGGTGATAGAAGCAGGACTCTCACTCTCAGAAGGCATTTATGCTTCCATGGCCTTTAATGGGGGGGGAGTAGTAGGCATTTTTCTACTGGGCTGGTTTGCTGCACAATTTGGCCTGTCTCGCTTGATAGGCACCTCCCTTCTGGCTTCTGTAGTAGGCATGCTGCTATTTGCCGTCGCATCAGGGATTGACCATTTGATCGTCTATCTATTGTTGATTGGCGTCTTGCTTCAAGCAGGATTTACGGGCTTATATGCCGTAGCAGCCAACATATATCCCACAGAAATCAGGGCCACTGGTGTAGGCTGGGCGATCGGACTTGGGCGATTTGGGGCAGTCGTTGGGCCATATATTGGAGGCGTCCTGATTGACCAACAATTGTCCATGGAAAGTAGTTTTGTGATCTTTGCGATTCCGCTATTAGTGAGTGGACTATTGGCTTATCGACTGCGGGTAGCCTGATCAGGCTTAAGAGACTGTTTGGGAATCTGTGCTGAGAATTTTTATGATGTATTTTTTTCTCAAACAAGGCTCTTTTTTGTTCTCATAGTGGGGCTATGAGATGAAAAAAAGTTGAAGGATGGGGAAAAAAGACGCATACAAAAAATAAGTGACAGATGTTCAAACAGTCTCTAACTCATTTTTTGGTGGGAAATGCTTTGAGCATGTGATGAAATCCTTCTGAGGGATAGCGGAATAAAAATTTTGGCTATACATTTGTTCACTACCGTACACTTTTACAAGTATAGGCGAGTTGGCCCCCAAAATTCGGCAGCGCACCAGACCAACCGATCGGTAAACTGGGGCGGAACTGGGGAGCTGGGCTTAGAATTTTGGCAGCGCACCGGACCATCCGATTGGCAACGCACCGGACCATCCGATTGGCAGCGCACCAGACCATCCGATTGGCAGCGCACCAGACCATCCGATTGGTGGTTTTTGCGCAACTTTTTGCCATCAAAAAGTTGCAAGAAGCCCTAAGAATAATGGAAAAGAAAAAGTGTACGGTAGTGAATACATTTGAGAAAGTATACCCCTTTGCAAAAACTAACTTACCTAATCAAATCCAATGAGTAGCTCAAAAATCAGAGTCGCCATCATCGGTCTTGGCTTCGGAGCAGAGTTCATCCCGATCTATCAAGCCCATCCTCACGCAGAGATGGCTGCGATTTGCCAACGTACGACCTCCAAACTGAATGAAATTGGAGATGCTTACGGAATAGAAAAAAGATATGAATCCTATGAAGAGTTGTTGAAAGATCCAGATATAGATGCGGTTCATATCAATACCCCAATCCCCCTGCATGGCATCCAATCAATTCAGGCGTTGAAAGCAGGCAAACATGTGGCTTGTACCGTTCCGATGGCGACGACTGTAGAAGAGTGCAAACAGATTGTCGATCTGGTCAAGGAAACCGGCCTTGTCTACAGCATGATGGAGACAGTGGTGTATGCCCGGGAATTTCTCTTTATGAAAGAAATGTATGAAAAGGGAGAATTGGGAAAAATCCAGTTTCTGAAAGCCAGTCACCAGCAGGATATGGACGGCTGGCCCAATTATTGGCCCGGCCTGCCGCCCATGCACTATGCGACGCATTGCGTAGGTCCAGTTCTGGGCTTGACTCAAGGAGAAGCAGAATACGTTTCCTGTTTTGGTTCAGGAACCATCCGGGAGGAGCTTCATCATCATTATAACAGTCCCTTTGCTGTCGAAACCACACATATCAAATTCAGAAATTCTGATCTGTCAGCGCAGGTCTATCGCTCCCTTTTCGATGTGGCGCGGCAGTATAGAGAAAGCTTTGAGGTATATGGGTCCAAGAAATCTGTTGAATGGCCGCTGATCGAACACAATCCTTTGGTCGTGCATACCGCAAAAAAACCTGAAGCGGAGATTCCTGAACTGGTAACATGCCCTGATTTTGCGCATTACCTACCAGAAGAGATCCAGCGATTCACCACAAAAGGTGTGTACGATCTGGATGACCACCAGCACTTATCTTTTGAGCAGGGAGGAGGACATGGGGGATCGCATCCACATCTGGTACATGTCTTCGTCGATGGCCTACTCAAAGGAACTGCCCCATATCCAAATGCTGTGCAATCCGCCAACATTACCTGTACCGGAATTCTTGCGCACGAATCCGCCTTAAAGGGTGGCGAATTGATCAAATTGCCTGATTTTACGCTCAGTTGATCCCCTTCAAGCTTCTGGTTTATGTGTAACAGAACGAACTCCTTCATCTGGATATCCCTGGCCACATATTGTTGGCTGGTATTCGCAGCCTGTGTCCCAGCGCAAAAACAGAGTAGCCAGCCAAATATCCTGTTCATCGCAGTAGATGATCTCAATGATTGGGTAGGCCATCTTGGAGGGCATCCACAAGCCAGGACCCCCAACATAGATCGTCTGGCAAAGCAGGGCGTATCCTTCTCCAGAGCCTATTGTGCTGCCCCCCTTTGTAATCCTTCGCGAATCAGCTTGTTGACTGGCATTCGACCCTCAAGTTCTGGCGTCTATGGCAATGGGGAGCGCCTTCGGGACAAATTACCAGACGCTACCACTCTGATGCAGTATCTTCAACAACATGGGTACTCCACACAAGGAGGCGGAAAAATCTTCCATGGAACGAAGGCCTATGATCCGGATTCCTGGGATTTCTATTTCACGGCCAAGAATCATAAACGAGCTGTTGCCAAACGACAAGAGGGCCTGTCTGATTCTGCATGGGCGCCCTGGGGACCACTGGAAGTGGACGATGAAGAGATGTTTGATACCAAAGTGGTGAATTGGACGATTTCACAACTCCAACGATCACATGACAAGCCATTCTTCCTAGCTTGTGGATTCACCAAGCCCCATTTGCCCTGGTTTGCTCCGCAACAATATTTCGATCTACATCCTTTGGATAGCATCATCTTACCAGAAACACTGGACGATGACCGGGATGATCTTCCAGCCTGGGGGAAAAAGTTTGCAAGGGAAGTACATGATGTATCTGGCGCAAGGAACTTTGCTACACATGGGGAAGACCATGATATGGTTCTGAAGTACGACCAATGGCATAGAGCCGTTCAAGCTTATCTGGCCACCATCAGTTATTCCGATGCGCAGATCGGACGCTTACTTGATGCCCTTGAGTCCAGTGAATATGCAGACAATACGATCGTTGTCTTATGGGGTGACCATGGCTGGCATCTGGGAGAGAAGCAACATTGGCGCAAACACGCCCTTTGGGAGGTAACAACACGGACGCCACTGATTATCGTCGATCCGACAACAGCTCAACAAGATCGTATCTGCGACCGAGCTGTCAGCCTCATTGATCTGTATCCAACCTTGCTTGACCTGTGTAGCTTGCCCAATCGATCGGAGCTAGCTGGCCAAAGCCTTGTTCCATTACTCAGAAATCCCGATATAGAATGGGAACGTCCCGTCCTCATGACCTTTGGCTATCAGAATCACGCAGTTCAAACGGAATCATGGCGCTATATCCAATACAATGATGGGGGGGAAGAGCTATATGATCATCGCAAAGATCCGAATGAATGGCACAATCTTGCTGCTGAAGGAAGCTACCAATCTGTGATTCAGGAATTGCAGGGATGGTTGCCGAAGGTGAATCAGCAGTAGAATGGAGAAAGAAGGATGCGTCCCATTCCTTACATCTTTTTCCTGGATGCTTGTAAACTCACCAAAGAATGTTGCAATCAGGGAGAAGTTTCTCTATTCTTTGTCTCTCTTCTTCCGGGAAGGAATTGTCGCGCAGATCAAGATGCCTCAAGCGAGTCAGTTGGCCAATGGAGGCGGGAAGCTTCTCTAAATCATTTTCTCGCAGAGACAAGTAATCTAACTGACCGAGCATGCCAATGGATTCTGGCAAGTTTTCAAGAACGTTCTCAGAGAGATCAAGGGTTTGCAGTTGGCTAAGTTCCGCTATGGACGCTGGAAGACGCTCTAGAAAATTGGAATTCAGATTCAAGATACGAAGCTGGGACAACTGCCCAATATTCTTTGGCAGGCTTTCTAATCGATTGTTTTCAAACGTTAATTCTCTCAAGCGGGGAAGCTTGCAAAAGGATTCTGACAGGGCCTGAAACGAACAATTACTGGCATCCAGGTATTCCAGACTGCTCAGGTTTCCAAAGGATTCTGGCAAGACTTCAATAAAATTCCAACTCAGGTCCAAGCGCTTCAAATTAGAGAGTCTCGTGAATGAATTGGGAAGTTTTGTGGTCCCGGAGGCATAGGCAATAAGGATTTCCAATTGGGGATAGGCGGCAATTTTTTCGGGAATTTTTCCTGAATGGCCAAATGGATTGTACGGATAGACCAGGGCAATTGTCTCTTTGGTCAATTCTTTGAACCCATTTGCCAGGGGATAATGCACCAAGGCAGTATCCAACAGATACAGAATCCCTTTCTTTTTGACACGCGCATACCCATCATCTATTGAAAAAGGAGTAGCTTCTTCGTACACAAAAGGGATCACTTCATGTCCTGTTTTATCAATGAAGCCAAATTTGTGTACATTATTTACTTCCTTCAAGGTCATTCCAAATCGATTTTTATAAAAATACATCTGGTCAAGGACCCGATTGGCAACTTGCAGGGCGGAATCTGCTTTTCTTTCTGCTTCACGTGCTCTGGTTTCTGATGCCAGTGCTCTTTTTTCTGATGTTCTGGCTTGACTTTCTGATAGTTCGGCTCTGGTTCTGGCCGATTCTGCCTGTTTTTTTTCTCCCTCAATCAAGGAGAAGGTTCGTTTGATCAGGGCATTGATCTCATCTTTCTCTTCTGGGCAAATGTCTCTCACATCCAGAAGTCGTTGAATCGCACTTTCGTATTCCCTGTTTTCCAGATCTTGTTCCACCAAGGGAATAATGATGGTGTACTGGGAACGATCGCATTGAGCTGGCAGCACATGAACGGATGCGAGGGAGAGAATGGCCAATAGGGGATAAAACAAATACAGTCGCATAGGAGGATAAATCAATCTATGTGCCCTCCTCCCATCACTCATGTTGCTGGGAGGAGGGGGATTAACAATCAATAGAGATTTCTTCAAATATGACCAAATGGAAGCTTGACAGACCTTATACGGCCACCAACTCAAGAACCAGGAACGGGGAAGCCTCGATCTCGCATGAGCGCATCTATCTTCGCATCTCTTCCCCGAAACAATCGATAGGCTTCTGCCGGGTCGATAGCGTTACGCGGCGCAAAGAGGTATTTGACCAATTTGTCAGCCATTCCCTCGTCATAAAATCCACCTGGAGCTTCTGCGAATGCTTCTGCGGCATCTGAGGTAAGCACCTCTGCCCAGATGTATCCATAATAGCCAGTGGCATAGCCTTCGCCAGAGAAGACATGCCCAAAATGTGGCGTGCGATGTCGCATCACGATTTCCTCTGGCATATTCAGTGTTTCCAGTGTTTCTCGTTCGAAGGCATCGGGATCAATATTCGTTGGGTCTGCCAGATGAAACTTCATATCCATAATTGCCGATGCCAAATATTCTGTCGTGGCAAATCCCTGATTGAAGGTGGAGGCTTTCTTGATTTTGTCTACCAAGGCTTTGGGCATGGGTTCGCCGCTTTCCTGATGCACCAGGTATTGATTGATCACCTGATCGGTGGACAACCAACGCTCCAGCAGTTGCGACTGAAATTCGGTATAGTCCCTGACACCGCCATTCAATGTAGGATAGGCAACATTGGCAGACAGAAAGTGAAGAGCATGCCCAAACTCATGGAAGAAAGTCGTCGCATCATCCCAGGAAACCAATACTGGCTCTCCGGGTGCGGGTTTGATGAAGTTGGAGTTATTGGAAGACAAGACGGTCTGCTTGCCATCAAAGGTGGTATGGTCGCGATACATGGTCGCCCATGCGCCAGATCGCTTGCCGGGACGTGCATAGGGGTCCAGATACCAGAGACCGATATGTTCTCCCGAAGTTTTGTCTGTTACCTCCCAGACCTTTACATCCTCCTGATAGACAGGCACAGATCCTTCCGGAACTGGCTGAAAATTGAAATTGAACAATTCCCCTGCCACAAAGAACATGGCCTCCCTCAGCTTGTCCAACTGTAGGTACTGCTTGATTTCCTCAGAATCCAGATCATAGGTTTTCTTGCGGACCTTTTCTGCATAGTAGCGATAATCCCAGGGAGCAATGGTGATATTGGCTCCTTCTGCATCCGCTACAGCCTGCATATCATTTACCTCCTCCGCAACTCTTGCAATCGCGGCTGGCCAGATGGCTTCCATGAGTTTCATGGCATTTTCTGGATTTTTGGCCATGCGATCCTGCAAGCGCCACTGTGCGTAATTGTCATGACCGAGTAAGGCAGTTCGTTCTCTTCTTAGTTGGAGTATTCGACTGATGATGGCATTGTTGTCATGTTCGTCTCCATTGTCTCCACGCGAATAATAGGTTCGCCAGACTTTCTCTCGCAACTCACGCTCATCTGAGAATGTCAGAAAAGGGTCCATGGAAGAACGGGTATTCAGAATCCCGTATTTGCCTTCCTGTCCACGGTCAGTGGCGGCCTTGGCAGCGGCCTTCACCTGTGATTCTGGCAAACCGCTGAGTTGATCCTTGGTCAGATAGGTAACGTAGCCTTCCTCATCCGCCAGGATATTGTTGGAGAATTTGGTATACAGGGTAGACAGTTCTTTGTCAATGGCGGCATATTGGGCTTTGGCTTCATCGTCCATTTCTGCTCCACGCATGCTGAAGCGGGTATAGATTAGCTCCAGAAGTCGCTGTTGCTCAGCTTGCAGGGGATCTTTCTGTGCCTGCTCATAGACTGTCTTGATGCGCTGAAAGAGCGCTTTGTTTTGATTGATTTTCGAACTCTGTTCGGAGAGTTTGGGGGCGATTTCTGCCTGAATCTCTCGAAATTCAGGAGAGGAGAGATTGCTGCTCCAAATGTAATAGTAGGTCTCGACTCGTTCCTGCAACTTTCCTGCTCTTTCCCAGGCTTCGATGGTGTTGGCAAAGGTAGGGGCGTCAGGATTGTTGGCGATGGCCTCTATATCGGCCAAATTTGCGGTCATGGCAGCATCCATAGCTGATCTCACGTCAGCCAGATCCATTTTATCAAACGCTGGCAAGCCACCATAGGGGCCTGTCCATTCTGCCAACAAAGGATTGTCGGTTGTAGTCATGGAATCATTCTGTGCAGTACTGGGGATTGATTCTCCACAGGCTGACAGCATGATAATCAGACTCATTGCGGAGGATATGACGAGGGCTGTCCTGGTAAATAGTTTCATACAGGGGTTTGTAAAGTTTGGCCCCAAATATAAGGATTCTCCCAGTTCATATCTTGTTCCACCATATATTGTGGCAGAACAGATCACACAGAAACGCCATCCCAAGCCTATAAGACACAGGAAGCTTGAAGGGCCAATGTCTCATAGTCTTGGTATTTTTTCTTTAGAAATAGAGGGTGTTCAATGATTCGTTTTGGAAAACGAAAAAGTTTTCTGTTTCCGGCAGGTAGTGCCGCTCCTCAACACTTTATTACTGAATGAGCAACTTTACTGCATCTACCCCCTTGTCTCCCACGGTCTGAACCACATACCATCCACGCGGCAATGTCTCCACTGACAGCTCCAAAACAGAATGAGAAGGGTGATCGATCATTTCCAGGACTTTCCCCTGGCTATCCAGCAATCTCAGCTGCGCAATCCTAACCTTTGGATCCAGTTGAATGGCAATGTTGTCTGAGGCTGGATTGGGATATACTTCCAGGCCATGATCTGCCTGTTGAGGGGAGAAAATGCCATTTGCTATGCCATCATTGCAGGATGCAATGAAGATATTCCCAGAAGCGGCCCGAGGCGTAGACATCAAGGTGGAATCCCCGATTTGCACGGAATCTGTGAAGATTCCTGTAACAATGGCAGTATTGGCCCCAACAGGATTGACAGATCGGAGTTCACAGAGTCTAAAGCCGCCCGTTCCTTTTATCCAATCGAGTTCCCCATTGGCTTTGTATTTTACCAATGCTCCATTGGGACTACCATTGATGACGATACTTTTGACATTGCCTCCTTCCCCTACTGTGAAATCCGCCAATCCGGTACTGCTTGCAACCGATGACGCAATAAAGACATCCCCCGCTCCATTCAAAGCTACATCAAAGACATCTACCCCATCTGCGGGACCATGACTCTGCTTCACCCAAATCGGTGTTCCTTGCTCATCAAAGGTAGCAACAAACAAATGATCGCCTACAATATAAGGTTCTGTCAAAACGGTAGAACCTATTGTTACGGTATCTGTAAAGGTTCCCGCAACGCTCACCCGATTGTTGTTTCTGTTCACGGCGAGGTTGGTAGCATTCACATCAGAAAAAAAGCCAGCAGGGTCTATTCCATAACTATTGAGCCATTGAATATCTCCGTCTTCATCGAATTTTGCCAGAAAGGAAGAATTGGTCCCGGGATCATAAGAGATGGTATCGAATGTGGTAACTGTGCTACTCGCATTGGTGGCGGTACTCCCTACCCAGTAAATGTTGTTGTTGGCATCTATTTTCAGATCAGAATGCAGTTCAAGCGGATCGGCAAATCCATAGGATCTTGCCCAATTGATGTCACCATCGCTGGTATAGCTGGCCATGAACAAATTGTCTGCCTCATCAATGGTAATGCCACTGAACAGAACGTGGTTTTGAGTATATCCTCCTACGACTACATCCCCATTTGGACTTATATCTATGGTTCTTCCATTTGAGCTTGAAAAGCCCGGCTGGCTGTCTCCCATTCTGACCCATTGGAGATCTCCCATCCCATCAAATTTTGCCAAAAACATATCCCCGACAGAAAAATTGGAGACAAACATGCCAGTATCCACCTGTATATCGCCTGAGAGATGGCCAACAAAGTATACAGAGCCATCTTGATCAGCAGCCATGTCATAAATAGTGAGTTGTCCGGTCCCTGTGAATGTTTTGATCCATAGGGGTTCACCAGCGGGATTGAGCTTGGCGAGATAGTAGGCATTGAGAAATACACCTGGAACAAACTCTGATCCATGAATCGCATAAGGGCCAAATTGCATGCTGTCTACAATAGCACTGGTAAGGTAAATATTGCCCGCCGCATCTCTTACTGAGTTTTGCTGCGTGAGCGGCCCCAAAGGACTGCCAGATATTCCATAGACATGAAGGAGCCAGTCGACATTTTGGGAACACATACAGGCAGGCAAAGCAATAAAGATCAGAACGATGAGCGTTCGAATGTAGGTCAAAGGAATCATAATTTGGTTTGCTTAAGGGTTAAAAGGGATGGAGAAGATTTTTACCTCGCAAAATTCCGGTTCCCCCTGCATGAAGTATATCCCTCATCTGTGGTATTTTTTACAGACGATTGGGCGAGAGAATACGATTTTGGTCGAAATTGGACGGTATTAGGTCCAAAATGGCCACTCGTTTTTCTGCTTTTCTCCGAGTTTTGCTGATGTCAACGGTAAAGCCGTCTTCAGACCTTGGCTGTTCGCTTTTTATTTACTCAACCCACAACATTTTTTTATCATGAACATGTGTCACAACAGTGCCAAAAGCTCTATTTGCCTATTAGGTCTACTCTGTCTGATCCACCTACTCTTTGCACAAAATCCGGGCAGTCAACAACTCAAGATGATGATTCCTTTGTATGTTCACCCATCTGGCGACAATTTGGCGGATTGGGATGCGGTGATCGCAAGTGCTGGAAAGATCGATATCACAGTGATCGCCAGCACAACTTGGTCGGAGGAGGGAGAAAGTGATAGCTATGCCAGAATTCTCGACAAACTTGATCGGGCGGGCATTCCAAGTCTTGCCTATATCCCTACTTGCTATGGATGTGGAGATGTAGCACAAATCAAAACTGATATCAGCACTACCTGGTCCTATTATCAGGACAATGGAATAGATGGATTTTTCTTTGATCAGGGATATAGTGGAGAGCGGAATTGCCTCTCCAATAATGAGAAAGGCAAAGAATTAAGAGAGTGTAATTGCTTTAGCTGTAATTGTCTGAAAGAGGAAAATGGCGAAAATGTCTATGATCCAGATTGCCAACAGCGGGAAGATTACAATGATTGCAAGAGCTGTGAGGATTGGAAGCATATAAAATCTCAGGCAGACATTCTCTCCTATTATACAGAACTATCTGATCATGCCAAAGACCAGGCAAATGGCTTGACAGTAGTGATCAATACAGGGACAAGGATAAAAGATCCTGCTTTTTTACAGATAGCGGATGTAATCGTAACAGGAGAAAATGCCTACAGCGAACTTGAACATCTCGCTGACGAAACAGAAAATACAGAAAACGCTGATCGATATGCTGCCATGTTGCACAGTAGCGGAGAGCTAACGGGAACACAAATTTCCGAGGCGATTGAATCACTTGCGGACAAAAACTATGGCTCCATCTATATGACTGATGAGTCCTGGAGTAAAGGACTTCCGGCATATTGGAATGAGCTGATCGCCATCATAGAAGAACACAATACGCCGGGGAAATTCCAGGTTCGTTTTCAGGATGCGCAAGGCAATCAACAAACTATCTATCTTGCGCCAGTGGATCAGATTGCTACAATCCAATGGGGGGATGCCTCTAACATCACCCATCTGGCAGACAAAATGGGTAGAGAAGCTGCACTCCTGGATTTTGATGGCAGGACGAACACGCAGGCGATTGTTGAAGATCTTGACAGCAACTATCCTTCTGCAGCCAAACGCTGTGAAGACCTACAAGCTTTTGGGCAAGATGATTGGTATTTACCTTCCCTTGGTGAACTACAAGCGATATTCCAAAAGATAGGTCAAACCCCAGAAGTCTTTCAACTCAAGAAAGATCAATTCTATTGGAGTTCCACTGAGCAAACCAAAGCCCGGGCCTGGCGACAAAAATTCGATTCAGGAGGCTTGACCTCGGCTGGATTGAAACACATACAAGAAAATGCTGCTTGTCGGTGTGTCAGAAAATAACACAAAGCTACTTGGCTTATCAACAGCTCCGCTTTCCCAAATGGGTACCACCATGTTGGCGAAAGCGGACTTTTTTTTAAAGATAAAGACTTGATTCATGTGAGCGAATGACAGAGCTTTGACCAAACACATGAGGTGGTCGAATCAAAGATCGGCTTCCTTCCAGCAGAGTCATCCCAGATCCATTATGGCCAAAGCAAAAGATGCGTGCGCAACTCGCAGGCGTTTGCGCCCATTATTCCTTCAAAAACAAGCTCCGCCCCACCCCTACGCCTATGCCCACTGTGCCTAAATACACCCGAAAGAAACTTGATTTTCCCGGTTTTTGTCGGCGATAACCCAGGCTGACAATAGGGAAATAACTTTCCAGGTCATCCTTGAATTCATTATGATATAAGGCCACTCCCGCCTGCATTTCGAAGTGATTGTTTTTCTTACCCGTCCATAGACTCGTTGTCAAAAAAAGTCCTTGCGCATAGTTTGCATAATCACTCCCTGGCGTCACTGGAGCCGCAAAAATCCCTCCCCCTAATCCAATATGTAAGCCTGGATTCGGATGTGTCAATATTTCCCCCATAACAGATAGATTAATGTTAAAGGGATTGAAGGAAACATCTCCAGCAAGGGTCAGATCTGGCCAATCCTTTTGTTGATGATGAGTAGAATCTCCGGACACCTGTCCAGATGGTCCAGACAAGGAGGCAGAATTGGAATAGACAGCAAAAGAGAACAGAAAAGCGTACAAAAAGAGGCTAATAGATTTCATGGGATTGTGCTTATGTTGGTGTGTATGCTGGATAAGTCGTTCACTATCTGTATACAATCAATACTTGCCCGAAAAAAATATCGAGCATGCCTTCCAATCTCCCAAAAATCAATTCCTAGCCATCCATCCCCGTCATCTCCCATCGTCCCAGTGCAATCGGAATATTGCCAATGGTGTTTAGTTGGTCGAAAAAATCCTTTAGGTGAAATGGCACAGCCCGCGCTTCCTGTAGCTTGGCAAAATCAGCCAAACACTGCTCAACCAGATATTTGCCTGTGATATAACTCGTCCCATATCCAGGCTGGCGTAGATAGAGATGTTGCTCGAAGAGTAGGAGCTCCTTTTCCGTTTTCATCCATCCACGGGGGGTATATTCTGAGTGAATGCCCCCAGCCTCCTCCATCGTCATGTCATTGGCATGGGCATAGAGCGATCCCAGGCCTCTGGCGGCACGCTGGGCGATCATAATGTAGACAATCTCCTTCACCCGAGGATTGTCATCATACAGCCCTGCCTGCATGAACATTTCCTCCACTGCCGTTGCCATGCCTTCATTCCGAGAGTCAAAAATGTTGTAAAGCAGGGGATCTCGACGGATGACACGTCTATGTGGCGTATTGTCCATACGAGCCAATTCGAACCAATGATAAAAGTGTGAATACAACGGTCGAGGATCATAATGGGCAGTGATCCAGAAAAAATTCCGGCTTTCCTTGGGCACAAATTGACCCAAATGCTCTCGAAGAGCAGGATCAAAGTAGTCCTTAACTGTTACGATTTCCTCTTCTTCCAAAAATCGCATCAGGCTCTGAGCCGATTGCTCAGCCAAAGTTGCGTAGGCTTCTGGACTATCGGCATCTGTCAGGGCAGGCAGATGCCGATTTCGATGTTCTTCCAGTTTCAATGAAGCCCAGGCGCGTGCCAACTCTCGCTTGAGGATCATGACTTCATCCTCCCATGTCAAGGGAACCAGATGCACCTGTTGCAGGTACCAGGTATAATTGTCTTTTCCGATCCCGGAAGGGCCAGTCTTTGTGCTTGCCTCTTTCTCCAACCAATCGGCCAAAGCATCTGTTGACGTGATCGCCGCTTCAATCGCATCCTTTATGGCAGAATCTTCAGCCAGACTTGGCTCACTCAAAAGGCCAGCAAGATTCCGACTCTGGCTGCGAATGTCGCGAATCCCTGCGATCCAGAGATCTTTCGCGTTGCCTGTCAAATTTTGTTTTGCCTGCTCATTCAAGGCCGGAATCACTGCGAGATCTCCCAACAATCTGCTTCTTTCATCTGAACTTAGGGGAAACTCATAGGTCCAAATCTCTGTGGTCATGTGATGGGTAGGTCCCTCATGGGCTGGCACATCACTTCTGCTCATCCAGAGTGATTTGTAAAATGCCGGATCGCGTTCCCAGGGTTTGAGGATTCGGCGGTTGAAGTCATAGCCATTCATCTCGGCCCAAACAATCCGCCAGTCTACCTGCTCTTCGATGGGCCAGTTTGTGGTATCTATTGCCCGTAATCTGGCTTGTAATTGCTGGAATTCAGGATGGCGATTGGCAAAAGTTTCCGCTGTATAATCCGGCGCTCCGTCCCGAAGAGGGGGGCGCTCAAATGCTCTCCAGTCTGTGAATAACCGGACCAAATCCTGATAGTCCCGGCTCGTCGGAATGGCTTGTTGTTTGGGCGTGCTGGGGCCACAACTGAGTGCGAAGCATAAGATGACACAGAAGAGACAAGGGAAGAATTGTTTCATTGTTGCTGGGATGAAAAGGTGGCTGAACCGAAAGGTCTAGGTTAGCGATTCTTTCTTCGTTTTCAAAACGATCAGGAATTACCAACAATAGAAATGGGCCAGGACTCGATAGAAACCGAATCCTGGCCGTGTTCAGAGAACTGCTACTGAGTCCTCATTGTCTGATAATGGGAGCGATTATAAGCTTGAATGGATCAGCCTTCCAGCTTCAGCACGGCAAATTTTCCCTGATTCCAGCCATGTACAAGTAAGTACAATTGCTTGCTTCCATTCTCTCCTGTGACAATATGAGGCCAGACATGGTGGATATTGGTCAGAATAGGAATCTCCAAATCTCCAGGAATGATGGTAGAGACCAGTTTTTCACCTGTATGTGCATAAATAGGGGCAGAGGCCATGGTGCTGTCCAGTGCACTTAAGGCATTGAAAAAGTAGTGTTCGGATTTGTAAGACACATTACACACCAGACTTCCTTCCGGGATATCATTGAACATCTCAACGAATTCCCCTCCCTTGGTGAATTTGACTACCTGACCCGCTGCTCGATTGGCCACCAGGATGAACCCTTCATGGGCATAAATCCCGTGAGCTGTTTGGAATTGTCCCGGATCTGTTCCTTTGCCTCCCCAAGCCAGACTTCCCCAAGCCCACTGTCCATTGTTTTCTTCAATGGTGAGCACAAAGTCTCCTTTGGAATAGCCATGAGCGGCATAGATGATTCCATCGAGATAGGTGACATCCGTTACGCCAAAGTTGCTGTCTTCAGATGAGAAAAATTCATTGGCCAGGGCAAAAGAAAATTCATTCCCGGTGGGCTTGAGCATTTCACTAACAATATTGCCCGCCAGATCAAGTACCAGCACCCGCTTTCCTTCTTGGGCGACAGCCAGGTGTTTGTTGCCATTATGCACAAAGAAGACGATCCCGTGAATATTGTCTTTGAGGCGCTCGTCTGTGCCGATTCTTGTCCAGCTTTTGAGGTCTGGACTGATGGAGCAAAGTCCATATCCGGGGATGCCTGTGTACACAATCCCTGTTTCGGGATCTTCATTGAAACCACCATGCATCTTGGGTTCAAATTCTCGTGCATCCTCGGGAAAGGCTGCGGTCAAATCCTGATCCCATGAAAAGGTAAAATCTCCCTGGCCGGAAATGGGTATGGCATGATCCATCTTGGGGAGATCATGGTCATGACCATGATCATCCTGAGAATTGTTGGACGAAGCACAAGATGCGCCGAGTAGACATGCAATGACGAGAATCTTGAAAGTGGTGTTAGCTGTCATGTTTGGACCTAATTTGGTGAGTGAAATTTCGATCAGCAAGTCAGGAGAATTGTCAGTCAATGTTCCTGATTCTGTGCCTTCAAGTGAGTAAATGTAACCATCACTTGACCAAAATTCAACACGATTGATTTTCTCTACTGGCATGTGCTGCCCTATCCCCTAGGGCGATGAATCGACACAAGGATCATTTTCCCTCGCTGCCAGCATATGCGAAAACACAGAAGCTGTCTGTTTTCCTGGAAATCGTACACTCCTTATTTCGGCCGAACTTCGAGAGCTGTATCAATAACACTTCGCATGATGAGCTGCCTGGGTGGCATCTACCCGTGCTTGCCAATTTGCCTCATTGGCATTCAGAAAATCATCAATATGAACAGTATCTTCATTTTGAAAATCCCCTCCCCACCTCAATTCAGTATCATTCCGAATATCAGCTAGGAAACCTTTGACACTTTCAGGCAAATGAGGAAAATTAGACTTTCTCATCTTCACAGAATTGTACCAGGTACCTTTATAGATGACATTCATATCAATAGCATGTCCAGCATAATGGTTAGATTTTCTCGCAGGTGTAACGACAGTCTTTTCTTTGGGTTTCCAGTCAAGTGGGCGAAAAGAGGAAGTGATATAGAGAGTAACTTGTCGCTTGGCTGCATATCCCTGAATACGCTTGATTGCAGGGAGAAAGTCAACATCAACAACAGCTTCATTTTTGAAATTCGCCCCTTTATATGTTGTCAACGCACAACTTGACAAGCCAGAGGCGAAGGTATTCTTTCCCAATCCAAAAGATTTACTTTGGCTATTAGGAGGGAAATGTGTGATCTGCATAGGCCAGTCAGCTCCGTTTTCATACAATTGGAGGAGTTCACTAAAGGGAATCTTTCCTGGCAATTCTCCTGCTGGATCGTGATTATAGACCACTGTTCCTGAGCTTGTTCCATCTCCTTCTATGCCATATACGATGATGGCATGATAGAGTTCGTTCTGACGCCATGCCATCTCCACTTTGAGGGGGCCATAGGATTTCAGATAAGTCTCCCACATGCTGATAGTAGGATTCAGTTGTGCGATAGACTGTAGTCCAAGGATATCATAGAGTTTCTGAAGTTTTTCTCTGGAGATCCCCGATCCTTCTCCTTTTTTGGCAACATCATCCCGAAATAACCATAAGAAGTACTTGTTTTTCAGTTCATTCAGAAAATCTTCAATCTTCAATGATTGTTTGCGCTTCCAGCTATACATCATGGTGATAGCAGTTGCCCAACAAGTTTTTTTGGAAGGTTGCAGCAATTTGGGAACAGCAGGAATAATATATTTGACGGCAGTATGCGTCCAGGAATAATAGTTGGTGCTAACAGACATTGACCCAGCGGTTCGTCGGGCTATTTCATATGCACTCTTCCAATTCTGAGCTGTTTTGTTTTTGACAGCGACATATAGGCAGTTGTTGTTGGCCACTCTAAAGGCGATCTGCACAGCTTCCGAGACAAGCCATTTGGGGGAAGGAACTCCTTTGGGTGGATGAGGAATTGCATCCATCCGCTTGGAGGCCTCGACGGCAGTCCAGAGCATTTTTCCCGCAATTTCTCTCAGGCGATCATTCAGTTGGTTGGGGGTCAGGCGTTCTCCAAAAAAATAGGCGAGGATATCGATCACAAAAGTATCTTCATCCACTGGTGTCTCATTCATTTGTGGACAATCTGACTTCTTGCTAAGCGCCTGTGGAGTAGAATGAGCTGATACAGGCTTGTGTTTTCGGGGCACAGAAGATATGTTCTTGTGCGTATCACTGAAGAGGGTAAGGAATCGATTTTTCATGCCAGATAAGCAATTGAAGATATATGTCCGATGCTGTTGTCAAGTCTTTATTCTCATGTTATGCCTGAACTCCTATGCTGTGGGAGATTATGGCACCACCAATTGTTGATAGTAAATATCGGTCAACCAGGAAGGAGGTTTGGGTTTGGTCAGGACAGCGGCATCTTTTTCCTCTCCGATGACGAAGGCTTTTGGCAGCTCGGTTCCTCCTGAGTCATAAGTATGCCACTTGGACTGCCTCGTTAACCAGACCCAAAACGGCAAAACAGCAGCCGTACTTCGGGTATTTCGGAGCACTTGCTTTCCGCTTGTTCCATGCCAGAATTCCAGGCCTCCTTTCCCTCTTGCAGCAGTACATTTCACCCCAAAAGTTTTGGCTATTTCAACGGCTATTCCATCAAGTCTAGCCTGACCAAAGTTCAGCCTCTTGAAATACTTGTCCCATTCCGCATCATCCGGATCTCCATTAAATTTGGTTGTGGCCCAGCCTGAAAAACATCCCCAGATTTGCCAAAAGGCGTTCGAGGCATGATTCCCTTTGATTTTGGTTTTTTTGCTTGCGGAAAGCCCCCGCGTCAGGAAGCCAGCAACCAGCGCATCTTCATCTTTCAAGGTCTGTAGCGCTTTTTCATTTTCACTTACTGATAAGGCATTGATTCTACTGATACGCCCATTTATACGGTTGCCCCGACCAAAGCCATAAGCAAGAGAAATCCAGCCAGAGTCCCCATGTGCAACAATATGGACCTGTTTGATTGGTTTGTCAGCCGCCTCAAGTTCTCTGATGATAATATCCTTTGTCCATGCCTGCACAACTTTCACATCAGAGGTCGGATGTAAATGCTGCAAGGTTTTTCCCAGCGTTTGAGCCGTCAGCTTAAACGATTGATTCTTGTCCTGACCATTGGGAAAGGAAGGCGTAGAAATATCCCCTGAGAATCCATAGAACACATACATTGATGTTTTGGCAGATTGTGCCCAAGCCACGTTTTCCGGGGTAGAAATAGCAAAGGAGGGTTCGCTAGACAAAGAGAATCCATAGGGTCTGCTTTCAGAACTGCCTCCCAACCTCATGGATTGAGCCGACACCTGCCCGGTTTGTTTGGCGATTTCGTAAGCACTTTTCCATTTCAGCGCAACTGTATTCTTAACCGCCGCATAGATGCAGTTGTTATTGGCCATCCTAAAGGCGATCTGAACCGCTTCTGTGACAAGCCATTTTGGGGAGGGAATGCCTTTGGGAGGACGGGGAATGGCATCCATACGCCTAGACGCTTGCACGGCTGTCCACAACATCCTGGCCGCAATGTCCCGTAATTCGTCATTGAGTTGGCTGGGTGAAAGCCGTTCTTTGAAAAAATAGGCGAGTATATCGAGCACAAAGGCATCTTCACTGACAGCGACCTCACTCATCTGGGTACAGCCTTCTTTTTTGCTTTTGATCAAGGCCTTCGCTCCTTTGAATTTGTTCGACTCCTGATTTTCTTTCAATCGACTACTGAAGGACTGGAGATGTTCGTCTATGGATAAAAATCTATTTTTCATGATTCGATGATATGATGGAGAGCATCTAGGAAAGTTTATTTTAGTGTAGAAAACAGAAGGACTTCCAGGACTCTGTCTCCCATTTGTTGGACAGCATCTTGCCGGTTAGGATCAAACGGAATTCGAAAATCCCCTGCATTCAGAAGCCTTTGTCCCTTCTCCCCCTCTTGAAGCTGGAACATTTGGATATTTGCCAAATACAATTCGTTGTTATCCGGATGTGCGGAGAGGACAAGCTCAACAAGCTGTCCTGTATGTGTGCTGCCTAAGTGAGACAATAAGCGATACTCAATGCAGGAGGAGTTTGAGGACTCCCTTCTCCCCGAAGAAGAGGCGTTTTTGGGATATTTGGTGATCATTCTATTTTGGCCAGCACAGAGCATACTATCAGCCACACCTTCTGACAGCCGCTCTGCCAACAATGATGCAACTTGATCTGTCGCTTGAGGAGTAATTCGCAAATATGTTAGGGTAGGGTCTGAAGAGGAAGCTTGCGTATCCTTGGAGGGTTGGCAATTCCACCCCAACAGTAGAAAGAACACCAGATAAACAGCGACGATATGTCTACTCAGTCGTTTCATCATTCATACGATTTTTAATATCCCGACATACTTAGGACTGCGCTTCAGTCGCTTATTTATCAGATATTTGTACACTTCCGTCCATCTTCTCTTGTCAGCGTCAGTCCCTCCTGCAGTGCCTACTTCCCCACATGTCACACAACCGGCAGTAGAACTGCCCATGTGCAGATATCGGTCATTGGAGTCTGGGGCATCAATTCTGAACCAGACCGTAGCATATTTGCTCAGAGAAAGATACTGCTGCCCACCCACATGTGGATGGTCTGGGACAAACAACTTATAATTGCCCGCTTGTAAGGCATTGGACATAAAGCTTTTTATGGGAGATCTATTGCTTCCGTAAGTCAACTCCTTTCTGGATCTGTTGTACACAATCAAGCCCCCTGCATCATCGTAGCTAACAGTTTTGAATCGGGAAGCAGAGGCCGATTGTTCGCTGACAGATGCCCTTTGATTCTCATATGGCCAATCCACAATCGTGAAATGCTCTCGATTGCCAACACGGGAAAGATCTTTGACTCTTGCATAGCGCGAGAGGGGCTTTTCGTGGCTTCCAATTTTGATCTTAAGCCAGACATTCCCATCATCAAGTCCTTTGCTAGTAAATGTTGCAAGGGAATGACTTTTTCTCCCCGTGCGAGTCCTTGCTCGGGAAGGCTGCAAAGTAAAGTTTGAGCTGTTGTTGTCATACAGGCGAAGCTCTCTTTCTAAATCCAGAAATCTGTTCATAAGGCAATTGGAGTTGTTTTGAGATGGCCTACATACTGGAGTGTTCCATTAAAGGAGAGTTGGACCAAATCCTCCGGGGATGTCCATTGAGGATCGGTATTGCTCAATTGTACATCTGCTGCTTCAAAGGCTGCGAATACCAATTCTGAACAGTAGAATTCATTGTTGCTCTCGGTTCCAAGAAAAATCCGTCCTGCAAAATTCCGGCATTTGTCTCGCAAGGAAGGAAGAAGAGCGCCACAAATAGAGGTGATGATCTGTATAGGGAGATTGCGAATCATGGCGTAACGATCAAATTTCACGCCTTCCTTTCGCTTTTGGACGAGAAAGTCTTTGATGATGGCTGCCTTTTCCGGACTCATCTGTTGGTGGCGAAAGGCGACTGTAACCGAATCATCCTTCATCGCAGTCTCAAGGGAACGTTCCATCACCCCCGACTCTATTGCCTCGACCACTCGCCCTTCCCCGATGTATACAGCTGCGTGGCTGATGGCTGAGTTCGTAATCGCACGCACTCTGCCTGAAATCTCTGGGTCATTTGTCGTAGACAGGATGATATCTCCACTTTCCAGGGAATCGATTCCTATTGAACGGCCTCCATTTTCAGGAGAAAGAGCTATATCATTTGAAAAAGCAGAAGAAAGAGGAGAAGATTTTTCAATCGCATCAAGGTCAGCCAAAAACTCTTCCGCGGTGCTTTGAGCTGCGGAGAATCCCTGCACCATAGTCCCTGAAGGAGGCGAGTCTATTTGAATGGTCTGCTTAGGGAGTATCATTTTTTTTTTTCTGAATCCTCCTGATCCAATTCTTCATCGAACTGATCGAACCGATGCTCAAGTGCGATAGATCCCAGATCGAAGCTGTTGGCCATTTTCATACTTTGAGAAATCTTGTCAAAGATCGCATGTTCATTCTCCTTGCTTTCTTCACTTGGGTTGGGAGGCGGAGGGGCTTGCTCAGAAGCATGTTGTCTGTCAGGCAAGTCTACCATTCTTTTTTGGGCCTTATCATACTGTTTTTGATTGGACAATATGGCGCGAATATCATTTTCGAAAGCATCATCTTCCGGATAGCTTAGCTGGGTGGAATCAGCTTGCGGACTCAATACCAGGGAGGCAGGTGGCTCCTTGCTCACTTGTTCTTTCGATGATTGAGGCGAAGGCGTGACTTTCATCGCTGGTTTGCTTTCCTTTTGCTCGTCTGACTCCACCACCAGGACATCTTCAAAGGGTTCTTCCATGAATGTCTCGCCAAATCTGCCGAAAGGATCATCCTGCTCATATGTATTCATTGCCTCAGCAGAATCATAGCCAGATTCGACTTGATCATATGAGCCAGAAAAACTGAGATGGATGGGCTGCCCATAATCATAATGGCTCCCCAAAGATTGGGTAAGTTTTGGGGGCGGTGGCGTAGGACTTGCTTCTTCTTTATTCCTTTTCTTCCTGGAATTCTTCTTGCCTTTGCCATGGGGTTGATGACTATATCTGTTGCAAGAATCTTCCAGCTGAAACAGGCTGCCTTTTCGTCTCATATAGGTGACAATTATTTGATGCAAAAAACAATATCAGGTTACAGGGCTTACATTGACTTTGAATAGTGCATATGGGTCCAGGATCATGATCAACTCATTGTTACTGGGACCTAGATGGGCTTTATTCAGCTCTATCTCTAGTGAGGATTTTCCAAAAGAGAGCACATTGGCAAGCTGTCCATTGATGACAGCAACAGGCTCAAACTGATCATCCAGAGATAGATTTTCGCCACTGATCCTGAGAATGGGTTGAGGCTCCTCCTCACTCAAACTGGCACGATAGATATTCGGAGGCAAACTACTCCTCCTGGCCTTCTTCAACAGCCCACTTAATTTTGAATAATTTACTTTGCGATTGCTCGCCTTTTCCAGATCCACATTTTTCTTTTCAATTTCTTCCAGATCTGTAATGGATGACACTCCGATTTTTCGCAGGGAATCTTTGGTATCATCATCTATCTCTTCAATTACCTCTATTGCCAGATCTTGTTTGGTGATAGGTTTTTTGGTGGTTTTTCTGATTTGTTGATCTGTGATGGAACCAAGTTGAATTGAAATTCTCGATGCACCTTCCTGACCAGGTTCTGCTGTAATAAACTGTACCATTCTCCCATCGAAGTTTGGAAATAATTGAAGTTCAAGTTTCACATCCTTGACAGCATAGGTCAATGGCTTGTTGATCGCCTTGACGGCCAAGGTTTCACGAGCCTTGTCAAGCTCAACAATCAACGAATCCAAAAATGATTCAAGATTCCATGGACGATTCTGTGATGCCATTTCCTTTTGAGTGAGGATCAACTATTTCCAAACGTACCTCCACCTGATGAAAAACAGGAGAGTAACTTGTTTCGGTATAATACAAGGGAGGCGAAGCTCCCAGGATCACCTTGCCCTGATCATCGACATGAATGTCTAATTGAATAGGGAGACCGATCTCTGCCTTCTGTACCTGCATCCGAATTCCTGCCTGCATGTCGGAAACTTCTCCATTGATATCAGACAAGTCCTCCATAAAGGTTGAGATAGGAACCAATGCCTCATCAATCACGGGATCTTCTTTTGTTTGATTTGTCATCTTCTAGTTTTTGAAGTTCCACCGGCATCAACAGGACCTTCTTGTCAAAGAGGACCTTTTGGCCATTCAGGAGAATCGATTTTTTTGCCATGGCACTGGCATGCTCGCCAGTCAAGTCAGGGAAAATTGTCTGATGTTGCATTATTCTGATTGAGTTCCAACGAAGTGAATGGATGATGGACGAGGAAAGACAATGGAAACAGCTCTTGTCATCACGA
This sequence comes from Bacteroidota bacterium, assembly GCA_039029315.1. Classification (GTDB taxonomy): domain Bacteria; phylum Bacteroidota; class Bacteroidia; order J057; family J057; genus JBCCCJ01. The sequence goes on along the minus strand of JBCCGK010000122.1, from coordinate 3,124 downwards.
CCTGTCCGTAATCATTGACTTCCTGCATATGTTGTAGTTTCACATTGTGCAAGGTAAGCTCAGGGAAGGCCCAAAGAGTTGTTGTGTCGCCGCTTTTCCCTTTGAACTCCACATGTAATCGCGCAACTTGATTGAAATACGCATGAAGGGCTGTTGTTTCCAGGGCATCAATTTTTTCTTCATCCAGAATGGGATGAGATAGATGCGGAAGCAAGCGATTCAGACTTTCTAGAGTCAACTCCATGCCACTTTTGAGTTTGGCCCTTACCTTTCTCCTTCCAGGAGTTCTGGATTCTCCATCAGCATTGTCTTTGATCTTCTTTTTTCTCGTCTCCATTTTTGACGGAACCTCTTCCTCCAGATTCAGTGCGTACATATATTTCAGGTCAAAATCGATCTTCCATCTTTTGCTGTCTGTATAGCCTCCTTCCCAGATCTTGTGCCAGAATGCCCGATATTTGACGACATCATTCAGTGGAATTGATGGGGCTATTGCTTCTTCTATTCGGTCAAACAAATATGCTCCAACCAGTGTGATGTAGTGGCTTTTGAATGTGCCGAGATTCTTTTTACTCTTTTTGCTTCGCCAGATCAAGGCAACTTCCACTTTGAGATCTCTGCCAATGGGAAGGTCTGCCAGATCTTCGGATGGAAGATCAATCTGCTCAAGGGTTGAATCCAGCTCCACTTCTTCGACGCGATATTTTTTTTCATACAAGATCCGCATGTCTTCAGGATCTTGTATGCACACTTTCAATATAGCCTTGGGAATTGCCTGATCAGGCGCATTCGGAGCACTCGAAGAAACCCTTACAGGTAGTTTCATATTGGAATCCTGACGATAGAGGACCCGTTGTTTCCCTTGAATCGGAACTGTTTGGACTTCCAGAAATTCCAGATCCAGTCTGGGATCATATGTATAAGAGAGGCTGGATTTTCCTTGTTGGGCCAAACTCTTGGCCAGCAGCATCGGTGCCAGATTGGGATTGCTGAGCTCCGGAGTATTCCGTTCGAGATGTCTAAGCGTCCCCTGGTCAATGGTCGTGAACATATCGTTGACGGCCTTCATCATTTTGATTGGATCTTTTTGCCCGCCTCCCCCAATTCCTCCAGGCATCATACCAGGCATCATACCAGGCATCCCTCCTAGTGATCCAAGAGGTCCCATTGACCCAATAGCACCAGGCCCTAGGAGTCCTCCAGCCATAGGGCCGAGTGCTGGCCCCAATGCTGGCAGGGCACTAGGTAAGGCTGCCAGCAAGGCAGGGAAAATTTTTGCGTAGGAATAGTCCCCGTGATCCATCAAACTCATAGAAATTGGCTTATCAGGATTGACGGCATGCTCTAAGTGCAATTGCCGAAGCTCTTCTTCACTCATTTTTCCAACAGCATCTCCGATGGCCTTGAGGAGCTTGATGGGATCATCGCCAATAATCAAGATTGTTGAGGGTGAAATAATCTTATTCAGAAAAGGCAGAAGTGCCAATAAGGTCTCCACTTGAATAGCGGTTGGGGGATTCATGAGGGCTAGAGACTGTCCGGTCGAAGGTTGAGCCTTGGCTTGTCCGATCAGATTTGAGATCATCTCAATCATCTTGGTCATATCTACAGAGCCGCCTCCCCCTTTTCCGCCACCACCACCACCGCCGAACAGGCCTCCCACCAGCTTCCCAAGCACGGGTCCAGCCACTTTGAGAATCCCTGGCAAAGCGCTTACCAGTGCACCCCAAAACATAGACTCACTTAATTGGGGTTCGCGATAAGAAAATGCTTTATTTTTAACTGGAATCTGATTCATATTTGTTTTGGTTGTTGGCACATAAGCAAATGATCCTGCCCGCCGGGGAAGTGAAGCTGTCAAAGGGGGCACCACCTGAATGGAAGAGATCGCCACTGCACGGCCTTTGTTGTCTTTGAAGCTAAACAGCTGAATGTATCGGGCTTTATCTCGAAATACATGTGTAGGAATGTTGAGCATAAAGCTGGTTCTGATGGGCCCCCACCCATTCCGCGGAGCGGGCTGAAGGGGGGAGGTATGGACCAGATCATCCGCCATTATCATTCCCCTGGAGATGCGTTTCCCTTTGCCTATTTTGTATTGAAAGAACGAGTTTGTCCCGATGTCAGCCTCGAACTGGCATTGGTTATCTAGAATTTGTATCAACTTGAGATAAGCCAGTGCCATGAATTACCTATTCAGTGAGTCCGAATATACGTGAATCATCGACCTGGCAATTGTCCCGGAGCATTCTGCGCAGCTTGTTTTGCATCATCCGGCACCTGGCCATACATATCTGCAAAATTATCCAACTTGAAATAATCTGTTTTGAAATGAATATTCACATATCCTCTCAGCTTGGCTTTCATCGTATCCTCATCCGTTCCTTTGGTAGAGGAGACATTGAATTGGGTCGTTCTGTTTGTGTTTTGACTTTGTTTGGGACCACTGAAAATAGAACCGAATAGCCCTCTCTTCTTGGCCGTGACATTGCTTCGCTCACTTGTGCGAACAGCCCGATCTTTGGATTCGATTTTTCGAGTGCCTTTGAAGTCGAAATTGACTTCTGCTTCGATTTCTCCTCTTTCTACCACCAATCGCGTAACACCCATCAATATCATCTCTCGCAAGGCCGCACGATGCTCCTGCGCCATTTTGATTTTGGCATCCATGATTTTCACCTTCACCTCATTGTCCTCCATGTCTACCTTGTCTCCCTGAGGATTGGTCAATGCCATTTTTTCATTTCCCTCCTCATCCTCTTCCATCATGATGTTGAACTGGTCCGAATTGTTTTCTGCGAGATAGGCAAAAGTGGTCGTATTATCGATTTGCTTAATAAATTTTGCCAGCCCTGTGGTCGCTTCTTTCATCAATCGGATATAGTCGTCTGTCTGAGACTTCATGACTGTAATATTCGCATCGAAGACAGAGCGAAGCAGTTCGCCAACAAATTCAGGGAAATCTACCGAATCGACGAAGTCTGAAAAGTCCTCAGCTGCTTGCTGGTAGTCTCTTGGCGTCCGATTGGCTGGTCTCTGAGAGCCGGTCGTCCGAAGTTCACGCGCATATGGAGTTCCATCGTCTTCCATGATATGCATCATTTGTTCACTGACAACCTGCTTG
>JBCCGK010000121.1:0-33326 GCA_039029315.1 Bacteroidota bacterium | reverse complement strand
TTGTCTGAAGAAAGCAGGATTTTTGGGTTCTGAGAAGGAATTTTTTTGAGGAATACCGAGGTATTTCGAGAAAAAATGACGCACTCAGGTTCCAAAAAGCCAAATTTCCTGAGGGAAAAGAGAAATCAAGACAGTTTCTTAATACTTGTACTGAGAATTTTGATGATGTCTTTTTTCTCAGAAAAAAGACGCATACAAAACATAAGCAACAGATCTTCAAACAGTCTTTTAGGATTCCCAATTCCCCTTTTTTCTTGTGTCAAGACATTTGACTGATTGCTAACAATCAGTCAAATGTCCATTACGGTGTGTTTTCAGTCTGTTACTCCAAAAATCTTTCCCTTTACGAAGAATCTATATGATCGGACTGATAACGGATGAACTTTTATGCCATATATGAACACAAATCAAAACAATATTTCATATGGCAAGCTTTGATGCAAGAGACCTCCAACTGAACATTGACAAGGCCAAACTTAAGGACCTTTATCAAACTCAACCCCAGATGCATGCCCTGGATATGCTCATCAACTGGGTGATCATCATTGGAACCATTTATCTGAGTCATACATTTTTTCATCCACTGACTTATTTATTAGCCATCACAATCGTTGGAGCCAGATTGCATGCACTCGCAATTCTGATGCATGATGCAACACACTTCCGCTTTTTGAAAAACCGGAAACTGAGTGATCTTGTTACCAATGTTTTCTCGATGTATCCTGTGTTTACCTCTATTGAAAAATACCGAAAGAATCACCTGAGTCATCACCAACATTTGAATACCGAGGAAGATCCTGACTGGGTAGCCAAACTTGGAAAACGAGAGTTTACCTTCCCCAAAAGCAAGACAGAGTTTATGTTGACTGTGCTTTCATACTTCACCATGATCCAGGGAATCAGGGATGCGATGTGGTTTCTGAGACGATTTGGCGGCAAGTCTGAATCTGACAAACAGACAAAGAAAAACCGTCAGGAAAGCATTCAGAAATTGACCTTTTATGTCATTCAGTTTGGCCTGATCACTGCTTTCGGTCTGTGGCCTGTTTATCTGATGTACTGGATCGTCCCCTATTTGTCTACTTTCTTCATGTTCCAGTATATCCGCAGTGTAGCCGAGCATTTTGGCGAAATGGAGTACGACCATCTGCTTACATCCACTCGAACCGTTAAGGTCAATGTTCTTGAACGCTTTTTCATCGCACCACACAATGTTGGCTTTCATCTGGAGCATCATTTGTATCCCGGAGTCCCTTATTACCACCTTCCAGAATTGCATAAGATGCTGATGGAGACAGATTTGTACAACACCAAAGCCCATATCACCCAAGGCTATATGAGCGGGCTGATGCAAGAACTAGGCTCCTATCAAAAAACAAGTCTGGCTTGATCAGGGTTACAATCCCCATTCTTCAGATCGTTCCATTAAGATATTCATCATCGCTTTGGCTGATATTTCCCCCTTGACTTGAATAAAGTCTCGGGGGGTATCGTCTCCAATTTCATAGGTGATGCCAGCCGCTTTGAATTGCTGATAAAACCATCCTTTCGAAACCGGAGATCCCAGCTTGCTGGGCTTTTCGTTAATATCATCTAGCTCAAGCGCTTCCTGGATTCTGGTGAGCCAGTCTTTGGTGAAGCCCGGAATTTTGCTAACCAGACTTTCGTCATTGGTATAGTAGACATCGTAATAGGTGCTGTGAAAATCCAGTCCCAGAATGACGTTGTTTTTCTGAGTTTTGCTTTCTCGAACGATATGATTGGCGACCTGCCTCACTTCTGGCTGATGATACAGGGACCAGTCTCGATTCATATCCACTCCTCCTGTATTGTGTCGATAATGCCCAAGATCTACGCCGTCTGGATTCATCAGAGGATAGACCATGACTCGAAAACGGTCAAGAAATCCATTTTTTGACCCTTGTGCTACGATGGTTTCTACAAAAGCCTTCATGGCAAAGTAGCCTGTCACTTCGGGGGGGTGTTGTCTGCTGATGATGACAACAGTTGGTTTCCTCCTTGCCTCCCCCTGATGAATATCCAAAAAGTGGATGGATCGTCCCTGAACACTCTTCCCTGCCTCTCCTACAGAGACCGCCGCATGCTTACTCATCTCAGTGGCCCATTCTCCTACCCGTCGATGGTCCTGGAGTTCTTGCGCTGCAACCCATAGGGGAGAGTTGCCAACCTGCAATTGGAGAATGACATGCATACTATCTGCTGTGAAAGCCAGTTTGCTGGAATCCAACAAAGACCATTGCTCCCCATCATGGCTAAGTTTGGGATGGTAGCGATGTTTATAGGAAGAATAGTGGAGTTTCAGATAAAGGGTTTGGGGGGAGTCCGTCCACAGTTTGAAGGCATACCAGGGGCTTGGATTAATGGGTGTATTCTCTGGACTAATTGTAGCCTGAAAGGTAGAATCATTGAGCTGCGAGAAATCGTTTAGCCGGGCTGCCGGAAATTCATTGGAGGCATGTACATCCCCAATGGAATAGGTTTTTTTCTCCTGATACTGGACTACTTTGCTACGGGTGTCGACAGGAGTAGGAAAACGATGCTTTTTGGCTGTTTTTGATCCAATACATGCAGATAAAAACAACAGCAGAAGAAGCGAGGATGGATGTTTCATATGAGGTGAAGAGTTAACAGTGATTGGCATGAAGGCTCACCAAAAGGGAGAAGGTTTATGGCTTTTTTCTGACACTCAAGGCGGAAAGATAGACATTCCTGTCATAGAATTTAGACAAATGGCCTAATCCAAAGCCACTTCCTTATATTTGTCTCTGAATCATTCATCTACCCTGACATGACTATTTTGCCAACATTCATTGCGTGTCTGCTCAGCATATTTTCTGCCCTCTCCCTGATCGCTCAAACCCAGCGCCCACCCAATATCATCCTGTTGCTAGCGGATGATCTTGGCTATGCAGAACTGGGCTGTCAAGGCAATACAGATATTCCAACACCGAACATTGATCAATTGGCAGAGAATGGGGTTCGATTCTCCCAGGGATATGTAACGAATTCGTATTGCAGTCCATCCCGAGCTGGATTACTCACAGGTCGATATCCCAACAGGTTTGGATATGAGACCAATATCGTAGGAGCGCAAAACGAAGACCCTCGGCTTGGCCTTCCACCAGCTGAGATTACCCTTGCTGAGTATCTGTTAGAGTCAGGTTATGTTTCGGGACTGATTGGCAAATGGCATCAGGGGGGGACAGCAAGATATCACCCCATGCGTCAGGGATTTGACGAATTTTTTGGCTTTCTGCATGAAGGTCATTCCTTTGTGCCGCCTCCTTATCAAGCAGTCACCACTATGCTTCGCCGCAAGGTATTGCCAGGAGGTGGCAGCGGAAGATGGATCTCAGCGGATGGCAAAACCATCTATTCTAGTCATATGGGCAACACTGAGCCTGATTATGATGCCAACAATCCTGTGATGAGAGCCAGTCAACCTGTTCAGGAAAAAGCATATTTGACAGATGCCTTCACCAGAGAGGCCATAGATTTTATTGACCGAAATCAGAACCTGCCCTTTTTTTTATACGTGGCTTATAATGCCGTTCACAGCCCACTTCAGGGAGCGGATGCTTATATGAAGCGCTTTGAGCATATAGAGGATGTGCATCGACGGATATTTGCAGCGATGTTGGCCAATCTGGATGCCAGTGTGGGAGAAATCATGAACAAACTCAGGCAGGAAGGACTCGAAGACAACACCCTGATCATTTTTTTGAGTGATAATGGTGGCCCCACCAAAGAGTTGACTTCCAGCAATCTACCATTGCGGGGGGGCAAAGGGAGCTACTATGAAGGAGGGATTCGGATTCCATTTTTGATGCAATGGAAGAATCATCTGCCGGCGGGCCTGCTGTATGAGTCTCCAGTGATCTCTCTGGACCTGTTTGCGACGATCGCCGCGATATCTGGCAGGCCTGATCACAGATCTACAGTCGATGGAATCAATCTGATGCCTTTTTTGAGAGGAGAACAACAAGCTGCCCCCCATGACTATTTGTTTTGGTCCTATAGAGGAAAACAGGCCTTGCGGCAAGGCGAGTGGAAAATTGTCAAAAACAAAGAAAATGGGTCAGTAGAATTATATCATCTAAGAAAGGATTTGTCCGAAACGATGGATCTTGCCTCCCAAGAGCCTGAAAAGATGAAACAATTGTTAGCCAAATGGGAGGAAGTGTCACGGAACTTGAGCAGGGACCAAGAATAGGATCACAAAGGGATTTTGCTTGCAAGCCACCACTTTGTATTTTGACAGCGTTCCTTGCTTTTTATTCATGAGTTATTGATCTCTGGTATGAAATGTATTTGCTACTTTGTTTTACCTGCAGTCCTCCTGCTAGGGGCAAACGTATCTGCCCAAACCACCATCCGAAATTATGAAAAGGTCTCTGGAACCTGGACCAAGGCAGCCTCTCCCTACCTGATTGAAGGAGAAGCGATTGTGCCTGAAGGCAAAATCCTGACGCTGGAACCGGGAACGATCGTCCGCTTTCAGACAGGCTATAATTCTGACTATTCTGAAAGTGAATTCGATGTCGGTATGCTCCGCGTACGCGGAGTGCTGGAAGCACTTGGGACTGCAGAAGATATGATCACCTTCACAAGAGAGGGGGAAGAAGGCAATTGGGGAGTAATTTTTATTCAAAACGAATCAGAACCGAGTGAATTGGCTTATTGCAATATTTCCTATTCCAAATGGGTAAAAAATGTTGTGCTGGATGATAATGGAACCGCAGCAGTAACCTTCTTTCGCTCTATCGGGACAATCAGAAACAGTGTGATCACTCGTTGTTGGGCGGGAATCAATGCCAAAAGAAATGCAGCTCCGATTTGTTATCATAATGTGCTTGTCAAAAATAAATATGGCATTGAATCTAATTCCAACTCTACTCCAGAGGTATATAATAGCATATTTTGGGACAATGAGGACGCCTTCTTTTTGACCGATGGGGGAAGTTTGAAGCTCTCTTATTCCCTGGTGTCAGAATCTGACATCGAAAGTGAGATTGACAATCAGGGCAAGAATATATTCAACAAACACCCCAAATTCGTCAATCCCCTTCGCTCCGATTATCACCTAGCTCCAGGATCTCCCTGTATCCGAAAAGGGCAGGGAGGGGTCGATATGGGAGCATTCCCGGATGAACATACCTCCCGTACTGTTCGGAAAGACGATAGCAAAGACAAGAAGAAAAAGAAAAAAAATAAAAACCGTGAGGACAAACTGGCAGGGCTGAATCGGCGAATCATTCCTACTGGGACAAGCGAAGCAGATATTCCTGAAGCCCGCTATCATGCCTTGTTGATTGGCGTAAAAAAATATGAGGACCGCAACATTTCCAAACGGCCACAGTCTGTTCAATATATGCGAAAGCTAAGGAGCATACTGGCGCATCAATATGGCTTTGAAGATGCCAATATCACGGTGTTGGAGAATCCTGATAAAGAAACCATCCTTCAGCAAATCGCAAGCTTGCAGGATGAACTGGAACAGCCTGATCACCTGCTGCTGTGCTTCTCTGGACAATTTGAGTGGGATGAATCCACCAAAGATGGCTTTTGGCTTGCACGAGATGCAGATATTCAGCATACCAATACCTGGATCTCCCATGATCGCCTACAGTCCCTGCTGGCATTTCTACCTAACAAACATACGCTCCTGCTGACAGATACTCCTTTTGGAGGCATTCAAGGGCTGAGTAGGGGAGGAAATGAAGAAATCAGCCTGAGAGAATTGCAACGACGCAGAAGTCGACAGGTGATCGCAGGAGATCCCGCGCAAGATCGGACTTCTACATCTCAACCCTGGATGGAAACCTTGTTACAAACCTTATCCCTGAATCAAACCCAATACCTTTCTGGTGGACTCTTGTTGACCCGCCTGACAGTTGCCAGCAGAAACGCCCCGGTACATGGAGGGGTGATTGAGGCAACAGGAGATCAAGGAGGAGAGTTTGTGCTTAAGAAAAAATCGAATTAACCTTCAACACATATCTTTTCAATTTCTATCATTATGAAAATGATTCGTCTTTGTCTACTCGGGATGATCGTCCTGCTTTTTTGTCTCCCTCAGCAGCTTTCTGGTCAGTGCCTCCCGGATTCAACGGTTCCCAATATTCCGGGGATTTATCCCGATACCTTGCCAGTTGCAGTTGGTTGCCAATATTTTGAAGAAGATATCACAGTGGTCATGCCTCGGGACACGAATACAGCCTTGGGAACCTTTCCGTTCAATTTTTTTCAAATAGATAGTATTGCCGGGCTTCCTCCTGGCATGCAATGGGAGTGTAATCTCGCTCCAGATTGCAAATACATTACTCATCCCGATTCAGTGAATGCAGATACACTGGGGTGCATTCGACTATTCGGAACGCCGACAATTGCCGGGACCTATAGTCTGCAAGCCCTGGTGACAGCAGAGCTTGTGATTTTTGGCAATCCCTCCTTGCAACCGGTAACTTTTAACTTCCCACTCACCGTCAGCCCCTGTCAGTTTGGAGGGGATTGCTATACCTTGACACTCAGTAGCAACTGTGAACCAGCTGTCCTGGACATTGTCAATGAAATTCCCAGCAATGGTGAAATGGGGTTTAGGTATGATTGGGAAATTACTGGCCCAAATGGATTTTTGTATACAACAACAGATGAACAAGCTGCCACTCAAATGTTCACTGATCCCGGATCTTATGTCGTCAACTATGAAGCCGTGATCGATACCGTAGGTTTTGTTCTCAATGGCGTCACCATTGATAGCACAGAGTGTACGGACCTCTTTGGGACAGGAGCCGGAGATTTGTACTGGATTTTGATTGATTCTGCTGGGAACGAGTTGATCAATACGATTGCAACTCCTATCACCAATGGAACAGATCTGTTGCCATTGTCGACGGGGATTTCTTCTGTCTTTCTGGATACGGGTATGTATGAATTTCAGGTATGGGATGAAGATTCCAATCTTCCGCTCGACAATCCAGATGGCTGTGCAACAGGTGCCAATGGAAGTGGGGCCTCTGTCTTCTTCCAAGTCCCACCCCCTGCGGACAGTTTCAGTGTGACAGTCGATGGCCTCCGCGTGATTTTTGAGATAGACAATCCCATGTTTGTATTCGAGTGTAGCGATACCCTGGAGGTGCATCCACTTCCTGATGAACCTGCCCTCTTGATGGACGGGGACACCCTCTCGGTAACAGAAATCAACCTGTGTGCAGGAGACACGCTCATTTTGAGCACCTCCAGTACAGATTCTCTCCAATGGTATATCAGTGATTCTGTCAAGATTGGTTCACCAGCTTCCGATCTGGTGATCACAGAGGCCGGAACCTATCGAGTGGAAGCCATTGATCGAGACCAGTTTTGCACCACTACTTCTACTTCTATTACTGTCAACATCGTTGAGGTCCCCACCCCCGCAATTGACTATGACGGGATGGGAAATTTGATGGTTTTGTCGCCTGATCCGGCCTATATCTATGAATGGTACCAATCGATCATCGGTCTCGCAGGAACTGGAACCAATTTCACGCCTACTTCATCAGGAGATTATACAGCTGTAGCGGTGGATACCATGTTTGGATGCCGTTCTGAACCTTCTTCCAGTCGAAATGTCATTGTTACTTCTATTGATGATTTGTCAACAGAATTGCAGCACATTCGTCTGTATCCCAACCCAACATCCGGGCCATTCTATGTAGAGTTGGAATTTGTACGACCACAAACTCAACTACGAATCAGCTTGTCAGATGTGACTGGCAGAACCTTGCTGAATCGGTCCTGGAAACAGATAGGAGGATTGTTTCGGGAAACAATAGAACGAGAAAATTTGGCCTCAGGCTTGTATTTGTTGACCATTCAGACAGAAAATGGTCTCATGCAGAGAAAGTTATTGATCCAAAAGGAATAATTTTTCATTCCTCTCGTTATTCCACAAACATCTGGTAGTACTGCTATGTATCCGCCGTCCCTCATAGAGGGGCGGCTTTTTGCTAATATCCTTACCACATTTGTCTAATGCCAATAGTCGATTGTGTATCTGAAGAAAAAAAACTATATTTGGATCGTTCCTGTAAGTGATTAGCTTTCAGTGAATTTGAGGCTTTGACTTACAGTATAACATGAATCAGAAGAACAAATTATAAAAATAGTGGCAAAACGAAGGACATCCAGCCGAAAAAAATCCTCCAAAAAGGCAGCCAATCCTGGATTGATTACTGTCTTTTTTCAGTGGGTTCAAGCTATGCGGACACAGCCTGAGAGTCGGGAGCAAGTTCGAAAAATCTCTGCCTGGAGTCTGATTTTCTTGGGCCTTGTATCCCTGATCGCCTGTATTTCATATTATTTTACCGGACATGCCGATCAATCTGTTGTAGATGATGGCTTTGCAGATACAGCTGTATTCAACAATTGGTTGGGATTTGTTGGTGCCAAACTGGCTGAATGGATCATCCGCAGGGGATTTGGCTTTTTTGGGTTTATTCCCATCCTGTATGGCTTACTATTGGGGCTGATCTTGCTGGAAGACGACTATTATGATTTTGCCAAACGCTTATTCAAGTATGCCCTGTTTGTGGTATTCTTTGGGTCAGTTTTCTTTGCTTATATAGAAATCCTATCTCGCTCTGGAAGTTATGATTTGGGGGGCGGTGTCGGACATGCCATCAATAATTGGCTGATTGCTTATATGGGGTCGGTTGGAATGGCGTTCTTGCTGTTGTTTGCCATCGTCATGTTTGTGGTTGTGAACTTCAATGCGGAACTCCGCGCCTCGATGATGCTGGAAAAACTCAGTGCTGTCAAATTGCCGCAGGTTCAGGTACCTGTGCCTTCCAATCAGCCCAAGCGTCGTCAGAATTCACGGACCGGGACTGCCCTCAAGCAAAAGCTGAGTGGACAAGGAAACCCTGCCACATCGGTGGTGTCCCAAGGCAATCAAGGACTGGTGATGGTCTCTTCCCCTGTTACTGCCAGATCAGTTTCTCCCGCTCCTGTAGCTCAGGTCGGTCAGGAATTGCAACTTCAGGTAAGTCCGCCGGTTGATCGTCCCAAACCTGTCAAAAAGAAGGCCGCACCTGAAAAGAAAGATCAGTCTCTGGAATTGACCATCGTGGAGGTACCAGAAGAAAAAAGCATTCCCCTGCCAGAACCCAAAAAACTGACCCAGATCGGGGAAGACAATATAGGAAAAGTGGTTGGAGAGGATCGAATAGAGAAGATTGTGCCTGAAGAAGATCAGGAAATTGAGAATGTGGATGAGATTTTTGAGGCAGAAGATTATGACCCAACTCTGGAACTCTCGGGTTATGAGCGGCCTGCCTGGGAATTGTTGGAGGATCATGGATCAGGTAGAGGACGGGAGGTCAATCGGGAAGAGCTCGAAAACAACAAAAACAAAATCGTTCAGACCCTGGAAGATTATGGCATCAAGATCGTAACCATCAAGGCCACCATTGGACCAACTGTAACCTTATACGAGATTGTCCCTGCGCCTGGAATTCGGATCTCAAAAATCAAGAATCTGGAGGATGATATTGCGCTCAGTCTTGCTGCATTGGGGATACGGATCATCGCTCCTATTCCAGGAAAGGGAACCATTGGGATTGAGGTACCCAATTCCAAGCCAGAGATCGTATCTCTGCGAGGGGTGCTGACAACAGAAAAATTCATCAATACCAAGGCAGAACTGCCCATTGCCATTGGGAGGACCATTTCGAACGAGGTGTTCATCGCAGATTTGAACAAAATGCCTCACCTGCTCATCGCCGGAGCAACAGGTCAGGGAAAGTCAGTCGGCTTGAATACTGTCATTACTTCCTTGTTGTACAAAAAGCATCCGGCCGAGGTGAAGTTTGTATTGATCGATCCCAAAAAAGTGGAGATGAGCTTGTATCAGTCTCTGAGTCATCATTTTCTGGCTCAGTTGCCAGATCAGGGAGAAGAGCCCATCATCACAGATGTTCGGGAGGCGGTCAATGTACTCAAGAGCCTCTGTGTCGAAATGGATATTCGATATGAATTGCTCAAAAAAGCGCGTGTTCGTAACCTCAAGGAATACAATACCAAATTCAAAAATAGAAAATTAAGTCCTAAAAAGGGGCATAGATTCATGCCTTATATTGTCCTGGTAATAGATGAACTGGCAGACATGATGATGGTTGCTGGAAAAGAAGTCGAGATGCCAATCGCCCGATTGGCACAGCTGGCCAGGGCTGTCGGAATTCACCTGGTTGTGGCAACCCAACGACCTTCTGTGAATGTGATCACAGGGATCATCAAGGCGAACTTCCCTGCGAGGATGTCCTATCGCGTGATCTCCAAGGTAGACTCCAGAACCATTTTGGATGCCAATGGAGCAGATCAGCTGATTGGGCGTGGGGATGTGCTATTATCCACAGGGAGTGACCTAATTCGTATACAGAATGCGTTCATCGATACACCAGAGGTCGAGCGAATCGTGGATCACATCTCTCACCAACGAGGATTCCCGGAACCTTATTTCCTCCCAGAATTGCCTTCCGAAGATGGGGGAAGCGACAGCGATGATGAGCCATTTGAGAAGGACAGCCGCTTCGAGGAAGCTGCCCGAATGATCGTAAAATATCAAATTGGGTCGGCATCCTTGATCCAAAGAAAAATGAAACTGGGCTACAATCGAGCAGGACGAATCATTGATCAACTGGAACGAGCAAATATTGTAGGCCCACATTCCGGGAGCAAGGCCAGAGATGTCTTGATGTCAGATGAAGTAGAGTTGGAACGGTATTTGAGCACTTTATAGGGCAAAGAATTTTCACCTATTCACCCTATAGAGATTTTAGAATGAAAAAAGTAGTAGTAGTAGTTAGTGTTCTTCTGTCTTCATTTATCTTATTTTCGGGTTTTTCAAGCAATTCAGACATTTCCAGCCAAATTCTGGAAGAATCTCGCGAAGCTCTCGCTTCTCTGGATGATTTGTTTGCTGAATTTACCTATCAGATCGAGAACCCTGGCATGCAAAAGCCAATTGCAAAAACCGGGGAGCTAAAATACAAGCAAGGAAAATATAACATTAAGCTGCCTGGACAGCGGATTTTTTGTGATACAGAAACCGTATGGATCTATTTGGAAGAGGATCAGGAAGTCAATATCCTGCCTTATGATCCCGAAGAGGATGGAGGGGTAAGCCCTGAGTCAGTCTTTGACATCTACCAAACCTCAGCCAAAACCAAATATGAAGGCATAGATAAGGTTCATGGAGTATCCTGCCACAAAGTCTTTTTGGCCATCTCTGATCCTGCTTTGGAATACAATCGGGCTTACATTTGGGTCAATAAGAAAACCAAATTGCTGGAAAAACTCTCCGTAATCAATCGAAATCAGACTATGACCACCTATGAATTCGTTGGAATCCGAACCAATGTTGGATACAATGATGGAGATTTTAGGTTGGATGTCAAGCAGTTACCTTCAGGAGTAGAAGTTTACGACGAAAGATAGTATCTTCCAACTTCTCAGGTCTTTGATACCCTTGTAGCTTGTACCAATGAAATTATTGCCCCGGCCACTTATAAGTGGCGGGGTTGACCTATGATGTTAGATCACCTTACAATTAATCGTTCCATGATGACCATTCGCAAAATATTCGTATTTCTATGCACATCCTGTTTCTTCCTGTCTATGATGCCAGGACAGACAGATGATGCCACAGAGATTCTTCAGAAATCTCAAAAAACCCTCGAATCCCTACAAGATTTCTCTTCCAATATCCTGTATGTGATTACCAATCCCAACATGCCCAAGGCGATTCCCAAGACGGGAAAAGTCAAATACAAGCAGGGCAAATATTCGCTGGTATTGTCTGACCAGGAAATCTATTGTGATTTGGAGAAGATCTGGGTGTATCTCAAAGATAACGAAGAGGTAGAAGAATTGTCCTATGAACCTGAAGAAGGAGGACCCCTGGGATCTGTCCTGAGTGTTTATCAGGCAAATTCCAAGGCCATTCTGAAAGGATCAGAAGTGATCAAGGGAAGAAAATGCCTCAAAATCTTTTTGACCAATCAAGATCCAAGTCTGGACTACAATGAGGCACAGGTATGGATCGATGAAGAAACCCTGTTGCTAGCCAAGGCGACCCTCCTGGATCGTAAAAAAACAACGACCATTTTTGAATTTACCAATATCAAAACCAATGTAGGATTCCCAGACTCGGATTTCCAACTGACCAAAGATGAAGTTCCAGCAGAAGTAATCTGGTTTAAAGATTCTGATTGATATTGTCTTGATTTTCTGACACACCTTACCCCCCTAGCTTACTTTCATGTATTTCTATTTCCGGAGACCAACACTTCTTGTAATCCTCTGTGCTTCCTTCTTTCTTGTTGGGTTCAGCATACAGGGAGAGGGAGATCGAATTCTTGGAGAAGCGATCTCCTATGTGATCAAGCTCGATGATTTTGAAGCTGATTTTTTATATGAATTTCAGGCCCCTAATCGTCGAAATCACAAAAAAAGCGGAAAAATTCTGGCCAAGGACCAAGGGGCCCGCTATTCCATATTACTGGATGAACAAGAAGTGTATATGGATGGCCAAACCCTTTGGGTCTATTTGCCTTCTCACAATGAGGTCATGGTTTTGCCCGGCGATGGAGATACTGAAAATGTAATGGAATCGATCTTCAAGTTGTTTATGTTCAAAGAAAGTTCTGAGTATTTGGGCAAGGATTTGGTCAATGGTCATGAATGCGATAAAATCTTTGTACGCTTGAAGAACAGCCCTGATGTCAACTATCAGAAAGCATATGTATGGATCGGCCAGTTGCCACGACCCAGGATGATTGAGAAAATCACCTTCCTGGATGAAGGGCAACGAACCACCAGTTATATATTTACGAAAATCCAGCCCAATCGGGGGTTGACACTGGAGCGATTTCGATTTAATTCGAATAACTATCCAGATGTTACGGTTGTGGACCAAAGAGATGATTAAGAATGAATACAATTGTGTGTTTACTAGTAGGGACATATTTGATGTATGTCCCCCAGTCTCATGTTTCGACTGAACCAAATAATGAAGCCGATCGGGTGTTTCAGGAAGTGATCGCCCACGGGATTCAGTTGGAGGACTATAGAGCTGAATTTCGCTATCATATTCACTCCATAAATGGTAGAAGAACACAACAAAACGGTCATGTCCTTTACCAGAAAAATCGTTATGTGGTACAGGTTGGCGATCAGGAAATTTATAGTGATGGTCAGACCCAATGGAGATACTTTCCGCACAAACAGGAAGTGTATATTTCCAACTATGAACAGGGAGGAAGCAATGTGATGGAACTTTTGTTTCAGATCTTTTATGCAAAAATCTCTCTGGAATATTTGGGGGAAGAGGAAATGTTGACAGTGCCATGCGAAAAACTCAAAGCCACTGTGTTGGAGGAATCTGGAGCCAATTTTGAGGAAGCTTTTATCTGGGTGTCCAAGGACTCAAAGATGTTCCAAAAGGTGACATTCATTGACCAACGTCAAAATACGACCAATTTTGAGTTTCGTGATTTTCAACTGAATATCGGTCTGGAATTTTCTGATTTTCAGTTTGATCTATCGAGACATCCAGGGGTGAATATCATTGATCTTAGAGATTCAAACAGGTGAAAATTTCAATATCTGACAAGCTTTTGGTGATTGACAGATATAGTACTACCTTTCTCTTATGGGGGAAAAGATTCGGTTTGCTACGATTTTTTTGGTAGCTATCTGCCACTTATCTATGCCTGGACTTTTGGCACAGGAAGGAGATGCAGAACAAGTTCTGCTGGAAGTAGCTATGCATGGACAAGGGATGAAGGACTTCCATGCGGATTTTCGATTTGCAACGCATGCGACTAATCAGAATAAACAGAAGAGGTCTGGAGAAATTTATTATATGGATCACAAGTATGTGATCTTGTTGGAGGATTTGGAACTCTATATTGACGGAAGCTCCCAATGGATTTATTTCCCTAAAGACAATCAGGTGATAATCACTGACTATGAAGTTGGGGGAACGAATGTGATGGAGCTCTTTTTTCAGATATTTGCACACAAGACCTATTCGGAACATCTGAAGCAGGAGATGCATGCAGGACAACTGTGCGACAAACTGAGAATTATTGTTGAGGATCTACCGACACTTACTTTTAAGGAGGTTTATGTATGGGTCGGCCGATATCCACGCATGTTTCAGAAGGCCATTTTCCTTGACAATCGTCATAATTCGACCATCTTTGAGCTGATCGGTATCCAAACCAATAGAGGGATGTCGTTACAAGATTTTCAGTTTGATGTTTCTGATTATCCTGGAATCACAATTATTGATCAGCGAGGTTAAAGGTGATTGCTCTCAGGTGATCGAGTAGTTGTTGTCGATCCTTGATGGGAGCAAGATCCGAAAACGGGATAGGATCACCAATCTTGAGATGAAATTCTTTGCCCATCTTATTGCGAACTTCATGTAGCAGCAGACTGAGTCGCAAGGTAGGGCTTAGCTGACTGGCCATTTGGAACAGCCGACTATTTTCGCCGGGAATGAAGACAGGCAAAACTGTCGCTTTGGCCATTTGGATCACTTTGGCAGTAAAGCGTTTCCATTCAAGATCTTCTGCTTTTTTGAACCCGTTAGGGGAGGTGGCTACTCCTCCTGAAGGAAAAATGACCAATGCTTCTCCCTGCGACATTCTTTCCAGTGCCACTTTTCTGGTGTTCAGGTTGATTCGCATGGCTTCTTTGTTTTCCCGAAAGTCGATCGGTAACAGGAACTGATTGAGTCGGGGATCTTGCCGACACAGAACTTCATTGACCAACACGGCAAAATTCGATCTGATCAGGGAAGTCACATAGCCCATGATCAACCCGTCTACTACCCCAAAGGGATGGTTGGCTATGATCAACAACGGACCTTTCGAGGGAATTTTGTCCAACTGTTGTTGATCAAAGGTTGGTTGTACCTTGAGCAAAGACAAGGAAGCCTCCCAGACCTCGTGTGGACTGAGATCCATTTGATTCAGCTCTGCATATAGGCGTGTGAGTTTTGCCCTGCCAGAAGCTAGCTCAATGACTCTGGTAAGCCATCTAATAGGAAAAGGGTCGTGAGGAGATTCGTAAGTAAGCTTATGCTGAACAGTCATAGGAAGCAATGTCGACGACAAGAAGATACCACTCCCCTTCAATCTGACCGAAGTAAAACCCAATGGCTTCTTCTGTGTCGATCAGGGCGTGGCTAATGTATTGTTCCAGATCCTTGGCATGATCTATTTGTTCTGGTTCATAGGATCCCAATTCATAGGCGGCTAGTGTAGCCATCAATTCTGATACGCCTGTATATGGGGGACATTCATTGAGAAAACTTCCTTCTTTCGAAAACATAATCCCACAATCAAATTCAGGATGTTCTTCCACTTTGGTTGTCGCACTCAGATTGGTCATGCCCTTCTTGAGCCAGGGAGCTTGTGCAAATAGTTCTTCGATTTTTTGACTGTGAATCGGGACACTTACTGCACCGGGATGGGTGAGCAGGTAATATCCTTTTTCAGGGTGAATATACTGGAGGGTTCTGGCAAATCTGGCAGTTCTGAATTCCGGGAGAATAGCTTTGGCAACAGCTTCAATGGAATTGCCAGACTGCTTGGGAGCTAGTTGTCTGCTTTTAGACGCCTGGGAGGAGACGGCTTCATAACTTGTGATCTGAAAATCTTTGTTGAATCCTACCAAATTGTGAAAGGCTTGCGCTTGTGGCGAACTCTCTCCAGTTCTGGTTACAGATGACATCCCTTTGAATTCGGCCATGTATCCAGCACTTGTAGATGTGATCGTGATGGAGTTTTTGTCCAGGGAAATGGATCTTGATTCGATAGATTCAAATCCTTTTCGGATACTTCCAGCGACAGTTTCCCTGGAGACATCCTTGGAATTGAAGAATTTGTCGAGCGTTGTTGCAAAATATTTTGTCTCGTCCAGTTGTTCCTGCGAGAGATCCTGATAATACGCCTGGAGTAGGTCGGCAATCTGATCCTTTGGATCAGGTTCAGGAGTAGCGCTTGGTTCTGGGTCAGAGGTAGCCTGTTGGGAAGGCGCGGTGGAGTGTTGGGGGGGAGAAGTTGTGTCTCCTCCGCAGCCTGCCAAAAAGAATGACAAGCCTATCAGGCATATAAAATAAGGGAATACTTTCATGAAATTTATTTGGTGGAAGCTTGGGTTGTACAAAAATACAAAAAAAAATGCGCTGCCATCGGTAACATCTTTGTGGTGAGATCTACCTATATGTGAACGATCAGTCTAATTGCATTGCGAGACACCTCATCTGAGGTGTTTTTTTTTTGTTTGCCAATAAAATTATTCACTGAATTCATATAGATGTTCAACAGATTCCTTTTTACTTACGCTGTAAAGATTGATTCGTTGCTGTTTTCCTTTTAAGGATACCTCCCCAACATTTTCAACAACAAATCCATTATTATTCGGCATCTGATCTAAGACAGCCTGAGAAATCAACAAAGGTTTTCCCAATCGATTACATTCACCCTGTATTCTGGCCGCTGTATTGAGTACATCACTGTGATAGGCAATTTCTTTTTTTATGACGCCAACCTCAGCCGCCATCACCAAGCCAAGGTTCACCCCAGCCTTGAATGCAGGCACCAAATCATATTTATTAAAATAGTAATTGGCACGACGCTGAATCGTATCCTCAAAGCTGAAAAAAGCCTCCAAACAGTGATTTTTCAACATGCCATCCTGAATCCGCCAGGTCAAGACAGCTTCATCCCCTACATATTGGTAAATTTCTACATTGTGTTGTTGGACAGTATCCGTCAGGTCATAAAAGCAATCCTGTATCAACTCACTATAGAGAATATGCCCGAGGCGTTCTGCATAGGTAGTGGATGACTTTAAGTCCAAAAACATGAAGATGCGATTCTCCTCCTGGGGGCGATGGTATTTGCCGATGATGATTTTGAATAAGATTCCGGGTCCAAACATGGCATTCATCTGCCGAATGAGATTGAACAGGATACTGACTACACCCGTATAGACCAGAATTACCAGCGCCGTTCGTGTAGAGAGCGTCTCAATGAGCAATTCCCAGGCTGTCTCATTCAGCGGATCTCCCATCCAGATATGCACCACGAGGATAGAGGTAGAGAGGAGAATGATCGTAAAGACGATGTGCACGATGGTGCGAAAGACAATGATGGCCCAGTAGGAATATTTTCTTAGCCATTTTCCCTCCAACAATAAGTCGAGAAGCCCAAATCCCAGGCCGAAGGCAATACCAACAATAATTCCTTGCACCAAAATGAGTTCTCCAATTTTGATTCCTGAATCGACCAAGCTGAAGGAACTTTCCTCCTCCACGCCAAACAGCCTGATAAAACTGAATAGAGTGGCGGCCAATATCCAGGACATCAAGGTAATACCGATATTTCTGAGAGATGCTTTGATTGTCTAAATATCTGAGTTAATGGATTAAGGGGTTATTCCCGCAGGAAATTAAAAAAAAAATGACAGGGTTTGATTATGTTTTTTCGTTTCGTGGGTCTAATAGAGAAAACAACCCGAAAACCTTTCAATCGAGATGCCAAATTTTCTTCATTCTCTTAGACA
Source organism: Bacteroidota bacterium (assembly GCA_039029315.1). GTDB lineage: Bacteria > Bacteroidota > Bacteroidia > J057 > J057 > JBCCCJ01. Next base: position 15,686 of record JBCCGK010000121.1, on the reverse strand, counting down.
AAAAAGAGTAAAGAAAACTGTGCCCAGGAGAATGCCTTACTCTGAACAGGAGCTAGCTGAGATTGCTCAGATGGCAATTGACGGGTACAACTTGCCTGAAGACTATTTACTTGAACATGTTGGTAAATATGTTTGCAAGGCTGGTATCTTATTATCTGAAAGGCAAACGAATCTATCCCAAAAAGAAGAGGACCAAACACAAACAGAGGACCAAACACAAACATGCAACGAAAGTTTTGATTCCAGCCAATTTAGAGCTGTTGGTTTGCAAACATTTTCATTCATAATGATGAAATTGCGCCAACATGTATGTAGCAATGACACAAACAAAAGATGGCTTAGATCACAATCAACCCAAAAAAAACAAACAGCAATTCAAGGCGTATTTTTAACCATTTTTGATGAAATCGGACAACCCGTAACTGAGGAATTAACTATTATGCTGATCGCCTTGACCAGTTTAACGCTAAAAATGGGACTTGATTTGAGTACTTAACAATGTGAATGGCCTGGCTTAGGAAAACCAAATATTCAGATGTGGATATTCTGGCGGATCTCCGTCAGGGAGGGACTGCTCATACCAAAGCCCTGGAACATTTGTTTTTTGTGTTCAGGCCAGATGTCATCAAACTGGTTCGGAAGATGGGGGGAACTGAAGAGGAAGCCCAGGAAGTCTTGCATGAAGGATTACTTCGGCTGGAACACAGCATTCTTCAAGGCAATTTCCGGGGAGATTCGACAATCAAGACCTATTTCAACAGCATTTGTAGAAATTATTACCAAAAAATAAAATCACGCTCAAGTCGAATTGTTTTTCAAGAGACATCAGATGAAACCATAATTGATGATGGCAAAGATGGGCTGGATCAGTTGGAAGAAGATGATTTTCAGGTAATTGTCCAGGAAATTCTCCAGCAGATGAAACCCAGATGTATAGAGCTTCTGATATTGACCGATGGAATCGGAGAGCCTATGGAGCTGGTGGCCAATCAATTGGGGATTAGCAATACCCAAATCGCCAGAAATGAAAAAACCAGATGTCGAAAAAAACTTCGAAACTTGATTCTTAGCTCCTCCTCTTATCAAAGAATGATTGATGAACTATTGAATCTCGAATCATCGACAGAGAAAAAACAACATGGAAATAAGTGACAAATTAATAGAACGAATTGAAGCTTATCTAGATCAATCGCTTCCTCCTGCGGCTCAACATGAGTTTGCCGCAGAAATAGCTGCCGATCCAGAATTGGCAGAAGAAGTACAGGTCCAACAATTGATTAATGAATTTTTGATCGTAGCCCGAAGAAGAGAATCTACTAAGAATAAATTAGCCCTCATTGCCCAGAAGCATTCATATACACCATCCCTATGGCAACAACCGAAGTTTTGGGGATACGCAGCTGTAGCTTCTATAGCTCTTTTTATCCTCGCTTTCTTGATGTGGCCAACGAAACTCACTCCTACCTATCAGGAAATCACTGAGTCTCAGCTACAGGCTTATCCAATTGAATCTTTTCCGATCTCTGGCTCTCTTTGGAGAAATGGAGAGGAAGTCCCTCAAGACTTAAGTTATCTGGTAAAAGCCAAGGCCCTGTACAAGAAAAAGTCTTTTTCGCAAGCTTTCTCTTTGCTGGAAAGAATATCGCACATTCCTGACGTAGAGCAGAACGGAACCCTGTTCTACAAAGGAATGTGCTTGATCATGACCGATCAACTCGATCCTGCCAAAGACATCCTTCTCGACATCCCTGCCGACGACCACCTGTATTATGGTCTGGCACAGTGGTACATAGGCTTAATTGAAACAAAGTTAGGGAACTTTTCTGCTGCAAGAAGACATCTTGCACTTGCTATCTCACAAAATCAGTTGAGCCAGACAGAGGTTCAACACATCGAACAGCTCATGGAGAGCTTGCCCTATTGACCCAGATTATCGAGGAGGAAGACTTCCTCGTCTCATTAGCAAAAAGGGGTCGCAACTCGAATGAGTGCGACCCCTGATGTTGTTAGGTTTCCACGGATGCTTACAAGCAACCTCCTTCGCTCGGAATGGTAACAACATTCTCCGCTTCGGTTGAGTTCTTCTCAACAAAAAGCACCGTGTGCCCGACTTCCACCCCATCTCCAGGAATAAATTTGAAGTCATAGGTGATTTCCGGGACTTCGCCTCCGTTGAGACAAGTGGATCTAAGTCTAGCTGGTTCGATTTCTTCAAGGTCAATGAAGATCACGACACCTTTACCAATTCTTTTTGTTGCCATGGTAAAAAAGGTTAATGTGGGTTAATGATAAAAAAATGCTCATCAATGAGCATGTGACCTCAGGTATCTGTATAACAAGGTAATTGATAAAAGACAAATGAGAGAAGCCAACAAGTAGGTGATCCATTGAGAGAAGGAATCCTGCCACAATGATTCTGGATTTCCCCACACTGCCAATCCACCCCAGTATGCTGGATGAGCATAAAGATTATTGTTCTCCTTCAAATAATGGGTTTGGGCTTCCTGTAGAGCTTCGGCTTTGCTCTTTTCATCCAGCAAGGACATATAAAATCGATTCATCAGTTTCACAGACGCATTGTCATGGGCGCGCCAGAGATTCATCAAAACACTGGAAGATCCAGCAGAAATAAAGGCTCTGGCCATACTGATCACTCCCTCATTTTCATGCAATTTGCCTTGAGCAGTCTCACAAGCACTTAAGACAGCCAAATGCGCCTGTAACCCAATGGTGGATAGCTCAGAAATATACAAGCGGCCATCCTGATGAGGAAGAAGGGAAGTATCCTGATTTCTGAAAATCAAATAGGGTTGTTCGTGATTGCCAACTCCGTGCAAGGCAATGTGCAGAATATCAGCCTCTCCGCTATACTGTCTGAAGACCGTTTCAGAAGCAGAGTCTCCCCAGAAGTAATGTCCTCTCAGAATGTTGGACAAATTTTTGATCTCCTGCGCTGTTCCAGGAAGATCCTGATCTCCCGATCGATACAATTCTACAGAGGCAGACAAAGGAGAAGAAGAGTGGGAATAAGCCAATCCCAGACAATGATAGTTGGCCAAAGGTTGAGAAGTCCTGACTTGTTCCAATAAGGAGGTGCCAGATTGCGCATAGCTGATGGGGTGCTTCCAAATCAGGTAGGGAAGAAATCGAAAATTCCCTGGAGATGCCTGAACGGGAGATTCCAGCATAGGACTAAATGACAGACCATTGACCGGGCCATGAGGATTGATGATCAATGCCCGATTCTCTAACGGAATTCTGCTGTCAATCGGACTGAGCAACCTTCTATATAAATAGGTTCCTGTCTCCACTAATGTCTGCCATCCTTTCTGGCTCAAATCTGGCGAGGCACAAATTTCTTTCCACCTACTCATCTGTTTCAGTAGTTCTGGCGTGAGATCGACAGGAATCAATTCTGTGTGATGCTTGTCGATAGCAAGAATATAACTGTTTTGTTGATCTGAGAAATGATAAGAGATCCAAATGGCATCATTGGTGGATAAATATTGCTGGATTTCCTGCAAATCAGCTAGTTGGTAGGACTCCAGTAACTGTCGAATATCAGGATGCTTATTCTTGAATGTATCCTGCCATTGTCGATAATGATGCCGCAGAAGCATGAGTTGGCGGGAATCTTCCGCTGAGAATGTTTGGCCTCCCTGCTCGCGTTTGCGGATCTGAGCCTGTAATTGTTGAATATCTTCTATCAGTGAATCCCCATATGACAAACCTTGCTCAGCCAGGGCATTATGCGCAATATTGGTTCTGGACAACATTTTTTCAAAGCCTACCATTCCGTTGCTTTGTTCAATCAAGCTGAAAGCAGATTCCATATAGCTCTTTTCTCCTGTAATAGCATAGAGCGCATTGGCACATCTTAAGCCGCTACCCAGTACTTCAGCTGGATTTTGGAAAAACAAAGGCAAAAGAAGTTGATCCTGTTCAGAGGGGAGAGAACGTCTGATTTCGTGATAGATGTATCCGATTTGTTCAAAGTGCTCTAACGCACTTTTCAAGCCCGCAACTTGATCCTTGCTTCCTTGAAAATATTCCATCATGGCCAGCCCTTTCAATTCCATCGCACGTTTCATATCCCATAGATATTCCATCTCTACTCGATTGGCTTGTGGAATGGCCAACAACTCATCAGCATCTGTTTGAGGATCTAGCATGGAGATGGCTTTGTGCGCATACTCGATAGCCAGTAGATAGTTGCCTGTATGAAGTTCCAGCTCTCCCAGGGAGATTTCGGTAACAATTCGCTCATTATCCATATTGGCCCCAAATTCATTGCACAAAACCAGACTTGTCATCATGTGTTCTCGGGATAATTCATATCGTCCCCATTTCTGATATAGGATTCCGAGGTTTAAATGAATTTTTTGGCGGCGAGATAAGGATACCTCTTTGGGATAATTTTGAAAAATAGTGTCAGCCCGCAAATAGAGATTTTCAGATTCTTTGAAATGACCAACTTCTGCCAGACATGCAGCCAGGTTTTGGATACAGGTAGCATAACTATAGGTAGTGTTGTTCGAACCCTCAAAGATTATTCGGGCTTGTTGATAGGGGAGGATCGCTTCCTGATATTGGTTCTGGGTATAAATAGCATTTGCCAACGCATTCAGAAATACGCCATAATTAGCCGAAGACGATCCATAAATCTCTTTTGCCAGTGTAGCTGCTTCCTGAAAAAAGGTGGTCGAAGAATTCAGCTCAGCATTGGCATGGGCGAGCATCCCCATGAGGTAATAGACCTTTATTGCTGAGGTATCCTGATAAGGTTCTGTGGCCAGAACTTCCTTCAAGGATTGACTGGCTATGCCGTAGGCCTTGGCCGGGTCCTGATTGTTCCGTAATTCGTGTCTGGCCTGATGATAATGAATCAGCCAGAGATCAGGATGAAAAGCGCCTAGTTTCTTGTTGGAATAGTCCAGGGTATAAGTATACAATTGATCGATCTCTTGATACCGATGATCTTCACCAAGGGCTGATACAACTGTTAGCACACAATGAAACCAGGCCTGATGATCATCATCAGCCATACAGGCGTCTTCATAGGATTGCCAATTAGGGGTAGATTGTTGTAAAAATGATTCTCGAAGGACTAGAAGTTGTGAACACGGATTGGCAAAAACAACCTGTGTCAGGCTCAAGAAGAAAATCAGAACAAGTGCTAAAAGTAGAAAATAATTCCAGGTTCGAAACATTGGGTCATGAAAATAAAAGCACTAAGCAGATGAATCTGAAATGGAAATTTTCACCTATGGTCAATTTATAGAAAATTACTGCTTTATCCTAACATAAACAAAGATGAGCGTGAGAAATCAAAAGCCAAAAAATATTGCCCATTCAAGAGGCAAAACTGTCCGTTCAAGGAACAAATAAACTGCTCTTCATGAAAATTTCGTTATTTTGGATAAAATATTTCAAACGAGATGTCGCAACCACACGGTTGAGAATATAGGGCCTTTCTAGGTCAGACGATGTTTGCATTAGGTTTTTACATAGCAGTATTAGCCGGGCCCTGTCATTGAAGATGGCAGGGTGCTTTTTTTATGACAAGATGTCTAGGAAACATCGACCTGATATTCCTGCCTCAATTGTTGGAGTTCTCGCTTCAGTGTCTGAATGATCGCCTGCTGATCAGGTTTGCTGATCAGGTTGTTCATTTCATGTGGATCGTTGTGCAAGTCATAGAACTCCCACTCATCGATATCTTCATAGAAGTGGATCAACTTATATCGATCTGTCCGGATGCCATAGTGTTTTTTTGTTCCATGCTCATTGGGGAATTCGTAGTAGTGATAATAGATGCTTTCTCGCCAGCTCGTTGATTCCTTTTGGAGCAAGGGCCGCAGGCTACGACCTTGCATTTCTGATGGAACAGGGACTTGAGCGAAATCCAGAATACTTGGCGCATAATCAATATTCTGTACCAATTCAGAGACATCTCCTGCAACTGAAAAGCCCGCTGGATACCGCATCACCAAAGGCGTACGGAGAGATTCTTCATACATAAATCGTTTGTCAAACCAGCCATGCTCTCCCATATAAAATCCCTGATCAGAGGTATAGACAAGCAGTGTATTCTCTGTCAGGCCTTCCTGGTCCAGGTATTCCAGCAATCGACCGACATTGTTGTCTACAGATCGGACGCAAGCCAAATAATCCTGCATATAGCGCTGATACTTCCACAAGGCCAATTCCTCTCCTGTCAATCCTGCTTCCAAAAAAGCTTCAATCATTGGTTGGTAATAAGCATCCCAGGCAGCTTTCTGCTTGGCAGTCATGCGACCATACATGCGCTCATAAGCCTTTCTGTATTTGGTTTGGAGTAGGCCTTGGGGATCGAGCATTTTGAGATCATAGACAAGGTCCATGTCCCGGTCTATGCCCATAACATGAGCCGCAGCCGCTGTTCGCCCCTCATACTGATCAAAAAAATTGTCGGGCACCTCAAAGTCCTTTCCGGCAAATTCATTGAACAGGGCCGTATCCGGCATCCAGATTCGATGGGTGGCTTTGTGATGCACCAACAGACAAAATGGGCGTTCTTGATTTCTTTGTTCCAGCCACTGTATTCCTTTGTCTGTGATGACATCTGTTACATACCCCTCTGAGGGCTTTTTGGTGCCATTCTCGATGAAATCACTGTTGTAGTAGTTGCCCTGTCCTATCAAGACTTCCCAGTGGTCAAAACCGGTCGGCTCACTTTTTAGATGCCATTTGCCCACAATGGCCGTCTCGTAGCCTGTCTGCTGCAACAATTTGGGAAAGCTTAGCTGACTGCTGTCAAAGCGGACAAAATTGTTGATCTGCCCATTGAGGTGGCTATGTTTGCCAGTCAACATCACCGCTCGACTCGGCGCACAAATCGAATTGCTCACAAAACTGTTGCGAAACACAACACCTTCCCTGCCGATCCGGTCCAAATTGGGGGTCTGGATGAATCTGTCATCATACAAACTCATCGTTTGATACGAATGGTCATCTGTCATGATGAAAAGAATATTGGGGCGAGATGTCTCGCTTGTCTCAGGTGAAGGACGACAGGACCAAACGCATAACAAGATGCAAGCGATGGCCAACAGCCGAAGAAAAGAATGCTTCATAAGTGATATGATTGGCTATTTCAAGACATCAAATACATAAGAGTAAGTAAGAGGACACATTTATTTGTGAGGGATATAGTGGGCATAGAGGAAATAAGGGAGAAATCTTACCAATCAAGCCAGTATATCCCCTATTTCCCTTATACCCAAAATCAACCCTAATCTTGTCCACCCACTTACTTGATAGAAAAACTGCGGTTATTGATCCCTTTGCTTCCCCTGACTTCATTGTCTACTTGCGCGTCGTACTGCACTCCGAGAGAGTTGGTCTCAAATACACATCCATTCTGACCATCATGATAGGTATCAAAGATGAACAGGATTGCATCTGTATTGTTGAGGGAGGCATCTCTTCGTGCATCTGAAATGACGAGTTTTTCAGGAGCGGCATCATAGCAGACGGCGCCCATGAACATGGTAGTGGCAGTGAAGGCGATTCGAATGTCGGTTTGTTCAGAGGCTGGCTGTCCAGCATAGGGTTGACTCTGTTTCAAGTCGCCAAAGGCAGGCACCTCCTGCCAGAGCTCGTCCTGAAGAACTTCTCCGTCTATATGTGGAGACTGCTCAATTTGATGGGCAGTGGTGACTGGCCTCTGGGACAAATTGGGCAGGTGGGGAGATTGTTGGCCTTGAGAAATAGATGGACTGATAGTCAGAATGATGGGAGATGTTATAGCAAGGGATACGTGCATAAAGTCGGATTTGCAGTCCAGCAAATATAGAAGAATATTACTTGATTAAGAGGAGAGGGCGACATTTTAGGCATAATGATTGCACACAGCAATTACGGCTATTGTATTTGATAGAGAAAAAGCAATTCATTTAACCTAAGATGACTACCACCACAGTTAAAAAACAATTCCTTGCTCAAGAAGTACCTCAATTATTAGCCAATCTCAAAGTTGACACAGTGCCTGCTTTTGGTCTGATGACGCCTCAACATATGGTTGAGCATTTGGTTGGGATTGCCAAATACAGTATGGAGAGAAATGGTGAGCCCGTTTCTCCCCCAACAGAAGGTCAACTATGGTTCAAAAATTACATCGCCGAAGGAGCCATTCTCCAGCACCGACCCAGTGATAAAACAAAAGAGGATCTGCCGGAGCTGAGATTTGTCAGCCTGGAGGAAGCGATCTCTAAAGTTGGTCCTGCTATTGAAGCTTTTTACCTACATTATGAGACCAATCCTGGCTTTGTGATGTATCAGGGATTTTGTGGAGAGTTAAGTTTTGATGAAGCAGAGCATTTTATGTACTCCCATATTCGCTATCATCTCTGGCAATTTGGATTGATTGAAGTTTATCCTTAAGCCAGTACAACAGATCTATTGATTGACTTCCCGAATCAGCTTGATGGCAGACTCTAACTGAGAGTCTGGGCCATTGATCCAATCATGAACAGTTGGGGGCAATTTGATGTCGGGAATTGTCCCTCTACCTGGATATTTGTCTAAATCTACTGCATTGGTATATTTTTGCAGGGGAAGTGTCATTTCCATATGCGGATGAATGGGATATGTCGGCATCATACCGCTACTGTTTCCCTGGTACCCTCCTCCGCTTTCCTCACCAACTACTGTAGCTTTTTCATTGTGAGACAGAATCGCAACGAAATCACTGCAGGAGGACATGCAAAGGCCATTCGTGAGTAGAAAGACTGTTCCCTTAAATGGTTGTTTGGCTACTTGCTGAAGCTTGTAGTAATCAAACTCTTTGGTGAAATGAGCACCTTTCCAGAGATAATGGCTATCCACTTTTACTGGTTTGGGAAAGAATAGCCGATGATATCCCTTGATTTGGCTGGCGATGAGTTCAGTGACTTCTACTTTTTCCCAATATCTAAAGGGTTTGTCAAAAAAATAGGAAGCGAGGAAAGCCGCATTTCCATCTGTCCCACCCGTATTGTACCTCAAATCGATGATGAGCCGGGAGATGTTTGCTTCCTCCAGTTGCTGAAAGGTCTGCCGAATAAAGGAGGTAAATTTTTGTCCATTCTTTTTGATCTCAGTTTTGGCAAAGGTGCGGATTGTGAGGAGAGCCTCCTCTTCTTTCACCTCCAGACTCAATTGAGGAACATTGGAATAGAGCCATTCCTCTGCTGGAAATGCCTCAGAGCTGACGCCATCTAACAGATAGGAAGATATTTGATCCTGATGTTCGACTTTCACAGAAAAAGGCCCCTGAAGATTGATGATGATTTGATACCATTGGGCGAATTCAAGGCTTAGTAACAGGCGTTTGAGTGATGTGTTGTATCCATCTGAAGGAATTGCTGCATAGAGCTTGCTCAGAATATCTCCTATTGGGACCTCGTTGATGGCGAGAATCTTGCCAGCTATTGGAAGGTCGCTATGGCTAGCATATTTCTTCGATACATAGGCATCCATTTGCGCATCAACAAATACCTCCAAAGGAATCAAATCTCCTGTTTTCTCAAGTTGGGTCTGATAGGATTCAGATAAGTTAAGAGACGTATGCAGGCAGCCTATTTGTGCAAACAAAGGTTTGAGTTTTCTATAAAATTCGAGGCTTGTCAACGAATCCTGAATCGTCTGTATGGTGGAATCTATGCGTTGATCAAAGCGGGCTGGAGAGGTATATCGATAAAATCCAGGATGTCCTTTGCTCACCTCTGTCATGAGATCCCGTGTCCATTGCTGGAGACTATCTGGAGAATACCTCTGTACGTATGGCGGTTCGCTTGCTTGCTGGGCCTTTGTGAACATCATTCCAACACTCAGCAGGCAAAGGAAAAAGAGGTATTTCATGATAGAACTGTAGAGGTGAGTTGGGCGAAAGAATCAAGGACAGATTTATTTTCTAATCGGTATCAGGCGAAAAGAATAGCGATAGGCTTGTGCGGGCAAGGTATATTCCTTGTGGACGGGTCGTCCCCAGGAATTATCCCCACCAACGCCCATTTGTCGATAGTCGATATTCCAACTGATAAGGTTGCCTGGGACCAGATCTGCCCCATGTTTGGAGGTGAGGGGTACCAGACCTGAAGCAGAGGCTGTTCCTTTGGTCCCGGCAACGAAGTCAAGTGCCTCCATCTCTAGTTGCCATGCACTCATGGATAAGGGCGCATGTTCTGCCTTGGCCATGATTCCCCAGCCTTCCTGATTGATGAGAGACATCCATCGGACATCCGTTTTATTGCCAGTTTCTTGTGGGCGGGAATAGCGATGGAGTTGATCCCAGACCGCTCCTTGCCAGATGCCGATTTTCCCTGCACTTTTGCGGTCCCAATAGGTCTCGTGGGGGCCTCTTCCATACCATTGCATAAATCGAAACTCTGCCGGAAGCTGAAATTGCAACCCTATGCGGGGAATGGGAGGAAGATTTGAGCCATTCGCCTCCAACTCATAGTCGATCAATATTTCTCCATTGGGATATACGGTATAATGGAGGCTCAGATTGGTATCATTGTCTCCAGTCAGAATGATGTACTTGACCAGAAGGGTGATGGCTCCTGAGGGTAGCCTCTTCTTTTCAAGGAGGACAGAAGTTGTTTGTTTCCCGGCTTCCCGCCAGATGGATGCCCATTTGTGCATATTGTTGCCCAGATCATTGTCTGTCGGAGGTCGCCAGAAATTCGGGATGAGTGCAGGAGAGTGCCACTTGATTGGATGCGGGATATCTTGTGGTCGGGCATCAAGCGGCATGCGAATGTCTAGGTTCTCTTTTCCTTCCAGGAGGACTTTATTGTGAAATCGATAGCTCATCAATTTGCCAAGAAATCTGGAGAAATCAACCGAAAAATTCTTGCCCGTCAACCGAATCATTCCGTCTATCTCTTCCATGCTTATTTGATCTTGGGTAGATGCTGAAGTCTTGGGAGGGAGGATAGCTGGAGAAAGGACAGCTTGACTCCAGGCCAGCTCATGTTGGACGGGAATCAGGGGAGATGCGGCCTTGGTAAGTGCCTGAATACTGATCACATATTCTTTATCGGGTTTTGGGGCAAAGTGTTCCAAGGGCAATTCGACACGCTTGCGCTGCTGTGGGAGAATGTTGAGGGATGGAAGGGAAAAGGTATGAAGGTCATGCCCCTCCTCCGAGATTGTCAGCCGAAAATTCACATGCTCTGTGGTCTGAAAGAAGTATTTGTTTGTGATCTCTAGGACACCTTCTTTGGGAGAAATCCACGCAAAGGAAATAGGAGCATACACTTTTTTGACTTCCCGTAAATGTGGATGTGGCTGGCGAAAGGGATTCACAAGGCCATTGTTGAGGAAATTTCCATCGGTAGGCAAATTTGGATGGTAGTCATGTCCATAAGCCAGATAGGGCAGGCCTCGCTCATTTACATACTCCAATGATTGATCTACCCAATCCCAGATGAAGCCTCCCTGTAGCGTCGGATGGCCTTCTATGGCATCCCAATAGTCCTGCAGATTGCCCACACTGTTCCCCATGGCATGACAATACTCAATCATGATGGCTGGACGTTGTGGCTGTGAGGTGGCATAGTTCACCAACTTCTCTATCGACGGATACATGGGACAAAAGATGTCTGTATATGCCTCCTTCCCGGCAGGTTCGTACTGTACTGGGCGTGTGCCGTCATTCTCCTTGAGCCATTGGTAGGTTGTTTCGAATATCTTGCCATGGCCAGCCTCATTGCCGAGTGACCAAATGAGGATAGAGGGATGGTTTTTGTCACGATGAAACATGCGTTTCGTCCGATCAAGATGCGCAGGAAGCCAACTCAGCTCATTTCCGATTTGGGTGTCATCAGAATTGGCGAGGGGATGACTTTCAATATTGGCCTCATCGATGACATACAAGCCATATTGGTCGCATAGATCATACCAGTCGGGATGGTGGGGATAATGGCTACTTCTGACTGCATTGATGTTGTGCTGTTTCATGAGTTGAATATCCTGTCGCATCAGATCTTTGGAGATGACATGGCCAGTATGTGGATGTGTTTCATGCCGATTCACCCCCCGCATGTAAATGGGTTGCCCATTGAGCAAGAGCTGCCCATCTTGTATGTTGACAGTTCGAAATCCCAGCTGTTCCAACACAAATTCCTCCTGATCTTTCGCGCCTGCTTGGTCAGCCAGTAAGGCGAGTTCCAGCGAATACAAATTCGGGATTTCTGCAGACCAAAGCTGGCAATTCGGAACATCAAACGAGAAGGTATGCGAAGCCAGCGATCCCTGCTCTGGCTGGATGATGCGTGTTTGTGAGGCAAGCTCCGCTCCCTGTGGATCGAACAGGCGGGCCTGAAGGCGAGAGGCTTCAGTTTTTGCTTCTCCAAATTGTTTGGTTTGGACCTTTACTTGCAGACGAGCCTGTGAGAAATCTTCATCAAGGTCAGTTGTTAGAGCGATATCCGACAGATGAAGTTTGGGTCTGGCATAGAGATACACTTCTCTTTCTATCCCTGACAACCTGAGCATATCCTGACTCTCGATATAGCTGGCATCACTCCATCGAAAGATTTGGAGGGCGATCAGATTGTCTCCAGGCCGGACATATTCTGTGATGTTGAACTCCGCAGGTGTTTTTGATCCCTGAGAAAACCCAACTGCCTGACCATTGATCCAAACATAAAGGGCAGACTTGACAGCACCGAAATAGAGAAATACCTCTTTGTCTGCCCAGTGGCTTGGTAGCTGAATCGTTTTTCGATAAGATCCGACAGGATTATATGTTTCTGGAACTTTTGGCCATTGAGTTGTGAAGGGATATTTCTCATCCAAATAAATAGGGTAGTCGAATCCGTGGACCTCCCAATTGGCGGGCACAGGAAATTCCTCCCACTGCTGATCATCAAAACTTGGACTAAAAAAATCCCTCGGCCTGTCCTGAGGCTGTCGAACCCAATGAAATTTCCATAAACCATTTAAGGACAGGAAGCGGTTGGACTTGTCTCTGGCTTGCTGGGTGGAGAGAAAAGAAGATTCATAAGCAAAAAAATCTGCTCTGGGATCTTCCTTATCTATGGCGAACACTTCATGATTTTGGTGATAGTTCTGAGAAGGATCTATGGGTTGAGTCCATCCCCAAATGAGAGAAGAGGTGAGCAGGGAAAAAAGAAATTGTTTCATTATGTCGAAATAGGAAAGAAACCCTATCTTGGGCCAAATTTGAATTTTTCAGCATACAATCTACCTATGACTCCTACAAATAAAAAGGCTTTTCTGCTTCAAGATGCACCAAAACTTCTCGAACAACTTCGAGCAGATACACTGCCGGCCTTCGGATTGATGACACCTCAGCATATGGTAGAGCATCTGACAAGATCCATTAAGATAGCGCTCAAACGCAAAGGAGAACCCGAAGATCCTCCTTTGGATAGACAGATGGGATTCAAACGTTTTATTGCCAAGGGAGCTGTCCTGCGGCATAGACCCAGTGATAAGACTGCAGCTGATTTGCCTCCATTGAAGTATGCCTCCCTGGAGGAAGCCATCAGCCATTTTCCTGAATCAGTAGAACGATTTTATACGCACTTTGAGTCCCATCCAGAGTTTTTGTTTTACAATCCATTTATGGGGGAACTCGATTTTGAAGAAATTGAATTATTCACCTTCCAACATGTTCGATATCATTTTTGGCAATTTGGACTACTGGAAAGCTATCCCTAGGATTCTATCAAATGACTCAGTTGTTGTTTCAGGCTATTCGGTATGGCAGCCGATTTGGTGAGAGAGAGGATTTTCTCTTTTTCGATTCTGAGATCCTGATCAGAGACAGAATTTTTGCCTTGAGACATTCTTTTGAGTCTGTTATAAGAGTCGACCAGATGCCGAAGTTGGGTAGGGAGATCTCCTACTGGTCCTGGCTCAATTCGCTTTATTTCATGTGTGGGTAGATGATAAAAAACGCCACCATCGACACGTAATATCTGTCCTTTGTCAACGTCAAAAATTCTGGCATCTCCAGTGATATTTTTGGAGGCTGTCTTCATGCCATAAACATGGAGGCTCAAGAAAGGAGATTGTGAAGCGGTATTTCCCATTTGGTGAATCAGGGAATGTGATACGCCCAGAATTGTTCCAGACTTGACTGTGGTTCGGGAAAGTGTTTTGATGGTATTGCCCTGAATGGAAAAGCTGGCATGTTCAGCAGGGCCAAATACTTGAACTGCCCCCCATTGGGTCATGCCGTGGTCATGTATAGCACTGATGTCTCCAGGTCGCCAGGACATCACCATGACTTCAAAATTCGGTCCGTGACTGACCAGTTTGCGTCCGTAACTATCTTCGGCGGGGTGGTCAAAATCTGCCCAGGGCAGTAGGTCTTCATAGTGAACATTAGCATCTCTGACATATGCGACGATTTCAGAGACAGTAGAACAATTGTTTTGCGAAAGATTGGTAATTAAAGTTGATAATGAATTGGGGAGAAATTGGGTCTGAGAAGACATGTACGTTGTTTAGTTAAGTAGTTGTTCGTAAAAAAAAAGAATAGGTGACAAGTTGTCTTGAGGAATCTACATGAAATCATGAGAATTCAAAATTAATCCTGAAAACCTCTGTCTTCCTTCGCTCAGATTCTGGCGGGAACTTGCCGAAAAATACAGCAACACTTAAGATGATTTCGTCTATTCAGTAGTGATTTTTCCCATTTGGGGAATATTTCTTCTAAATAAGGAGTCACATTGAATAAACATTTTCCTCTTTTGACCATCTAAGAACTGCAACCCTTTGATGAATTGGTTTATTAATTTTCATTGTCATGCTTTCAAAAACGTTTTTCCCAATAGTCCTTCCTGCTATATTGCTCCTGTTGTTATGGGCTTGCCAACCAAACGAGGAGCCTGTGCCACAATGTGACGGTTCATTGGCTATCACTGTCAGTTCGATTACCGACTCTCCCTGTGGAGAAGAAGTGGGCAAGATCACAGTATCTGCTTCAGGTGGAGCAGGTGGCTATCAATTTCAGCTGAATGATGGAGAATTTGGTTCTGGCAACTCTTTTGAGACAGTCGGAGCAGGTGCATATGTGGTGAAGGTGAAGGATGCGAATGATTGTTCGGCAGATGTCAACGCCAATGTCGTCTCCGGCATCGTGTATGCAGATGTTCAGACCCTGATCGAAACAAATTGTGCCATCTCCAATTGTCATGATGGGACCAACAACCGACGGGAGGATCTGACACAACTTTCTGTCATCAGGACCAATGCCGCGGACCTCAAAACACGTATCAACGAAAGAAGCATGCCACCAGAAGATCAGGATACCCTAACACAACAGGAAATCAACCAGCTCTCTTGTTGGGTGACTGATGGGGCACCAGAATAAAGAAGGAGAATTATCTCAATACAAAGCCTGAAAGACAGAGTGCTTGTCTTTCAGGCGAATATCGTCAGCACGGAATGTGAAAGAAATTCCTCTGTCCTAAGTTTGACTTTGTCCATTTTTTATAGGAGAAAAATCCTCCCATATGCTCTGGAAACCGTCTTTTTGAATTAATGAACTTCGCTGTTTTTGGGTGATGTTGATTAATTCTCATTGAAAATTTATTCACAACTGCACGCTTTTTATTTTCCTTTGTTTTTAGATTTCTTTGCAACTTTTTGGCGGCAAAAAGTTGCGTAAAAACCGCCAAAAT
>JBCCGK010000120.1:0-33450 GCA_039029315.1 Bacteroidota bacterium | reverse complement strand
TGCCTTGTCGAACTAAGAGACTGTTTGAAAATCTGTCACTTATTTTTTGTATGCGTCTTTTTTCCTCATTCTGCGGCTTTTTTTGTTCTCATAGCACCACTATGAGAACAAAAAAGAGCCTTGCCTGAGAAAAAAATACACGATGAAAATTCTCAGCACAGATTCCTAAACAGTCTCTTAGGTTGTATACCCATATGGAAGCGTCATCCTGGACCAATAGTCCAGGATGACGTTTCGATTTGCCAATCAGTCTGTCCCTTTGTTTGCCTATTGGCTAACATTTGGGATGCCTGATTTTTTGCAGGATATTCATTCCATCATGTATACTCGATGTCATATACTTCCTCCCAATCGATATTATCGTATTTATCTCTAGCCTCTACCTTAATGCTTCCATTCCCACGGCCATTGGTTCGATAAGCAATTTGGGCTGACCCATAATCTGTCTCATACTTTGTAGGATAGCAAGGATTTTCATTAAAGCGATAGCCTCCGTTTTGAATCCCATCCTTAGGAATCAAGACTTTTCGGATGGCTCTGTAATCATGATCTTTGAATAAGCTATTAGCTGCCCAACACAAGCCTGCAAGACTTGGGCCTTCCACATTACCAATCAGTTGGTTAGAGGAAGTTAAGAATGGAACAGACACATTTTGAAAACTAACACTCTGGTCTACGACCATCTGTCTGACAAAGCGCCTTTCATAGGATTTAAATTGATAAATTCCTATGGCATCTGTGTAATTACCAGGACTCTTATAACAAGTATTCCCGTAACAAATACAATCATCTGTATAGTTTTCGACTATGGAGGAAACAAGCGCACCAACAAGTGTAGACGTAACAAGTTTGGCTAACCATCCATATCTAAATTCTCCTGTCGGGAGGATGACTTTTTGCCTTGGAGTAGCAGACTTGATCAATGAAATCTTTTCATTTACTGGAGCTCCAAACAATGCACTATTCATCAATCCTGAACCCAAACCAACAGTCGCCAAACTTGAGACTCTGAGAAATTCATGTCTTTTCATGATAATAAGAATATTAAGACGTGGGAAAGAAAAAAAATGGGACCTCTATTACTCTCACAAACGAAACATAGATTAAATTGTTGCAATTAATGTTAAATCGATATAAACACTTATTCAAAAACACAAAAAAACATCAAAAAGTATCAAAAGAAGGCTATCAGGCTCAGTCAAACTTCTAAAACAGACTTAGAGGCTGTTTGAACATCTGTCACTTATTTTTTGTATGCGTCTTTTTTCCTCATTCTGCGGCATTTTTTGTTCTCATAGCACCATTATAAGAACAAAAAAGAGCCTTGCCTGGGAAAAAAATACACGATAAAAATTCTCAGCACAGATTCCTAAACAGTCTCTGAGGATAGACGATGCAGTTGCTTCGGATATCAGCTAGTGGACTTTGAACAAAAAGAAATCGGGTTCATGCACAGAGATTTTTCATTTAAAGCCCGCGAGCAAGAAATTCGAAATCATTGGGGAATACACTGTCCCAATTTTTATCAAGTTTTGTCTATATTGTTCTTCTGTTTCTTTACAATTTTTTGGACAAAACCCAACTTTCATGATCATTAGACCATTCTTTCTTCTCATCTGTGTTTTGGGAGGATTCGCATCCCTTTTTAGTCAGGATTTTTCGGCTGAATCTGTGTCCCCCAATGGTGTTTATTTGGAAGGCTATCTTCTCCGGCACGATTTCAACAATGGATTTCTTTCCCTCAATTATGAGCGGAATTTTGGGGAAAGAAAAGGAATAGCAGCCCGGATTGGAATATACCCAGATTTTGAATCTTTGATTGCCGTTCCAGTAACTGTCTCTAAACTAACTGCCCCTTTGAAAGCTCACCACTTTGAATTTGGAATTGGCGCTGTCTATCGGGTAGAATATTTTGAAGAGCGATTTTTTCATGACATTCCAGCCCTCATGATTCCTCTCATGTATCGATTTCAGAAAGAAAAAGGATTTTTCGTTCGGGCTGGAATCAATCTTTGGGTGAGTTTTCCGACTCTGCCAGCGCCTTCTCTTAGTGCCGGGTATAAGTTTTGAGAAGAATCGAGAAAATAGGGAACTAAGTTTGACTTTGTCCATTTTTTACAGGAGAAAAATCCTCCCATATGCTCTGGAAACCGTCTTTTCGAATTAAGGAACTTCGCTATTTTAGGTGATGTTGATTCATTCTCATTGAAAATTTATTCACAACTGTACACTTTTTCTTTTCCTAAATTTCATTTTTACTCCCAATGTTCGTCCAGGATCTGTTGCATCACAGGATACGCCTCATCTGTATCCCCCAACTCTTGTCTTAGCCACCTGAGTTGGCGTTTCAGGTCAGCAACGATCAGTTCATAATGAGGGCTGCCATACCTATTCTCCAATTCATTGGGGTCCAATTCCAGATCATATAGCTCCCAAGCTGGCTCAACGGTCTCCTGATGAGTCCCTGGTTTCCCCAGGCCTTGACCATAATAGAAAATCAATTTATAGCGCTCATGTCGAATGCCGAAATGGGCTGGTCGAAAGGTCTCATGTAGCCAGTAGCGATAATACATGGCTGTCCGCCAATCCTTGGGGGAATTGCCTGTGAGATTCTCCCGAAAACTTCTTCCTTGAATAAATTTCGGTGTTTCCACACCAGCATAGTCTGCAAATAGAGCAGGAAAATCAACATTCAGAATAATGTCATCATTGCGTTTGCCAGCTGGGATTTCTCTCGGATATCGAATGACAAAAGGCATCCTTAATGACTCTTCATACATCATGCGTTTGTCAAAAAATCCATGCTCTCCCAGAAAATAGCCCTGATCTGCTGTATAAATTACCACTGTGTTCTCTGCAAGGCCGGCCTCATCCAGATAGTCTAGTAGTTTGCCGATATTGTCATCAATGGCTGCTCCTCCACGAAGAATGTGTTTGGTCATCGTCTGGTAGATTTTTCGACGTGCAGCGATGCTGTCCAGGCCATCTAGGGAGAAGGGTTGTACCTGTGCCTGCCCCCAATAAGAATTGGGTTTGGCCAAGCCTGACTCCATCCGACGCCCCATCTCTTCCAGCTTTTGTCCAATTGCATGTCTTCCAGTGGTTTCCGGCCCAAAGTCCATTAAACTTTCAGGCTCTGGCAACTCTCTATCAGCATTTAAACTTCTATATCTTTCAGGAAAATCAAAGGGTCCATGCGTAGCCTTGAAATGCGTCATGAGGAAAAACGGCTTATCAGATTCTCGACTCTTCAGCCACTCTACAGAATGATCTCCAATTACATCAGCAGAGTAGCCCTCATAGTCTGTCCCGCCTTTGTTTCCATCCTGCCAATTGTCTTTCGTTTTCAGTTTTGGGTTGTGGTAGCGGCCTTGTCCAGGCAGAACCATATAATGATCAAAGCCAGATGGTTCCTGTTTCAGATGCCATTTCCCAATGATGGCAGTTTGGTATCCGGCCCCCTGCATCACCTTAGCGATATTGGTTCTGTCAGGATGCAGCCCTTCTTTCAAAGTATAGATGTCGTTGCGATGGCTGTACTGTCCTGTCATGATGGAAGCCCGACTTGGTACACAGATTGAATTGGTACAAAATGCCCGATCCAGGACAGTTCCTTCTTGAGCAAGTCGTTGAATATTGTCATTTTTGACATACGCTTTCAGCAAGTCCTCATAGATTCCCCATGCCTGTCCAGTATGATCGTCTGCCATGATAAAAAGAATATTTGGACGATCATTCGAATCTGAAGCTGCCTGCTGAAGAGAAGGACTGCAACTCAGTCCGAATACTGACAATAGAAACAATAAGGTAGCTGAATGAGACATATGCGCTAGATCTTTTGAATGAGAATCAAGAATACTCATCTTCAGCCTTTTTCACAAGCCTTGCTTCCTGTGAGCTTTCAAGAAAGGATAGTGGTTCAACTGTAATGCTAATCTACCTACAGAATATTTGTAGAGATGATCGGCAGACCATCTCTCGCTTTGCCTATCGTAAATAGAAAGCCATCCGCTTCGATAACATCCCACCTAGCAATGGTCTGCCGATCATTGCTAGGTGCCGATGACAGCCTTACATGTATTGCACTACCCAAGAAAGAATAGCTTATAGCCAGGCCTTATAGACAGGCCAATAGAGTTTCATGCTGCCTCAGCAACTTTCAGTAGTCAGCTTCTTTTGGCCTCTAGAATAAGTTGTCAATTCGATTTTTCTCTATCACTCGTTTTGCCAGGTTTCCCAATCCTTTTACTGCATCAATCATTGCTGCAAATCGAGCATCCTGAGTAAATCCCTTGTTGTAGCGATAATAAATCTGTTGGGATATCACTGCTAGTTTCACAATCCCATATACATAATAAAACACCAGTTCTCCCAAATCACGACCACTTTTTTGCGCATACAATTCTGCCACTTCGGCTCGAGTTGGATTTCCGGGAATAGTCGTGGGGCTGGTATCGAGTCGATCAGAAAAGCCCAATTCTGACGCATTGGTCCAATACGCCAGGGCAGACCCAAGATCCATCAGTGGATCACCCAGTGTCGACATTTCCCAATCCAGAACTGCCCGGACCTGAGTCCAGTCTTTCATGTCCAGAACGAGATTGTCATACTTGAAATCATTGTGAATCAAGGAAGCCGAGGAATCAGATGGCATATGGCTTGCTAACCAGGCTGCTGCAAATTCGATATCTGGAATCTCATCCGTTTTTGCATTGACATACCGTTTGGTCCATCCTCGGATTTGTCTTTCCACATACCCTTGAGGTCTTCCAAGTTCACCCAAACCTGCAGCTTGATAATCGACTTCATGTAATTCCACAAGCGTATCGATCAGTCCATGTGCAATGCTTCTCATCGTCTCAGCATCCGGATACATCGCGCTTGGCATATCCGGTCTGAGAATCACTCCTGCCACACGCTCCATGATATAGAATGGCGCCCCAATGATGCTACTATCTTCAGTATACACATAGGGTTGTGGTGCTTTCGAATAAGAAGGAGAGAGGGCATGGAGAATTCTGTATTCTCTCCCCATATCGTGTGCAGATTTGATTTTCGCTCCGAAAGGTGGCCGCCGAAGCACCAATTCCTTTTCTCCTAATGTTAGCAAATAGGTCAGGTTCGAAAAACCTCCGGGAAATTGTTCAATCACAAGGCTGCCTGCCCAATCAGGAAGGTGTAGATTGAGAAAATGTTCCAATTTTTCCCGATCCAGTTCTTCCCCTTTGCGAATGCTTGTAGGTTTGTCTGCCCAAGTGTGTGACATCTGTTCTATAATTATCCGGTAATCATATGTCCACCATCAGCAGTATAGACACCTCCTGTACAATAACTCCCGGCATCAGAAGCCAACATCAAGGCCAAGCCAGCCATCTCGTCAGGCTGGGCCATTCTCCTAGAAGGAAGACGCTTCTCTACGGTACTCAATATTTCTTCATTTTTCCATAAGGCTTCGCTGAACTTGGTCTGGATGAGTCCTGGACAGATAGCATTGGAACGAATGCCTACCGGCCCCCACTCCTTGGCCTGGTTCTGGCTCAACATGATAAGAGCAGCTTTGCTCACGCTATAGATCGCCAGACCATAGGAAGCCTGCAATCCAGACACAGAGGCAATATTGATGATAGAGCCTCCACCACGCTCTTTCATGATTGGATAACAAAGGTTCCCCAACACAAAGCAAGCCTTGACATTCACATCCATGATTTTGTCATAGATAGCTTCACTCACATCTGTCAAGGAACCAAAAAATGGATTGGTCGCTGCATTGCAAACAAGGATGTCTACTCCTCCATAGGCATCTAGCGTTTTCTGGACCAATTGTTCTCTTTGGTCTGCCTTCCCCACATGGCAGGCAATTCCTGTGGCCTCCAATCCATCCTTCCTATAGGCTTCTGCCACCGTGTCAACGGCTTCCTGATTGCGACTACTGATGACAACCTTGGCCCCAAATTCCGCCAATCCGCGAGCAATACTCTCACCAATTCCTTTTGAAGCCCCAGTAACGATGGCAACCTTTCCATCGAGATTCAGTTGTTGTTTGATCCGATCCATATTCAATTTCAAGTAGTTAGACAAGTAATAATTGTGCTCGTGCAATCTCACATATTTGCCCAATATCACAAACTTATCTATCAAATTATTTAGAGACTGTTTGGGAATCTGTGCTGAGAATTTTTAGGGTGTATTTTTTTCTCAGGCAAGGCTCTTTTTTGTTCTCATAGTGGTGCTATGAGAACAAAAAAAGCCGCAGAATGAGGAAAAAATACGCATACAAAAAATAAGTGACTGATGTTCAAACAGTCTCTTAATCGAATTCGAGGATCTTTCTCTTTTTGAGATACAAGCCAGCTTGCATCATTTATCTTCGTCTCAATTGTCTCAGTTTCTCTTGTTGCTCTCCTGTCAAAATATTTTTGATTTGCACCATCATCTGGATTTGAAGAATCTTGATGTGATTTTCGGTCTTCAAGACAGTCATCAAGTGGTCCTGGACCTGTTCCTCATCAGGTTTTTCTTGCTTAATCAGTTCTTGAAAGGCTTCCATCTTACGCTGTAGCTCCCACTGTAAATGGGTAAAGCCTTGCTGACTCTTGGACACTGCCACTACAATATCATTTCGCTGATCCTCAGACAATTGAATAGCACCTTGATGCTTCATAATAAGCTCTGGGGGAAACAAATGCTCATTGAAAGGATCTGCCTGGACCTGTTGTGAATAACTTTGATGACTCAAACCTATCAGAAAGAGAGCAAGCAAACTGACAATGGATAGAGGGAGGAATTTGTTAAGGTACATCTTGTTGTTCATTTTGTGTGAATATTTGTTGAGTCAATCCCTGATCGGTAGGTGATTTCCATTCTGATAAGGAATGCGGGAAACCATAAGAAATACCGTCTAAATGGGAAGAGGTATGAAGCAAATTTGCTGTTGGAGAGGTCCAGCTTACAATTCTTTGCGCTCCAATCAATGTTTCCGAAAAAGGATTCAGCGGTAATTCCTGATCCCACCAATACCCTCCCACTCCAATAAGCAACAAAACGGAAGCCGCGATAGAACTCCATTTCCAGCGTCTTGTCTTCATCTGCTTGCGGGCTTTTTCTTTCTTCACCTCTGTCCACATTTCCCGAAACGAAGGAATGGATTGTCTGTCTTCTTCTTTCACGCTTGCAAACAGTTGCCGAAGCTTCTGCTCAGAGTTGACTTGTCGATTCTCCATATTTCAGGCTGTTAGCTTCTCAAGGTGTAAGATTTTTTTTAATTTTTTTTTGGCCCGCTCCAGATGAGTCCTGGCAGTACTGACAGAGATGTTCATAATTTCAGCAGCTTCAGCTACAGATATTTCATCAAAGTATACCAAATGTACTACCTGATGTTGTTTGTCTGTGAGGATGTTCAGAGCTCGACGAAGCAATGAGTGGGATTCGTTCCTGATCATATGCAATTCTGGGCCTGGCTCAAAGGCTTGAGATGAGAAGGATCGGATACGCTTTATTCTCCTCTGATTTTTTCGATATCTATCAATGGCTCGGTTTCGAATCATGCTGAAAATCCAGGTTTTGAAAGAGGATTTCTGCTTGAAGGATGCTTTTCCTTCCAGAATCTTGAGGTAGACGGTGTGCAACAGATCTCTGGCCTCTTCTACATCCTGATGACAACAACTCATAGCCCAAAGGAAACAATCCTCGTGATGTGTCTCTAGATATGTTGTTAACTCTGCTTCAGTCATATCTTTTCATCCTGACTCTCGGTCTTGCACATGTGACGTCTTGAATGAAATAAACTACGACAAGCCTCCAAAAAAATTCCTCTTTTGGGTCTTTGCTGCCAAATCGCTTGTTTTAGTGTATGAAAAAAAAGTTGAGTATTCTTCTATTTCTCTTGCTGACATTTCAGGGGTTTTGTCAAAGTTTTTCCCTGGTCAGTTGGAATATCAAAGATCTGGGAGGATCCAAAAATGATCAAGAAATCAGACAAATGGCCAATTTGCTCCGGAAGCATGATTTGATCGCCATTCAGGAGGTTGTCGCCAAGGACCCTCGGGGAGCAAAAGCAGTCGCGAGACTTGCAGATGAACTCAATCGTATGGGGGCCAGATGGGATTATCGTGTGAGCAATCCTACCCAAAGTCCTTCAAGCTATAGCAGTGAGCGATATGCATTTATTTGGAAAACAGCCAAATTGACGATGGTTGGCAAGGCTGTACTGGACTTGGAATTGGTTCACGTTTGTTGGCGGGAGCCTTACATTGCTCAATTCAGACTCAAAGGTGATCCGAATCCCTTCTACATCGTCAATGTTCATAGTCGAACTTTCGACAAAAAACCTGAGGAGGAGATTGCTCATATCGTAACCTATCCACTAAGACTCAAGACCGATAGGGTCATCATTGCGGGAGATTTCAACATGGACGAAACCAACCCAGCCTGGACGCCTCTCTATTCGCAGGGATATGTATCTGCGCTCAAAGAAAGTAAGACGACCCTTAAGCGAAAATGTGCATCTGGGGTGTACCTCAATTATCCGATTGATAATATTTATTTTCATCCTGGCTTTTTTTCGAAAATCAAGGCTGGCAAAATTGACTTTGTTGGGCGATGTGCCTCGCTTGAATCGGCCAGAAATATTTCTGACCATCTTCCTGTTTATCTCCATATCAGTCTCCAATAATGTCGATCTACCCTAAGCTATTCCAAAAATGAATCACTTCTTTTGCAAGTTCCTGTAGATCTGCTATATCCATAGGCTTTAATACAAACAAGTCTACCCCCAATTGTTCACACTGAGCCTTTTTATATTGTGAATTCACACCAGACCAAACAATGACTGGAATGAGAGCTAATTGCGGGTCTGATTTTAATTTTTCTAACACTTCTGTTCCATCCAAATCATGTAAAAACAAGCTCAATATGATCAATTTGGGGAGGTTCGAGCGGTTTTCATTCAAATATGTAAGTGCTTCCTCTCCCTCATAAAGCGCGTAAGTCCCTCCCTGAAATTGTTGTTCGGCCAACATGTGCTCAAACAACAGGATGTCCTCACTGGAATCTTCAATAAATAGCAAATAATCATCCATCTTTGATTTTCTAGGCTAAAATTCAGTTCATTAGGCATATGTCAGTATCTTATAAGTTTCGTCTTTATAAATAATGTATTCTGATTCACCGTGCATTGATCACCCAATCAGAAAATTGCGTTTCTGCCTCGAAAGACATCCAAATAACCAGTTTGTTAGAAATTTTGTTTTCCCTCACAAAAATGGGATGACCGAAGGCCAGGAGATAAACCAAATCCAAAGAAATCAAGGAGAATGATTCCAATATCCAGCTTAGGGGATCTGGAGAATTCATGAGGGAGGAGTTGAAGTCAGGCAAATAATGAGCAAAGGAATTCAGGATTCTTTCCGAATTGGAAGGCAATCAACATCCTTCCTTTCTGCCATTCAAGATATTCCATTCAATGGAAAAAGTCATCAGTGAAATGCGGAATTTCATTTTTGCGTAAAACACGGAATAAAGAAAGGGACCAATTTCAGAAAAATTAGCTCGACTCAAATGACCACAGAAGCTAAAAATTCATATAGATGCGTGGGATTTTCTGTACTATGAGATATCGACCAACTTATTTTTGATTGCAAATACAACCAGACCAGCAATGTTGTTGGTTCCGGCTTTCGACATCAGGTTCTGCTTATGAGATTCGACAGTTCGTTTGCTGATATAGAGTCGGTTGGCAATTTCTTGATTAGTCAAATCCTGTACGATCAGATTCAGGACTTCTTTCTCTCTCTTACTCAATTCCAGCCCTTTGGGAGGAATAGATGTCCCTGTCTTCACCATATCATTCATCACGACAGTACTCACTGCCTGACTGAAATAGCTTTGTCCCAGATGCACTTGTTCAATCGCATGATACAGTTCCTGTTTATCACAGTTTTTCAGGATGTACCCCATTGCCCCGGCCTGTAACATTTTTCGAATGTGCAGACTTTGTTTGACGACGGTCAATACCAAAACCTTGATCTGTCCTTTGTATGTTTTATTGAGATATGAGGTGCAATGAATCCCATCCATCACCGGCATATTGATATCCATCAGCACGACATCAGGTTTGATGGAAGATGTTTCAATTTGTTGAATGGCAGATTGACCATTTCCTGCTTCTCCTAGGATTTGAATGTTCTGACTTTCCTGAATCAAAGAGAGGATTCCTTCCCGCACAACGGGATGATCATCAACCACAAAAACCTGTATGGGAGTGGTCATGAGAAAATCGATTTGGTTGAAAGTGGGATGTGAACCGCGATTCTTGTGCCACGATCAGGATGGCTATGGATGGTGAACATTCCGTCGAGTTGGTGGGTTCGGCTTCTCATGCTGCGGATTCCTATTCCTTTCATCACTTTTGGCCGGTTCTCAGGATTGAATCCCTTGCCATCATCCTTGATTTCAAGATGTACATAAGAATCTTCAATGATCAAATCCAGGAGAATGGTTCTGGCATTGGCATGAGTAACAATGTTATTCATTGATTCTTGTACAATTCTGAACAAGTTCAATTCATATTCATGGGGCAGCCTGACTTTCTTGTCATACTCAAAAGTAATGTCAATATGATAGACTTCCTGGGTATTTTCGACCAGTTCTGATATGGTTGCTATCAAGCCAAAATCTTCTATCGCCTTTGGCATAATTCGATGAGATAGCCCTCGACTCTCCTCTATGGCCTCCTCAATGAATTGAAGCGATTTCTTGAATTTATTTTCTCTCAGAATATCAGGATAGTCATAGGGAAGATTTTTCATATTCAGGCTTGCGATGCTCAGTGTTTGGGTCAGATTGTCATGAATCTCCCGCGCAATCCGGGTTCGCTCTTTTTCGAGTGCTTGATAAATCTCTTGTATCATCCGCTCTTCCTCATCAAATCTATCTGAAAAATCATGAATCACGATCAACAAATGTGTGCAGATCTCATCAATAACAATCGGTGTGATCATCAATTCATAGACATGTCGCTGATGATCCTGAATGGAATTGATCAAATAGGGAACTGACGCCCTGCTGACAACGGCTTGCTTCATGCGATCAAGCAACATCTCGTAGGGATGAAATTCGTTGATCATAAAGGTTTCATGCCCTAATACCGACAAAGGAATCCCAATCAGTGCTGACAGGTCTACTTCCTCTCCGCTTTTTGCCAAAATCCGAAGAAAAGGAAGATTGGCTGTTTCTAGCAAAAATTGTTCTTCTCCCTCATATCGAACCAGAATCATGGTTTCTGAAACCGAATTAAAAATCAGTTCGAATTGTTTCTGGCTTTCTTCTATTTTTCTTGAACTGTTTTTCTGCTCAGTGATGTCATGGTAAAATACGGACACTCCATCTTTGGAAGGATAGATAAAATTCTCATACCATTTGTCCTCTGGCTCATAGTATAGTTCGACATGCTGAAACTCCTGCTTTTCCTTTGCTTCCATTACTGTATGATAAAATGGCTGTCCAACTACATCGGGGAACAACTCCCATCCATTTTTCCCAATCAAATAGGAAGGCTCATATCCATGAAGTTCGGAAGCTTTTTGGTTGACAAAGGTATAGTTCCAATCGTTATCAAAAGAGACAAACGCATTGCTGATTCGCTCCATTTGCGTTCTATATTTTTCCTCTGAGGCTTTAAGGGCTTTTTGCGACTGAATTTGAGCCGTGACATCTCTCAGAAAACAACTGACGCCAACAATTGTTTCTCCTTCCTTGATCGGATTGTAGGAAATATTTACATATACACCATCATGCAGAAAGGATAGATATTCTATAGCAACGAAGGTTTCTCCTGCAAGTGCCCGTTGATAATATTCTTTTCTTTTGCCCAAAAATCTTCCATTATAGTTGTAATCGAGTACAGCTGCCCCTTTTTTCAGCTTTGTGCCGGTAATCTTAAATACTACTTTTGCAAATGGTTTGTTGAAGGAAAGAATCCGCAAATTCTGATCAACAGACCAAATGAAATCATTGGTATTGTTGATCAGCGCATCCTTTTCTCTGCCTTCTTGTTCCAATGTTCTTTTGGCTTCCTTCCTGACAGATATGTCTCGCCAAAGAGCAATAATTTTGTTCTCTCTTGCTTTTCCATACGAAGACAGACTTACTTCTAACCAAACTGAGGAACCATCCTTTCGAGGAAACTGCCATTCGAATTCCTTGAACTCTCCCTGTTCCAACAATGAAACCATCTCCTCACATTCTTCCTGAGAGATATTTCCATGTATGTGTGAATCTATCGTGACTTCCCATAATAAAAGGCCCAGAATCTCTGTTCGATCCAGCCCAAAAAAACTAGACGCTCGTTGATTGCAATCAGTTATCCGGAATTTCTCCAGAATCAAGATTCCTTCTTTCACACTTTCAAACAAAAACTGATAATCAGCTCTGCTTTGCTGCCGACTATTGTACATTCTCCGAATCCCAATGATCAGCAACATGAACAAAAGACCAACCAACATCATAAAAGATAATTGCTTTTGTATCACTTCCTCTTTCAACTGATTCTCCAGCCCCAATCTTTTGCTTTCTTCTTCATGTTTTTCCAATTCAAATCCAGTCTGTAGAGATAGTAATTGCATACTCTTCTGAATGTTGAAGAGGCTATCTTTGTATTGAATATATTTCTGATAATATCTAAATGCTCGTTGAGGATCTCCCAAACGGTCATGAGCAAGGAATAACCCATGAAAAATGGACGGTCGCTCTTTCATAATACCAAGTTCCTCTGATAGATGCAGTCCTGTTTCAAATAAGCTTATGGCAGAAAGATAGGTTTCCTGCTTCAAATGTATGTCAGCGGTCAACAATATCAGTGGGAGTAACTGCCCGGTATCTCCCCTCTTTTCGCGAATGAGAATTGCTTCAGAGGTTTCTTTTTTGGCTTCTTCTAACAGATCCAGTTGATAAAAGACTTTCCCTTTCCAAAACTTAATTCTGGCAATATTGGCGGTATTCCCATCTCTTCTGGCAAAAAGAAGTGCAGAATCGAGTTTCACCAGCGCTTCTTGATAGGATTTCGCCAGGACCAATACTTTCCCAAAATCTTTATAATAGGTTCCGTTGTTTCGGCTTGACTGTGCTTCTCTCATCAAACTGATCGCCTGAGAATAATAGATTTCAGCTTGTCGTTGATCTCCTAATTGCTCATAGACATGTCCTATGTTTATGTAGATCGGCGGATGATTCGCGCTCCCTTGAGGAAGCTTGTCGAGCGCATCGAACAAATATCTCAATGCCTGGGAATACTCTCCTGTCGTCCGATACAGTCGGGCAATTTTTCTATTGACCTCCAGGCCAGATTGTTGGTCTCCAATCTTTTTGGCCAAGTGTTCTGCCTCCCACAAGTTGGTCAAAGCCATTTTAAATTCACCAATCTGAATTTGGGCAATTGCCATTCGGATGATTCCGCGCAATTCTCCATGTTGGTACCCGATCTCTCTGGAATAATCCCTTGCTTGTTCTGCAAAGGAAGTAGATTTCTCAAGATCAAGGTTGTAATACCTTCGTGAGAGCTTCAATAAGAGGGCAACCTTTGTTGTATCTGATTCGGTCTGTAGAAGGTCTTCCAGATGATGTGTGGCCTGCTGACTATAAAGGGGATGCAGATATAATAGAAGAAAGAAAATAATGATCTTTTTCATCGATATGCATCATTTGTACTCAGGTAGGAATAAGATACAAAAGGAATTATTAATCCGGCACCCTGATCTTGCTGCCAAGGAATAAGGCATTCAAGAACAAACGATTGGTTCCATACCAAGTCCCCCGAAAATTTGGATTATCAGCAAACAATACCACTCTTCCATTTCCTACTTGACTGACAAGAACGGCAGCAGAGTTTTTCAACAAGTTCAAATTCTCATCTGAAATAAATCCATCGACATGGGGCTTATCCTGGTATTGGGCAACAGTATTAAAAGCACTCTTACTTGGTTCAAGATAAATGGTCGAACTCTTATAAGTAGGCAGACTGGAGGCATGATACCCAAAAGCCAATGGATGGGTGAGATCCAGATCAACATTGAAAATAGCACCTCCGAGTTGTTGTGCTCCAGATATCTCATTTGCCAGGACATAGGGCTTTCGAACCACAGGTGTACTGTCCTGCTCTTCTTCAATCAATTTTTCCCTCACCAACCTCTCTCGTATCGCCCAGGCAGAAGCCTCTCGTATTGTAATCAAGGTCCCTCCATCTGACACCCATTCCTTCAGTTCCTCCAGGACTTGCTTATCCAATCGATAATATCCAGAGACAAGCACAACCACATTATAATCAGTCCACCGAATCCTGCGAACATCAGTCATATCTACTTTGGTGATCGGCATTTGCATACGCGTATCCAACAAATGCCACACCTCTCCTGCCTCATATCCTCTCACGCCTTCCCCAACGAGCATCAGTGCTCTTGGTTGATCCAAAGGCTGAAGCCATCGGCTTCCCAGGTCAACTCCCTGTTGGCTATACCCTGAAGTAAGTGTATGAAATCGTACAGGGAAACGTGCTGCAACCTTTTTCAGAATTTGGTATACAGTCTGACTTTGAAAAGATTGGGTCTGAACGGGAATCATCAAACTCCCATACCCAAATTCCTTGTCGGCAATTTTGAATGGTTGGAAAGCAGAATGAACAACGACCCCTTCCCTCTGCATGGCATAAAGCGCTGCTGGCGCATAATAATCCTCCCATTCCATGATATAGGCATATTCACTTTGTTCGAAGGGGGCGGGATCAGGCGTAGCAATCATCTCAGGGGTTAAGCGTTCGCCTGTCGATACTGGCCTGGAACTCGCAGCATATGCAAGCCCGTAAGAATTTGCGAGGGACCAGGCAGATGCATCATAGAAGACACTGTCATGATATTCCTCATAGGTTTCGAACATGGTTTGGACCATTCGGTATTGAAGTTGCTCCGTGGGGACTGCCCAAGAGGAGGTTTTGGCAAATGTCTTTCCATCCAGATTCACATCGCTCTCAAGTGTATATACCTCCACTTGATGTTGGAGTAGTAGGTGGAGAAATGCGCGATTGCGACTGTGATCATAAGCATCTCCAAAGACATAGAATTTTACGGGGTCTTTCTTGGCATTGGTCAGGGCTGAAGCAAAAAAATCCCGCTGATAATTCTGAAGCAGAGACTTTTCATTCACAGCTGCCCGAAGGGTTGCCAGACTTGAGGTGAGTTGATTCCGAATAGTGAATCCAAAAGTGAGTTCTCGTCCAGTCTCAGTCAGTTGCAGATGCCCTCTCGAACTTGCTTGCTCAAACAGGAGGCCCAATCCTCCTTGCAAATCAGGGTAAGAGGAACCATAGCCCGGATAGGTTCCATCAAACACTTCTTTTGTGAAGTAGAGCGATCCGATGTCATCCAGGGCTTCAGAAAAATATCCTGCAAAACGTTCATTCAAGACGGTGACATTTTCGTCAGGCATGATTGGGTCCTTAGATCCATTGACTTTCATCGGTTCAAAGAAGTGAGAACTATTGGTTCCCATTTCATGAAAATCTGTGGTCACATTGGGCAACCAGCGATGATACCATTGCAATTTGTTTTGCAATTCTGGATGGACGAGCAAGATCCAGTCCCGGTTGAGGTCAAACCAGAAATGATTCGTCCGACCACCAGGCCATACTTCATTATGTTCTCGATCTATGGGATCAGACACCATGGGAGCTCCTTTGTGCATATTGGCCCAATGGGTATGCCGATCTCTTCCATCGGGATTGATCACCGGATCTATGAATACCACGGCCTCATCTCTAAATTGGTCTGCTTCTTCTCCCTGACCCGCAACCAGATAGTAGGCTGTAAGCATGGCTGCTTCACTGCCGGAAGGCTCATTGCCATGTACATTGTATCCCAAATGAACCAGGATAGGAACCTCCGACGATTGCTTGACATCCTGATCGAGATTGCACCAGTTCAGATGTTGTTGTCTGATCTCTTCTAATCGCCCATGATGTCGGGGATGAGTGATAGTCAGAATCATCTGAATTCGATGCTCATGTGTTTCACCAATTTGTTGAAAACTTGCCCGATCTGATCGCTCTGCCAGTTCCTGGAAGTAGGCAACAATCCGATCATGTCTGGTATGATGAGAGCCGATTTCATATCCCAGAAAGGCTTCCGGGCTTGGAATATCTGAATCAAAACCTGAGACTTCAGGGAAATAGTAGGCTTGCTGAGCCAGACTCCCTGATACACTCAGGCAGAGTACAAGAAGAAAACAGAGACGGTTCATATGTAGGGGTAAGTAGGTGGTTAGGGAAATTATCGTTTTTTAAAGGTGATCTTATTGCCGAGTTCGGCATTCCCTTCCAGAATATCCAACAAGGCAAGGTCCAGACTCACAGTTTTTTTGTCAGAAGATAATTTGGCCTCTGAATTGGTCATTTTTTTCACTCTACCAGGCATATCATACACGATCTGATACGTAGCCTCTGCCATCATCATCTTAGCCATAGACATCATACTGGCCATTTCATCATCATCGGATTCTTCAAAAAAGTCCTGAATAGACTCCTGGCGACGTTCAAAGCTCTTTCTGGTCCAGTGATAGGCTGGTCCTGTCTCGATGTTTTCAGGGAGTAAGCCTCCCATGTTTCCGCCAAGACTGCCACCACTGCTCAAAGCTTCATTGAGGGTTTCAACTTTGTCAAAATCATATGAAATGCGGAAAGTAAAATTCTCGGACTGATGACTCACATTCGTCAGGCCAGGAACAGAACGGAGCTGAATAACCTGCTCTCTGAGGGTAGAATCCATGGTGTCAAAAATATTCAACTCCCCTGTCTCATCCTGAGACATAAATCCCTGAAGCATGCTCATCATTTCTTCCATGTCCACCTTGATGCTATAAGTTCCTGATCCGTTTCGCTTCAAGGTGATTTTCTCCTTGATATCCAGACAACTTGTTAAGGGGATCAGGGCTACACAAAGAAATATTGTCAACACCCGACGCAACTTTGGAAGGTTGGAAGGCAATAAAGACTGTCGAATGAATCGGCGAAATGCGTACATGGAATTCTGGATTTTACTGAATGAAACGTTTCTGGCTCAATATACAACCAAACCGCCAAAAGCAGGAGATTCCCAGCCATTTTTCCAAACCAATGGTCCCGAAATCCGTTTTTATAGATATAGATCAAAACAAACAATGTGTTATGGAACTGGTAAAGAATCAAGGACTAGACCCCGAAGGAGCAGAAGCACTTGCAGAGAAACTGGATGAATTGTTGGCGGAATACCAGATATATCATTCCAACCTGCACAAAATCCACTATGATCCCAAGCTACGACCCTTTCTGGATTTGAGTGAAAAGGTAGAGCGGCTATATGGATTAACCCAATACAACCGAGAATATATCGCAGAACAAATCCTGAAGTTAGGGCACCAACCGACAGATTATTCCAGTAGCTTCGATCAAGCGCTAATGAAAACAGGAGTAAGTCAAATTCAGGAAGTACGCGGGTTTGAGGGAGCGGTATATGCACTCATCTATACCTCGCACCAATTGCTCGAATCAGTCAAAGAGGTATTTTACCTTGCGGCGGAGTTTCAGGCCAAGGATGCCATGGCAGCGATGGGCCAACTTGCTCAGCAATTGACCTTCGCTATTGGCGTATTTGCAAGTGTCAGACTTGCGCATTTGAACTAATTTTCCCTGAAGATCCAATATTCGTGATCATTTGTTGAGCAGGAGTGTTCTTTTGACATCGCTTCTTGTGCAGAAGAGCTGTATTTTTGGGAAAACAAATCGCTTATGATACCCAATACTTCTTTTCTTTCAATAATCAGTATCTGCATGTATGCCTTATTCACTTTCACGGCATGTGATCCAGATTCTGTTTCTCCCGAACCTGTCATTGAATCGCCCAAGATTGCCTTGCATTATGATGCTGCCAATCAAGATGCTCCTTCTCTTACTGGGGCCAGAACATACGAAGGTGCTATCAGAATTCCTCAGTCAGAACTGGGAGATGCACTCAATGGAACGCTGACAGAAGTATATTTTTTCATTCAGGAATTGCCCGAATCCGCCTCCATCAAAATCTATTCTGGTTCGGATGGGAATGCCCCCAAAACCCAATTGTATTCAGGAGTGGTTAGCAATAACATCCAAGCCAATGCATGGAATACCCATAGCCTGAACCGATCGGTCGACATTCCGGATGACGATTTGTGGATTAGTTTCAGTTTTTCGCATACCCTCGATCAGCGAACTCTTGGCTGCGATATTGGGCCTGCCAATCCAAATGGGGACTGGCTCTTTGATAATGTTGCTGGCTCCTGGCTCAAGCTGAGCAATGTTTCAGCAGTAAATATCAACTGGAACATTCGTGCCGCTGTTTTGCCTCAATGATTCCTCCGGGATCATCAAATCCAAAGTGGTCTTCTTAAAGATATATCTCCCGGGCATGATATGCCTGGGAGATTCACCATTATGGCAAACAGTCCTTTTCTTGGAAGTTAAGGTTGAAATAGGTAACAGATCCCAAAAGAATGAACCGAACTCTTAGAGACTGTTTTGAGGCGCCTCCTCCTGTCTAGCCCTTATTGTTCTTTGGCCTGGGATATTAGTTGTTTTTTTAAGCCTTCCAATCCCTGCTCCAAACCAACAGGATAAGAGGCAGGATCATTCAGTCGAACATACTTATCAGCAAATAGCGCCAATTGTTCCTGCGCAAAGGCGCGACTCTTGTGAATGCTCGGGATGTCGTATACCCTTTTTCCAGCAACAAATATCGGTTGGAGCAAGGGCTCTGTTGAATACTGGCTGGAATTAATGGAAGGACCCGAAAAACTATAGAAGACCGAAGCACGCTCTTCAAATCCTTCATGCACAATCATATCACCTGCAAATCCATCTTCTCCTGACAAGCGCAAGACTTGCTGAATTCCGGGATTGGAGACCTTGATCGTCTGCTCTGAAAGCTTGACCATATATGACCATTCTCCTGCCGGGGGACGGATAGCCGCCAATTTATATACTCCTCCCAAAGCAGGTTGATCATAGGCAGTAGCCAGTCGTGTTCCAACTCCCCACACAGATATTTTTGCCCCTCTCGCCTTGAGTTCAGTGATGCGATATTCGTCCAGATCATTGCTGGCAACGATGGCTGCGTCTTCGAATCCTGCTTCATTCATCAGTTGGCGAGCCTTATGGCTCAAATCTGCCAGATCGCCTGAATCCAGTCTGATCCCGGCCCACTCAAATCCCTTCTCTTTCAGTTGTTTTCCAACTTCAATCGCCTTTTTTACTCCTTGAATCGTATTATATGTGTCAACGAGAAATACACAATTGTTGGGCATCGCAGCGGCATAGGACTCAAATGCTTCCATTTCATTGTCGAAGGACATGACCCAACTATGTGCATGGGTTCCACGGACTGGAATACCATATTTCTTCCCTGCGAGCACATTCGAACTTGCAGAACAGCCTCCTATATAGGCCGCTCGACTCGCAGATAATCCTCCATCAATCCCTTGTGCCCTGCGAAGTCCAAATTCCAGGACAGAATCTCCCTGGGCTGCCTGACAAATCCGAGAAGATTTGGTGGCAATCAAGGTTTGGAAGTTCATCATATTCAGTAAGGGCGTCTCAAGAAGTTGGCACAACACAATCGGGCCTCTAATCCTCAAGATTGGCTCATGTGGAAAGACAACACTGCCTTCGGGGACTGCATGAACATCACAGCTGAATTTCATTTGCTGGAGGGCCTGTAAAAATTCAGGCTCAAACAGTGGCTTTCCATCATTCCCTTGAAGACTTTCCAAATATCCAATATCGGAATCTTCCAAAGAAAAATTTTCCAGAAATTCGACAACAGGGCCAAGGCCACAGGCAATAGCATACCCTCCCTGGAACGGATTTTTGCGGAAGAACAAGTGAAATACGCTTTCATGGTCTCTCATACCCGCTTTCCAATATCCGTAAGACATTGTGAGTTGGTATAAATCAGTCAATAGCGCCAATGACATAGGCTCAATCAATTAGGGTTGTATGTATTTGCATTACGTTAAGGGAATGCAAGGTAACACTAATCCTAGTTAGTTTTCACTTTTTTTCACTAAAGAAATAATCCGGGTAAATTCTTTTTCAGTTATGGTACCATCTTCGAGGATGTTGTTGAGTTCTTCTGCAAGTTGTGGGGGAATGGATTCCTGTTTCCCTAGATATTTCTGAATGACGTGATCGATATCTTCCAGTCTGTGCTTGAGGATTAAAAACTGATTTTCATCAATGATTCCTTTCTCCAAACTTCTATTGATTTTGGCTTCCTGGTCTAACAATCGGCCTTCAATCCGTTGCTTTCCCTCGATATACTCTCGAAGCAAATCATTTGATTCATACAGCATCGCCCTGAATCTGCGTTTTTTCCTGCCTGTAAAAAAGCTTCCAATCCCAAGTGTCAGAACTGCCACCAATAAGCCAATCACGCCCCACACATTGTCCAATTGAGTCCAAAATCCCCCCTGAGGTTGACTCACCGTCTTACTAATATTGAACGTCCCTCCATGCAATCCCTGATTGTAACGGATGGTCAATCGGCTAAGGGAGGCAAATTCATCTTGAGGGAAGAAAGTCGTATTCATTGGGCCCATTTCATGAATATCCTCTTTTCTGAGGGTGAGTTCTTTGTCATCCTGGAGGTGAAGGACAAATTCATAGGAGCTTGAGTCAAGTCCATCGTTTAAGCCATAGGTAATGAACCATTTTTCGCCATTTGTCAACAACTGAGTCTCTATCGGAAGACTTTGAAGCACAGATTCTGCGACATAGCCAGGCAATTCATCCGTCAATCCTACCTGACTCACCTCTCCATTGCCAGCCAATTCCCCATCCAAAGAGATTTGAAAGTGATAGGTATCATTCACAAATACCAACTCAATCTCAACAGAATGAATATGGGGTCCCTCCACTTGTTTCACACCTGCAAAACGCTTGGAAGCATCCAGCATGGTCTCAATTCTTCTTTCCAGAAGATTCATGATATCCGGTTGGGATTCCAGGGATTTTTGCGCTCCAGGCTGCACATCCCACACCAGACGGATAGAAGGTTTTACCCGAACAATTCTCGTATACCTTCGCAAAGGGTTGTAGGCTTCATCATCCTGGGGATACCAGGACTCAATCTCCAATGGATTGTTAAACAGTGTTTTGATCTTTGGATTTTTATGCGCTTTGAACATGATCTGCGCAATACTGTCCCTCCACTTCTTAGGTAGTCCTGGACCAAATAAATAAGCGTGATAGGGAACCTCAAAGGGTTTAAGTGTATCAATTTGAATAAGATCATCCTCTTCCAATATCTTCATCCGCAACAAATCTATCGCGATCCCATCAGTTTCTTCTTTCAGTAGTTTCCACAAAGAGGTATCATGCCCACCAGAGAATTCATATTCGGCAAAACTTTCCAGGGGAATTCCATATTCAGTGAAGATTCCCTGGGGTAGCTTGAAACCAGAAGTAGAGGTTTTTTTCACAAAAGAGAACCGCTTTCCCTTTAAATCGCCCAAGGTCTTGATTCCACTACCCTTTTTCACAAGAATTCCTCCACGATACGATTTCTGTCCTTGTACCACATGACTGCCAAAGACCTCCAAATCAGAAAAATCCTGTTTGGCTGACAGATAAGGGAAAGGAGTAAACACCCCAATATCAAATTCGTTCTCGTGTAAGCGGAATGCCAAACTCGAATCAGTAATGATTTCAAAGTCCAGACGTTTCCCTAATTTTTCAGCTACATAAGTAAATAGAGGTTTATAGGTCTTCTCTACTGCATCTGTAGTTTTGTATTTTATCACCCCTACACGAAGAGGAGAATGTTGGCCAAACATCATGTGTCCACTTCCCCAAAATAATACGAGTAGAATGATTGAAAAATATTGGTTTGCTATGTGTATCAATCTTATCATGCCGCTACGAAAATCTTACTTTAGCTCTCTTTATCTCCAGAATGTGGCTTAGTTACCAAGAATTAAGAGAGTCAACAACACCTATCTATGCCATCTGTCAGGTTCTGAATCACAAGTTAACGGAAATATTTCGCATTTTCGATGTTTTTCGCATGACAATCAGAAGAGATTCCTCCAAACCGGATTTTTTCAAAATTCAGTATGTTTGTCTTTCAATTATGGCCTATGGAACTCATCAATTTGAATAGTTGGAAAAGAAGAAAACACTTCGAATTCTTCAATGCCCTTGACTACCCGCATTTCAATCTCACAGCCAATGTAGATATCACACATCTACACGCCTTTGCCAAACAAAGAGAATACTCCTTATTCAAATGTATTCTCTATGCAACGGTCAAAGCGGCAAATGCGATAGAGGAATTCAAACTCAGAATCCGAGGAGATCAAATCGTCTTGCACGACATGGTTCACCCCTCTTATACCTCTATGACCAACGAGGAGGTATTTAGCTTTACCGATGTGCAGTTTGATCCAGATCCCATTCGTTTTTTTGCCAATTGTGATGCAGGAGAAGCAGCAGTTAAAGAGGAAGCCAGTCTGGAAGATGACATTCATAGAGATGATTATCTGTTCATCACCAGTATTCCGTGGGTTCATTTTACCAGTTTTGTCCATCCTGTACATATCAAGCAAGTGGATTCTGTTCCGCGGATTTCCTGGGGCAAATATGAGTGGATCAATGACAAACTCCAGCTTCCATTAAGCATGCAAGCCCATCATGCCCTGGCTGATGGAATGCATACCGGAAAATTTTTCCAGCTTGTGCAGCAATATGCCCATCATCCTGTTACCTCCATATCCTAAGCATTGATTTATGATCATCCAACACATTGCCAAAGAACGATTTCTCACCTATGTAACCATCGATACTCAATCAGATAGTTCATCCAAAACTACTCCTTCGACAGAAAAACAAAAGGATTTGGCAAAACTTCTTGTCCAGGAGTTACTGGATCTTGGCATCGAGGATGCCCATATGGATGAGTTCGGCTTGGTCTATGCCACAATCCCCGCCACTGTACAAAAGGAAGTGCCTGTGATCTGTTACTGCTCACATATGGACACCTCACCAGATAGTAGTGGAAAAAACGTCAAACCCATCATTCATGCTGACTATGATGGGGCAGACCTAGTTTTGCCGGATGATCCCTCCATTGTCATTCGAGAAGCAGATCACCCGGATCTCGCATCACAACATGGCAATGAGATCATCACAGCCAGTGGAACAACCTTATTGGGGGCAGACAACAAAGCCGGGATTGCTGCCATCATGGATGCCGCTCATTATTTCATGAGTCATCCGGAAGTTCCCCACGGAACCATCAAAATCTTGTTTACCACGGACGAGGAAATTGGTCGGGGAGTAGATTGTGTTGATCTGGACAAATTAGGTGCAGACTTCGGCTATACCATTGATGGTGAATCACTCGGCTCCATGGAGGATGAGACCTTCTCAGCAGATGGGGTTACCCTCACCATTCATGGTGTCAGTGCACATCCAGGATTTGCCAAGGGAAATATGGAGAGTGCCATGAAGATCGCAGGAGAGATTCTTGCCCGTCTTCCCAAGGATCGTCTGTCTCCGGAGAGCACAGAAGGCAAAGAGGGATTTGTGCATCCTCTTCAGATAAGTGGTATAGCAGAAAAAGCTAACATCAGTTTTATCATCAGGGATTTTGAAGATGAAAATCTTGCCAGGCATGAAGCAGAATTGGAAGCAATTGTCAAGCAAGTCATGCTTGCCTATCCCAACTCCACATATGCGTTCGATATACAGGAGCAGTATCGGAATATGAAAAATATTCTCAAAAACCATCCTGAGGTAGCAGATCATGCAGAAGCGGCTATCCGACGTGCAGGCCTTAGTCCCAAGCGAGGCAGCATCAGAGGTGGAACAGATGGAAGTAGATTGTCATTCATGGGTCTCCCCTGCCCTAATATATTTGCAGGAGAACATGCCTTTCACTCTAAGTATGAATGGGTCTCTGTTCAGGATATGGAGAAATCAGCCGAAACACTTGTCCATCTGGCAATGATTTGGGCTGAGCAGGAAGGCTAAGCCGAAGAGTTAACAGGAGTCACATTCTAGAATTCAATTCCCATTTCATACACTGTCTCCCGAATGGTGTTCCAGGCTTGCTGTGCATGCGATCTGCTAAGT
Source organism: Bacteroidota bacterium (assembly GCA_039029315.1). GTDB lineage: Bacteria > Bacteroidota > Bacteroidia > J057 > J057 > JBCCCJ01. Next base: position 9,269 of record JBCCGK010000120.1, on the reverse strand, counting down.
CTCGCCGCACCAAAAACCAATCGAAGGACATATTTCCCATTCAATTTGGTATGAGTCAAATACATCGCCCCACTGTCATTCAAGCGATGGAGGAGCCTTGCATTGAGTTCATCCAGATCTTCCACTCCCTCAGGGCAATAGCGAAAACAAATGAGATTCAAATTGACAGGGGCAAGGATTTCAAATGAGCGTTCATCCAGAATTTGTTGTTTAATATTACGGGTAATTTGTATTTGCTCTCGCAGAAATGCCTGAATGCCCTCTACTCCATAACTTCTCAGCACAAACCAGAGTTTTAAGGCCCGAAACCTTCTTCCTAACGGAATCCCCCAATCCCTGTAATTGTTCACAACACGATCTGCTCTTGTTTTTAGGTATTCTGGCAAAATTTCAAACGTGCGTACCAATTGATCAGGGTCCTTGACAAAATAGGCGGAACAGTCGAAATGAGTCAGCATCCATTTGTGCGGATTGAAGACAAAGCTATCTGCTTGTTCAAGTCCCTCTATCATCCAGCGATATTCGGGCAAGGCGAGGGCAGATCCGGCATAGGCAGCATCCACATGCAACCAAATCCCGAATTCAGAGCAGATATCCGCAATCTTCTGTAAGGGATCAATCGCGGTGGTGCTGGTTGTTCCCAATGTAGCGACTACACACAAAGGCTGAATTCCTGCCTGGAGATCTGATTGAATAGCCTCTCTCAAGGCTGATGGACTCATTGAGAAGTCTTCATTCACAGCTACACCAAGAAAATTCTCTTTTCCCAAACCTGCAATTTTGACCGCTTTCTCGATGGAAGAATGGGTTTGAGAAGAGCCATATACCCGCATGCGATCCTGATTCATCAGGCCTGACCGATTCACCTCAAAATCTGACAGTCTCTCCCGTGCACTTAGAATGGCGGACAAGGTCGCTTCTGATGCCGTTGCCTGTATGACTCCCTCCCAATTATCAGGTATGCCGATGAGTTGGCCCAACCAGTTCATCATACGCTCCTCCAACTCCGCCGCCGCCGGAGAAGTTTCCCAAATCATACATTGTGCGCCAAGAGTTGCTGTCAGCATCTCAGCCAATAGAGAAGGATAGCTGTTATTGGCAGGGAAATAGGCAAAGAAATTGGGGCTTTGCCAATGAGTAATTCCCGGGAGAATAATTTGCTGAAAATCTTGAAAAAGTTGGTCCATGGATTCTCCCTCCATAGGTGCTTTTTCAGGGATTTGGTGATATATATCTTTGGGACGTACCTGCGATTTCACTGGATAATTCTCCACCTGTTCGAGATAATCTGCCATCCAGTCAACAAATTGATGGGCGTGTTGTCGGAAACTTTCAGCATTCATTGTGAGCATAAATTTGCCCGAAATTCCGAAAAAACTACCATTCCCAAAACTTCCACCAGGATTTTTCCTGTTTGGGTGGCATTCTTTTGGCTGTTGTGGCCGCCGTATCTATGACTGTTTCCTTCTGTTTGGCAGGAAATCGAATTTCATGTTTGTATCCGTATTGGTGGCAAATGGCTTCTGCACGCTGGACATACTGCTGCCCCTTCTCTGGCTCCACTTGAGCCACAAATTGTGCATACCCCCTCAAAGACGCCAACAATCGGGGGCTCCCCCTCCAATGCTTCCCCTTCAATCCATCCTGTTCAATTTGGAACAACAAACTCTTGAAATTTCGCAGGTGTTTCCTGGGAATTCCCAAACGTTCATTCACGATCAGGCCCGTCACTTCCTGTCTGCTCCCTTTGTGCATGATTCTCAATTTTTCAGGATGAAGCTCAAACCCTTCATCGCGAATCACAGCTTTGATTTGCCACAACAAAGCCTGTATGCTTTTGGCAGCTTCTCCAGAAGCTGAAAATGTCAGATCATCTGCATAGCGGGTATACACAAATCCTTTTTTCCTGGCGATCCCTTCCAATCTTCTATCGAGTCGGCGACAGAGGATATTGGTCAGAGCAGGACTGGTTGGAGATCCTTGAGGAAGCTTTCTTTCTGAGGTAGCCACATAATACAGTTGATCATCCAATATGACCTCTTCCACCTCAGCTTCTGTACACAACAATCCAAGAATAGTCGCGACAGCCTCACTAAATCCCAAGGCACGAAACAAGCCCCTGATTCTGGGATAATTAACACTGGGAAAGAAATCTTTTAAATCAAGATTTATCACCACATCCTGTCCAATATGTTTCCGTGCATTAGATAGAATGGATTTGTTGTGAACAAATCCATGCGCAGCCTGATGAACAGGAATTTTATACAATAGTTCTTCCAATATCCAATACTGGGCTTGTTTCAATCTAGGCATGGGTGCAGAGATCAATCGATGGCCTCCGCGTTTTTTAGGTAGCAAAAAACGCTTGTAATGATGGACTTTACTTACCTTCCTGGAAAAGGCCAGGAACCTGATCTGATTCACTGTAGTTCCCATTCTGCTTGCCAAATCGGCTGCACTGAAGATGGGGGGCAAATCGTATTTCTGTAGCCTCTCCTCTTGGGTGTCTGCCTCTCCCAAGCCAGCAGAAACCTCCTCTCCCAAAAACAGAATTTCTTTGGATTTTCGTTCTTTCCACGCTTCTGCTTTCGCTTTCCGTTTTTCTTCTCTTCTAACTTTCGTTTCAGCTTGTTTTCTTTTTGAAGCTGCCATCCGCCCTTTGTGGATCTTTCGGAGCAAAGCCTCTGGATTTTCATACACTCTGGCCTCTTTGTTGAGCTCACGAATTTCATGGGTTAAGGCAGATTCTTTTCGGATCAATTGTGAAGGAACAGAAGGTTGTTCTACATCATCAGGCCAAAATCCAAGCCTGATCATTTCTTCCAGGATGAATTCTTCTTTGGAACTTTTTCTGATTTGATTGTACAGTTGCTGGCGGCGTTCTACAGAATCAAACATATTTTTGCGGTTTTTGACGAAAATCAAACAAAAGAAAAGGGATCAGACTTGTTTGTAAGGGTGAAATGGGATCTGTTCTAGCAAATATTCTCCCTCTTCTTCTATCAGATTCACCCCCAACAATCGTTTGCCAATCCGAAAGGTGAATTCTTCCATCAATTGGCTCTCTTCATACAACTCCTTCGGATCATGATCCATTTTCCAGTATTTCACTCCTTCGATGAAAGTTGCCCGGTCATAAATTTCTCTTTCCTCTTCCATCCAATCCCCGAAATCTTCTCGTTCTATTTCGTGAGATACTTGTTTATATCGTTGTCTTCTTCCCTCGGCTGCCAAGGCATAGCCATGAAAATTGATGCTGCTGTGACAAGCAATGGTCAGGACTTCGGCGTCCATGAACAAGTGTTGTAATTTCTTTTCGTTGGGAGAGATATAGTAGCTGAAATGAAAAGGAGCAAATTGAAAATCATCACATATGATGGCACAATCTCGGTAGTACCCGATGCTCACGGTTTGATCGGCAGGCAATAAGCACTGGGCAAGGCTTCTTTCTTCCATCTGCCGAACGGATGTCCACCCCAATACCTTCAAGATTTGTTTTTCGTTGATAGATCTGCCTTTCAGTTCAGCAATAATCATAGAAACTTTCCATCCCATAGTAGCGTGGATTGTGTAGGTGAAAAAAAACGCCCCGTCAAAGATGTCAAGTCTTTCGACTCGGCATCCTCGACAGGGGCTCCAATGGTAACCGCAGCCTGTCCTTCGAACCATTCTAAGGACTGGAATGATTCACTCGACGCGGCGCACGTCTAGGGTGCTATTTCACATCTCCGATGTGCCACCGGAAATGGCACCCTAGACGTACAGCGCCGCACAGTGAAAATCACGCCAGTGAAGCGTTTGAAGTCTGTGCGCATGGACGACGATCCATCGCCCTATTTGCAAGGAACAGGAGGAGCATCCTCAAAACTGGTTTTATTCATAGTTGTGCCTGGCTATTGCCATGATATGTAGGGGAATGCTTCTTTCTGAGTGATACCTTATCAATGAACAACTTATGCTTTGTATACGATATAAAACACTATAAGGTTGCAATTTTTTTATAATTTTATTTTTAATTAACTTATTAGTTGTATTTTATTTAAGGACGAGTATTTTTTCTACTTCCTTTTCAGAGGAATGATCAATCCCTCTGAGTAAACGAGCTGTAATCCTCCCATATTCAGGGAAAATGAGCTTTGTTGGGAAGGAATTACTTATGACCTCCACGGCTGTTAACACAGCATCCATTCTGATTTGCTTGCAAGGCTTCTGGTCTTGCTCGTTGCCTTCCTAAAGGTAAGCAGTCAGTCTCTCGATGCCTTAAGAAACTGTTTAAAAATGAGAGTTGAGACTTTATAAAAAAACTGCCAAAGACATTTAGGCCCCTGGCAAGTTCCGGTTTGACAATCGTAGGGATTCCTACAGTCTTCAAATCATTTATTGCAAATGAAAAAAGGGTTTTTGATTCTTTTGGTGCTTGATCCGAAGAGCCAACATATGTGGGCAAGGTCCCCGATGGAGTTTATTCTGAATATAATATCCGCAGGTACAGCTTCCGTCTGTCATTCGTTGTTCAGCATCCAGCTTGATAGAACTTTCCCAGTATTTACCGGAATATCGCACCACTCCTTCAAGGAGTTGATTGCCCATCAAATCGACCGATTTTTTGACCCTTAATTTACCTGAGTCGATGATGGTGTTAGCTTCCTGTTCCCGTTCGTCTGCAAATCTCAAGGTCTCCATCTTCAAGGGTTCCTGACTTAATTCCCGCAGCCGATACACCTGCTGATTTAAATCATACATCACCCGACCTGCCTGAGTAAATGCTGTCAAAGCGGCCTCTACCTGATCGGCCGGTATATTCAGATCGTTGGACAAGGCTGACACACTGGAGACATACTGTTGAGTCATGGATTGGATCACCTTCTGCTTAATTCCATATCCAACTTCCTTCCTGGGAGCCATCAGGTCAAAGTGTCCCATACGAGACCAGTCATTGGAGGTCCATCCTGACAGTCCTAACATAAAATGCATATCTCCTAAATCGACTGAATAGAAGGAAGGAAGACCTGTCCCCAATAAATGAATCCGGACATGTTGTGCAATGGGAATCAGCCGTTCCAGAACCAATAATCGCCTTCGCCCCCACACCCTGATTTCCGCAGAATCGGAGCCCTGATAGATGGATCGATGACATGTGATGACATGATTCCATGGCTCAAAAATAATTTGTATGGGCTGCCCAGGCTCCAACACAAATCGCATAGATCTTGGACTTCTTCGCGCTTTGTGTTGCCGCAAAAACAGGCAGATGCTATACAGATCCATGGGATGCAAGTCCAGCGTATGGCCCGGAAGTGTCATCGCAGAACTCACCTGCAAAAATCCCCTTACCCATGAATCAGGAAGATCGATTTTCACTTCCCGATATTGATCCTCCCCTGTTGTTGCTACCTCAAAGCCTCCAGGATCTATCTTGAAATGTGTGTCCTTGTAGGTACGAATTTTCTGAAATTCATCATAGAGGGATTGAGAATAGTCAATATTGGTTGTTCCACAAGCAAATTCGTTGATGTGCGAAAAGACATTGTAATTGCAGCCCAGTCTCGCATAGGTAGACTCATCTTCACTGAAACACTCAAAAAACAATTCATCTGGATGCACCGTTATCACAGGATCCAGAACATACCAGGCTGCCCGATCTCTCTGATAGATATAGTCAAAATATTGTTGGCGAGCCCGGTAAAATGGTGCCATGAGTTTGTCTTTCTGCCCTCTCACAACTTTCAGCTCTTCTTGGATATTCTTTAGCCTTGCTTGCACATCGGCCTTGCCTGCCATCGCATTTGCCAACCAAATGTCCTCTTGCTGTTTTAGCCATGTTTTGTAGGCAGTTTTGTCTTTGGGTTTGAATCTAAGATCGGATACGACAACATCATGAAGAGCCGACATTGCTTCCCGAAAAGGTATTTTTTGATTCAGGTCCCCAACAAAGAAGGTAGGATCTCTCAAGGCATCTGGAACAAAAGACATGGAAGTCTGTCGCGCGGACCCATTGATCTGGCTATGTCCCGCATATTTATATGAAAAACGCATGAGGTAATTGTTTTGGAACTTGAGTATGAATGGGAAAGTCAAGATGAGGAAAGGTCCCCTTCAATTGGAGCAATATTTCCAGATATCTTGCTTTTTCTCCAATAGCGGAGGTCGCACTGGCATGGTGAAGAAGTGGGATAAACAATTCCGCCATCTCTGGTGATTTGCGTGCTTCCTTATCGATAAAGGCAATCACACGTTGCCAACCTACCTTGTTTTTATTTGGTTGAGACAGGAGTGTCCGAAAATAGGGCAATAGCCTGGGGATAACTGCCGACTTACCACTGGCATAGGTATCCAAAAAGTGTGTAGCAAATCGTTGCATATCCGGAGCAGGATGTTCGCTGAGATGTTCCAAATAAAACACCCCATCTTGTTCCTTGAAGCAGTGTTTGATCATCTTTCGGCCAAACTCCCGAAGCGCTTCATGCACGCTATCACACATCCAGACCAGTATCTCTGGCGTCCAAAGATCTTTGGGAATGTGCGTATCAAAGTAGAAGAATGCAAAGGCCAGCGTATCTTCCCAGGAAGATTCCATCATCCTTATCGCTTCTTCAAGGTCAAATCTGATCCTTTCTGGATGACTTTGACAGGAATCCCAAATAAAGGTCCGAACACTGAGAAGTTCGTGGCTGGCTAGATCCACCCAATCCTCTATACTGAGATCTCTGCTATCTACACTTCTGCTGAGTATAATAGCGCCCAATCGTTGAGCCAGCGTCTGGTCAGATTGTAACAGTTCTAATACACTTGAAATCGGCAATTCCGACAATTGAGGGATCAACTCCTGACTCAGAAGCGTAAAAAAAGATGTGTGAGCACCCGCTACGGCTTCTTCCTGAAGCAGAATGGGCACCCACTCATCTACCAATTGTCGTGCAAAATCGGGATATGAATAGACCAACCTTCCTATTAAAGGTTGGACAGCTTCCAGGTGTTTGGGCTCGCCTGTGGTACAAAAACTCAACAGGACATCTTTTCGCTCCCACAATTGTGTAGTAGAGCATTTGCCAAGAATCTGAATGGCGATGGCCTGAATCTCAGTTGAGTCAGCGATGAATAACTGACTAAGGATTTCATTGGGAATAGCATTGGGTGAAATTTCATTCTTGAGCAGAAGATTGGCTCCCATTCGTCGAAGGGGATCAGCATCTGCCTGAATCAAAGGCAGGATAATAGACAGGTCCAGCAAGGCCATATGGCTTCCGAAACATAACCATAATACTTCCTCTATAGATCGAATGATCGCATGATCAAAAGGCGTATTTAATAAAGTGGAGACAACTTCCCTTATGATCAATCTCACCTCCTCTGATTTAAATACAAATCCTCGCATCCAATCTTTAAGCCAGGTATGCACATCTGTCCACCTATGGGCTATGAGTTGTGAGGCAAATCCAGGATTGTGAATAAATTGGCTTCCATAGGCTTCGGCCCAGCGCATCCCTTGCTCTCTTGCATGCTGTAAAGGGCTTCGAACCACCCCAAGGATCAATCGTGGATCTGGTTGATCTGGATCAAAAAATGCCTTTGCCAACTCTAGCCCCAATTCAGACAGGATAATGGAATCGTGTGCCAGAAGACGAAGAACAAAGGATATATCAATGAAAGTTTCCTTGTGTGGATTGGCTAAAAAGGCTTTTTTGGCAAACCGTCTGATTTGATCTGATTCAGCTTCAAACAGGAGTTGGATCAACATTTCTGGTGCCTCATCCCACAATTCAGGATAGGACTCCTCCCGGATTTCTGGTTCAGTTTCATTTGCTTGATATTGATCTGTACACAACCATTTATCCAAAGCGGGGTCCAACTCAAATCGCTTGCTTCGTCCATATAGAATATGATATATCGGCAGATGATGCCAATTCTCTTCATAGTGAATGTCCTCTTTTATGGTCTGCCACCTATTGGTTCCGGGAATACTTTCCCAATGATATTTGGTTTCAGTTTTGGCAGCCTTTGCATCTCGCCCTTCCTGAAAACCTAACAATATTCCGGCAGCCATCGACACATAGGCTGGATCTTTCGCTTGTCCCAACCTATGGAGTCTCCGGATAATCCTTCTTCGCAGATATGCCCTGGTTTGTTTGGAAAATGCCAGTCTGGAGGTAGGTTTCTGAATCTCTTCATCGATTCTAACCCATTGATTGTCTAGATAGACACGCCAGGAATCAGCACTAAAGCATGGGGCTGAAGATTCGATTCTGTTCACCAATTGACCCCAAATGATTCCATCATCCAGCAATTCTGTCAGCTTGAAGATGCTTCGAATATATTTGAAAAAACCCGCAGTCAAGCTCCATGTGTCCAACACCTTTCTGATGACGGGGCGAAGCTCAGATATGTTTCTGCTAAGCAGGTATAGCTCTGGAAGGTTGGTATGAGCACTCATAAGAGAGACTGAATCTACAAGAAGCAATTGCTGCAGTTTGTCCCATTGATTTCTATCCAAACAATGTCTTACCTCTACATGAAGCTTTGTTCTTAGCTGGTCCAAAATTGGACCTTGCTTGTCTGAGGGAAGCAGCTGTAATAAGGAGGCCAAAGTGAGTCTCTCCAGGGCTTTTTCCCCTTTCTTCTCCTGATACACTTGTTCCAAAACGGGAATAGAAGCCTCACTTCCCATTCTCCCAAGCGCCCAGACCAGGCTATATCTGGTCGTCATATCAGATTGCGTATTCAGCTGGAGCAAATGAGGTTCCGCTTCCTTCAATCTCAACTCCCCTACCCGCCAAATGATTCTGGATTTTGGCCAGGGGGAAGCATGTATGGCCTCATTCTCCAATCGTTGCAAGATCGCCTCTTTTTGTCTACTTGTGTCCTCAGAGTTGATTCCTGTTCTTCTGGCAGCAGCAGCCCTTTCAAGATATCCCTTTTTGGTTTTGCTGCTGACCAATTGGGTGAAGATCTGCTGTGCTCGTTCTAAGGGGACAGCCATCGGGGTCTTGGTTCCTTCTCTTAATTTGGTTCCTCGCTTGCCAAAGCGAAAATTCACAACATATTGTCCTTCTCCTAATTGGCATAAATCTACTTCATATAACTTATCTGAAGAGGAAGACTGAAAGTAAAGACAGGATTGTTGGAGTAGTTTCACAATTAATGGAATAAGGTATAGATCTTATGGGTTCTCCCGCGATGAGGTGGATGGTTATGCGGTTGAAAGCCAGGCTCGATCGGAAAGAAGCTGGAAGGAGGGGCGGTTTGCCAACTCTGTGATCCCGGTAAAGGAC
>JBCCGK010000119.1:0-33864 GCA_039029315.1 Bacteroidota bacterium | reverse complement strand
CAATGCAGCAACCGAAGGACTCAATAATTTGATCAGATATCTCAAAAGAATTTCTTTCGCTATTCCCAATTTTGAACATTTGAGAATCAGAGTCCTGGCAACGACCTTTTAGCTACCCCGTGATTATTGTCAAAGAACCAAAACAAATAGATCATGAAAAAAATAATTTTGATGTTACTGAGTATTACAAGTGTATGTATTACAGTATCTGGACAATCAATGTCAAAAGTTGAATCCCAAACTTTTTTAAAAGAAATGATTTCTTTGGAAAGCACATATATTTATACATCTTCCTCCGAAATACCTACTCAATTCATGGAGTGGGTAAATCAAAGTGAACGCAATAATATATACTTTATGGATCATGATTCTACCAATCAAACTGGTAGTTTTATGGCAGGAGACTTTTCTCTATTAGAATTAATTTCTGGGGGAAATATTAGTGATTCGGGATTCATAATATATAAACTATGTACAGGGTATATGTGTGGATATTATTGTCTTGTTTTTCGCCAAAAAGCAGATAAAGAAAAATTTGATTATGCCTTTAATTTATTAAGAACAGAAATAGAGAATTTGAATACGCTAAAAGATTATATTTTACAAGGAGAGAATATTTTTCAATAAGAACCAGGCTATCTCACAAGTCCTTAATTGAACGCAAAGACGAAAAATCGCGAAGCATAAGCAACTCATCTTGAATAACTTTGCGACTTGGTGTCTTTGCGTTCATCCTAAAAATCGGACTTTTGATACAGCCCCATACAAGATTAAACACATACCGAATCATCTATAGTTCCCCCCAATTTTCGGACCAGGTAATGAGGTGATAAATTCACACAAAATCTGGGAAAAATGAAACGAAAACGAAGAAGTCTTAGCAAAGAATTTAAGGCAAAAGTCGGCTTACGAGAACGTAAAACACTTCAGGAGTTGACGAAAAAACATGAACTTCCCCCAACCAAATCTTGAGTTGGAAGAAAGTGATATAAGTGGAACTTCTTTGATGATAATAAGGATGGTTGGGTAGATCCGAATACAGAAGTTCTTCAAAAGGATCATTTTTATCCTTTTGGATTGAGAATGGCCGTGTCCCCTTCCCCCTGAGCGCAACCAATCAAAAGTAAAATTTCCACCGGAAATATTTCCTCTTCATCAACGCACATATTCAAATAAGGATCAGAAGAAGTTGATTGATGAACTGACCAATAGAGAAGGGCTTTGTGATCTGGGTAGAATAACACCGCCATATGCACCTGCTCAGTCAATATGAGAGGGGGCTGAGGTCAATCATCGGACAGTAGCAGCTGTATGGCTGAGCAACTCCGTTCTTGGGTTGATCTGCTGAGTAGCTGGATGCTCTCAACAAATCCAGAGAGGATTCGTACACCGATGAAGTATTTGCACGATCAAGCTTCATTCCCATCACCTATTCCTAGTCAATCAGGCAATGCGTTTATCTGAGCAAATTGCACAACACTCCCGCCAAATCCACCAAGGACCAAGCTTTACCGGATCTGATCTGAAAATGCAGCTCTCAGATGTCGACTGGCAGTTGGCGATCAGACAGGTATATGGACTGAATTCCATTGCCGTACTGGTTTTTCATATCAACTATTATGTGAGCGCTGTGGTCAAGGTGCTGGAAGGAGGTCCTCTGGAGGCTAGCGACAAATACAGCTTTGATATGCTCCCAATCGACTCTCAAGAAGCCTGGAAGCAACTCCTGAACAAACTCTGGACAGATGCGGACACATTTGCCAGGCTGGTAGAAAAGATGCCGGAGACCCAACTCAAGGAAAACTTTCTGGAAGGGAAATATGGCAACTATTACCGGAATCTGACGGGCTTGCTTGAGCATACCAATTACCATTTGGGCCAAATTGCACTCCTCAAAAAAATCCTCCTGCAAATGAAGGAGAATGAATGAGCCCACAGTCATTTGTTTTGCCAATCCTGATGTTCATACACATATGCTAGATCTCAACCATCCCCATTCGGCCCTCATTTTTGAGGCATCGGCCTATCTGGATAGGATCAAGGAGGGCTGTCTGGCCTATGTCGTTCAATCCTATCCTGATCGACAGACAACATTCGTATCCATGCGCAAAGAATGTGAGGGATTGTCTGAATTTGCCATTACTGCTTTTCCGAACCAGAGAGAGGCAATTCAGAAATGTAGCGAGCTAATCATCGCTGAGCTCGATCTCCTGGCCGGGACTGATCAAGCAGACAAACCGGGCTGTTGTCGTCAGTGTAATCAGCCATTGATGACGATCCCTTCAGCGGCAAAAGGACTTCCAGAGTTAACGATATGCAACAATTGCCCGAAAAAGATATATCAGCACCTCTCAGAATTGGAGCAACTTACAGGAGTCATTTGGATCTAGACTGTAAGAGGAGTTGAGCGAGAGATAAGTAGGTGAATCGATTCCAATAGATAGCAACCATCTCCCCCTATGTCCCACTATACCCAAGTTTGTACGCAAATGAATGCCAAACCTTCGATACCTACTCAGGTCCTTATGAGCCATCTGTTTTCTCTCTTTCTCTGGGGAAGTTGTCTTCTCTATTTCCCCCAATCGATTCATGCACAGACGGAGGGAAAACATCTATTCATCTTGTCTGGGCAGTCGAATATGTACAATCTGAAACCAGAGGAATCCTTCACGCCTACGGTCGAAGCAGAATTTGGCAAGGATCATGTGATCGTGGTCAAAGATGCGCTGGGAGGACAACCCATCAGACGCTGGTACAAAGCCTGGAAGCCAGCAGAAGGAGATAGCCCGCAAGCCGAGGCGGATTTGTATGATTCTTTGATGACCAAAGTATTCGCTGCTATAGAGGGAGAATCAATCAAATCCGTGACATTCCTCTGGATGCAAGGCGAGCGTGATGCGAGAGAGAAACATGGACAAGTCTATGAAAAAAGTTTGCGAGGACTATACAAGCAACTTCAAAAAGACTTGAAATACAGAAAAATCCATTTCGTCATTGGGAGGCTGAGCGATTTTGATATGCAAAATGAACGCTATCCCCATTGGACGATGGTTCGGGAGATTCATGAGAAAGTCGGAGACTCCAAAAAGCGATTTGCCTGGATAGACACAGATGACCTCAACGATGGAGTGAATCGCAAAGGAAAGGCGATCAGTAATGATTTGCACATGTCAGCAGCAGGATATGTCGAAATGGGCAAGCGATTTGCAGAGGCATCCATTCGCCTGATTCAAGCTAGATAACTATCCGTTGGACCGCATGAATGATTCCAGCTGATCCCTCTTTCATTCACCAAACTTTGCTCCCACTTCCAGGTTTATAAACCTGGACGTGAAGCGTTTGCGGGATGGACTCAGGGCAGGAAAAACGCTTTACGTCTCCCCTGAAAAAACGCTTTACCTCTCCCAGGAAAAAACGCTTTACCTCTCCCAGGAAAAACGCTTTACGTCTCCCCTGAAAAAACGCTTTACCTCTCCTTCTGGAAAAACGCTAAAAAACGCTTTGCGAAAGTGGAAAAATCTAAAGAGAAGAATCTATCTAGTCCAATGAGCAACCCCCTTGTTCTAAATAATGCTTCATGGCCCTTCAGGACGAACAAGTAAGGTTTTTTTCATCCTTCATTCCTTCCTGTCAATTGTCGAATGACCCAAGCCAATCTCATACCCAAAGGGACCTACGTAGAATGTTATTGAGCTTGAGTCAAAAAAAAATCCCGGCACCAATCTCGCGAGGAAATGGGCCGGGAATAACACCAGCATTGAGATTCTGCTGGTTCTTGATAGAGTTATTCTTGATCGGGATCGATTATTTTCGTTTGATCGTCTTTCCTTTGCTGGCATTTGTATTCACACCGCCAGCACGCGTTTGACTGGGCTTCGCACTTGTGGGCACCTTTTGCTCTGCCAACTTATCATTGTTGAACTCTCCTGTGATGCTTAGTTCATAGTCGCATTTGTCTGTTTTAGCACCCACAGCAACAAGATTGATGGTGAGATACTTGTCATTGGCCATCGCTTTGTATTCAATGACTTTTTGTTTGCCTGAGGTATCCTTCCCTTTAGAGATGGACGCTCGTTTGCTCGTGATGTAATTGCCATCGACATCGTATTTACAGACAGCAATATCGACGCCATTTCTTCCTCCGATTTTTTTGACGGTGATATAGACTTTGTCCCAGCCAGAATTACTCACATGAAAGACTCGGTTGAGGTAAAGTGCGCCAAACCATTTGCGTGTTGGAACGACCAGATTGACTGGGCCAGGAGTAGCCTTGTCACCGACGATTTCTCCTGCGGCTTCATAGGCATCGATTTGAATCTGTTTCATGTCTTCTGTCAATTCATCGAGATCTGAACCGGGAATCATGGTGCCGACCAACAGTTGAGCAGCTTCTGACCGAAAATCCACATAAGAACGAACCGCCCCATCAAAGACATTTACGAGACGGGAAAACAGGCTGGTACAGGGCTGTGCTTGCATGGGAAGTTGTGCGCCAAGGGAAAGCAGAAGGAGAAGGATCAATGTTTTTACTGATTTCATTGTTTTGGGTTGTTTGTTGGTGAATAATATGCTCCAAAAGTATGGGCAGCATGTACCAATCCCTATCCACAATGATCAATTGGTGGGAGGAGCTAGATAAGTGGTTCGAAGAGAAGCGTAAGTGGGGGAGGGGGAGACTGCGACGATTCAGGTGCTTTATTCTCTATCCTTTTCAAATGTTTCTTGATAGATCGTCCGGGCCTTCTCGCGGAGTTCGGGTTTGTCTGGATTGTGAAAAGCCTCCAGGCCTGCGTTTAGATAGCTTGGGTAAGCAGCGAATTTAATTTTGAACCAGGTGTCAGCAGGAAATAGAAGAAGAATAAATCCGAGACTCCCATAGAGAGCGATCCGAGCAAACAACTGTTTATAGCGACTGTCTTTTTTCTTTTGGTAGTGATAAAAACTGACCAAAAAAGCTACTGTCAGGCCTATAAGACCGGGTATGAGACCGGTATAAATATTTTCCCACCACATCACGCGAAATTGTATCCCGATTACCGTCATCGCAAGCGCCAATCCTGTGAGGATAGTTCCCAAAATCCGTGTTGTACTGAGTCCTTTGAAGGAGAGTTTGCGAAGGGAAAGACCATTCAGCAACAGACAGCCAAACAACATATAGACAAAGGCGAGTGTAAAGCAACTGATAATGAGAAGTTCTCCTCCCAATAGTGGAGAACTCAGATAAATGCTGAACGAAATAATAACGCTGACAGCCAGAACGATTTCAATGATCTTCATAAAATAAATACCGTTTGAAAAATGAGTTCAAATATCCTGAATCACATGTGTATGCACAGGATTGTGTCCATCCATGTTTTCCATAGAATTATCGATCCGTCAGGACTTTGGAATGGTGATGAAATAAATCATCAAAAAATGAAGCAGTGATTTTGTGCTGGATCAAGGCGCGAAACCCGAATTTAGTGTAGCTAAGTGAGGGTTGAGCAACGCAGAGTCAGTACAAAAGCACAATTCAGAATAGATGATTTATTTTGTCTCCATTCCTTATTCCTTCTTTTTCCGTTTCTTCTTGTTTTTCTTCTTCTTCTTTTTGCCCTCATTAGCGCGAGAAAAGGTAGAGCTGGCAGCTGCTCCGATCTCCTTATTCAAGATTTGAATGACTATGGCTTTAAGATTCTCATATTCGAAATCCTCCTGGATAAATCCAAAGGTAGAATGAGAAGCGCCTGTGTTCATCCCAATGGCATATTTGGGTCCGCCTAACTCAACAGAAATTGGAGAATTTTCGGTTTGTATTCTTGTCTCAATTTCTCCCTTCTCATCAAGAACATAAAAAAGATGTTTGTAGTAGAGTTCCCCTTCCTTTTCTTCAAATCGCTCAAAAACCCGAATAGATTTGTCCTCCCATTGAAATTGATCGAAGCAAAACATCTCCTTAAGGTTGTCCGGGAGGAGGCCCTTTTCATAGGCATCGTACAGCGCTTTTCGATGTGGCTCAGCTTTGTCATATTGCTGTTGTCCGTAGTAGGCCTGAATCAATTTCGCATGAGCCTGAAAATCATCTGGAACCCATTCGATCAATTCTGATAAGGCCAACTCGGATTTGTCATACTGCTGATTGAGATATTCGAATAAGCCAATATTATAGAGAACCAGCAGATAAGAATCAGACGATTGCGACATATGTTCCTTGGCAAAATAAGCGGCCTCTAGCGCCTTGTCTGATTGGTGGAGGGAGTGATAGATCTGTGGAATCAGACTGAATGGCCGGTCCAGAGGATTCTCTCTTTGGGTAGAAGCAATATAGGCCTCCAGTGCCAATTCATATTTTTCTTGATTGAGGTAGGCATCACCAAGTCCGCTATAATAATGTGTATTGGAAGAATCCAGTTCGATGGCCTGCTTGAAGCACAGAATGGCCGGATCGAATTCTCCTAAATAATTCAAAGTCATACCCTTCATGAAGTGAGCATCAGGATCAGATGCATCTTTTTGAATGGAGAGATTCATGGTCTCAAGACTTTTTTTGTCCTCTCCCTTCATATAATACGCAATGGCCACGTAGTAAATAGCCTTGGCAGGATAAGCATCCAGTGAATCAGCATGTTCCTGAAGGATTTGTTCATAATTCTCCAGTTCGTAATCAGACTTTAATTGAAGAATCAGATCATCTTGAGCCAATGCAAGTGAACAAAACAGACTTAGGACAGTGAGAATAAAGATGTTTTTCATGATAGGGATATGCTGAATGTGATAAGTCGCTAAGAGGACCTGGATAAACATATAGAATCATTGTCAAACTGTCTCTCAATAGGAAAAAAGATCTTTGTTAAAGAGGATATCCGCCAATGGTTTTTGTTGGAAAAAGTCAAAATGCTCTTCTGGATCAGCAAAAATGGGCACACCCAATTGTGAGAAAATCTCTCTGAAATAAGCTGTTCCGTTTTCAGTATAATATGATTCTGGATAGGCAATAAATTGATTGCATGAAAAACAAATCTTGACATGTGCACGTACCCTTTCCTTAGCGTCGAAAAATACGATCATATGCCTCGGAACATAGCACCAGGCACTTATTGCCGGATAATCAGGCATTTTTTGGATCAACACCTGGTAGGCAGTATGCAGAAGCGGTCCTGTCAGTGTCCAGTTTGCTTGGGAAAAGGCAATTTCTGGAAGGTTCTGACCCAGGATAGATCGGTTTATTGGATTGAATAAATAAGCCTTGCCGTGATCAAGTATATCCAGGATTTTTGCCATAAACAGGGAGATAAAGCGTTGGCGTTCTAGACTGGAAGGGTTCGTTGAAACACAAACAGTCTCTCAATGGTCAACAAGCATTCTTAAAGAATATTCAGCTACATTTGAAGTGGATAAAATAAGTAAATAACCTCAATGTATGCAATCAATTAGGCGCTCAAAGACATGGGAACAGACAAACAGCTAGATATTCTGATCATTGGCGGCGGCTTAACAGGCTTGACGCTTGCATATTACCTCAGACAGAAGCAGATATCCTTTACCATTCTTGAAGCCAGGCATCGGTTGGGGGGGAGAATATATACACGAGAGCAGGGAAACATTGATTTGGGAGCCACCTGGTTAGGAAGACAGCATACCGAGCTTTTGGGGCTGTTGACGGAGTTGAATGTGCCGATATTCGAGCAATATCTGGGAGATACAGCTTTTTATGAGCCAATCTCTACCAGTCCTCCCATGTTAGTGAATCTGCCGGATGGAGGAGACCCTAGTTATCGAATTCAGGGAGGAACCTATCAGTTGATCCAAACCCTTGCAGACACACTTCAGCTAGCCCCGGATCATTTATTCACTGGTCAGGCGGTGCGTGTGATCGAGAATAGGGAGAAATATGTCGTGGTGAAAACAGATTCGCACACATTTCATGCCTCTTGTGTGATTTCCACCTTGCCTCCTGCCTTGTTGTTTGACAAAATAGATCTGCAACCTGCCCTTCCACATGAGATTGTATCTCTGGCAGCCACGACACATACATGGATGGGAGAATCCATCAAGTTTGGCTTGACCTTCCCACACCCTTTTTGGCTGGCGGAAAATGTGAGTGGAACAGTCTTTAGTAATCCAGGACCCGTCCCGGAATTGTATGATCATAGCCATCATCAAACCAATACCTTCGCCTTGATCGGATTCCTCAATGGGGCCTATTTTTCACTCAGGGCGGAAGAGAGACGCGAGCTGATCCTCCGTCAGTTGTCCAAATATTATGGAGAGAAGGTAAACACTTATCTGACATATGAAGAACTCGTTTGGAAAAACGAAACATATACTGCCACTCCTTATTCCGAGCACGTCTTGCCGCACCAGGACAATGGACACCCACTCTATCAGCAGTCGTATTGGAACGGAAGATTGTTTGTCGCAGGAACAGAAACAAGCCCGAAATTCAGCGGATATATGGAGGGAGCAATTCGAAGTGCACAGCGCGTATTGTCGCAGCTATTGGAAAGGAATCAAGCTGGCTGATTGAGATGCTTCCACGCCGATTTGTGAGGACGATCCCCTGATTACTGGCCATTGAGATCATTCTCCAATACGACCCGAAACCTCGGCTTCCCATTCCTTAATCGATCCATGGCTTCATTGACATCAGAGAGCTTGTAACCCTCTACCATTGGTCGGATATCATGTCTGGCTGCAAAGTCTACCATCTGCCGTATAGCAATCGGACTGCCGGTAGGCGAGCCAGAGATCGACCGTTGCCTACCCATCAAATGCCCAACGCGTGCCGTCACTTCTGGCGTCACTCCGACAATATGCAGCACCCCTTTGGGTTTGAGAGTCGCCAGATAGGCATTCCAATTCAGCGGTACGTTCACCGTATCCAAAACCATGTCCAGACTGCTACGGATCTTCTTCAGGCTGTCCTTGTCATGAGTAGAGATAAAATGGTGTGCGCCCAATGCGCGCGCCTGCTCTTCTTTGTCAGGACTCGTTGAGAAAGCTGTTACTTCACATCCCCAGGCTTTCAGAAAAGCCAAGGCCATATGACCCAGACCTCCTATGCCCACAACCCCTACTCGATGCAAGGGACTGATGTTCTTTTGTAGCAGAGGGTTGAATACCGTGATCCCACCACAAAATAGCGGTCCCGCAGATGCCAGATCCATTCCTTCAGGAAGCGGGAATGCCCACATGGCTTGTGCGCGGACCAAATCCGCAAAACCTCCATGCCTTCCTGTGATAGTTCCCTGGCTGTTGTCGCAGAAATTGTGATTCCCACTCACACAAGGATCACAGCTCAGACAGGAATGGGCGGTCCATCCCAGACCCACCATCTGCCCGATAGACAGATGGTTCACTTGCTCCCCGATGGCCTTGACTTTGCCAACGATTTCATGCCCCGGAACAAGCGGATAGCTGCTCATCCGCCACTCATTGTTGAGCATGCTTAGATCGCTATGGCAGATGCCGCAATACATCACCTCAATATCTACCTGGTCTGCTCCGATTGGTCCCAGGCTATACTCGAAGGGCTGGAGTTCCCCTCCGGCTTCATGGGCTGCATAGGCGTGAACTGTAGTCATATCTTTTGGAGTTGGAAACAGCAAGTTAGCCAATATTTTTGGCCGCGCATTAAATACCAATAAGTTTCTGGGTTAGTGGGGGTGTTTCTCTTTGAAGTCGAAGATTCCGCATGGCGGAAGAGGTTCCTGATCAAAACAATCTCTCTGATTGTGATATTTGACGTACACCGATATTTCTCCGATCAAACAAAAATTCATACATTGAGTCGATAAAACGGCAAAAACGTCCCATGCTTACCCCTAGTCCTTTGAATCTCGTCGCAGAGATTGAGCCAGATCGGAAGGCAGATCTGCTGGACCTGTTGGCACAGATTGCACATGATCCCCCAAACAATCCGCTTGTTCGCTTTCACGAAATGAAGCTGATTCATTTCGGTCGCTTCGTGGTGCTGGATGAAGTGGAGAAAGAGGGAGAACAGGTTTATCCACCTTATCTTGTCCTGTCCACCAATTATGATGGTACACTGGATGATCATATCGCTGAATTGCTCTCACAGGCAAGGCAAGGATTGGATCGACTTTTTTCTTGTTGCAAAGGATATCCGGCTAGCAGTGGAGAAATGTCTGATGCACAGAGAAAAGAGTTTATCCTCCAGCATTCGCAATACAGAGCATACTTCTACAGAGGAACCTGGGGACGTACAGTTAAGCAGATTCAGACTGAAGAAGCCTGTCGACAATTGGCAGAAGACCATTTGGATGCTATGGCAGATAAGATTGGGGAACAGGATAGCTTGATTGAGGATCTTCGAACACATATCACATCCAGTGAATCCTTTGAAGAATTTCCTCCCTTTCAAATCCCTCGAATTGGGTGGAAACATGTGATCCCTTTGACATTGTTAGTTCTGGCAATCCTGGCACTGATTGTACCCTTTTTGGTTGTGCTTCGTGTCTTTGAAGCCCTAGATAAGCAATTTGAAAAAAAAGCCAGTCGTGTTGCCAAAACCAAAGAATTGGCGGAGCAGGAAGATTTTGGGATTCAAAATCAGTTGACCCATTTGGTAGAAGTCAAACATGGACTGTTTCGACTCTATACGTTGAAATTTGTCTTGCACGGCATCGATTGGCTGGCAAAATATTTTTACAACAAAGGCAAATTGGGCGGTATTCCCAGTATCCATTTTGCGCGTTGGATTCTGATCGATGAAGGAAAACGACTGTTGTTCTTTAGCAACTTTGATGGCAGTTGGGAGAGTTATTTGGGAGATTTTGTGGATCGTGCAGCAGTCGGCTTGACCGCTGTGTGGAGCAATACAATTGGGTTTCCTTTTACGCGTTTTTTATTATTAAGAGGTGCCCGAGACGAGCAACGCTTCAAGGCGTGGACCAGAGAGAAGCAGATTTTTACCAATGTTTGGTACTCTGCCTATCCTAATCTAACCGTTCAGAACATTGATAACAATACAGCCATTCATCAGGGGATCTGCGAAGCACCAGCAGTAGATCAGCGAGAAGAATGGCTGGCAAGGTATTGATCACGAGAGGAAGACCTCGGAGGTTTCGCCTGGATTGGCGGGCGGGAAGAACCTCCGAGGTCTGCGGGTAGAAAAAAATCAATCAAATCGCAGATACACACATGCAAGCACCTGATAGAAACGATATGCAAGGCATGCTCCGCTATGGATATGGCCGACAAAAAGATGCCTGGTATGTCTTCCTGACAATCAAAGATGCCACTTTATGCAAACAGTGGTTGGCACAGACCACCTTCCAATCAGCTGCAAAAAGTCCATCAGAATCCTGCATGAATCTGGCTTTTTCAGCGAAAGCTTTGCAACGATTGGGAATTCATGATTTGGAAGAGACCGGTTTTTCCAGGGCCTTCATCGAGGGCATGGATACGGATCATCGCAACCGAACATTGGGGGATGTCGGAATCAATGCACCTGAACAGTGGGAATGGGGCAATCGCAAAGACGAACACTTGCATGTGCTGCTGATGATATTTGCTCGAAACCTGGATGAATTGACCCAATTGTATGAACAGGAAGCTGAGCGATTCAAGCAATACGGGATGCTGGAACACCACAAAATTCATGCAGCTTACATCCAAAATCCTGAGGGCCACTACATGGAACATTTTGGCTTCCGGGATGGCTTGAGTCAACCTGAAATGCATGGCACAGGTCGTGTCGCCCATGCGGATCATATGCTCAATCCCGGAGAATTCGTCCTGGGATATCCCAATGCCTATGACAAATTGCCGCATAGTCCACATTGGATGACAAGGGAAGGGGGAATTGACCTGGGAAGAAATGGGTCCTATATGGTGTTTCGCCAATTGGAACAGTATGTCTCCGTCTTTTGGAGCAGCTTGCATCATCAATTCAAGGAAGATCCCACGTATGAACGTACCATTGAATTGGCTGCAAAAATGGTAGGACGCTGGCCCAATGGAGATCCACTCGTTCCCTTTGATACAGAAGCGAAGCGAGCCCTGAATGCCTTTCGCTTCCATGAAGAAGATCCCAAAGGCTATCATTGTCCTTTTGGTTCACACATTCGGCGAACCAATCCCAGAGACAGCCAAAGTAGTAGTAGCAAGGAAAAAAGCATAGATGCCGCAATAGAGGTTGCCAACCGACACAGAATCCTGAGAAGGGGAAGACCTTATGGCACACCCATCATCGAGAGCATGGACGTAAAAGAAATCATTCGGGCGTGCCTGATGGGGAGAATTTCCGGGAATAGAGGCCTGAACTTTATTTGCTTCAATACAGATATTGATCGTCAATTTGAATTTGTTCAGCATACCTGGTCCAACAATCCTAAATTTGCGGGATTGTATGATGATGTTGATCCAATTGTCGGAGTACAGGCAGAGGAAGGGGAAGTGAAGCCTGGGCAATTTGAAGTGCCAGCCAAGCCTGTACGGAAACGCTACAAAGACCTGCCCCTCTTCACTCGGATGAAGGGAGGAAGCTATTTTTTCTTGCCGGGAATTCAGACCATTCAGTTTCTTTCCACATTATCTTCTTCCTGATGTCGCAATTGTCCTTATCCCTGAGACGGAGATTTTTTTGGTTGATGCGGGGAATCAAGCCTTCCTGGAATCGCAAGGAGGAGGTGTGGTTATTTCGGGATGAGGATGTTCGGGAGGTGTTAGAGAGAGACAAGGATTTCACCCTTCGACCCATCAATGCCACAACGATTGAACGGCGAATTGGAGCTTTTCTTTTGAGTAGAGATGACGGGGCCGAGTATCAGCATGAAGTTGGGGTCATGAGGAGTGTGGTACACAGAGAAGACCTGGATCGGATTCGACAATTTACGCGTACTTTGGCTAGAGAAATATGCGAAGAATTGTCCCGGGAAGCCTCCTTTGATGTGGTCTCTCGATTCACTCGAATGATTCCACTGCGACTGTTGGGAGAATATTTTGGAGCTCCTGGACCGGATGATGCCAGCATGTTGAGGTGGAATCGAAGTCTATTCTGGGATATTTTTCTCAACCAAAAAAATGAAGTTGCTCCCATTGAAGCAGGAGAGAAGAGTGCCGCAGAACTCAATGGATATCTGAAGACTCGGATTGCTGAACTCAAAGCCAGCCTCCGTGCAGGAGAAGAGATCGAGGATACCCTTCTCAGTCGCTTGGTCCATCTGCAGCAATCAGATCAACCCTCCCTGGATGATGATGGCATTCGGCGAACCTTTGCTGGAACCTTACTGGGGGCAGAAGAACCTATTGCCAAAGCCTGTGTCAATATCCTCAACCAATTCTTTCATAGGCCCCGGATTCTTGCGCAAGCCAGAGACGCAGCTGCCAAAGACGATATGGAATTGGTGAGCAAGCTCGCTTTTGAAGCTTTTCGCTTTCATCCCAATCTGCCTGTGATCATCCGCTATTCTGAGAAAAATCAATGGCTGGGAGAAAAGCGACGATTCATTCCTAAAGGCAAAAAGGTCTATGCACTGATCTCTTCAGCGATGTTCGATAAACGACGATTCGCAGAACCATCCCGATTTCGAATAGACCGTCCAAGAGAGGACTATTTGTATTTTGGGCACGGTCTTCACACCTGCTATGGCAATTATATCAACTATGTCGTCATCCCCGAAATGCTAGCCGCTCTCCTGCGAATCAAAGGTTTGCGGCCTGCAACAGCTCAAGCAGGGACCATTCAATATGAAGGCACATTTCCCCAATCCTGGCTCTTAACTACTCACACATGAAACAAGTCAACTTCAAACAAGATGTTGTGCCTTTCCTCATTGCAACCATTGGGGAATTCATCGCCCTCCATTACTGGTTGGTCTATATGGACAGTGAGCAATTCGTTTCAGCCAACTTATTGTTGTGGCTGGGATTTGCGATTGAAAGAACCGCTGTGGTCATATGGGTCCGAAGGGTGCACAACCCACAGGCCGGATTTGTCAACCTGCCAATGTTGAAGCAGGTCATCGGGGTAGCCTTAATTACGCTGTCCGAAATCCTGGTTTGGATTGCCTGGTTGTGGGTGGTGACGAAATATGGACATTTGGCGGGCGCGATCACTCTCTATATCCTGATGCTTGGCGAACACAGCATGGAAATGTCCCTGATCAAAGCCAGACCCATCAATGTCTACCTGATCAACGGACGGGTGAATTTCTTTACCTTAATGGAGACGCTTGGGGCTGTCGGTTGGATGTACTTTCATCAACAAGGACAAGATGGATGGGCGGTTGCTTCATTGCTTATCGGTCTGTCGATTGAACACATCTTGCAAGGCCGAGAGTTGAAACCGGAGGAGAATTTGACACAGAAACATACGGAAGAAACTCAAGAGGCGCTCGTCGAAGGCTTGGTGCCAAACAAACAAAGTTCTTCGCCTGATTCTCCAAATTGAAAAGTCCGTTCGAACTGAAGACCAATCTTCTCCAACAGTCCCTGAGAACGTACATTGTCCGGGGTGGTGATGGCGATGATGCGTTGGATTCCTAATTCTTCCAGGCCGTAATTCAGGACGGCAGATGCTGATTCATAAGCATAGCCCTTTCCTCTATATTGAGGCAAAAAGGCAAATCCTATATCTACATCCTCTAGATTGTCTCGCTTGATCAGTCCACATATTCCGACCGGGACATCATCAGTCTTTTGGGCGACGAGCCACAAGCCAAATCCGTGTTGGGCATAACTGGCCATGGCACCATCCCTGATATAGGTTTTGGCACTTTCTTCAGATCTGACACCTCGATCCCCTATGTATTGAATCCAGGCAGGATCATTCACCAACTCCAGAATGAATGGTGCATCCTCCGGAGTTTGTTCGCGCAGGAAAAGACGGTCAGTTGAAAGGGAAACCATGATCGGTAGCTAAGAGTATAATAGAAGATCAAACCTACAAAATCTTTATGGAACAAAACTACCTGGAATCCATCCGCAAGCAATTCGAATTGTACAAAAAACTGGGGGAGAGAACCATTGATCAATTATCTGAACCAGAGCTGTTTTGGCAGTACAATGAGGAAAGCAATTCGATTGCGATCATCGTCAAGCATCTATGGGGAAATATGTTGTCTCGCTGGACAGATTTTCTGAGTTCAGACGGAGAGAAGGAGTGGCGGGATCGAGAAGGAGAGTTTGAGCCAAGTATACAGACACAGAAGGAGCTGATGGAGAAATGGGAAGAGGGATGGGCGTGCCTGTTTACTGCCCTTGACTCAGTGAATGAAACGAATTTTACTACCATCATTTATATTCGAAATCAAGGGCATACAATCCTTGAAGCCATCAATCGGCAGATGACCCATTATGCCTATCACATTGGGCAAATGGTCTATCTCGGTCGCATGATTCGGGGAAGTGAATGGAAAAGCCTCTCTATTCCAAAAGGCCAATCCAGGGCCTTTAATGAAAAGAAATTTTCTCAGCCCAAGCGCAAGGAGCATTTCACAAAGGAGTTTCTGGAAGAATGAATATTCGTCAGATAGCCTACAATTTTGTTGAGGAGAAACTGTAACTTTGTTCTGTTGTTCAGCAGTATCGCATCTTTTGTGAATGAATCTATAGTCAGCCGTTATGAAGGGTAAACTCAGTTATGTCATCATTGCAGTCATTGCCATCGTCCTGATATTCCAGCTATTTATTCGTCTTACCGGAGGATCTGAAGGGGAAACAGCCCCAGACTTTTCAGCTCAATTGATTGATGGAACAGACTTTCAGTTGTCTGATTTGCAGGGAAATTATGTGGTGCTGGATTTTTGGGGCTCATGGTGTCGTCCCTGCCTGGTTGAGAATCCACATCTGGTTGCCCTACATGACAAATACAAGGATCAATCCTTCGTTGATGCAGAAGGCTTCAAAGTGGTAACCGTTGCTCTGGAAAAAAACGATAATTCCTGGCAACGAATGGCGGAGCGATTCGGCTTTAGCTGGAAGCATCAGATTGTGGAGGATGCCGCCTTCGTTGTGATGTCTCCCATTGCCAATGAATATGGCGTGACAAACATCCCCGCCAAATTTCTCATTGGACCAGACGGTACACTACTGATGACCGATCAACCTTTTTCAGATATAGATCGCTTGCTGCAAAGCAAATTGCACCTATCTGAACATCTGATACATTGACTTTCCTAATTGGGATTATTCTTCTGTGGGAGGTTCTTCCTGATTTTCCTCTCCTTCTGAAGAGGAGCTGGAGTCACCATCGGCTGCCAAATAGTACCCGCTGATTCCTCCCATGACCATCATCTCCATGATGACTCGAAAGTAGGAATAAGCCTGCTGAATCACGAAGAAGCCGGCAATCATCATCGTACTGATCATGCCACCACTGGATTCAATCCATCCATACAGAATGGCCATGACAATCTGAAACCCTACAAACATGAGATACAATCCGGTGCTCGAGAATCCTCGACTTCTCATCCATCGGAAGCCTTCTTTGAGGGAAGCTCTTACGCCATTATCAGCTCCATTAGTGGAGATATAATGAGTTCTGGCGACGATGGCGATTTGGCTGAGGGCCAGTAGGCCAAGAAGATATACCCCTAACACCAGTAAGACTACCCATACCAGACTCACCTCTGAAGGGAAACTCTCGAGGGCCGAAAATAAATTGATCAGCAGCGGAAGCCATAAAATCAGTGTCCAAAAAATTGTGATGACGGTCATTACCCCCCAAATCTTGAGGAAGGGGATGAAATAGGCTTTGGCACCTTCAAAAAAGGAAGGCCAGTAGTATTCATCCTTGACAATGGCAGACATTTGACCTGCATCCAGAAAAACCCCCAAAGCAATCGAAAACAAAATTAACCATTTTAGCTCGGTCATCAGCATACTGAATGCCCCGGAATTCACAGTCAGAAAATCGGTGATGACTGTGTGATCATAGCCACCAAGTAGCTTGTCAACGGAAAGAGAATCGCCTATTGTCATGTCCCACAGACTTCCCACCTGAAGTCCAAAAACCATGGCGATGAGAAACTGAATGAGAAAAACCAGAGCAGCGACACGCCAATGCCGAATACCTGTCTGAATGCCGTGTTGAAATGATTGCCACATAGGAGGAAGTGTTTAGGTCAAATAATGTTTCCAAAGGTTTGCAGAAGAGTTTGTATCCAGAAGATGGATTTTATTACATATTTGTTGCGTACAGCCTTCGAAGGTTGAAGCGTTTTACTATTATTTAGCAAATTCAAGTCCATCAACACCTTTTGTTGTGGATCAATATGCGCAGAAACAATTGGGACAGAACCAAGATAAGAAAATTCTTTCTTTCTTTCCACCCCAGACCAGTATTCTGTTTTTTTGCTACCATCTTTGAAGACAATTTCAACATCGAGTGGGAAGATCAATTCTCCGAGTCGGACCAGGGTAACCGTAGAGGTGAGCTGTTCATCCAGTTTACCGGATTGGTAGACTTTCCCCCCGTTTTCCTGATCAAATATCCCCTGTCCAGAAGCATATCTCACATTAAAAATGCCGTCCACCGCATAATCACACACTTTTGTGTCATAAATACATTGCTCAAACAACCAATCCATGTTTTCTCCAAACTGATCTCCATGCCGTTCCTTCACAACCTCATTGACTACTGCAATGAAATCTCCTCCACGTGGATGCTTGAATTTCCATTGCTCAAAGTAGCGTTGAAAGATAATATCCGTGGTCTCATCACCCAAGATGCCTTGAAGACTGTGTAAGGTGGTTGCGGTTTTCGCATAGACCAGTTGTTTGTAGGAGTTTCTATCCAACTCCCATCCGGGCAAGGCACCAATTCCGATTTTGGGATTAGGCATGCCAGTATATTCAGTTCTGGTTTTTTCTTTATTCCCGCTTCTATATCCCCACAGATCATAATACCCTCCCTTTTCTCCGTAATAATGATCAATGATTCGGTCCTCAAAATAGGTGACCAATCCTTCATCCAGCCAGGCTTCTTCCTTTTCATTCGAAGCCAGCATCCCCATGAAATACTGATGGCAAAATTCATGCGCGACCAGGCCCTCCAGAGAGCGTAACCCTTCTGGAATTTGAGCAAAAGATCCACAAGTGATAAAGGTTGGATACTCCATCATGCCAGAGCGCAAGGCATGTACAGGAGGATCCATGATGGTAATGATAGGGTAGGGATAGGGGCCTACATGTTCATGCAAATATTCGAGAGATTGGCGCATGGACAAGAGATAGCGATCTGCCAAATGAGAGTGTTCCTGGGGAATCAGCAGCCGAATCTGAATGTCATTCCACTCCTCTTCAAATATGTCGAAACAAGGATAAGCAGTCCAGGCAAAATCGATGACATCTTCGACATAATAAGTTCTGAGGATAGTCCCATCATCGTGATAGGATTCTTCCATCAGACAACCACTAGCCCCAAGAACAAGGTGATCAGCGGCCTTGATGGTAACCTCATAAGTGCCAAAATCTGAATAAAACTCCGTGCTTCGATGAAACTGATGACAATTCCAGCCCCAATTCCCCGCAGTATCCTGTTCATACACCCCTAGCTGCGGAAACCAGTGCACAAACAAAAAGAAATCATCCTTGCTATAGCCGGATCGGACCACTGTTTTGGGCATTTTGGCTGTAAAATTCAGATTCAGCAAAAGGGTATCTCCTGGAAGCACGGCATCTGTTAGCTTGATTTGCAAGACAGACTGGTCATGGGGATTGCCATCGTCAGGTTGAATATATGCTTTCTGATCTTCAAGAGAAATGATACCTTCACTCCCTTTCTGAGACACTTCATTGACCTCTATCCATCCCCACTCATGTGGCTGACGTTTGCTCATATCATCGCCGAACATATTTCCTATACCGTGAAGAAAAGTCGTCGAGGTATTCTTGAAAGCATTGAGATACATATACATGCGAATCTCTTCAAGGGTATCTGGCGAACTATTGATCCAGGTGATGTGCTCTTTTGCCTCAATCATTTTTGCCTCATGATCGAGATCAACGTGCATCTCATAATTAGCGATTCTGGGACTTAATGAGGGAGAAAACTCTGGATCGCATTGGCCCTGGATGGATTGGCTAATGGCAAAGAGAAATATGACAAGAAAACTTCGTTTCATAAGGGTTGCTAACATGAACGCGGTGATCCTTCCTGACAAATATACGCAATCATGAGATGCTTTGCCTGTTCTGAGTGAGAGCATGAAGAAGGAGATGAATGAGAAAACAAGGCATAGTCGAAGATGAACTATATGATAATGATTTTGTTACACAGCAATCCTAAACCTTAGACTATTTTCCTTTTGAGATAGATCTTAGACTTCCTGGAGGCGGAGGAAGATTTATTTTTGTGTGGTTGCAGCACTCTGGATAAACTTATCGTTCTCACAGGGAATAATTCTTGATATGCATCTTGATACTTCAAAATAGTCATTTGCAATGACTGTTGAAGAAAAGATCACAATAGCCATCCATATCCAATTTCTTTTTACCATGATAAACCCAATACCTATTTCGATTTTCTGCTTCACTGTACTATTCATGAGTTTGGCATCTCATACTTTGGCACAACCTTATGAGGAATTTAGTAAAATCTTAGCTTCAGACTCGGTCGAATTTGGTTGTTTTGGATCTTCCGTATCCATTTCTGGAAACACTGCTGTTGTAGGAGCAATAGGCAGTACAGCAGATACTTCAAGGATTTCCAGAGTCTATGTCTACGAAAAAGATCCTACAGGGAATTGGGTAGAAGGACAAATCTTGTTGGCACCTGGGCCTGGGGTATCAGATTGGTTTGGAGGGAGCATTGCATTTGAAGGAGATAGATGTGTAGTTGGCAGTCCTTTCTGGGATGTGAATCAGGGGAGAGATACTGTATATCTTTTTGAAAGGGATAGTTATGGAATGTTTCAATTGGTTCAAAAACTAATCTCTCCTGATTCTGATTCTCGGACATATTTTGGGAGTAGTGTAATGATCCAAGATAATGAGATCATTATCGGAGCGATGAATTCAAACACAAATGAGAACAATCAGCAGTATCAAATGTGGGCAGGAGCCGTTTATGTTTTTCAGTCTGATAGTCTAAATCAATGGAATTTTAAACAGAAAATTGTCGCTTCTGATCGAAAAGCCTTTGCCACTTTTGGAAGAAAAATTGCCCGCACAGACAGCTTACTCATTATTGGAGCCAGCCATGATTCAAATGGTCCATCTTCGCCATACGACTATTCAGGGTCCGTATACATATTTGCCAAAGATCAACAGGGAGATTGGCAAGAAATCAGCAAATTAAAAGCCTCGGATCAGGCTCCTTATGAACATTTTGGCTGGTCATTAGACATGGATGAACACACCTTGGCAGTTGGTGTTGTGAATGGTAATCCACAAGGTTCAATGAGAACAGGAGCAGTTTATATATTTGAACCAGACAGCAATGGACAATGGATTGAAAAACAGAAAATTGTAGGATCAAATATTGACCATGAAGATTTTTTTGGACTAAACTTGATCCTACAAGATGATATTTTATTGGTTGAAGCAGAATATGAATGGGGGGTACATCCTTCTGGCGATTCCACTTTCAGACTTGGCGTCGTCTATGTTTTTCAGAAAGACCAACAAGGTATATGGACAGAAAGCCAAATTCTTTATGGCCCCTCTCAATCAAATAGTTCTCGCTTCGGAAGCTCTATGGATATTGAAGGGAAAGACGTTTTGATTGGCAGTCCTAAAACCTTGATTGAAGATTCGACAGGCACACCTCTTTTTGCTGTAGGAGCCATATATGGATACCAATATTGTGTGGATGAATCCGGCGGTACCCTCTTCCCTGTAGCCTGTAATGAATATGTCTCCCCTAGTGGTATATATACATGGACACAGACAGGAACCTACACTGACGTCCTCACCAATTCTAGCGGTTGTGATAGTCTCCTGACGATTAAGTTGGCTGTTGACACAGTTGACATTAGCGTCTCCCAATCTGGCCTGACCCTCACTGCCAATGCTACAGGATCAAGCTATCAATGGCTGGATTGCCGCAGAGGCATGCAGCCAATTCCCGGAGCGACTGGGCAAAGCCATACGGATGTGCATGGCATCTATGCTGTTGCTGTAACAGGGACTTGCACAGATACCTCAGTTTGCATATCAACCTATGTTACCGGGCTTGAATCAGAGTCTGAATCCCAATCCATCCACATGTTTCCCAATCCGACATCTGGTCCTGTAACAATCCAGGTAGAACAAGTAGAACCTAAGCTGGATCTCAAGGTTATAAATATTTTAGGAGAATTGATTCTGGAAGAAACCATCCTTTCAAAAAAGGAGCTTAGCCTCAATCTTGAAGGCCCTCCAGGGATCTATTTTTTGCAATTGAGAGATCCATCCGGTAAAATCCAATCATTTCGACTGGTGAAACAATAAATTCTGGATACAGCTGAAATCGGGAATTAGGATTTTGACCAAAATCTAGCCTTATCCACTATTCCCACTATTCCCACTATTCTCTCACACCTATCAACCCACACTAGCGATTCAGCCACTCCTTAAAGCGTTTGGCCTTCTCAATGCTTACAATGGCTTCAATATCACTTGGAGGGTCCAATTCTATTTTGACACGACTCTTGGAGTAGGAAAACATGTTCTGAATCGCATTGAAACTAATGATAAACTGTCGATTAATCCGATAAAATTGATTGGGATCGAGGAGACCTTCCAGTTTGCCAAGGGTAAAATCTACAATATGACGTCTGTGATCTTTGGTGATGAGAAAAACATACTTCTGTTGTCCAAAGAAATAGGCAACCTCATCTATGGGGATAGATTTAATTTTTTCTCCACTCGTTACCATGAATCGCTTTTGGTATTCAGCTTGGGTACGAGATTCCTTCATACTGGCAATAAGCTCACTAAAATCTGATGTTTGGGAGCTTTGAGCCTGCCGGAATTTTTCAATGCTAAAAGCCAGTTCTTCCTTGTCGATGGGCTTCAACAGATAATCAATGCTATTGAGCTTGAAGGCGCGAATGGCGTATTGGTCGTAAGCCGTGGTGAAAATGATAGGGATCTTGACGTCAATTTGATCAAAAATTGAAAAGCTATCCCCATCGGCCAGATGAATATCCAAAAAGATGAGATCTGCTTGATGATTGCTGAGCCATTGAACTGCGCCCGTCACCGTATCAATAGAGGTGAGGACATTCATATCTGGGGCAAGTTCTTTCAGGAGGCGAATAAGACGCTTTGCGGCGAGTTCTTCATCTTCAATGATCAGGACAGAAGGCATAGATTTGTATTGGGAAAAAAATGATGAATCGATAAAAGATTCCGGTCAATAGTCCTGAGTGTGTTGGTCAAGAGACACACAATCATTAAGCAAGTTGCAAAAGAATCTGGAGAAATGCAGAGAATTATAATTGTGCAAGAAACGCGTTTTGCTCCTGCCTTTTTCTAAACACATACACCTGTTTTTCCTTCGGCAATGCCGCAAGCTTCTTCAAGATCCCAGGCCTCCGGGTATCATTGTAGCGAAAGACATACCACAAGAATTTCCATTCCATTTTTTCTTCACATCCTTCAGCCATATCAGATCTGGACTGACCGCGATTGTTCCACCAGCGCTTCAAGATATAATACACACAATGCCAGCGAGAATAGGCCAGAAAGAATACCGTGTCCGCCCGGCCAAAGCGAATGTTCATGGTGCCTCCATAATTCCCATCCAGTATCCAGCGATCTGCCGCAACGAGTTTGCGCATCGTATGTTCCCAATCTGCCCTGTCAGGCTCCACCCATCCCGGAGAGAAGAATTCTCGATCGAGGTGGACAAGAGGGAGCCCTAGTTTTGTGTGAAGTTCCTTGCTGAATGTGGATTTTCCAGATCCTCCACAGCCGATGACCATGATTCTTTGCATAGAAAAAGGAATTGTTAAGTGTCCGAAACAAGTTTTTCAAGAACAGAATCAGTCTATGGAAAGGGATAGTCTGTCTTGTACGTTTCTGGCGCTATTGAGTTGCCAGGATATAGAAAAGCAAAAAAAATGAATAGAATTTCCAACCCTTTGGTTACAGAGATGATCTGTTATGTATGGGGCGTTTCTCTCGCTTCTGTATATTTCCTATATTTGAATAAAACACTCGTCATAAAAGCCCGAAATCCGTAACCTTTTGCGGGTTTTGTCCGTATTTTTGAGAAATTACTCACAAGAAGTGATCGGGCAAAAAATTGGGAAGTAGTGTTTCCCACCTATCTAACAACAAACAATCCATCGTTTTCTTGAATTGATCCAGTTAATCCATTGAACATCTGGTAGATGTGGTATGGATTTCCCGCTCCTCAACATTTATTTTGAGGGGTGTACGAACACGCGACAAATTGGCTATATTGACCCCCAAAGCAATATGATACACACATGACACAACTATTGAACGAAGCCTTTGCCGCATACAACCTTCCGTATACAATTCTTCTCATTGTTGTCCTCTTATACTGGGCGACAGTCTTTTTTGGCTTTCTGAATCTGGATTCCTTTGATCTGGACATTGATGCAGACCTGGACATAGACATTGATGTCGATGTAGATCTGGATGTCGATGTGGACGCTGATCTGGATGTAGATGCGGATGCCGACACAGAAGTTAGTGGAGGTGGAGGGAGTTGGCTGGCTTCAACAGCCTCTTTCTTCAACCTCGGTGCGGTACCTTTTATGGTATTTATGAGCTTCCTGATCTTGAGCATGTGGAGCATTTCTGTCCTCGGTAACTATTACTGGGGCCATGAGATCGGATGGTTCCCTTTGCTCCTCATTGTGCCCAACCTGCTTGTTAGTTTGTTTGTTACCAAATTCGCTTCCGCCCCTTTCAAACCCATTTTCAAGAAACTGAACCAGGAAAGCAGAGGCAATCGCGATATTGTAGGCAAGCAATGTGTGATAAGTCTCGCAATCCAAGATGGAAGATTGGGGCAGGCAGATCTCTTTGTCGATGGACAACCCTTACGCTTAACCGTCAGATCTCAGGACAAGCAAAGTATCGCGAAGGGCTCTAAAGCCTTGATTGTAGAATACGATAAGGAAAAGGATGATTTCATTGTCGTTCCTTTCGATGTTGATTGAATCCGAGCTAAATAATGTTGTTCAAACTAGTGCGGCTGGGTGCATCCCGATACATCGGGACGGGGAGGATGGCAAGTGCTGGTGGCCTTGGTTGGTTGTGTTGAACAAAGCGAAATCCCGAGAATTGGGGCTTGATTTTTTGGTCCTTTTTTATCAAGAGCACGAAGTACATGAATGCCTTAAAAGAACAGCTGAGAATGAATAAAAAAGGACATAAAACTAAACCAAAAATAAACATTCACCCCATAACACAAGCCTATGACCAAGCTACCTAAAAGATTCTATTCCTGGGACGAACAGAAACCATAGAGCCCTCCCTACATGCACAACTCACTCATTTTTTACAAACATACCCAACAATATATTTATGGTTTCAGTCTCAGTTATTGCTATGGGAATTGCCGCAGGAATATTCCTTCTCCTCATCCCGCTGATTCTTCTGGCCTTCTACAGAAAAGTAGCACCTGGCAAAGCCCTTATCCGCTTCGGGATGGGAGGAACTGTGGTCAGACTAGAAGGGGGAATGTTCGTCCTCCCCATCTTACACACAGCAGAAGTGATGGACATTTCCATGAAACAGCTTGACATCAATCTGGAAGGCAAAGATGCCCTGATCTGCAAGGATAAGCTTCAGGCCGATATCAGGACGACTGTCTTTGTTCGGGTCAATCCCGTGCAGGAAGACATCCAATTGGTTGCTGAGGTTCTGGGGAGCAAACGAGCATCTGACCCCAAGATGGTCCATGAACTTTTTGAAGGCAAATTCACAGAAACACTCAAAATGGTCGGAAAACGCTTCAATTTTGACGACCTGTATCAGAACAGGGATGAATTCAAATTCGAATTTCTGGCTGCTCTTGGATTGGACCTGAATGGATTCAAGCTAGATGATGCTGTGATTCAACAAATAGAACAAAGCCTTGTTCGATCATCATGATAGAGTGATCCTTTGGAAAGAACAGGAGAAATTGACCCTCTCCCATCATATACAATTAATCGTTAATTTTCACATCAACCACACAATTTAAATACATACATCTATGTTATCAAGCGTTGGCATCGTGATTGGAATTGTCGCAGCGATAATCCTAATCGGTATCCCTCTGATCATTGTTACCTTCTATCGAAAGGTATCTCCAGGCAAAGCATTGGTCCGTTCCGGTATGGGCGGCACCAAGGTCAGAGCTGAAAATGGCATGATCGTCATTCCTTTGCTACACAATGCAGAAATGATGGACATTTCCCTCAAGCAAGTAGTTATTGCTCGTGAAGGCAAGGACGGGCTTATCTGTAAAGACAACCTTCGGGCTGACATCAAGGTTGCCTTTTTCGTTCGGGTCAACCCCATTAAAGAAGATATCAAGCAAGTTGCTGAAACCATTGGTAGCAAACGAGCTTCTGACCCCGAACTACTCAACACTTTGTTTGAAGCCAAATTCTCTGAAGCCCTCAAGACAGTCGGTAAACGATTTAACTTCGTCGACCTCTATAATACCCGCGACGAACTCAAGCGTGAACTCATCGAAGTCATCGGCCGAGATCTCAACGGCTATAAACTTGACGATGCGGCTATCGATTATCTTGAGCAAACGCAAGTAGAGTTTTTGGATGAAGAAAATATTCTGGATGCGGAGGGGATTAAGAAAATCCGCGACTTGACGGCTAATCAGATCACCCAGGCAAACAAGATTCAGCGCGAAAAAGAAAAGACGATCCGTAAACAGGATGTCGAAGCACAGGAAGCGATCCTGGAATTGGACAAGCAATTGGCAGAAAAAGAAGAAATCCAAAGACGGGAAATTGCTTCTGTCAAAGCCCGGGAAGAAGCCGAAACACGTCGGATTCAGGAGGAAGAGCAAGCGAAAGCAGACAAGGCCCAAATTGAACGAGAACGCGTTGTTCAGATCGAGCAGGAAAATAAGCAGCGAGACATCATTGTCGCCAAGAAAAACAAGGAGCGAACCGATGCGGTAGAAACGGAAAAAGTAAGTCGGGACCAGGAACTCGAAGCCACTGAGCGTGAGCGAATCGTAGCACTGGCACAGATTGAGAAAGAAAAAGCCCTCGAAGAAGAGCGCAAAAATATCCAGGATGTGATCAGAGATCGCGTCGCAGTTGAAAGAGCAGTTGTAGAAGAGCAGGAAAAAATTAAGGATACTGAAGCCCTCGCAGAAGCTGAGCGATTGAAAAGAGTCGCCATACTTGAAGCTGAAAAAAGAGCAGAAGAGCAATTGGTCGAGAAGATCAAAGGCGCAGAAGCCGAGAAAGAAGCAGCTCAATTGGATGCACAGACCAGAGTCATCGAAGCCAACGCCTTGCGGGAAGCAGTAGACAAGGAAGCAGAAGCCAAGAAGATCATGGCTGATGCTACCGCAGAAGAGCATGCTGCACTGGGGCTGGCCGAAGCACGTGTACAGGAAGCCAAGGCTCATGCCCGTCAGAAAGAAGGAGAAGCTGAAGCCAATGTGCTCACAGAGAAAGCCGTTGCCGAAGCCAAAGGCATCGAACTCAAAGGAGATGCCCAGGCTGATGCCAATAAGAAATTGGGATTGGTAGATGCCGAGCTCGAAATCGAAAAGGGGATGGCTGAAGCACAAGTCATTGAAGCCAAAGCCTCCGCTACGGAGAAAATGGGACTGGCTGAAGCCAAAGTTATTGGAGAAAAAGGCGTCGCCGAAGCCAAGATCATCGAACAAAAAGGAATTGCAGATGCCAAAGGGGTAGAAGCCAAAGCTCAGGCCATGCAGAAACTGGATGGAGTAGGGAAGGAGCACGAAGAGTTTAAGCTTCGCCTGGAGAAGGACAAAGCCATCGAACTGGCGCAAATCAATATCCAGAAGGACATCGCCTCCGCACAGGCTGCCGTATTGGCCGAAGCCCTCAAGTCCGCGAATATCGACATCGTCGGTGGAGAGCAGGAGTTCTTCGACAGAATCAGCAAGGCCGTCATGAGCAGTAAGTATGTAGATAGCTTTGTGGACAATAGCGACCACCTGCTAGACCTCAAGAAAGCACTCATCGGCAATGGGAATGGCAATTTCGCCACCAGCCTTCGCAATTTCGTTGGCAAGTTTAGTCTCAGCTCAGAAGACTTGAAGAACCTGACCATCTCGGCTTTGATTGCCAAGATGATGACACAGACCAAGGACGGAGAGCAGAAGACCATCTTGCAAAGTCTACTGAGTACTGCGCAGGCCATCGGCATCGCTGACAAGACAGCCGAATCCGTCGGTATCTAGGAAGAGAAAAAAGGTATAGGGTATGGGGAATAGGGCTGGATTGTGTGCGGATTCGAATGAGAATGTTCTCTGAACACCCAGCCCTATACCTTATACCTCTTACCCCATACCTTGATTTACCCTACACCTTATTACTCAAAATATATGAAACTACTCCCTTTTACCTTGGGCATACCCATCGGCATTTTTCTTGTCTCCATGATGGGTTGTAACAATGGTGCCTCCCTTGCAGACAATCCCATGGCAGAAATTGCCAGATTTGTCGAAGAAAATTTAGGCAAAAGAATCTATCAATATGTTGATGGGGAAGATAGGCAGGAATCAGAGGTACAGTGGAGTAGGATCGAAGAAGATCCATCTACCAACATATTTACAAGTACCGAAGTCTATAATACCTATCAGGCCGATGCCGATACCAAAGAGTATTATGTCCAGCAGTTTAGCTTCAACAGCATGGATACAGAGACGAGATTGCCTGTGCATGATTTTCAATTTTCAGCCAACAAAGGGAGCTACATCTTGACAGATAGCAAAAAATATGAGTTGAAACTGGCAGAAAAACTGAAATTAAAAATCAGAGATCGCATCTATATTGTTTATAAATTGTTGGGCTACGCCCATGTTGGAGATGAAGAAGCCAGTCATCACAAATATTGGTCGCCAGAATTTGGGACCCTGCTGATCTGGTTCGGCGAGCAACGGTTTTTGGAAATAATTGGGCTGGACAATCAGGCCTCACTCAACATTTGCAAGGCCCTTATCCAACAAATCAAAGCCAGAATTTTCTCTGCAAACCCTTGATCATTTTTGTCTTCGATCCACTCAGAATTGAAAAAAACTGTCTGTGTGTCCAATCCTAACCACCTGTAAGGCAAAGCCATAAACACATATGTCCAAGGAAACCAAACATACAAATCCTTCTCATGTAGAACTCGAAGGAGGAACCTATGAGATCATTCGTCGTCGGCTCAATACGCAAGCCACTGAGCTTCGTCAACGCATGACCCAGCTCAATGATCACCGCAAAGTTGTGTTCGGTGCTGTCGAGACTCAACTCATTGCCAATGATCGGATCACAACAACCAATAATTGTATTCCCAGAGACATGGTCGCTGTTGGCAATCATTTCATCTTTGGCTACAATGTTCACATAGGGTTGAGAAAAGGAATTGAGTTGAGTGATGTATTCAGCGCTTATCGCTTTGATCCTGAAGATCACTCTTTTCATGAGGAGGCTCCGGATTTATTGGACGACCCACAATTCGAAGAGGATTTCGACAACCTGTACAAATATTACAAAGACACCTTTTTTGCAAAATTTGCAGTCCTCGGTCCCAATTTGTTCATGGTGTTTCAGGTGGGAAAGAGTATCACTGATATCAAGACTTTCAAATGGGCCATCCAAAAAGAAGGATTGGCCTATCTCGGAAATCGGTTTGATCATGAATTTCGGTTTCCAGATCAACATGAGTTCAGTTGGAAACGCACCACGCGGGATATGCAGAGGCGAGGCATTCATCCTCATATTTCCATTCAGGATCGGGTATTTGTCGAAACCATCGGGGGAGACCTGACCATCAAGGTGGAAGACAATACAGAGTCAGGCCAGGGCATCTATGAAGAAGCCGTCGAATACAAGGACCAGACTCTCGATGATGCAGAATTCTATTATGCAGATCTCGGCAATTTGATTGTATTGAAGATTCGTCCCTATCAGGAAAAGGAATTCAGATACCTGATTTTTAATGAAAAAATGCAGGAAGTCCTTCGGGTGGATTCCCTGGAAGAGGCCTGTGTATTATTGCCAGATAATCAAGGATTGATTTTTTCTAACGGCTATTACCTTCAGACCGGAGCCTACAAGCTGTTCGACAAGGTAATGCCAGACCTACATTTCGAAAAGCGGATTTCCTCCTCTAATGGAGAAGATTTCCTCTACATCTTTTACAACCAAGAAGCAGGCGTGTATGTGCTTTTGCCCTATAACATTGTCCAACAACAAGTCGAAACGCCCATTGTATGTAGTGGATTCTCCATCTTCTCCAATGGAGAATTGTGTTACTTCCGTGCAGAGCAAGAAGCTGGAAGACATCATGTGATTCAGGTGTGGCAGACACCATATGGTGTATTGATTCCGACCCCACAAGAGCATGCAGATACCTGGTTGTCCAAGGTTGGCAACAAGGACATTGTACGAGGCATGGCTGAGTGCAATGAACTTTTGACCTTGATGGGTAAAGAAGACAGTTATGGCAATTTGTACATCGATCTGGTCAAAAAAGCCGGAGACATTCTCGATTCTTATTATTGGATTGCGAACAAAGAAGCGATGAATCTGGCTGAGCCACTGAAGGAGATCAAGGGAGCTGCAGCATCAGCGATAGATGAATTCGAAAAAGTCAGAAGAATTCGGCAAAATACAGGCAAGGCCATGGAGGAGACCACTGAGAAGGTCGAAGCCCTGCTAGACAAGATTCGTAGATATAAGGCCAAAAATATTGATCAGTTTGTACAGTATCTGGCAGACCTTCGAACAAGTCGGGGAGAAATCATTGCCTTGAAAGAGTTACGGTATGTGGAATTACTGCGAGTGGAGGAGCTTGAGAAAAAAGTTGCCGAGATCACCGAACAACAATCCCAGGCTTGTGTGAGTTTTTTGCTCAATCCAGAAGCACTCAAACCATATGAAGAGAAGGTCTCCAATAGTCAGACCGCAATCGAGGGGGTCAAAAAGGTTGCTGAAGCCAAGGAGGTGAATGAAGAGATTGATGCCATAGGGAAAGAATTGGAAATGCTCATTGACATTGTCAGCAATCTCAATATCGAAGATGCTACCCAAACCACGCGTATCATCGACAATATCTCAGCCATCTATGCACAACTGAATACCCTTCGAGCTCATCTCAAATCAAAACGGAAAGAATTACAAGGCACGGAAGCCACAGCTGAATTCAATGCCCAACTGAAACTATTGAGTCAAGGAGTAATCAACTACCTGGACCTCTGTGATACCCCTGCAAAATGTGAAGAATACCTCACCAAATTGATGGTGCAGCTAGAAGAGTTAGAGGGGAAGTTTACTGAATACGAGGAGTTTGTATTGCAACTGTCAGAAAAGCGTGAGGAAATCTACAATGCCTTTGAAAGTCGCAAACTGAGTTTGCTTGAGAGCAGAAACAAGCGAGCCAATGCTCTGATGAGTGCCGCAGAGCGAATCCTCAAAGGTATGCAGAACCGAGTTCGGCAGTTCAAGGAAGTCAATGACATCAATGCCTACTTCGCAGCAGACCTGATGGTCAACAAAGTGCGGAATATCGTGGAAGAATTGACAGAAATGGAGGATGCCGTGAAAGCCGGGGATGTACAAAGCCAGTTGAAAACCCTCAAGGAAGACGCTATCCGCCAGCTTAGAGACCGAACAGAATTATTTGTCGAAGGGGACAATGTCATCAAATTTGGTCGACATGCCTTTTCTGTAAATGTGCAGGCATTGGACTTGACCATTGTTCCCAAAAATGGAGAGATGTATTATCATCTCAGTGGAACCAACTTCTTTGAACTCGTCAAGGACCCTGACTTTTTGCAGACAAAATCTGTTTGGAAGCAAAGTGTGATTTCTGAAAATCCTGAGGTGTATCGTGCAGAGTATCTTGCCTACCGGATGTTGAACGAATACACAGATTGGCCAGAAGGTCCATTGACTGTGGAGAGCCTGACATCTCTTGTGCAGCAATTCATGGCAACCCGCTATCAGGAAGGCTATGTCAAAGGTGTGCATGATCGAGATACAGCTCTGTTGTTGCATGCCTTGCTGGAGTTGCAGGATCACATCGGCTTGTTGCGTTATTCCCCCAAAGCCAGAGCTTGCGCTGGACTTCTTTGGCATGGATTCGCTGAGGCTGAGTCTAAAAAACTGCTCAATAGCCGGATGAAAGGAGCAGGTGTCATTCTGCAATTGTTCCCGGATACGGATGAATTTCAACCACTGATCAAGGATATATCGGAGAATATTTTGGTATTCAATGGACTGACTCGCCTCTTCGATGAGGAGGTTGCTCATGAAGCTGCCGAATATTTGTTTCATGAACTCGCTCAGGATGATTCATTTGTTATCAGTGGAGAGGCGGCAGAATTGTACAAGGCTTTCACAGTATATCTCAAAAAGAAACGGTTCACTACAAAGTTCGAGAAGTCCATAGGCGAGTTAGGCGATGCCCCGGCAGAGCGTTTTGAACTTATTCGCAACTGGATTCGCGCTTTTGCAGCACAGTACAAGCCTACAGGTATTTTGGAAGATGCGACCCAAATATCTTTCGAAAAAGCCGGATTTGTGGAAGAAGTCGCTGCCCTCCTCTTTTGTGATACCTTCGATATCAAGCGAGTATTGTCTGTTCCTCTTCACAGAACCATTCATGGTCTGAATGGCGAACACAAAACGATAGAAAAGGGAAGTTACTATCTGGACTATCATGTCTTTATGCACAAATTGCGGAAGTATGAAGAGGAGGTTGTGCCGGTTTTTCATCACTATACAGAATTGAAGAAAACCCTGGCTGAACGATTCAGGGAAGATCTTCGATTGGAAGAATTTCGCCCAAGAGTCCTGAGTTCATTTGTCCGAAACCAACTCATCGACAGATTGTATCTGCCAATCATCGGCGACAACCTGGCGAAGCAAATCGGCACTGTGGGAGAGAATACCCGCACAGACCGACAAGGTCTGCTTTTGCTCATTTCGCCACCAGGTTATGGAAAGACGACGCTCATGGAATATGTGGCCAATCGACTGGGACTGATCTTCATGAAAGTCAATGGTCCTGCTATCGGCCATCATATAACCTCTCTTGATCCCTCTGAGG
This sequence comes from Bacteroidota bacterium, assembly GCA_039029315.1. Classification (GTDB taxonomy): domain Bacteria; phylum Bacteroidota; class Bacteroidia; order J057; family J057; genus JBCCCJ01. The sequence goes on along the minus strand of JBCCGK010000119.1, from coordinate 1,698 downwards.
CCCCCAACGCTGCAGCAAGGGAGGAAATGGAGAAACTCAACCTTGCGCTGGAAATGGGCGACAATGTGATGCTGTATCTGGACGATATTCAGCACTGCAACCCGGAGTTTTTGCAAAAATTCATTTCTCTCTGTGATGCCCAAAGACGAATCGAAGGCGTATACAAGGGCCGCACCCGGACCTATGACCTGCGGGGTAAGCGAGTGGCTGTTGTGATGGCAGGCAACCCATATACCGAAAGTGGAGATAAATTTCGCATTCCAGATATGTTGTCCAATCGAGCAGATACGTACAACCTTGGGGATATTCTCGGAGACAATGATGAAGTGTTCCGCCTGAGTTATCTGGAGAATGCATTGACGTCCAATCCGGTCTTGCACAGATTGTCTACACGCTCACAAAAAGATATCTATACCCTCATTCAGATGGCGGAGACCGGGCAGCGGGAAGGACAAGAATTTGACAGCAACTTTTCTCAGGAAGAATTACAGGAATATCTCGATGTCTTGCGAAAAATGCTCAAGATTCGAGATGTGATTCTCGCTGTGAACCTCAATTATATCAGCTCAGCAGCGCAGGCGGATGAGTACAGGACCGAGCCTCCTTTCCTCTTGCAGGGATCTTATCGGAACATGAATCGATTGGCCGAAAAGGTCATGCCGATCATGAACGAAAAGGAATTAGAGACCTTAATCGTTTCCCACTATGAAAGCGAGGCCCAGACGCTGACTTCTGGTGCAGAGGCCAATTTGCTCAAGTTCAAGCAGCTCAACAAGTTTGCAAATCGGGCGGACAAAACTCGCTGGAAGGAGATCTGCCAAATGTTTCTTCAGCAGAAGTCTCTCAATGCTGATCGCATGGCGCAACTGGTACAGGAGATGGGCATCTTCTCAGATGGGCTTATCCAGATCAAGGAAGTCTTGGAACGTGGTGTGAATGGTGGCAGCAATGGGAAGAAGGCTCGCAAGCCTAATACAGACATCGAACAAGAGGATGAATGGGGAAGGAAGGAATAACCCTAGCTTCTCTTCTGCCAAACACTATTCGCTTTTAGACCTAATACGTTTTGCCAGCCCTTCTTCCTCTCGCGCAAACGTATCAGGTCCTTGTTAGGAGACAAAAACGTGAGACGATTGCGCGAAGGCCAGTAGAATAGGCCAACCGTCTTAAGACCAATACGTTTTGCCAGCCCTTCTTTCTCTCGCACAAACGTATCAGGTCTTTGTTGGGGGACAAAAACGTGAGACGATTGTGCGAAGGCCAGCAGAATAGCCAAATAGACCTTACGACCTTACGACCTTACGACCTTACGACCTTACGTTTTGCCAGCCCTTCTTTCTCTCGCGCAAACGTATCAGGTCTTTGTATGGGACAAAAACGTGAGACGATTGCGCGAAGGCCAGTGGAATAGGCAAATAGACCTTAAGACCTTACGTTTTGCCAGCTCTCCTTCCTCTCGCGCAAACGTATCAGGTCTTTGTATGGGACAAAAACGTGAGACGATTGCGCGAAGGCCAGCGGAATAGCCAAATAGACCTTAAGACCTTACGTTTTGCCAGCCCTCCTTCCTCTCGCACAAACGTATCAGATCTTTGTATAGGACAAAAACGTGAGACGATTGCGCGAAGGCCAGCGGAATAGCCAAATAGACCTTAAGACCTTACGTTTTGCCAGCCCTCCTTCCTCTCGCACAAACGT
>JBCCGK010000118.1:0-33951 GCA_039029315.1 Bacteroidota bacterium | reverse complement strand
TTTGTAGAGATGATCGGCAGACCATCTCTCGCTTTGCCTATCGTAGATAGGAAGGCATTCTCTTCGATAACATCCCACCTAGCAATGGTCTGCCGATCATTGCTACGTACCATGACAGCCTTACATGTATTGCACTACCAAATTTCTTTATATCAATGATGTCACCCTGAGCGGGCATGTGGGAAGGGTTATGGCGGAGCCGAAGGGCCTTTTGCAGTTCGAACCAAACTCTTTTACAAAAAAAGACAGCAATTCTAATCGCAAAAGCTTCCTCAGCCCATTTACTCCCCTGCAATCCAAGCCTTCCATTAGATTGCCACCTTCGGTGTCGGTAGAACTAAACAGCACTGGCCGCGGCCAACCCTGCACACAGCTCTGGCGCATGATGCCTGGCTGGCTTCGCTCCGCTCGCGCTGGCATCTGCGCTGAGCTGTGTCTCTTCCCCCTTCTTTTTTTTTGCTCACACACAGGCGGATGGCGCCTCAAAACTGACGGGCAAGACGAAAGCCAAGGTCGTTGCCGCGACCCGACGAGCTGCCGTAGAAGCGATATGCCACGCGACAATTGCCCGAAGCGTTGAACCAACCACCCCCGCGAAGAACACGAGCAGCGCCCCGTGGATCTTTCACCCAGGCCTGACCATCATCCGGCGCATACTCATAATTACTATGCCAATCATCTTCGCACCACTCCCAGACATTGCCACTCATGTCATACAAGCCCAAAGTATTAGGTTCTTTCTCCCTCACAGGATGGGTCTTCCTCCCACTATTGCTTCTATACCAGGCATAGTCACCCAGACGATCTTCCTCATCTGTGCCTGCCCACTTGCTGCGCTGCCCACTCCCGCCACCTGCTGCATATTCCCACTCGGCTTCCGTCGGCAGGCGATAGGCCAGACCTGTCTGCTTGTTCAGCTTGCCAAGAAATGCTTGTACATCTTCCCAAGATACCCCCTCTACTGGACAGGCATCGCAGCCAGGGAAGCCCAGCCTTGGAGGATCGGAGCCCATCACAGCTCGCCATTGCTGCTGCGTTACTTCCGTTTCTCCTATATAAAAATCAGCTACTGTTACTGGATGTGGCGGTTGCTCCCATTGAGTCTCCTTGCTCCCCATTGTGAAGCTACCCCCTCGAACCAGCACCATCGTACCGATGAGCGGGTCGGTATAGGTACGACCTGATGGGGTCCTGGAAGACCGGGGAATGCGTGTTTGCCGGGGTTTATTTATCTCCCTCATCAAGTTCTCCTGACGCTGGATGAGCTCCCGGATCTGCTCTGTGTCTCTCTGCTCCTTCGCCTGCTTGAACAGGCTGAGGGCCATTTCCGGCTGAGCGGCGAGACTTCCTTGATCCAGCAAAAGCACATACAGGCTGTCTCGCTCGATTTCTTCTCCACAATCTCGCAATTTCTCAGCAAGCTCTGCGGAAGGCTTGAGGCGATGCGCACGCTGATAGGCCTCACGCGCCTGTCTCCAGGCAGCATTCGCGAAGGCATAGGTAGCTTCGTTTAGCGCTAGACGGTATTGGATCTCCGTTTCTGAAATAGCAGAGTTGTCTATTTCATCTGGGATTCCGACCATCAGATCAGTGGGAGGATTCCAGCTTTGCAGCAAACGCAGGAGGGTGCTTCTTGAGAGCACTCTGACCCTCACGGCACCTTCTTCCAGCACCATTCCCAGAAGACGACGATCTTGTGTCAGTACAGGGCTTCCACTGCTGCCTGGACGGATGCCTTCAGGATTAAGAGAGAAAAAGCGGGAATCAAAATTGATCTCCCCTTCTTTGACACTGCTACGCACATTGATATCCCAGTGATTGCCTTCAGGGTGTCCCACGATATACACTGACTGAAAAGCCATAGGCTCAGCAGTGGCAAGCGCAAAAGATGGGGGAGCCCGATATCCTGCCGGACTCGGGCAAGAAATCAAGGCCACATCCAGGGGACGGTCAAAGTAGTTCTCTACACGGGCAGTAGATCGCTGTCCATTGCGAAATCGAATGTCTATCACGTCAGGGCTATACTCCACTACATGCCAGGCCGTAAAAAAATACAATCGTCCTTCTCTTTGCCCTACTAGAAAAGCAGTCCCAGTCTCCTTGCCACCTGTTATACTTTCTGCTTCTAGCAATACGACAGGTGCACGCAAATTTTCCTGTGCGTAGGCAATAGACAGGAGTAGCATCAGGAGGATGATTGTGCGGCGCATAGAGGATGTGTGAATGTGGTGACAAGATAGGGAGAAATTGTGAGAAACAGGTGGGGGCAGAGAAGTAGGTTAGGGGACAAATTTATATTTGACAATCATCTTCCACCCTCTCGCTCTCCCGCCAGCGGGAGACATCAGCCCACAAGGCCAGGAATCAACGATTTCCCACTTATTTCCTCTATCCCCACTATCTCCCTCCCAAATAAATGTGTCCCCTTACTTACTGTGTGCAAGCAGTTTGTTTCGACCTCCTTTGACCCCCACCGCACAATCCGCGCCCCTGAGAGGGGCTTCACACAGGGCCTTTTCTTAGAAAAGCAATGATTCTCGCCAGCCACTCCTCTCAGGAGGGGCAGCAAGGCGAAAGGGGAGGTCAATGGCGATAAAAAGAATCTTTTTACACAGTAGCAAATCTGTGAGACTGTTTGACTTTGGCCATTTTGAAAACAATATTATCCTTCATTCCAGCCTGTAGTTGGCTTTTTTGAATACATGAACTTCGTCATTTTGGGGTGATTGATGTTGATTCATTCTAGCTAAGTGGACACATGTATATTTGACAATCATCTTCCACCCTCTCGCTCTCCCGCCAGCGGGAGACATCAACCCACAGGGCCAGGAATCAACGATTTTCCTCTTTGGAGGCTGGAGGAGGAATGGAATAAGCATATGTAAATAAGTCCCCCTACTTCATTGAAAAATGGCAGGTGAGGTCTTGATAGGAGATTGAGATTCCTATTTTGGCCAAAGAAAATCTGAGATTCAGGGCTTTTCTATAAACAATGCGAATCAAGGGGTGATATATATGCTAGAGGCGTCATTCGGGGGGACGAAGCGAGGGAAAGCAGCGGAGTCAAGCCGGATTCACCCACTCCTACTTTCCCCCTCTTGCCTGTGGCAAAAAACTGGTGCTTGGTGTGGTAGATCCCGGATCGGCTGCTTTTCAACTGAAAAGGGCTTGCGGGAAATCCCCGTGTCGAAGATTCCGACTTGTCGATAAACTCAACAGACGATTTGCATAGCTGAATAAACAATTCCAACATCCTGAGCTGCCAACCCTGCACACAGCTCTGGCACATGATGCCTGGCTGGCTTCGCTCCGCTCGCGCTGGCATCTGCGCTGAGCTGCTTCTCCCTCCCCTTTTTTTGCTCACACACAGGCGGATGGCGCCTCAAAACTGACGGGCAAGACGAAAGCCAAGGCCGGAGTCGCGACCCGACGGGCCGTAGCCGAAGCGACTCGCCACGCGACAAAAGCCCGAATTGCCGCCCCAACCACCCCCGCGAAGAACACGATTAGAGCCTCTCGGCTTCTTCACCCAAGGCCGACCATCATCCGGAGCCTTACGATAATCACTGTGCCAATCATCTTCGCACCACTCCCAGACATTGCCGCTCATGTCGTATAGGCCCAGTGCATTGGGCTCCTTCTTCCTCACAGGATGGGTCTTAAACTCGCTATTGCTGTCATACCAGGCATAGTCGCCCAGACGATCTTCCTCATCTGTGCCCGCCCACTTGCTCCGCTGCCCACTCCCGCCGCCTGCTGCATATTCCCACTCAGCTTCCGTCGGCAGACGATAGGCCAGACCTGTCTGCTTGTTCAGCTTGCCAAGAAATGCTTGTACATCTTCCCAGGATACCCCCTCAACCGGACAGGCATCGCAGCCAGGGAAGGCCAGCCTTGGAGGATCGGAGCCCATCACTGTCCGCCACTGCTGCTGCGTTACTTCCGTTTCCCCTATGTAAAAATCAGCTACTGTTACTGGATGTAGCGGTTTCTCATCCTTATATTGATGATTGCTCCCCATCCTGAACTCTCCCCCTCGAACCAGCACCATCGTACCGATGAGCGGGTCGGTATAGGTACCGCCTGACTTGCTGTCATCAGGCTGTTCATCTTCTATCTCTTGCAGGGCTGTTTCCGTATTGAGAATCAGCCGACGAATGTCGCTGGTATTTCGGATTTGCTGGGCTTGCTGGTAAAAGCTGAGAGCAGTTGTGAGATCTGTGGCGGCCAGTCCTTTGTGATACAGCTCCATATACTGACGATCTTTTTCGATCTCTTCCTCACAGGTACGAACCCGTTTCTGGATATTGGGATCAGGCTTGAGTTTGTAGGCTTGTTGGTAGGCTGTTTTGGCTCTTTGCCAGGCACGGGCCTGGAAAGCGGTATTGGCTTTCTGAAGTTGGAAGGCAAAGGCCTCTTCGGTGGGATCGGGCATGGGCGTCTCCTCCGGAATCCCTGTCAGGAGATTGTCTGGCACTTTCCAGATTCGACAAGCAGTCGTCAATGTCTGCACACTGCGGCACCATGCTTTTTGCCTGCCATCCTGCTGCAGCATGCCCAGCAATTCATAGCTGGCCGTGAGGACTGGGCCGCCACTACAGCCGCGGTCAATCCCGGTAGGCGTGATGCTAAAGCGGCCACTCAAGCCAATCGGGTCTTTGACTGTGCCTGAGACGATGTCCCACATTTCTCCCAAGGGATGTCCCACCATGCGCACTGGCTGATCAAACACAGGCAAGTCGCTGGCTGGCACATAGGAATCAGGAATGGACATCCCAGAAGGGATCGGACAGCGGATCGCTGCCAGATCGGTCTCAGCATCGGAATTGACGATCCGGGCCTCCACACGATAGTTGCCGCGAAAGTAGAGTTGGATGTCTGTTGCATCTTCGATGACATGGGCTGCCGTCAGGAGATATAGCTGACCGGATTGCTGACCAACAAGAAAGGCTGTCCCGCTTTCTCCTCCAGAGCGAAGCAATGCCACGGGTGCACGCAGATTTTCCTGTGCATGGGCAATAGACAGGAGTAGCATCAGAAAGATGATTGTTCGACGCATAGATGATCTGTGAATGTGATGACAAGATAGGGAGATTTTTCAGAATTTTCGGGCCAACCAATCAGGTCAAGGCGCATTCCTGATCGCCCCATGGCCTGCCGTATCCGTCCTGACTGAGAATCACTGAGCAGTTTGACTCTCAGCATCGGAATGATTCATATGGCTAGCATGACGATTATGACTGGTGGTCAATTGTCTGAATACATCAGATCTTCACATAGCAAAGCCTGCCAGATATTCTATCCGGCAGGCTCTATTGATTAGCGTTCAGATTCGATCGATTAGTTGACGATCAATCGCTCCACTCCGATCTTGTCATTGCTGTGGACTTTGATTAGATACATGCCTGTACTGAGATCAGACAGAGTGATCACATGCGTTTCATTGGCATGGAGGTATAGGCTCTCAGCATGAACGACTTTGCCCGTCAAATCTGTAATCTCAATGTTCGCATCTCGGCTTCCTTCCAGATTCTCCAAATAGAATTGTCCTGAAGAAGGATTGGGGTATACAGAAAGTCCCTGCTCAAACAGGCTCTCAATCCCTACTTGTGCACAAATGTCACCAATGGTAACCTCAAATGTGCTGGAGTTGGGACAAGGACCACTTGTGAGGTAGGTAACGGTATAAGTCCCCTGTGTACTATTGGGGGGATCAATCTGCCCTGTGCTGGCATCAATGGCCAGACCAGCGGTAGAACTGAAGGTTCCGCCTGTCAATCCTGTAATGCTCACATTGGTCAGGGTATCATTCTGGCAGATGGTATCCGTAGCAAATGAGAAACTGGCATCGTCCATCGGATTGCGTGCACCAATGGTCACGGTGTCAGAAGCAGCGAAAAAGCAATTGTCAGAGATATCTACGAAATAGGTGCCTTCAGCCAGATTGGCTACGGCCAGAAGATCGTCACTCTCCACAGTGGTATCAACACTAGAAACGCCAAAGATGTACAAGTTTCCTCCTCCTGTAAGGATCGCCTGAAATCCACCCATGGTGTCACCAGGACACTCTACATCAATGACCTGAGTAGAAAAATCCAATGGGGTCAATTGTGCATCAGGGGTCGTTTTTGGTGGCATTCGAATGTCATCAATCTTCATCACAAATTGATCACTGACATTGTGGTGGCGAAATGCCAGATAAATATTTTGCCCAACATAGGCAGACAGATCGACTCTTCTTTCTCGCCAAACTGCATCAGACAGTGTCTCATTGAACAAACTGGTGGTAAAGTCAGCCGGAGCAGTTCCAGTTGTTGACACATAGACTTCATAGAATTCTGCGGGGAAAGCAGGGTCCTGCGCAGCAGCAAACCAACTGAAGAAGTTGGCATTCGCAGTGGGGGTGATTTGTGGCGTGATGAAATAATTATTCGGATTCAAAGGTCCTACCCCTGCATTCCATGACTCTGAAATGACTGAAAGAGCACCCGTATGTGGGGCGATTCCCTGGGTAGCGGCTCTGGCTCCCCAATTGAATCCATCTCCATCTGCATCTTCCAATCCCCACTGACACATCGGAAAGAAGGAGATTCCTTCAAAGCCTTCCAGGACAACATCTCCTCCATACGGATATCCGCCAAGCGCAATGGCAAAGTTGGTATCATTGGTGTAGATGTTAAAGGTGTCAATATCATCCACCTGATCTGTAGGTGCATAAATGAAAGAAAAGCTGGTAGAATCACCCGGAGCCAGACTCATGGCAGTCAGGTTGTCTGAGAAATCCATCCCACCATTGCTGTATACCAAACTATCGATTCGCAAAGTATCCCCACCGATGTTTCTCAGGAGGTACACATCTGAAGTATCTTGTTGACCAATCAAGGTAACAGCATCAAAGCCATCCGTAGAGTTCATTTCGGCAACCGGAGCAGCAGGCAGGGGATTGACAAATAACACGCCAGCGAAATCCATAGGAGTGGCACCATATCCGTCTCCAGATACATATACATTAATAGCCTGTTGGCCAGTTGCACCAGGAGCAATTGTTACATTGATTGTGAAGGGATAGACGCTTCCAGGCTCAATGCCTCCAAAATTATTGTCATTGTCTCCCCAACTGATCACCTGACCAGAGACCCCGTTGAGAGATTCTGCTGGTTGTCCAAATCCATTGGTTGATGGAAATGGATCATCAGGGCTGCTGTTGGGAGCAACACTATCCGGGAAAGCCATCGCCAATGAATCCCCGAATTCTCCATCCGTATTGGTCAACTCAAGGGTAAAGGTGAGGTCCATTGTTGTTCCAGGCACATAAAAATTGGTAGAAGTAAAGATGGCATCTACCATTCGAGTGGAATTTACCTGTTTTTTGAGAGGCAGGTGGGTGAGTGTTCTTTGAGCAAATATCCAGCTACTCATCAACAACAGGGAAAAGAATAAAGTAAATTTCTTCATAGTGAAAATAAGGTTTGGTTAAGTTTAAGTAATCTAATATCGCATTTAATGAGTGAGAGTCTAGTGAATCCTCCACTTTCTTGATTTTTTTTCTAACTCTATCTGCAAAAATGGCAATTTTCAGGGCAAATTCTAATCCAGAATATTCAAAGAAAAAATCCTGACAGACAATTTGTGTCCCTCCATTTTCTCTAAGAAGGTGCCAGTCGCTCCATATAGATGGAAGAATCCTTCACAGTCTTGAATCCAAATTGCTCATATAATCCATGTGCATCATTGGTATTCAAGCCCCAGCGTTTCAGATGTTGCAAAGATGGCTGGCTAAAAACCGCTGTTAGCAATTGCTTTCCATATCCTTTCCCTCTGAATTCAGGCAAAATGAATACATCCATGAGCCAGCCAAAGATGGTGAAGTCCGAGACTACACGTGCAAAACCGATTTGGCGATTGTCCAGATACATCCCAAAACAAAATGAATGCTCAATGGAGCGCTCAACCATAGCACGGGACCGCCCTTTGGCCCAATAGGATTGCCTGGATAAATATTCATAAATCAGATCGATATCCAGTAGAGATGGTTCTGTAGAGATAACAACTTGAAACGTCATAGGCCAAAGAAGCAAATGCTTGTAAAACTATTCTGAAGGTTCAATAGTTAAGTAGATGAAAGGAGAGCCCAGCATTCAAGATTCGCCAATATGAATGAAGAAACAAAATCAATAAGTTAGAAAATAGGAGATTCACCCTTCTTATTTTTCAATTTTTTTTCATATTGAGGCGAAATACGAATTGGTATATTCTTGATTGATACTTTCCCTCCTATTTGCATTCAATGCCCTAATTGCTGACTCATTATTCAGGCCTATTATTAGCCAAAAAACACAAGCATAATTCTTTGTTATTCTACCGGGTATTTTCCACTTGTCTCTTACTAAGTATCAGTCTTCCTCTTATGGGAGATCAACTGATACATATCCTTAAGGATGATACAGAAAGAAGAATCCCCTTTGAGAGCATTCAGGTATTTGTCGACAGCAGTGCGCAACTCACATTCGAGCAGGTAATCTCCCCAGCCTACCATACTCGTTTTCAATCCAATATTTTCCACTCAGAATCTCCCTCTCTGGCTTACTGGCTCAGGTTTTCTCTGTACGGTCAGGCATTGAAGGAAAAAAGTTGGTTTCTGGAAGGACGGGACCCCAATACTCACTATATGGATGTTTATCTTCCCGCAGCAGAGGGAGGGTTCCGACAATTACGCATGGGCTTGTTACGGGATCATCATGCCAGACCGATTCCCCATAAAAACTTCATCACAGAACTTCCCACTCATCTGGACACAGTTACGGTCTATGTTCGGGTCTTGTCCCCGGATCGTAATCAGTTTCTTTTTCGGCTCAAATCAGCCTCCTTCTTCACCAGATATTCCCACAATGAATATGTTTTACTGGGTGTCTTTTATGGAATCATGCTGATCATGGCAGTATATAACCTGCTCCTGTTCTTTATTGTGAAAGAGAAGTTGTATGTGTGGTATGTCTTCTATGTTCTCAGCAGTATGTTGATCTGTCTGTCTGAGGATGGTCTGGGATTCCAATATATCTGGTATGCATTTCCTGGCTTCAACCTATATGTCGAAAGTATTGCTGGAATTTTGTTCCTTTTCTGCTTTCTCTTTTATTCCAATAGATTCATTGAATACGCCAAGCATCTCCCTCGCTATACCAGACTGATAGGGATTGCCTCGATTCTGGCCATCATTGCTATCTTGTTCCGTTCCAGCCTTCCCGGACATGTCTCCGTCAGTGGAATCTATCCCATACCAGTAAGTTTGGTCTTCATAGCAGCCCTCCTGATTCTGCGGAGAGGCTACCCTCCTGCCAGAGCCTTTGTGCTCGCGCTATCCTTTGTGATGGGGAGCATTCTGCTCTTGTTCCTTAACAAAATCAATGCTTTCGACTGGATCTCAATGAACAATCTGCACATTGTCCTGATGGTCTATGCCTTCAACATTGCCTTGATTTTTGAAGTGGTGATTTTCTCCTTTGGGCAGGGACAAAAGCTATTGTATTTCCAAAAGAAGCAACAACAAATCCTAACAGCCAGTGAACTACGCTTTCGTGGAATCTTCGATACGTCTTTCGATGCGATCATCGTCTATGATTTTGGAGAGCGCACCTTTGTCAATATCAATGAACGAAGCCTTGAATTGTTTCAGTACAACAGAGAGGATTTTACGCATATTCACCTCACAGATCTTTTTCAGGATAAAAACGGAAAAAACCTTCTTGTTCTGGACCCGGATCAACAACAACTACAGAAGCAAGCTTTCTTTTTGGGTGAAATCAAAGGAGTGAGAAAAGGGAAGGAAATATTCGATTGCGAAATGACCATTGCTCCTCTTCAAGAGCGCGATGAGACCTTTGTGGTCATTGCGATCAAGGACATCTCCAGACAAAAACAGGCTGAAAGGGATCTGGAAAACAGGCTCAAGGAAATTGAAGAAAAAAACAATACGCTGAAAAAATACATTTCTTCTAATTCTGAATTACAAAGTTTTGCCTATGTGGCTTCCCATGACATGAAGCAGCCCATTCGCACGATCAAGGGCTTTTCTCAACTTATCCAAAAGAAACTCAATCAAGCCGCCAGCACAGATCCTGATATTCACGAGTATCTCGATTTTATCATTTCAGGATCATCCACGCTTGAATCCCTCATCCATGATCTCCTTGAGCATTCCAAGGTGAATCAAATTGGCAAATTTGACTTTGCCATTGAATCTCTCAATGATATTCTGGAGCGGGTCCAACTCAACCTGAACGAACAGATCAAGGAATCCGGGGTCGAGATCATCAGGGGGGATCTTCCCCCACTGTATGTAGAACGCAATCGAATGCTACAGTTGTTCCAAAACCTGCTCTCCAATGCCATCAAGTTTCGAAGAGCTGACATCCCTTGCCAGATAAAGATTGCCTCCAAAGAGCTGGCCCAACATTGGCAAATCAGCATAGAAGACAATGGCATAGGCATCCCTGCGGACAAACAAGAAGAGGTGTTTGAGATTTTCAAAAAGCTTCATAACAAAGACAAATACCCTGGACATGGCATCGGCCTAGCCACTTGCAAGAAGATTGTTGACATCCATCATGGAGAGATTTGGCTGGAGTCAGAGGAGGGAGTAGGAACGACCTTCTATCTAACCATAGACAAAGATTTGCAAAACAAGGCAGCACATCCGATATCTGATTCGGCGCATTCTGTCACATAATCTATCGGAGAATCTGTCTTCAGACGTATTCCAATGCAACGATCTCCTGTTTCAGCGCATAGATGAGGGGAAGTGATCAACACGCTGAAAAAAAGCTTCACCACCGTTTAACATCAAAAATCTTGTCATCTTCAAACATTTTTTTGAGATCTTCCCTTGAGATTCCATAGGTCCAATCTACATACTCCCCTTTTTTCGAGAGTTGCCTTAATCCGATCTTTTTTTCCGTTTCATATTGGTGTGGAGAAACAAAGACACTATCTCGACTTACTTGCTTCACTGTCAAAAGCGAAAAGTACCCTTCATCGGTTTTGTAACTATAGCGATCTGTTTTCTGAGGAGAAGCAATATAATCCAGATCCATCTGATGATTCTGAAAAGATTTCATCCAAAGGGAAAAAATGAATAGCCCGACCAAAATCAATCCGGCAAATTGCCAAATGGGAGGTCTTGTTTTATTGCCAAAATCTCCAAACTCATCTTTTTTCATCAGGCTAGCTTCGCTTAGCTCGGAAGTATGATTGCAGTGTCGACAAGTCAACACCCCTGATTTGGCCATTGGAAAAACTGGAATCCAAAAAATATGGAAGTAATCATTAAAAAGGCCCAGGATCATTTGATCCTCTGTCTTGCATGCTGGACAGACTTCAGCTTTTGATATACCATTTTTGAGATGAGCGACTTTGGTTCCAAAAATATAGATCATGATTGTGGGAGCAATTGATGATTCAGCATAAATTTTTGATTGATCCAGATAGAAGATAAGGGATCAAGCCCATCCTGCAAAAGATTGTCACCTCAACACAGCCTCCACCTGCCCCATCGACAGATAATACACATAACCGCTCACAGCAGCATAGCCCAATTGACTCAGCATCTCCATATAGGTCTGAATCTGCTTGTGATATGAATTGTTGGGCATACCTGTTTTATAATCCACAACTACTGCCTGATCCCCTCGGATCATGACTCTGTCAGGTCGCAGGACTTCTCCGTTAGCACCAATGATTTCGGCTTCATTTTTCACCTGCCAGTTGCCAGAAAACCAATCGACTACTGGCAGATGATGTACAGCTTGTTCCAATTGCTTGCGCAAGAAGTCCTCCTCTGATTTGGAGAGATACCCCAATTTGCGCATTCGGGCTACCGCGTCAGGAATATCTTCGGCTACGGAGACAAAAGCCAGCGCTTCATGCACCAGTTTTCCTGCACTGATTTTGTCTGTTCGGGTGAGGATATCTGTCTTGAGATAGCGGTTGGAGCTGTATTTGATGCGAATGGCCTGATTCCAATTGGATAAAGGAGAGGGATTTTGTCGCAACTCCCGGCTGTTGCTGGAGTCTGAAACGTTCCTGTCTGATTTAGCCGCTGCCGACCCACATATAAAAGTTTCTCCTCCCTCGGGTTCAAAACCATCCTGCATATTTGCCACAGTTTCCTGAATCAGATGAGCAACAGTCGACATTTTTTTTCTGCCCTTTCTTCTGCGGGGCGAGCTTCCTTCTGTAAAGAGATACAATTGATGTTCAGGCCGGGTCATGGCCACATATAGCAGATTGAGGTTATCGAGCGCACTTTGCAGTTGCTCCTCTTCGAAGGCTTGGGCAAAGTGCGTTTTCTCCAGAGAGGATGAAGGGGAAATGGGCAAAAAGGGAAAACTGTCATATGGATCAGGCATGCCCTCTGTGGTGATCCATAGAATATCCCGTCTTTCCGGTTCCAGTGTCCAATTGGCAAAGGGCAAGATCACCACAGGGAATTCCAATCCTTTGGACTTATGGACAGTCATAATCTGCACCGCTTCCTTGACTGGGGAGGCCGCAATGGCTCTTCTTCTTCGTTGGTCTTCCCACCAACTGAGAAAGCCCGAAATGCTGGCATCATAGGTTGAGGAGTATTCCAGGGCAGCATCCATAAAGCCTTGAACGTAAGCATTGGGATGTGTGAGCGGGGGAAACATTCGCAACAATTGCTCCAAGCACTCATATACTGCCAGTTGCCTGAGACGAACTTTGGAAGCTTCTAGGTCGGGGATTAATTCTGCAATTTCTTTGCCTTTGAATAAATCATGAAGTTCCTCCTCTTCTTGTCTTCCCATGATTTGCGCAAAATAAAATCGCAAGGAAGCCAAGACAATCGGGTCTTCTTCATGGTTGAGGTGCTGAAGAACCATATGCAGAAATCGAACCTGCATATGACTATCCACCAACAAGGATTCGGCCGAGGCTACCTTGATCTGTTGTCGCTGCAAGAAATTGGCCAGTCGCATTCCTTCGCTATTTTTTCTCACCAGCAAGGTGATGTCCTGACCATCATATCCCGCACCGTTTTGTTTGTCTGTCAAGTGTCGGATCAGACGCAATAACTCCGCTTCGGCCTGCTCCTTCCAGGGGAGAGGATTGTCATCCGTTTCGGAAAAAAATGAGACACGCGCATGTCCCGGAATCTCGGTTTTTTGTGGATGTTGCGCCAGACTTTGATAGGCGAGTTCGAGGATTTCTCCCTTGGTAGCGAACCCATGTTTTAGCAATTGGAGAGAAGTGTCGAAGAAAGTATTGTTGAATTCGACGACCACTTTGGCTGTTCGCCAGTTTCGTTCCAGGTTCTCGACGATAGGGACCTGGCCTTGCATTCTGGCCTGCGCCTCTACTTGATTCATCAGCAATTGCATATTGCCATTCCGCCAACGGTAGATCGATTGCTTGACATCGCCTACGATCAGGCTTCCATTCCCAGAAGCCAGGGCATCCCCTACCAATGGCCATAAGCTTTCCCACTGCATATCAGAGGTGTCCTGAAATTCGTCCAGCAAATAATGGAGATAGCGCGTTCCTACTTTTTCATAAATAAAAGGCGCATCATAGCTATTTCCCACTACGCGATTCAACAAAAAGCCTGTATCTGAAATCAGCATTTGTCCATTTTCGCGTCGATATTGGGCCAATCGTTCCTGCAGGTCGCTCAATACACCAAAGCTATAAATGGAGCGAAGAACTTCGCCAGCAGTTTGATAGTCGGAGATGTTGCGGTCATACATTCGCACCATATCCACCAGAATGTCAAATAAGCCGGCATCCAATGCGGCCTCTATTTCTGCTCTTCTTTCGCTTTTTTTGCTATACCAGTTCTGAGGATCGTCGCTGGCAGCTCTCACGCGACTTTTGGGATCAAAGTCTCTTTTGTCCAGAACGCGATAAAAATAATTGCCGACTCCGCTTTTTCCATATTTAAAATCTTCCCTGCTCAACTGATATTTCTGCATGATGTCCAGGGAAGATCTTGCCTGCTTGTTCATCATTTCCACAAATCTGGCGCGCTTTCGGATCAATTCTTTGGCCAGATTGAGTGTCTTTTCGATTCGGTTCTCTGCTTCTGGGAAGGCATTGACAAGCCGCTGAAATTTTTCCTGAAATATTTGCCGTCCCAACTGTTTGACTTCCAAATCCACATGCCAGGACTTCTCCTCTAATAAATTTCTGTCTACAAATCGCTCAAACAATTTGGTCAGGATTCGATTCTCCCCCATTTCCAGTAACAAATCTCCCACCAGATGTTCCATGACCAAGCCTTCCTGCAGTTCGATATCATAGGTCAGCGGGATATCTAATTCTCTGGCAAAGGCACGAACGATCCGCTGAAAAAAACTCTCAATCGTACTGACAGAAAAATTCGAATAATCATTCAGAATCAGATTCAATACCTCATGGGCTCGGGACTGAATGTTGAATTGTTCGAGTTTTCGCTGTTTGAAATGGGATTCCAGTTCAACGTACAGACTATCTGCGGGAGCGTTTGCCGGAGGGAGGGAGGCAAGATGAGACAGAGATCGAACAATTCGATCTTTCATCTCACGTGTAGCTTTATTGGTGAAGGTGACGGCCAATACCTGCCGATAATGCCTGGGATTATTCAGGACAAGTTTGAGGTATTCTCTGACAAGGGTATAGGTTTTTCCTGAGCCAGCAGAGGATTTGAATATGGTGAGACCTTGCATCTCAAGGCAAGGTAATAATCATTCCTGGACGAAAACAAGTTTCAGATTGTTCTCTGACTCGGATAATTGGAAGAAAAATAAGAATGAACTTGTTTTTTCAGCTTGTCTGGTTCCGACTTGCCTTCCTGTGCACGTCTGCCCTGCATAGGCAACATCAAATAGTGCGATCCTTTCTTTGACCAATTTGTTCAGGCTAGCAGATATTGGTCGGGCTGAACAAGGAACAATGGGTCAGACAGGATCTTTCCTAGCTTTGAGCATATCGCTGAACAAAACTTCCTGGCATTCTGTTTGATATAAGAAAGCGCGAATGACACTGCATTGTGCACTGAGGGCAGGCTCCTCAATTTCGGGCATTTCAGAAAGCATTTTTTCCGCAGTTTTGCTGGCCTGTCTGATACTTTGGCGTAATTCTTCTGCGTATTTTAGAAATTGTTGAGTCTGCATATAAGATGGATAAATGGAGACAAGGATACTGAAAATTGGGTGAAGGACTTCTTTTTCAAACGAAGAATCGTTTACTCTATTGCTTTTATGATCAAACGGAGGCTTGATAGACCATTTCGATGTGCTGAATGCCCGCCTCCTCGAAGGATTCACCCTCAATGACAAACCCAAGAGATTCAAAAAAAGAAACAGCATGAACCTGAGCATGAACAAATACGTACTTCCCTGTTGGGATATCAGATATCATGGCTTTTGCCAATGCAGTACCGATACCTTTTCGTCGGTATTCTTTCAGGACAGCAAATCTTTCAAGACGAATTTTTCCACTATTGGTCAATCTTCTTCGTCGGGCTGTCCCGGCCGGAGTCCCCTGATAAGTTGCCAAATAATGGGTAGATAAATGGTCAAAACCATCATATTCATCTTCCTGATCTATGGATTCTTCGTCCACAAATACCTGAGTACGTATCAGAAAAACATGATTGAATCGATCATCCGTATCTGCAACTTCAACGTGGATCAACTCTTCAGCAAGATTAGACATAATTCATTGGCAACTTACATGCGTGTGAACCAAAACAAACCAGAAAACACAAAAGTTCCTAGAGAACATACGCCTTTTCTCAGATATTCTGTAATATTGCAACCCGAAATGGAAGAATAGTTTGGTATGGCCAAAAACTTATTAATTGTAGAATCCCCTGCTAAGGCAAAGACGATTGAAAAATATCTCGGTGAAGATTTCACTGTCAAGGCCAGTTATGGTCATGTGAGAGATTTGCCCAAAGATGATGATGCCATAGACATCGACAATGGTTTTGCCCCAAAGTACGAAGTGATCCCGGACAAAAAAACGGTCATCAAGGAGCTGAAAAGCCTCATCAAAAAGCATGAAACGGTGTGGCTGGCGACTGATGAAGACCGTGAGGGGGAAGCGATCTCCTGGCATTTGGCACATGCTCTGGGATTGGATTTGAGTACAACTCGCCGAATTGTATTCAATGAAATCACACGATCAGCGATCACTGCTGCCATCAACAATCCTCGAAGCATTAATCAAAATCTGGTCAATGCACAACAGGCCAGACGAATTCTGGACCGCCTGGTAGGATTCCGTCTGTCTCCCATCCTGTGGAAAAAGGTTCGTGCTGGACTGTCTGCCGGACGGGTGCAATCTGTTGCTGTCAGACTGATAGTGGAACGGGAAAGAGAAATCATGCGATTTCAGCCCAGCTCTTCTTTTCGGGTAGAAGCAGAATTTTTGCCTGAGAACAGCCACTCGTTTCTCAAGGCGGAATTGCCTGGGAGAAAAGACAATCACCAGGATGCGAAGGACTTTTTAGACGCCTGCAAAGGTGCCACCTACTCCATCACCAACATGGAGACCAAACCTTCCAAAAAGAAACCATCCGCCCCGTTTACCACCTCCACTCTCCAACAGGAAGCCAGTCGAAAACTCAGCTTCTCTGTCGCACAAACCATGCGGGTAGCCCAGTCTCTATACGAAGCTGGAAAAATCACCTATATGAGGACAGATGGTGTCAACCTCGCCGATCAGGCTTTGGAGCAAGCCCAATCTGTCATCACAGATATGTATGGTGAAACGTACAGCCAAACCAGAACTTACAAAAACAAAAACAGCAACGCCCAGGAAGCACACGAAGCCATTCGCCCGACAGATTTGTCTGTCAGTGAAATTTCTGAACTGGGAAGAAATGAACAACGCTTGTACGAACTCATTTGGAAGCGAACCCTCGCCTCTCAAATGGCAGATGCCCAGTTGGAACGAACCACTGTGAACATTGAAGTCTCCACCAATGGTGCCCTCTTCAAGGCGAAGGGAGAAGTTCTGAAGTTCGATGGATTCCTTAAATTATACCTCGAATCCAGAGATGAGGATGCTGAAGATGAAGAGGCAAAAGGTGTACTCCCTCCCCTCTCTGTCGGACAAGTACTTCCCCTCGAGCAAATGACAGCAACTCAGCGATTTACCAGATCAGCTCCGCGATATACCGAAGCCAGTCTTGTCAAGAAACTGGAAGAACTAGGGATTGGTAGACCTTCTACCTATGCCCCAACCATCTCTACTATCCAAAGAAGGGAATATGCAGTAAAAGAGAGTCGCGATGGTGTGTCACGAGATTATGAAGTGTTGACATTACGGGAGGATCATGTCTCTGAAGCCATACGGCAGGAAACTACTGGTGCAGAAAAAGCCAAGCTCTTTCCCTCTGACCTTGGGATGGTTGTCAATGATTTTCTGGTCAAGTTTTTCCCTGAAGTACTCGACTACAAGTTTACGGCAAAAGTAGAAGAACAATTCGACGAAATAGCTGGTGGGGAGAAAGTCTGGCAAGATATGCTGGCAAAGTTTTATGAAGCTTTTGATCCGCTTGTCAAGCGTACACAGGAAACTGCTGAAAGGGCAGGCGGAGAGAGAGAATTGGGAATCGATCCCAAATCTGGTCGGGTGGTGATTGCGCGATTGGGTAGATATGGGCCTATGGTTCAGATCGGCACAACGGATGATGAAGAAAAACCGGTCTTCAAGAAACTTCGGTCCAATCAACGCCTCGAAACCATCAGTCTGGAAGAAGGCCTGGAATTGTTTAGACTGCCACGAGTATTGGGAGAATTTGAAGAACAAGCCGTCAAATCCAACATAGGAAGATTCGGTCCTTATGTTCAACTCGGAAAACTTTTTGCCTCTCTGGAGGAGGAAGATGATCCCTATGAAATTGACCTTCCAAGAGCCATTGAACTGATAAAGAAAAAGCGGGAAGCGGATGCAAAAAAAGTGATTCACCGTTTCAATGATGAGGTAGCTATCCTCAATGGAAGATGGGGACCTTATATCAAATATGGCAAAGCCAATGTCAAGATCCCCAAAGGCACTGAGCCCAAAGAGTTGACACTGGAGGATTGCACCCGCTTATTCGAAGAAGCCAAAACCAAACCAAAAAAAGGAAAGGGGAAGGCCAAGACGAAGAAGACGACCAAAAAGACAACGAAAAAAACGACCTCAAAAAAATAACAGAATCTTTGCCTCCAATAAAGGCTGGGTGCCTCTCAAGCACCCAGCCTTTTGTTTATGCATCGGGTGTGGAGAGGAAGTAGCCGCACACAAAGTCATTGCCACTGGTCAAAAAAGTTTCTACCGCTTTCTGATGATATCTCCCGTTTTGCCGGGACAGTAGAGGGTAAACCAATAAATTTTTCAACGATGAAAACACTTCACTTAATGATTGTGAAGGCGGTGGGTATTCTCCTGCTACTTTCCACATCCTGCCAAGCCCCACAAGACGAATTGGCAGATCTCCCTCAACTGGAACGCAGACAAGAGATATTTGTCTATCAAGGAACCTCCTTCCCGATCACCTTCGAGCGGATAGCAGCAGAATGGCAACCTATCGAAGACGCTTTCTTCCAACAACTGGCACCTGTCTTTGATCTCCCGACCTTGCACACTGTGGTGAGTACAGAAGATGAAAGAACCTTTCTCTACGACAATCAGGAACAACATATCCAAGAACTGATTGACGCTGCTCCTGAAGCCGAACCCGTACTCAGGGCTCAATCTGACATTCTGAACCTCTACCGAAGTGGGATGCAGGGCGAAGAACTGGCGGCCAATATTCGGGAGATTCGACTGACGTATCGCCTCAAAGAAGAATCGAATACCCGTTGCCAAAACAGCTATGCAGACTTCTATTCCAATAAGAAAAAGGGAGGAAGCAGGATGAGAATGGATGGTTCTCTCTCCACTGGAGAAGAAGAAGATCTGAGTCAGGTGAGTCGAGGAAGTGGGAACTGGAATGATGTCATCTCCTCGATTTATGTCAAAAATCCAAATGCGTCAAGTTGCGGCGGCAGATTTACCTCTGCTGTATATGAGGACAAAGATTTTAAAGGAAAATCCATGAGCATGATTGTCTATCCCGGCAAGGATCTGTATATCAAAAATCTCAAATTCAAATTCATCATTTGGCCTTTCAAAAGCTGGAATGATAGAATTTCTTCGATTTCCAATACTGAGTGGTAAAAATGAGCCTCAAGGTAATAGGGAATCCATTTTTTCCCTATTACCTCTCGATTTGATCCCTATATTTGCGGAGATGAAAGATTTGTCCCTCCGTATTTCCTTGTTCCTTACAGCTTGCCTCTGGCTCAGTCTTGGTTTTGGGCAAACTGGCGTGGTCAAAGGAAAAGTCAAAGACCCATTCAATCAAGCCATACAAGCAGCACGCATTCAAGTAATTGGCACACAAATAAATAGTCGAACAGATTCATCTGGAGCCTATCGCTTGGTACTTCCTGCCAATAAAACCTATCGAATCAGGTTTACCCATGCTGGACATCAGGATGCTGTGTTGGAATTGGAAGTTGTTGATGGCCGCACCTATGATGAACCCATCAAAATGCTGCCATTCCAGGTAGAACAAGTAGAGATTGTGGGACAAACAGATGCAACAAGTATTGATGATCGAAGTGCGATGTTGGTTTCCCCTATTCGCATGGATGAGGTGATAGAAATGCCAACTGTCGCGCCAAGTGTCGAAGCCTTGATGAAAGGGATGCCCGGAGTTGCTACCAACAATGAATTCTCCTCTCAATATCAGGTAAGGGGCGGCAATTTCGATGAAAACCTCGTCTATGTGAACGGAATTGAGATTTATCGCCCCTTCCTTGCCAGATCTGGGCAGCAGGAGGGGCTTGGATTTTCCAATCCCAGCATGGCGCAGGATTTGAAATTTAGCACGGGGGGATTTGGGGCACAATATGGAGATAAATTATCTTCTGTTCTGGACATTACGTACAGATCTCCCAAAGCCTTTCGCGCCACCGCAGAGATTGGCATCATCAGTACCAACCTTCATGTAGAAGGCAGAAGTCAAAACAGAAAACAGCCCGATCAGCCAGGAAAATTCACCTACCTCATGGGAGCCAGAAGATTTGCGATGGCTTACCTGCTGAACAGTCTGGAAACCAGAGGAGACTACAGACCTAGTTTTCTGGATTATCAGGCCATGTTTACCTATACCCCAAAATCCCAATATTATCCAGAGAAGATCCGAACCAAAGCCAATGGAGAGCAGGATACCCTCTATTATTCCAATGAGAAGATCAAGTTTACCTCTTTTTTGGCCTTGACGCGTAATCGTTTTGCCTTTCAACCCACTTCCAGGACTACCACTTTTGGCACTATTCAGCAGGCTTTTCGATTGGCTACCTTGTTTCAAGGGCAAGAGGTGAGCGCCTACACAACGGGCCTTGGGGCCATCATGATGGAACACAGACCCCATACGCGGCTGAAGTTTGACTATATTCTCACAGCCTTTCAAACCCAGGAGAGCGAGCTATTTGACATAGAAGGATTTTATTTATTGGGAGAAGTCAACACCAACTTTGGCTCATCCGAATTTGGGGAGACAGAATTCGATCTGGGGGTAGGCTCCCAATTCAGGAGCGGACGGAATTATCTGACAGCCAATGTCCTGAGTGGACAATTCAGGGGATTTTGGAGCTCTAATAATCAACAAACGCATCGATTGCGATTTGGCCTCAAGGCGCAAAGACAATTGATCACAGATGATATCAAGGAATACATTGCCCTGGATTCCGCAGGCTATCTGGTAGATTCCATAGGCAGATTTGGACTGGATGAATATATCCGGGGCGGTACCAAGCTGAACAGCCATTTGTACAAGGGGTTTCTGCAGCATGAATGGGACCTCCATCCTCGGATTACCTTGCAAAGCGGGGCTCGGCTGATGTACTATGACCTGATCGACAAATGGATGATTAGTCCCCGTTTTCAATTGCTTACCAAGCTAAAAAGAGATGAACATGGGGAGACCCAAATGAGACTTCGCTTCGCTGGTGGGATGTATCAGCAACCTCCCTTCTATCGTGAGTTGCGAAGATTTGATGGCACTGTGAATCTGGATATTGAACCCCAAAGCTCGCTTCATGGAATCGTGGGGCTGGACTATCGCTTCTTTGGGTGGAATCGCCCCTTCAGATTGTTTGCTGAGGGCTATTACAAACGTCTGTTCAACCTCATCCCCTATGAAGTTCAGAATGTTCGAATTCGGTATTATCCCGATGAGGTAGCCAATGGATATGCCTATGGACTAGATGTTCGTGTCAATGGCGAATTCATCAAAGGGGTTGACTCCTGGCTCAGTCTGGGGATCCTCAAGACTGAAGAAGATATTCTGGGAGATGAGAAAGGCTATGTTCCCAGACCAACTGATCAGCGTTTCACCTTTGCGATGTATTTTCAAGACGAACTTCCTATCAATCCAACCTACAAGGTTCATGTGAATTATGTCTATGGAAGCGGCATGAGATTCGGGCCTCCCAGGACATTCGATATGCGAACTACCTTTGATTTTCCTGCTTACCATCGTGCTGACATCGGATTCAGCAAATTGATTTCTTTCAAGCTTAAAGGAGAAAACAAATATCGATACGGTCTGGAATCGCTTTGGGCTACCATTGAAATTTACAATCTGTTCCAGCGGGAAAATACCGTTTCCTATGCCTGGTTTAAGGATCTTCAAAACAATCGCTACGCTGTACCTAACCACCTTTCCGCTCGCTTGCTCAATGCGCGTATCATCATGAAGTTGCGGTAATCTTGTGTAAGATGCAGGACAAAGATGCTTCTGGAATTGAATTATTTTCCAGTAATCTTACATGAAAGTAAAATAGTGAATTCCATACCGAGTTACCGTACTGCCCTATCTTCTATGATTTACTCCTAATCCGAGAACGCTCTATGAATATTTTGCTGGTTGAAGACAATCCTGGAGACATCATTCTTGCCAAGGAAGCCCTAAAGATTTCTTCAGAAACCATTGGTTCTTATCACCTTGAAGTAGCAAAAGACGGAGAAGAAGCCATCAAGTTTCTTCATCGTCAAGGAAGGTTCAAAAAGAAAGTCAGACCTGATCTCATCTTTTTGGATTTGAACTTGCCTCGCAAAAATGGATTTGAAGTCCTGCGGGAAATCAAATCCAGCGAATCCCTTAGAAAAATCCCTGTTGTTGTATTTTCGACCTCTTCATCTGAGTTCGACATCAACAATAGTTATCAATTTCAGGCCAATTGCTATGTAACAAAACCGGTAGATTTTGACGATTTTATTCAAGTCATGGGGAGTGTACTAAATTTCTGGAAGGACACCCTCCTCCCTACACAGGCAATAGCCTGATTGTCTCAAAATATGATTCAGTCTTATCCTGATTATCCCCCTTCTTCTACGCAATATGCAGCTTTGTTGGAGGAACTCGATTTCCTCTACAATCAGGATAGGTTTCGATTGATTACAACCAATGCTCCAATGGGCATTTGTTTGTGTTCCATCGAGGGAGAAATTCAATACGCCAATCTCAAATATTCCCAAATCGTCGGCTATTCCAGAGAAGAACTTCTGGGAAAAAAATTTGCGGATTTTACCTACAAACCTGATCTGGAATGGAATCTTGATCTCTATCATGATGTCATTGAAGGCCGAAAAGACTCCGCCACTTTTGAGAAACGATATATCCACAAAAAGGGACATATCATCTGGTGTAGGCTCTTTATCTCCCAGATGTGGAAGATCCAATTGGAAAACAAGAAAATCATCAGTTTTATTGAGGATATTACTGAAGCGAAACAGACTGAGCTAGCTCTCCAGACCGCACAAGTTGCGCTACAGAACCACTATGACATTCTTGACAAGGGAGAAGGCGCAACAAATTCAGGATCAGTTATTTACGATGCCATAAAAGGAGAAGGGAAATTTTCCAGAGGTTTGGAGGCACTGCTCGGATATCCCTTCGGGACGATGAGTGAGGAAAGGTACTATCATGATTTGATGGCCTGTACACACCCCGAGGATATTCCACTCCTAAAGCGCCATTTGTCCCAAATCCCTCAACAGAAAAAAAAGGTATCTTATGACTATCGGATCATCTGGCCCGATGGCCAAATCCGCTGGGTTCGTGTTCGCAGAGATCGCTATCTGAATGACCATACTGTCTTCACCAGCTTTCAAGACATCACAGAAGAAAAAGAGGCTCAACTGAAATTGCTAGAAACCCAAACGGAATTAGAAAGATTTGTCTATTCCATTTCTCATGACCTCAAAACTCCTCTGACCCATATGACGTCCTATGCCAAATGGCTGGAGGAGGAAGGCGGGCTGTCATCTTCTCAAGAAGAAAAAATCGATATCATCATTCGATCTGCTTCTCGGGTCAATAGCATGATTGATGATTTGTTGCATCACTCCCGTAGAAGCGCGATGGTTCCATTCAAGCGAAACCTCAATCTCAATTATTTGTTACAAACCACTCAGCAGATGTTCAGGTATGAAACAAAATCCAGAAACATCCAATGGCATCTCGATCCTATGCCTACAGTCTTTGCGGATCATCAGATGATGCGTTTGGTTTTTGACAATCTGCTCAGTAATGCCGTCAAATATTCATCCAAAACTACTCACCCCCGCATTTGTATTCGATGTCAGGAGGAGAATGAATTCTATGTATTCAGTGTTCAGGACAATGGCATTGGATTTGATTCGTCCCAAATCGATGGCTTGTTCAAGGTCTTTCATCGATTGGACAATGCGTCAGATTTTCCAGGGAATGGAATTGGTCTGGCAAATGTGAATCGAATCATCAAACTGCACGAAGGAAGTGTTTGGGCAAAAGGAGAGCTGAATCAGGGAGCTAGCTTCTTCTTCTCTCTTCCCCGAATAGCTCTTGATTGAGACCATTGGTTCAGCTCTTTCTCTCTTCTTCCTTTTATTCTCCCTGATCTGTTCTATACTTCTTCTGTGCCATGAATATCTGTCATGAGCCAGCCTTCTATACAACGGCCAATTCTGTATCCTGAACAGGCAGATAGTGTTTGCCTCGAATCGCGTTTCTGCTGATCACAATTTTCTGAATCTCGCTGGTTCCTTCATAGATTTGAGTGATTTTGGCATCACGCATCAGTCGCTCGACATGGTATTCCTTGACATAGCCGTATCCACCATGAACCTGGACAGCTTCTGTAGTAACTTTCTGGGCGACATCTGAAGCAAAGAGCTTGGCCATCGCTGAGGCCTGATCATATGGCAACCCATTGTCTTTCAACCAGGCTGCTCGATAGACCATCATCTTTGCAGCTTCAATCTGGGTGGCCATCTCAGCCAGTTTGAAGGCAACGGCTTGATGTTCATTAATAGGCTTGCCAAAGGCAGAGCGCTCGTGGGAATAGGCCAAAGCCAACTCATAGGCACCTCCAGCTATCCCAAGAGCTTGTGCGGCAATTCCAATTCGTCCTCCACTCAGGACTTTCATCGCAAACTTAAACCCAAACCCATTCTCTCCGATTTGGTGCGTTTTGGGAACCTTGACATCCTGAAACATCACAGAACAGGTATCTGAAGATCGTATCCCCATTTTGTCTTCCTTGGGTCCTGTAGATATTCCCTCCCATCCTGCTTCTACCAACAGGGCATTGATACCCTTATGTCCCTTTTCTGGATCAGTCTGCGCAATGACGATGTACAAACCTGCATGCTTGCCATTGGTGATCCAATTTTTGGTTCCATTGACTACATAATGGTCCCCCATATCCACAGCTGTGGTTCGCTGGCTTGTCGCATCACTTCCAGCCTCAGGTTCAGATAAACAAAATGCTCCAATGGTGTTGCCGGAAGCTAAGGCAGGCAAATAGGTTTCTTTGAGAAATTCTGAGGCATAGGCTTGAATCCCGGCCGATACCAGAGAATTTTGGACAGACATGCACACAGAACAGGAGTTGTCTATTTTGGAGATTTCTTCCATCGCCAGGACATAAGACAAGCTATCCAGCCCTGTCCCTCCATATTTTTCTTCGACCAGCATCCCCAAAAATCCGAGTTCCCCCATAGCTTTGAGCTGTTCGGTTGGGTGAGTTTGTGTCGAATCTCTTTCGATGACCCCGGGTTTCAATTCGGTTTGGGCAAAATCCCGCGCAGCTTCGCGGATCATTAGTTGTTCTTCTGTGAGGAGGAATTGCATGTTTGAAAGTGTTAATATACGTTATTCGGTTCTGCCTCTTCTATCATATCTATGATCACCTTGAATACATCCATCGGTTGTGGCTTACAATAATAATCTCCATCGGTTCCATATGGAGGGCGACTGGCTTTGGCGGAGATTGTCATAGGGGGAGAATCGAGATATCGATACCCGCCTTGTTGTTCAATCACTTGTTGCATCATATAGGCTGTTGCACCACCGGGAACATCTTCATCCAGAAAGATAATTCGATTCGTCTTTTTCAAGGATTCGACGATTCGATGATTCCTGTCAAACGGCAACAGACTCTGCACATCAATCAGCTCTACAGATATCCCTTTTTTCTTCAGCAAATTCAGGACAGTTTTTGCAATCCTTATACATGAACCATACGTAACCAATGTCAAGTCGGTTCCTTCCTCCAGTACTTCAGGAATGCCTAATGGAACAGTGAATTCTCCCAGGTTGGCAGGCAGTTGTTCTTTTTGTCTGTATCCATTGAGACATTCTATCACCAAAGCAGGATCATCCGATTGAAGCAGGGTATTGTACATACCTGCGGCCTGTGTCATATTTCTTGGCACCAGAATATACATGCCTCTGAGTGCATGAATCAACATCCCCAAATGGGAGCCCGAATGCCAGATGCCTTCCAATCGATGCCCTCGCGTGCGAATGATGGTCGGTGAGATTTGCTGTCCATTGCTTCTGTATCTGAGACTCGCCAAATCGTCTGCCAAGGGAGAAATTGCGTAGTGGATATAATCAAGGTACTGGATTTCGGCTATGGGTCTCAATCCCCGCATTGCCATACCTATCGCCTGTGCAACAATCGTCCATTCCCGAATCCCTGTATCAAAGACACGATTCTCTCCAAATTTTGCCTGAAGACCTGCCAGGGCCTGGTTGACACCGCCAATTTTTCCCACATCCTCCCCAAACGCATACAAGTGGTCATAGGTATCAAACAGTTGGTCGAAGTTTTTGTTCAGAACTTCAAATCCATTGACATGGGGCGCGTCCGGTTCATAGATAGCAGGAATTTCCTGAACTTTCAGTGCAGAACGTGCCGAATCACTGTACAATTCCGATCCGTAGGTTTTGTCAAAGGAATCTTGCATTCGCTCTTGCCAACGCCCCAATCGCCTGATTCCTTCTGACTGTTGTCCAAGTAACATCATCAAACTACTTTCTACATGCTTGATGACATCTGCCAGAACGGGATGAAACAAGGATTGGAGGGTTTTCATATGCTGGATCACTTCTTCCTCCAGCTGCTGTTGCTGAATAATCTCAACGTACAAGCTTTTGACTTCTGACACGGCTTGCTTGACGGGATGGGTATACAATTTCCACGCCTGCTTGATACTTGCCTTGACTTCAAGACGAATGGATGCCTTCAGCTCTTCCAACTCTTCATGACTGGCAATTTTTTCCTCCACAATCCAGCGTTGAAATGCGTCTATCCCATCTGTGTCTTTTTCCCATTGCAGGCGTTCTGCTGATTTGTATCGTTCATGAGAGCCTGAAGTAGAGTGTCCATTGGGTTGGGTGCATTCCTGTATGTGAAATACAGCCGGTCGATGGGTAGTCCGACTCTGTTGTATACCTTCCGAAAACACCCGGCACAATCCTTCATAATCCCATCCTTTGGCTGTATATAAGTATGCCCCTTCCCCACGATCATCTATCCGGAATCCTTCCAGGATGTCAGAAATACTTTCTTTGGTGGTCTGATATTTTGTAGGAACGGAGATGCCGTGCCCATCGTCATAAATCACATAGATCAAGGGAACCTTCATCACACAAGCAGCATTCAGTGCTTCAAAGAATACTCCTTCTGAGGTTGTTGCATCTCCGACGGTACAAATACTTACCTCATTTCCCTGATGTGAAAAGAGAGCTGCCTGATGCATATCCGGCTGTTCCCTGAATTTTTTGGAGGCCAACGCCAAACCGAGAGCATGGGTGATATTGCCTGCCAAAGGAGAGAGTGCAGATGCAATATTGTATTGCTGGGTGTGATCCAGCCATTTCCCCTCCTCGTCCACAAATGGGGTGGCAAAATGATTATTCATTTGCCTTCCTGCAGAATAGGGGTCCTGCTTTGTATCCCCGTACAATGAAGCAAACAGTTGCTCTACAGTTGCCAAGCCCAAAGCCATCGCAAAGGTCTGGTCCCGATAATAGCCAGAAAAATAATCCCCTTTTTGGAAAAATCTGGCCAATGCGACCTGTGGAAGTTCCTTTCCTCCTCCCTCAATGCCAAATTTGGCCTTGCCACTCAAGACTTCCTTTCTCATAGCGTTACTAGCAAGCCTGCTTTTGTAACAAGTGGAGAAATCCCGGATAACGTCTGAAGGATTCCAAAAAGAAACAGGGATCTGATAGGATGAGTTTGATATCAACAATGGTGCTGCTTTCACATTCAAGTCCATATGAGGGCATATATCGAACAGCAAAGATACCAATAATTAAGAGAAAATAATAAACAATTGAGACGATTCTCTAATTCGAAGAAAGCAACTTCTCAAAAAAGACAAAATTATCAAAAACAGTACAGATTTAATCACTATCTTATTAAGAAAGTTGTCAATTTTTTACATTAATTGCATAGTACAACATTCTTTCATGGGATATTTTTTTGTATGGAATCGCAGAAAGTCAAACGAAAAGCAGGTCGACCTACCGAAAAACAATCTGTTGATCTCAACCAAATACTTCGGGTTGCCTTGAAATATTTTGCTAAAGATGGATTTGGTGGAGTAAGTCTATCTGGTCTTGCCAAGAATGTAGGAGTGGCTGATTCAAACCTGTATCACCATTTCAAAAACAAAGAGACCTTGTGGAAACATGCGCTTCAGTTGGTGGGGGACGAGATCATTCATGATCTGGATGAGCTGGCACGTCTGATCAAGGATCTGGACGGGATCGAGCAGATGAAGTTGTTTCACAAAAAAATTGTATTCATCTCTGCAAAACATCCTGAATTTCAGCAAATTGTGGTTCAGGAGATGTTTTCTAAATCCGACCGTTCGAAGTGGTTAATCGAAGAATTGCTCTCTCCCATCTATGGATATGTGAATACTGTTCAACAAAAAGAACAGGCCGCAGGGAGGATCAAAACCATTCCCTCAGCCAATCTTACCAGCTTTATCATTGGCTCTATCACTACTCTCTTTTCCAGATCCTATCAGATGCAAGCACAGTATGGGGTTGATCCATTTGCCGAGGAAGAGGTGGAACGACATGCTGATATCATTAATGAT
Organism: Bacteroidota bacterium; assembly: GCA_039029315.1. GTDB lineage: Bacteria > Bacteroidota > Bacteroidia > J057 > J057 > JBCCCJ01. The sequence goes on along the minus strand of JBCCGK010000118.1, from coordinate 5,466 downwards.
CTGTTATTCCACGGGATGCTCTCCGAACAAACCAAACTGGACACATAACACAAGCAAAACCAGGTCGCTGGCTCGCATTTGATTCTTTTCTAGCTGGGAATGGCAAAGAATAGACTAGCAAATGGTGTCCTACTTGTTCAAGATGGCCTTGGCGTAATTCTCCCAACTCATCTTTTCAGCGGCTTTGCCAACATTTTCTGGATCGATGGGATGTTCAATGAAGGTCAGCATTTGGTCGGCCATGGAATCTATGTTTTCCGGCTCTGCGAGATAGCCATTGAATCCATGTGTAACCGTTTCAGGGAAATGACCAACTCTGGTAGCCAAAACAGGCATATTGAAGTTATACGCCAGAGATTCAACGCCAGAGGGAGTAGCTGTTAAATAATAAGTCAGGATGGCATTGCTGATTTGGAAATAACGATGCACTTCTTCATTGGGGACAAACTCATTGACCACGACTGTATCCTCTTGCAGGTTAAGTTCTTCTATCAAGGCCAAGGGATTGTATTGTCTTTCATCATCACTTTTCCGCAGAAACAGTTTTTTTGCCAGACCAAAAAGTGCATTTTTCAGACGGGTGGACCATTTGGTGGAATCAAGAGTTTGCCAAAATGACTCCCCCACCACCAGCAATGAGACATCCTCTCGTTGGGCTCTCACCTTTGCAAAGGCCGGGATCACATTGTGAAGTCCTTTGTATTTTCGAATAAATCCAAAGAAGAGAAACACATGCTGTTTCAATCCCAGATCAGATTTGGCACCCGCGACATCGAAAGCCGGATCTGGTTCAAATAGATTATAGACCGGATGATAGAGTTTGATGATGGTTCTGGAACCTCCCCCAGCCCTTTCGCCAGTTTCGTTTACTTCATAGGTCAGTTCTGGTAGAATTTCCTGCAATTCTCTGGCAGTGGTATAGGCGTGGACGATACAGGTATCAGCCACCCTTAATCCATATCGGGTAAAAAAGCGATCCAGAGAACTGGCCTCTTTTTGTACCAACACATGGACATCGAACAGGATTTCGATTGTATGCTTTTTCAAGCGCCGGGCAATTCGCCCCATCGGAAGTCCCTGGAGAGCGATCGCCCATTGAAAGATGACCATATCCGGTTTGAGCCCCAGAATAAATTGATAGGTTGCTTTCCAGCTTCCTGGTTTGTTGTAATTGGTGAGATAGCTTACCTCTATGTCTGTTCCTTCCAGGAAGCCCGTCTTGCTTTTTCGGTCAATGAAATCCCGAGGAATGATTGCAGGATATTGTTGTGTCCAGGAAACAATATGCACCTTGGTATCTGGCTGCTTTGCCAGAGATTTTGCCAGAGCTGTGTTGTAGTTGGCAATGCCACCCTTGAACATAGGCCCCGGACCAAAACATACGATCGTTTTCATCTCGCAAAGATAATTGAAAAACTTAGCCTTTTTGACTAGTTTGTGAAAGAGAATGTTCCCTTTGCCTGTCATTTCTTTAGTCTACCAAAAATGGATGTAGAATATTGGATGGATCAACATGGTGTTTTGTATGATGCCAATCAATCCTTCCACCTTTTCGCCCAAGACAATGAACATCCCACTTATGATCCCAAACAGTGGATAGGGAAGAATTTATTAGACGTTATTCACGGCGATCGAACCAGGCTCTTGCATGATGCGCTGATTTTGAAAGCGCGCCTTCACTCAACTCCAGTCGAATTGTCTTTTCGATGTGATTCCCCTACATCTGCTCGATATCTCAGAATGGTCATTGTAGCACAACCGAATCTACACATCCACTTCAGGATTCATACTGACAAAGAGCAAGCCTATCCTCAGCCTGTTTTTTTTGAATACGAAGCCTCGGCTTCGGTCCCAAGATGTGATGTATGCAACAGGATGGAGGTTGAAGGAACATGGATTGATCCGCTTGATATGGCTTCAGTATCGAAAGATCCTGATTTGATTTGGAAGGTCTGCCATAGCTTGTGTTCGGATTGTGATCAACATTTCACACATTTGGTCATAAGTGAGAGCTAGGAGTTCTCCCTCAGAAGGGAATAATTCATACCTTTGCAGGAACATTCCTTCACTATGCTGATTATCAATGGCAGGGTTTATTCTCCTGGAACACCAGAAACAACCTTACTCAACAGAGCATTTTTTTTTGGAGATGGTTTGTTTGAAATCTTACGCGTTTTTCAGGGCAAGATTCTTTTTCTTGATCAAACCCTTCATCGACTCATGAAAGGGATGCAGGTGCTCAAGTTTGACTTTGATCCAGAAGTATTTCACAATCTTATTCATGAGAATCTCCAAAAATCGCTTCAAGTCAACAGCATCAGCGGACATGGAAAACTCAAAATCCAGGTGTATAGAGAAGGACAGGGAGGATATGCGCCTATCAGCAATGCGCCATCTTTTTTGATAGAAGGATATTCATTCAAGGAAGACTTATTTCACTCCCCACATACCATTTCCCTGGCATCTTATCGTGAAATTCAGTTAGAAAATAATCCTCTGGCAGCCTATTCTCATCTCAATAGCCTGCCCTATGTGCTGGCGAGTATTTATGCCAAAGAGCAAGGCTGTGATGAAGGATTGATGTATCATGGAGAGTGGGTTGGCAGTACAACCTTTGGAAATCTGTTTTATGTATACCAACAAAAACTCTTCACCCCTCCCTTGACAATGGGGATTCAACAGGGTGTGGTACGAGATCAGATCATTTCTTTAGCAGAAAAACTCAAGGTCTCTTGTGAACAAAAACGATTCAAGAAAAAAAGCCTGAATCAAGCAGATGAAATATTTGTCACCCATCCAATCAGAGGAATTGTTCCTGTTCATCGAATAGACAATCTTACCCTTAATCCACAACAATTTGCCATGACTTCTTTTTTTCGAAATTGTCTCAGGCAATATATCCAAGAATTCTTCCAATAATTTGGATGAAAAATCATACATTTACCCCAAATATCATTGGATTATGGGCCGGAAGAATCAGCAGAAAAGGGGAATTGTTTATTCTACAGATCCCGATTTTGATTACGATTATGAATCAGAAGGAGAAGTAGAAACCCCGGAACCTTCCAAACAAAAACTGACCATTCGATTGCAACGATTGAAAGGCAATAAGGTAGTCACCAAGATCAGTAATTTTGTTGGACAGGAGGATGATTTAAAATCTCTTGGCAAACAATTGAAGGGAAAATGTGGATGTGGTGGTTCTGTCAAAGATGGAGAAATCTTGCTTCAGGGTGATTTCAGAGAAAAAGTCGGGAATGCCCTAAGTAAGATGGGATACAAATGGAAACAATCAGGAGGATAGCTACTTGATGGATAGGATATTGAATTTCTTTCCATCAAATATACAGCATGAACACGACATTTTTTTCGCTTGACTATTAACTCTACCTATTGGATATGAGACAAGTTCTACCTATTTCCATTCTTTTTCTGGGAGGCTTTTTATGGCTCGGTGGTTTCCAGCACCTAAGTGCCCAGGTCCCTGTCGTATCTGTTCAGACCGGCTCTCCTTATAGCCAATATGTCTATGGAATAGCTGCATGTGGCGTCGGGATGTCAGATGTCAATATCAACTGCGACACCAATGTTGCGGTCAATGGTCCACAGATGAGCGGCTTCATGGCTCCCGGTACAAGTGTTTCCTTTTCTTCGGGTCTTTTGATGACGACTGGTTCGATCAACTATGGCGTTCCCAACCTAACATTCGGCAATGGAGACGGTTTGGGGCGGCCAGGAGATCCTGATCTGCTCCCACTCCTCCCTGCAGGAGCCAATACCAATGATGCCTGTATCGTGACATTCAAGATTCGTCCAGGCTGTGATTCTGTACGAATTCGATATGTGTTTGCTTCCAATGAGTATCCCAACTTTGTCAGTCAGATTGACGATATCTTTGCGGCTTTTATTCGCGGGGGAAATTATGCAACGAATACCAATTTTGCCTGGATTCCAATGACCACAACTGCTGTCTATATTGGCAGTGTCAATGCTGCCACAAATCCGCAGTATTTCATTGCTGTGCCTAACGGAACTGCCTATAACAGTCATACCGTTGTCATGGAAGCTGTGGCAGCAGTCGATCCTTTTCAGACTTATGATATCAAATTGGTGATCGCTGATGAATCTGATCAGGCGTATGATTCTGGCGTATTTGTTGAATCAGTTTCTTGCCAGGACCCTGTAACAATTCTCGCCCGAAACAATAATAACCCCAATTCCTCTCAGGTTGTCGAAGAATGTGTGGATGGATATTTCACGGTATACAATTATGAGGATACCAGCATGTCAATTCCTTTGACAATCTCTATGCTGGGAACTGCGACAAATGGCGTAGACTATACCATCCCCACCTCTGCCACAATCCCTGCAGGTCAGGATTCCGTCAATATCCCTGTGACATTAATCGCTGATGGGGCAGTTGAAGGTCCAGAAACCATTACCATTGCTGTATCTGGCATTCCCTGTATCGGAGATGATACTGCAACCTTAACTCTTTTGGATCCATTCATTGTGGATGCAGGCTCGGATACAGCAGCCTGTTCTGAAGAATTGATTCAGATAGGCGGGGTTCCAGATCCGACGGTTTCCTATAACTGGTCAGGTGCCATCGGCATGCAAGGCCCGATCAATTCAGCCAACCCCTCCGTCATCCTCAGTACCCCATTTCATCAGACCGTTACTTATGGCCTTACAGCAACCGATCAAAACGGATGTGTAGATACTGCGAGTGTAAGAGTTGATTATATCCCTCTTCCATTGGCCGACTTTTCTCTTGCCTCTGGCGTGTGTGTGAACGAAATCACCACCATTATCTTCACAGAAACGCCCATTCCTGGTGGAAACTACGTATGGGATTTCGGTCCAAATACCAGCTCTATCCTGGGTTCTGGTCAAGGCCCCTATCAAGTATCCTGGAGCACAATTGGTCCACAGGAAGTTCGAATGTATGTGGAAGATGGGATTTGCACCTCGGATACGATCACACATACCATCATGGTGCACCCAATTCCAACGGCGAACTTTATTGCCACTCCTCAGCTGTGTGCCAATGAACAAGCCCAACTGACTTATACTGGAAGTGGTTCAGCCACTGCGACTTATAACTGGGATCTGGATGGCGGCTTGCCCGCGCTTTCTGGTTCTGGTCCGCATTTGGTCTCCTGGAACATTCCCGGCACCAAAACCATCACCCTGACTGTGGAAGAAAATGGCTGTCTCAGTCCTCCTGTCAGCCAGGTGGTCGATGTCTTTCCCTTGCCTGATGCCAGCTTCTTTGCCCAGCCCAGTCTATGTGAAGGAGATATCGCCCAGATCACCTATACTGGCTCATCTCCCTTCAATGCCAGCTATGCCTGGACCTTTGGTGGTGGCACAGTGCTCTCGGGTGGGGGTCAAGGGCCCTATCAGGTTCAGTGGCCCACTCCTGGTCAGAAAGATGTCTGTCTTCAGTTGCAGGAAAATGGC
>JBCCGK010000117.1:0-33962 GCA_039029315.1 Bacteroidota bacterium | reverse complement strand
GCCCCTTATTGCTCAAGGGAGAGCCTGGTTGTGGCAAGACTCGTCTGGCCAAAGCTGTGGCATTTGAGCTATATGGTCCCCGCTACCACAATTACTACTTTGAATGGAATGTCAAGTCTACTTCCAAAGCCCGTGATGGACTCTATCGCTTCGATTACATTCGGCAGCTAAGAGATGTCCATCTGGAACAAAACCGCCAGAAGAGTCAAACCGAATCAGTGCCCCCTCCAGGACATCAAGTAGAGGAATTGTCAGTCGAACAAAAGCAAGAACAAGAACGCGAACGCAGGAAAGAATACCGGGAATTCGGGCCACTAGGACGAGCCTTCCAGGAATCGACAAGAGCGCATCCATCTGTCATTTTGATAGATGAGGTAGACAAAGCTGACATTGATTTCCCCAATGATCTGCTATTGGAGCTCGATCAGTTGCGCTTCAAGATTGAGGAAACAGGTGAAGAAGTCGAAGCAGCCTATCCGCCCATTATTTTCATCACCAGCAATGATGAGAAGGTTCTACCACCAGCATTTCTGCGCCGTTGCTTGTTCCACTATATCGATTTCCCCAAGACTGCGATTCTGGAAATGATCATTGAAGCCAATTTCCCGCTATTGGAATTCTCTGTGGTATCAGCAGCTGTAGGCCGCTTCGAGAAATTGCGACAGGCAATGAAAGAGGAACTTAACACAGAAAAGGCGGCCTCTACCAGTGAATTGATTGACTGGATCAGGGTGATCAACCATTATTATGTCGATACCCTCCTCCAAAAACTGGATCAACACATGAAAGCCATCGAGGAGGGGAAAGCTGATGAACAAACATCCGAACATCGGTTCCAGCTCAGTATGAGTATCTATGATTTGCTGACCCAACATCTGTCTGATGACGATAGAGAGCAACTCCAGCAAACCATCCATGAGCTGATGAAACCTTTTGAGCTGGAAGTGCCCCTTCCCTCAGACGCCACATTCAAATCCAAGCTGCATGAACAACTCGTCCACCTGCATGAAGCAGAAGAAGATCAGACAATTCCTTTAATGGAATCCATCAAGCAGGAGGTGGAAGCAGAGTTTCTCAAGCATTATCATACCTTGATCAAAAGCCTGACCGATTTCAAGTTACAGGTTGCTGATGCAAAATCATCTACAAACCTCAGAAGCTAACCCTTATCACCGTGATCAATCCCTCCCATCGTCTGTTGTTGATTCGATTATTTGATCGATTGAGAAAGGAACTGAGCCTGCCTTTGGGCATCGGTGAGTATCAATTGTTGCTACAAGCGCTAGAACAACAGCAAGGAATGACAGATGCACAGAGTTTGCTTCGATTGTGCGAAACCATCTGGATCAATAATCGGGAGGATCGGGAGGTATTGAAGGAAATGCTTCAGGAATTGATGGCGGAAGAGGTGAAGCTGATTGAAGCCATGGAGCGAAAAAAGGCAGCCGAAGAGAAACGAAGACGAGACATAGAAGAGGCCAGCAGACGGGCTGAAGAGGAAGAAAAGAACAAGCAAGAGAAGCAAAAAGAAGGAGATCAGGAGATCAAAAATCAGGGCACAGACCCCAAAGCAGACCCAAAGGAGGAAGAACTCAGCCGTAAGGACAGACAAATTCCCTCTGACCAAGAAGAGGAGGTAGGCGTGGTGTTACATGTCCCCATCGATGAACAGGCCGAAGGACATACCTCTGAAGAAGAGACCGAAGCTTTCATCCTCACAGACACCTACCTCCCTATTAGCATAAGAGAAATGAAGCAGATCTGGCGAAATCTTCGGCATTTTGCTAGCGGTGGAGAGTCCGAAGAGATCAACATCCCGGCAACAGTCAAGGCATTTGCAAGAGATGGAATCGTGCTGGACCCGATCTTCCAGTCAGATCGTATCAACAAAATCCAGCTCATGTTGCTGGTAGACCAGGATCGTTCCATGGTCGGATTCCACCGCCTGACGCGCAGCCTGGTTGAGGCAGCCAAAGAAGGAGGCGGTCATTCACATGCTTCTGTCTACTACTTCAAACAATGTCCTGAAGATCATCTCTATACCATGTCCAACCATCTGCAACACGAAGCCTTGGGCAGGATCTACAGCCAAACCTCTCCCTTGCATACTGTCGTCATGATTCTCAGTGATGCTGGAGCTGCCAGTGGAGAGTATAGTACAGAGAGAATCGCCCAAACCCAACTCTTCCTCAATCGACTGAAACAACATGTCGCTCGGGTAAGCTGGCTGAACCCCATGCCTCGACACAGATGGGCAGGCACATCGGCTTTCCTCATTGCGGATATGGTGCCTATGTTCGAGTTGATGAGCGAACGAAGATTGGCGAAATCCGGACAGGCTGGCATTCAGGTAGACCATCGAAAGGGATTGGAACAAGCAGTCAGTATCCTTCAAGGCAAAAAAATCTAAGCTACTATGGCCGAGAAGATCACATATCGTTATAAGGATTTTTTCCTCCCGCAGGGTCAAATGAGTGGCTCGGAGCATAGACGATTGTGGAATTTCTACAAACGCTACTGTTTGGAAATGGGCGACTATTATGGTGAGGGGCATTGGATTCTGTTGTGTCATGCTGCCTTCCCTGTCCTGATCACCCCGGATTTGTTGTACAAAATCTGGATGAACTTCAGTGCGTATCCATCCAGGGAGCCAGCAGCTGAGTTGAGTCATACCATTCCTTATGTAGCCGTATCAGATCTGCTCTTGTCCAGCATTTGTGAGGAGGTAGGCTTTGAGCAGTTTGAGATTCCAGCCAATATTCGCTTTGCCCTTCTGGAATGGCTCACACAAGATCATCGGTTTTGTGATCCCATGCCTGAAGATGGCTCAGCACCTCCGGAAGATCGGCTGGATCGTGTCAGTGAACTGGCAGAATTTCTTTCCGCCTATCTGGAAGACTCCTTCAATGGCAGTGATCCCCAATCAGAAGCGTTTCGAGAAGCACAAAAATGGGCGATCACATCTTATTTCCAGCCAGATACAGCCATCAGAAACATGTATGAGGAATTCCTCGATGCCAATATCCACAACAACAAGCGAAAACAACTCCGCCTCAACCGCACCATCGAGCAACTCCAGCGACAATACAGCCTTCGCATACAGGTCAATCCCAATGCCGAGCAAGCCCAAAAGCTTGAACATCTGCTCGAATACAGCCGAGGGTCGAAAAATCTGCTCATGGGCCGTACACAAGAAGCCATTGCAGCTTTTCGGAAGCTTCCTTCTTTGAAAGATGCTCCCAGCACCACATCGAGCATGGTGAACAAAACTCTGAGTTTTCCTGCTGCAATTGGAGGCGAAGCCATTCGTTCTGTGTCAGAAGATGACTATGATGGAGAGCAGATTTATGCCATGTTGGTGGGGATTGACACCTATGAAGATCCAGCCGTTACGCCATTGAGTAGTTGTGTCAAAGATACCCATGCTATAGGTGAATATCTTCGCAAGCATCATTTTGAAAAAGATTTACGCATTCTGAAGCTGACAAATGAGGAAGCGACCTATGAAAGAGTGGTTGAGTCGTTTCGGACACATTTTCGGAGAGCTCGTTCCGAAGATGTGATCCTCTTTTATTTTGCTGGTCATAGCAACTTTTTCCCACCAGCACCGGAATTTATCTCATTATTTGATTCTGGGAAAGAATCAGGATTGGTCCTTCACGATAGCCGCCAGGATGGAACACGTATGTTGACCAATCTGGAATTGATCGCTCTACTCGCTGATAGTGTGAAAGATGATCGCAATCCGACTCTCACACAATATCCCAGAGTGGTGCTCATATTTGATACGGATCATTCGGAAGAAACTACGCAGGTCCCTTCAATCAAAAATATCACCCCAACAGCCTCTTCATCAACAGAGCATGTTCGTCCTCTATCCAGTTATCTCGATGGCCACTATCAACAGCAGTTGACAGAAGATGGAAAGATCAGCTTTCCAGAGGTTCCCTATTTGCTTTTGGGAGCAGCAGGAGAGGGAACAGGTGCTGGGGAAACTCCAGATGGCGGGATCTTCACCCAACAGCTTCTCCAATTATTGACCAAGCGGAAAGGACAATTATCTTATGCTGAGATATTTAACAAAATCAAAGTTAAAGTCCAGGCTTCAAGAGATCAAATTCCCATTATGATCCCTTATGGGGGCTTTGATGTGAATCTGGGCTTTCTGGATAAAAAGGTTGATGCTTCTCAATTGGGGCAGCAAGCTCATGTTTTTTTTGACAGGCAAACAAAGAAGTGGAAGCTTGGAGCTGGCGCCTTGCATGGCTTTACTCGGGAGCGATTTGGAGATCAGGAATTAAGCATTCTGGCAGGGGGCATTATTTTGGCTTCATTCCAATTCAAGGATATTGGATTAACTGAGTCAGAAATTACCATTCAGGACCCAAGATTGCCATTGGAACAAGAAGAGATATACGAGGTCGACATCCCGACCTATCCATTACACAAGGTATTTACGAATTCTGATATAAAGAAATACCTGCGGATCATAGACCATGAGATTCAATGGGTGGATCAGGCATCTGATGCAGAATGGATAATTGAATTCAAAGAGGATCAATACTGGATCACAGGCACAGCAGATCCAGTTTATTCCTATTCACTAGGACTATCCCCATCAAGCATAGAGAAAGTCCTGGGACACATTGCCTTATGGACTTGGATCAAACATCTTGAGAATCCTTCAAGCTACATTCACCCTGATCTGGTAGAACTTTCCCTCGAGCGGGTTGACAGCAATGGATATAACAGCCCCCTTGATAATAAAGAAGGAATGATAGAGCTAGACCTGAATACCGAAGAAAGCTGCGAACTACTCCTCTCAGCCAAATATGAAGCCGCCGATCAATCCAATATCTACTCGAATTTCGGGGATATTTTCCTCTATGCGCTAAAGTTGACGAATGATTTTGCCATTACTCAGATAGGGATGACAAGCCTTGGCAGCGGAGAAGCAAGCAAACGTGTTACAGAAAAAGCCATTTCGTTTTCCTTATCAGAAGAGGGGGAAACCACAGAGAGTTTTATCAAATGTTTTTATAGCATGCATAAAATAGACATTCAGGCCATTCTCAGACCAAAATTGACAGAAAAGATTCGCATCCTGTCTCGTTAATCCAAAGCGTCAATGCTAGAATTTATTGCCTCAAAAAGTGAGAGCTGGGGCGCAGGCCTCCTCACCATCCGCCTCAAACGGAAGGTTCAGTCCCAGGTGGATCCTCCAGCGAATCCTGCCAAAGGCCTACATGCCTATACTGAGCAGGATCAAGCCATTTTTTTTGGTAGAGAGCAGGAGGTAGAAGAGCTGGCTGATAGACTTCAAAATCAGGCCTTGACCGTATTGACCGGACCTTCTGGTGTTGGCAAGACCTCCCTGATTCAGGCGGGTTTGATTCCTCGATTTAGGCAGAAAGGATGGAATGATCTGATCATCATTCGGCCGGGAACCTACCCCAATTATGAGCTTGAAGAGCGTATGAATGACCTATCCCCAGCTCAGGGTGATGAGGGTAGGAGCCTTCTGGTCATCGATGCTTATGAAAAGCTACTCACGCATCCAGCCGATCCAATAAGAAAAAGCGAGTTCATCCAGCAATTGGTGGACTGGATGGATGCACTGCCCCAACTTCGGATCCTCATCAGCATTCGCTCTGACTTTGAAGAACAAGTCCCCAAAGGAAGCCTGGCTCCAAGATGGGAGGCATCCCGTTATGAGCTTCCATCACTGACGCAGCAGCAGATGTATACCATCATCAGTCAAATGGCACTTCATACAGACCTTGAGATGGAGGAAGAATTTGCTGCACGAGTGATTGAAGAGGCTGCTGGATTAGATGCTCCTCTCCCCCATCTCTCCTTTGCCTTGAGCGGATTGTTTGAAAGGAAATTGGCAGAAGAACAGCATCGATCCCTGAGATTGAGCGATTATATCGACATGGGCCAGGTGGGGATTGCCCTCTATCTACAATTGGAAGACATCTATGCTGAACTTGGCGCTGGTGGAGAAAACCTCATACGTCTGCTCTTTGAGATGGTGTCCTTTGAGACAGACATTCCAGCTTCCAGATGGGTGCATTCCGATGAATTGGGAAGTAGGTCTGTCCAGGAGATGAATGTGAGTGTATCCCAATTAAGAGCAACCTTAGCCCCCATCGCAGAACGTCTGCTTCAAGCAGGATTGCTCGTCTCTGGCCTCAATCATGACCAAGTCAAATATTATGAACCTGCCCATGACATTCTGTTGACAGCATGGCCGCGACTGGTCGAGTGGATAGAGGGTAAGCGGCCTGCATCTTCACCACCACCTCCTCCTCTCGAATTTGAAAGCAAGATTCCGCAGAACATATGGGATGATATTGCCTATTCGGTGAATAATGAGAGCTGCATTCTCATATTGGGTCCCGGTGTCATGGTCGATCATAAAGGATATCCATTACAAACCAGACTTCGGCAAGCATTTGCCAATCAGATTTCCGCGTCTTCCCTTGTTACTTCAGGGAGTTTATTGGACCTGGGAGATCGGCTGGACCAACCTTCTAAAAGAAGCAGAGCAGCAAGAGAGGTGTATCAACAAAAGCAGGTTCACGAGATCTATTCTCTCCTTGCCTATATTCCCTTTTCTCTGATACTCTCTACCTCCCCAGACACACTGCTGCATCAGGCCTTTGAGCAACAAGGGATTGATCATCAATTCGCCTACTACAATTACAAACAGGGTGCAGAACTCCTCGACCCTCCTTCCAAATCTAATCCCCTCATTTACAATATATTCGGAAACTGGGAGGAAGCGGATTCACTCATTCTCTGCAACGAAGACTTATTTGCCTTCCTATTCAGGATTCTTGGCAATAATCCCTTTCCCTCTCCTCTAAAGGAGAAATTTGCTACTGCACATTCATTCGTTTTCCTAGGATTTGACTTCTACAGCAGGGAATATGATCTCTTGCTCCGCTTATTGGAGGCCCATAGGAAAGATGTCAATTTCACTTTCGTGAATCAGATTCAGTTGGAAAACCACCGACGTTCTTTTCTGGAAAAGCAATTTCATATTGATTTCATTGAGCACAATCCTTTTGAATTCATTCTGGAATTTTATCAGCGTTGCTCCAAGATTGCCATTCTCCGAGAAGTCCAGCAGAATACCGGAACAAGTGTCCAGCAGAAGGTCAGGAAGAAGATCAAAAATGACAAACTTGATGATGCAATCGAAGTGCTGAAAGTGTATTTTCAAGAGAAGGAGGAGAAGGAGCTTTATGTAGAACTGGTGAAGTTTTCCGCAGACTACAGAAGGCAGGTAAATTGGCTGGATGATGGGACGATATCCAGGGCTAAATTTGACCTAAAACTAAACAAAATTACCAGAGGCTTGTTGGAGATTGCCCAAGAACTAGATTCGAGTATAGGGGTAGAAAAGGGGTCATTTCAAGCTTATGGAAAACCTAATCCTGAGCAGATTTCAACTTTGATCCGCCCTGTTTCCAAGCAAAGCCAATCACAAGAAACAACAGCAGAGATTTCTCAATTTCCCTCCATGTCTGAATCAGATTGGGATGGAATCCTCACCTCCATAGAACGGGAATCCACTGTTTTATTTTTAGGACCGGGTGCGATCATGGGTAGGAATGGAGAAAACCTACATGACAAGTTATGTTCTCTCATGGAGGATTCCCTTGAGCAAAAAGCAGGAAATCATCCAGATAGATTGTTTACTCTGGGAGATGAAATGACTCGAAATCGAGGCAGGAGAACGCAACTTTCTGATGTAGCACGAGAAGTTTATTTCCAGGAAAGTCCTCATGAAGTTTATGAAAGTTTAGCTCAGATTCCTCTTCCCTTGATTATTTCTTGCTCACCTGATATGTTGATTCCTGAGGTTTTCAGGCAGATGGAAATCAGATATCAATTTGAGTACTACCATGATAGACATCGCTCAGAAGTGAATGTTTCCGTTTCCAAAGATAATCCATTGGTTTACAATCTTTTTGGCACTATAGAGAATGAAGACTCTCTTGTTCTTACACATGATCGTCTGTATGATTTCCTTTTTTCCATACTTGGCAACAAGCCGATTCCTCCACGATTAAGGAAATCAATGCTGGATGCTGATCATTTTGTATTTCTTGGCTTTGACTTCGAAAGTTGGTATATGAAACTGTTGTTGCAGCTATTCCAGACACACCAAAAAGACAGTTCATATGCAGTTCCCTGGAATGCGTCTTCTCTTCGAGCAAGTACGCTTGAATATTATGCCTCACAATTTCAGTTGAATATTCTTTCAGAAAATGTCGTAGAATTTGTCCAGGAATTATACACTCGCTGTGATAAGGAGGGAATGCTCAGGACCACAGAGACCGATAGCTCTCCCAGGAAACCAGCTCAGGAAGTTTTACTAGAAATCAAACGAACCAGCTCGGGAACAATAGATACACTGGGAGAACTCTATCTCAATGGTGAATTTGTCTGCTACACATTGGAAAACCCGATTGCTCCCGACGGCCAAGTTCCCACAGAATCGCTTGCCATTCCTGCCGGGACCTATCCTATCAGCTTGAGTAATCAAGGCGGAAAACATGCCACCTACCAATATAAATTTGGAGATCTTCACAAAGGATTATTGGCCATAGAGGATGTTCCGGGATTTGACCTGCTGCATATCCATATTGGAAATGAGGTCCGCTATACCTATGGGTCGATCATTGTGGGGACTTCCTTTGAAAGAGCAGAGCCCGATTCCAGGCGAAAAGTCCTCTATAGTGAGAAGGCTTACCTTGAGCTGTATCAACAAATCGTTGATCTGTTAGAAAGTGGAGCAACAGTTAAACTCAAGATAGGCTAATCTTCGATGCGCTTGCTTCTCGGCAATGGTTTGCCGATCATTGCTACGAGTAATGGTTTGCCGATCATTGCTACGAGTATCGGCCCATCCTTCGATTGCCTAAATCCTCTATCTTTGTCCCAGACTATTATCAAACCTAAACATGAAACGACTACTCAAATTTGTGGGATATTTCTTTCTGGGCATCATTGGACTGATCCTCCTTGCTGTGGCAGCCATCTATATCAACTTCAGCATTCAATCCTCCAGAAACCAGGGCAATTTTGGCGAAGCAGCTCCTGAATTAACGGACAATGGCTTCAGCTATAGAGATCTCAACAAAAATGGACAACTCGATCCGTATGAGGATAGCAGGAAGTCGACAGAGACACGGGTAGAAGATTTGTTGTCCCAGATGAATCTGGAAGAAAAGGCAGGACTCATGTTCATCACCATCATCGCCAACAGCGGCGACGGTAGCATCATGGACATGCCCAGTCCCAGCAATCCATTTTCCTTCCTCTCCCCTACCAACTCCTTCATGCTGGGCAAACAGCGGATGAATCATTTCAATATCTTCGCCACAGCCTCCCCCATAGCCACCGCCACCTGGCACAACAATATTCAACAATTGGCGGAGCGCACCCGCCTGGGAATTCCGGTTACCATTGGCAGTGATCCCAGACATGCTTTTAGTCAAAATATCGGGGCCAATCTCTCGGCTGAAGGATATTCTCAGTGGTGCGAGCCCATCGGGTTTGGGGCCATTGGAGATTCCATGCTTGTCAAGGAGTTTGGCGACATGGCGCGGCAGGAATATCTGGCCACAGGCATTCGACTGGCTCTGCATCCCATGGCAGATCTTGCCACTGAACCGCGCTGGGCACGCACCAATGGGACCTTTGGGGAGGATGCCCATCTCTCAGCCGAGATGACCAAAGCCTATATCCTCGGCTTCCAGGGGGATACGCTCAACAAGCAGAGTGTGGCCTGCATGACCAAACATTTTTCCGGGGGTGGCCCGCAGAAAGATGGCCTGGATGCCCACTTCTTTTATGGCGCAGATCAAGCCTATCCCGGCAACAATTTTGACTATCATTTGATTCCATTTGATTCTGCTTTTGCAGTCCATACAGCCCAGATCATGCCCTATTATGGGATTCCCGTTGGCCAAAGCAGTGAGGATGTGGGCTTTGCCTTCAACAAGGATATCCTGACGGGTCTTCTGCGAAATCAGTATGGATTTGATGGTGTCATTTGTTCTGATTGGGGCATACTGACTGACAGAAAAGTCTTCGGTATGACCATGATGCTTTCCACAGGTTGGGGAGTGGATGATTTGAGTCCTTCGGAAAAGGCCTTGAAAGCCCTGGACGCTGGCATTGATCAATTTGGGGGAGAGTCTAGTCCTGAGCTCTTGATCCAACTTGTGAAGGAAGGGAAATTGACCGAAGACCGACTGGATGTGTCTGTCCGTCGCCTGCTTCGAGACAAATTCACACTGGGCCTCTTTGACAATCCATATGTAGACCTTGACAAGGTTGCCAGAGTTGTCGGTCAGGAGGCTTTTGTAAAAGCGGGAGAGTTATCTCAGCGAAAGGCCATCGTACTGCTCAAAAACGGGAAAGAAAGTCAAGCCAAGATGCTCCCGATATCTGGTTCTTTGAAGGTATATGCAGAAGGGATATCAGCAGATGCCATCCAGCAATATGGCGGAACGCTAGTCGATCAGCCAGAACAGGCAGATGTGGCTATTCTGCGGCTTCAAACGCCCTGGGTCCCCAGAAGCGGTGGCAAAAGCATGCTGGAAAACTTCTTTCATCAGGGAGATTTGGATTTCAAAGGGGAAGAAAAGGACCGAATCCTGCACATCCTGAATACTGTGCCAACGATCGTGGACATCTACATGGATCGACCAGCGGTCATTCCAGAAATAGCTGCTAGCAGCGCAGCACTACTCGCAAATTTTGGCGCCAGTGATGAGGCATTACTAGATATCCTATATGGCCGTTTTGAGCCGTCTGGCACATTGCCTTTTGAACTTGCTTCCTCTATGGAGGCAGTTGAAAACCAAAAAGAGGATGTGCCCTATGATTCGCACAATCCTCTCTTTGAGTTCGGTTTCGGATTGACCTATTCCGAAGGTAATCCCTAAGGAATGGAGACAAAATAAATCATCTATTCTGAATTGTGCTTTTGCCCTGACTCTGCCTTGCTCAACCCTCACTTAGCTACACTAAATTCGGGTTTCGCGCCTTGATCCAGAACAAAATCACTGCTTCATTTTTTGATGATTTATGTCATCACCATTCCTAATCGACCATCTATTTTCTACTTCTGATACTTATCGACTTTCTTCTGCGCATCACTTCGCTTGGCTTGCGCTCTTTGCTTCATGTCTCTAGCCTTGCCATTGGCTTTGTCTTTGAGCTGATTGGCCTGTGTATGAGCATTTCTTCGTCTGATCGTTGCATCATTTTGTGCATTGCCAATCCGCTTATTGGCCGTATTTTTTGCCGTATGCAGTCTAGCCTGACCATCGGCTCGCTGCTTCTTTTGATTGGCTTTGGCGTCTGCGATATCCTTTTGGTTCTTTTGACGCTGCTGATCCAGTTGCGCACGATGGCTCATTACCTTCCTATGAGAAGCTGTCTGTTGAACGGCAATCTGATGCTTGGCCAGAACCTGATTGTTTTTCAAGGTACGGTAGGCCAGGGCTCTTTGCTCGTGGGCGAGACTGAGTTTGGATGCCAATTGCAAGCCTCCCTCAGAAGGAAATTCGAACAGATGCTCTACATGCTGACTTCCATTGATCGTTCCTCGCACAGCATAATATTTGCGATAAAACTTCATATTGTCCTTGATTTGCTCCGCGGTCAAAGCTGTGTTCCACATTCGGACCTCATTCATATCTCCTCGGAAGAAGGAATCCTGCTTGGATGGGACCAGAATAGATTTTCCCAGATACATAGGACCAGGCTGCGTCAAAAGTGAAGGAGGCGTAGTGATCGTGCTGTCGGCAGCCGTAACCGGTCCCGAGGACATTTCAACTCCATCAATAAAGGTTTTGGCAGTCTGACCATCATTGGTAATCGCCACATGCTGCCAGGTATTCCATTTGATAGAGTCGATGGGTGTATCCGCAATTCCCATCACTCCATTGCCAGCAAAAGCATGTCGGAAACGCCCCAGGCTGGCAATGGCGAAAGACATATATCTGGTCTGATTATAAATTTTGGATACGATGCCTCTTTCAGCAATCAATTCATTGGGCATCTTGATGGGCCGAATCCACATTTCAATTGTGTACTGCGGGATCTGCAAGGAAGGATGCTCAGGGAGTTCAACATATGACTGGGCTCCATCAAATTGCAGAACTGTATCAGACAAATGCTGGAATCTTGGATCAGTGCTGGTAGCCCATTTGACAGCATGAAGCTTTCCAGCTACTGCGCTATTGACCTGATTGACCACAACTCCGGTATCTGTTCTGTCTAATGGAAAGTGTGCCACCAGATTGGGAGTCAAAGGATGGAGTTTTTCCTCTCGCTCTGCCCAATAGATTTCCCTCAGGGCGGTATTGGTTCCACTTTGATTGACCTCATCAATCTCCAGGCCACGAATTGGATGCTCAACCGTATAAATATCCTCCACTTCAGTCCCATCCAGCTTGGCTCTCCGCAACATCTTCAACTCTTTGTCCAACCAATACACATGATTCCCTGATGGATCTACGACCACATCAATAGGCCTGGGAGCTTCATGGGGAGAGATGACCATCGAAATGGTTCCTCCAGTTACTGCACAAGACCAAATTCCCTGATTGCCTGTCCAATACAAACGCTGATTCGTTTTGTCCAAATGCAATTGCAAAAACTCTATCTGATCGGGTGCAGTGATCTGTACCAACTGGCTGGAGGATGATCCACTTGTCTTTCCAGTCATAATCCATCCGCTTGTCTCAATCCAGTAGAGGTTGCCATTCACATCATCTACAGTCAGCGAGACCACTGCACCAGTCGTCTGGTATAAATCCTGTAGCTCAGTTCCATCTATCTTCATAGCGTTGACCCCATAAGGAGGAAGGGTTTTCGCCAGATATAGTTTTTGGTTTAATTGATCCAGGGCCAGATCCACCGCATGATTGCTATCAGGGTTCACATGCTGGGTCTGAATGGTCACATCCACCTGATAACCTGGTCCCGGTACTGGCATGACAATGAATATCAATTCGCCATCTTGGGCAATTGTGATTTTCTGACCTGTAAAAACAGGAAATGCCTGATCTGGCCGATTAGAAATATTTGCCATTAAGCCTATAAGGCCTCCATTTACAGTGAAAGTCAGTTGATCCCCCTTCTTAACCAAGATGCCTGAAGAAAATGAAGGTGAAGTCGTCGGCACATGAATGCTATGTTTCTTTGACGTAGACAGAATCAATTCTTTTTTCCCCGAAGGATCTGCCCTACTCACTTTTCCGCTATTGATATAATAGAGATAATCAAATCTAGTGGAATTCACCATTCTGGCAGCATTCCGGTGCGCACGGTCCAACTCTCGTTTGGCTTGATCCAGCGCAACTTGCTTTTTGCTATAGGCCTGGATTTTGGCTTGCTTGATTTGGCTTTCTTTGTGTTGAAGAATCTTGTTTTTCATGCGCTCCAATTCTCCATTTCGGCCAGCAACTGGAGAAGGTGGCGGAGGCGGTGAGGAAGAAAAAGATAAGGGCGTGCCTACCATCCAGGTTTGAGCCAGTCCCCTTCCTTGCCGCATGGTATGCGGTTTCTCCAGCATGGGAGCAATGGGATTCCATTGATAGCCCTTCCCCTTCAACTGACCATGATACTGCTTATTGGAGAGGTCTTGGATGCTGGTTCCATTCCCTTCATCCAATTTCCAGAATCCTATCAGAGAAGAATCGTCTGGTCGTGCCAATTCATGCATGCCCATTTTGATTTCACTGTCTCTCATGGCTCGATTCCATAGACCAACGGAGGCAATATCTCCATGAAAGGCAATTAATGGGCCTCCACCAATAGGGCGCTGCCCAATCCACAAGCTGGTATTGGCTTGGTAATTTACAGGATTGGGACGGTCGATTGCTGCTGTAAGAACTCCATTGACAAACATTCGAACTTGTCCTGAGTCACGATTCGGATCTACTACCGTCGCCAGGTGCATCCATTCTCCCAGAACTACCTTGCCCCCAGAATAATTTACATCTTGCCCGGCTTCGAAAATAAATTCGCCATGCTGTATCTGAGGTTCGAATTCGAGGTAGTGATGACTGAGAATGGTAGCCTGCCAGCTTTCGCCTTTGGTTGGCCGCACCCAAGAGGTAAAGGTCATGCCATCCAGGGGCTTAAAATTGGGAATTGGTCCCAGATCGATATATGCGTCCTGTCCGCTGAAGGTCAGTATATGTTGTTTTCCTAATAGATTCATTTTGGAAAGAATTATTGAGTTGTTGGTTATTGGGTTTTTGGAGAAAAAGATTACCAGGGCCAGAGTTTATGAATGATTTTCTTGCCCACATTGACTATTTTTTTGGCTGCGTGTTTGAGAGCTTCTTCCGCCTTTTTGGCCAGGTCGGCAGCTTTGTCTAATAGTTCCTTCGCCTGATGTTCCAGTGAGGACACAACCTTTTGCGCATCTTGTATGATGGTATCAAAAGTCTTTTGCGCTACAGCCAGGATGTTTTTGACTTCCTCGTCTACCGCAGCCAGTATCCGGCGAGCTTCTGCTTTTGCTGCTGCCAATGTCTGATTGATGGCAGCATCGATCTCTGCCAATTCATCTTTGATTTTGTCAGCAATGACTGTGAGTTCATGGGCAGCAGCTTTGCCAATCTGATCTATTTCATCTCCAATTGCCTGCACTTCTTTATCGGCATCAGTAACGATTTGCGAGACTTTTGTGGCAGCGTCAGAGAGAACGGTTTGCGCCTGATTCTCAATATCCGTTGCCTCTTGTGCCACTGCATCTGCGGCCTTTGTCAAATCCTGAAGGGCTGCTTTCCCCTTGGCCTCGATGTCTTTGACTTCAGCTTTTGCATCATTCAGGATGATCTTGGCATCATCCTCTACAGCTTTCTCGATCTTGCCCACTTCCTTTTTGGCTTCGTCAAAGGCTTCTTTGCCGAAATTGACGAGATCTTCAAAGATGGTGCTGAGATTTGCTTCAATATGCTGAATCAGTTTCTCAGGTATATCCTTGAAAGAGCCAAATGGCACATCGATGGTCAAAGTTGGCAGCTTCAGATGAAGACCCTCAAAGTCAAATTCCCCCTTCAATACACAGGAAAAATTGGTTTTATTGATGTCCAGGGTCATATTCAAATCGAATCCGGTATCCAGATGAAGGGTTCCCAAATCGATGCCCTCAATCACCAGAGGTCCAAGATCTGCTTTGAGATGCATGCCAAAATCAGAATGTCCGTGGAAACCCTTGGTCTTGTCAAAAGTAGCCTGAATCACTGCTTTGGCGATATCTGACACTTCTACTTCCAGGTCAAAACTGAAGCCACTGTCAGACACCTCTGCTTCTACTTCGAAATGCAAGGATTTGAACAGCGCAATATCCAGCGAGGCATTCAGATAGGGAGAATGGGCCGTATTGAATTGTAGGACCGGACCTCCAGGTGCGACGACTTCCACTCTGGTCACATCTCCAGTAGCAAGGGTTTGTGTATCCTGTTTAGGAGAGATTTGCTTTTGGACACGTTTTCCCCCTTTCTTTTCCAGGTATACCCCTCTGCCTTTTCCGGTGATATCGAGAACATGACCAATATGCATCGGACTCATCTCGATCATGCCTTTGATGCCAGAATTGGGATGCACTTCCAGATCTGCGTGAATCTGAACATCCGGAAACTGCATCGGATTGTTTCCACTCACAAAGTCCAGGTTGCCATTGAAGCGGAATCCAGGTTGAACCACGCTCCCGTCTGGAAGGGTTACCACGGTATCCGCCCAGCAAAAAGCCAGATCTGTAACTTTAAAATCCCGAATAAAGCTGGGCATGCCAGAGATGTCCGAACTTCCTCCTACAAATAGCTGATGAATGGTCGGAATGTCCAGCTCACTGAGGTAGAAGGACACCAGCTCTGGATTAGGAACCGCTTCTACGATTTCCAGGACCATCGCAAAGTCAGCGGCTTTGGAATCAGCGGCGGTTTTGTCGGGAAGCGTCCCTACATGCGAGTGGCCTTGCAGCCCAAAATTGAAGCCCGGAGGAATAAAATTGATTCCGATTTCTACCCCAGCATCATCCAGGAATAAGCCGCTCAGTCCTTTGGGGCCATGCATAGCAGGAGAAAAGGTCGCATTTGCTCCAATCTCTATTTCTGCATCGGTAATCGTGAGGCTAGCATTTACTGTTTCCTTTTGATGATCAATCATCACATCCATCTCACTGCTGATCCTGAATAATGGCGTTGCCCCAAGATCGATCTCCAAGGAAGGATTTTGAATGGCCAATCGAGAAGATTTACCACTTGGCACACTCATCGCTCCTTCCAACAAAGCTGACAAATAAGCACTCTGTGTATCTGCCTTATAGCCAGCAGCGACGATGAGTTCTCCCCCACCAGTGATTTTCCCTAGATTTTTGACTGCTCCACTCCCTGTCGCAAAATCCATCACCCCAAAGACAGAGAAGCCTTTGTACAATTTTAAACTTGTTCCTGCCTGAATCTTTGGCGGAATAGCTGGGCTTGCACTTGAGTTTGCACTTGCACTTGCCCCTCCTCCTTTTTGTGGCAAAGGAAGCGTATGCACATCTGGCACTGTAAACTTGCTAAAATCAGCCGAAGCCACTGCAAAATGAAATTCCTGCAATTGGAAGTGTGAAGCTACAGATGAAAAATTCCCCATCGCTTTGGCATCATCTCCCGTCGACTGTGGGCTGTTATTCCCAGTTGAATCGAACTGTAAACCAAAGGCATAATGCCAAGCTTCATTGCCTGTCATTTCTGTATTGGTGCTCCAATCTGGCGAACTCACATCTTTGGCTTCCCCGACTGCACTCACCTCCCGACTGGCAACAAAAAATGCTGTGCCGTATTTGTTAGAAGTTGCTTCAAGCAGAAAGGTATCGCTTGCGGACTGATATTGAAATTTCACACTTTTCAAGCTTAAGTCCAGATCAGCTGAGGCTGGCATATGTGCACCACCTTCTGTCCCAAATCCTGTGATGCCAAGCGCATCTGGAAGGTGTCGAAAATCCAGTAAGCTCTCTCCTTCTGCTGCTGTCCATGCGGCATTGAAGTCATGGGTGTCTTTGCCGATCTCATAGCTCACATCAAAGGTGCTTCCACTGATCAGGATCTGCGCTGTAATTAGACCAGTAAGGACATGCTTCTTCGTTTTGTCATCCAGTACATAGTCCAGCTTGACTGTTGCAGTTACTGTCTTACTGGCGTGGTCGCTCTTGAGGAAAGGAATCGTAATCGGGGCGCTGGTCTGACCTGAGAAATGGAAGTTTTTGGTCTTGGTGTTGAAGGCAACATCCAAATTACTGAGTTGGATGTTGGGGATGATGCTGGGATCGGGTTGAGGCGCGCCAAAGGTTGGGATAAATTCACTGAAAATGGTTCGGAGCGAGAGTTCTTTATTGTCAATATTTCCTCCGGAGAAGTCCCAGCCATTGTCAGGGTTGTTATGGCTAGCTGAGATGAAGAAACGGGTTGGGGAGGAGGTTCCCAGGGAAAATTGTGCATTTAATTCTCCTGTTGTTTGCCCTGATTGGCGATTGATTTCAAAACTAATTGGAGAAAGAATAAGGCCAGGAAGAATTGGCCAATCATCAACAATTTCTGCAATGACCCGGAAGTTACTTTGATTTGGTGCAGCCAATAGACTCAAGTGATCAATTGCCAAATGATGCTGCAATTGGACATTACTTCCAAAAAAATAATTGATGGCTTGGTCCAGACTGATGGTATCATTTTCATTAAGTTTAGCCTGGATATCAAAATCAGGAATTTGGGATTTTATTGTTAATGAAAAGCCATTTGGAGATTCTCCAAGGTTGACATTACCTAATACATATCCATGAATATGAGAACTACTTCCCCCAGATGGAAGAAGGAAGGTCCATGAGACTTCGATGTCATTGATGTTCATCCCTTGTATTGGCGTATTCCAGACTTCTGAAGTTTTGACAATGAAGGAAAGCTGTTGAATACTCTTGTTCGAAGGGCTGATTCCTACTACGACTTCTGATAAGTAGAAATTTGAAAACTGCTGAATGGCAGAAGGCATGTGGAATTCACTGGTACCAACCCCTGCTAATGATGCAAGGCCCTGAAATCCATGTTGCAGTGAAAATTGATTCTCTGGCAAGGATGCGCCAAAATCCCACACTACATCACTTTCCAGCACAGGTGTCGAAATTCTTATCGGAGTACTTGAATCAGAAATTAGTATGTCTCCTTTTAAGCTGGCAATTGATTCATCATCTTCTTCTGTGTCAGATGAATATTGAGTTTTCAACTCTACTGAAAAATTGGTAATTGACTGATTGCTCAATGACAAGGAAAAAGAAGAAATAGGTGCTGAGAACTGAATGTCGGGGATTGAACTGGAGAGATCGATGGTACCAGTAAGGGACAAAGGGGTACTCGAAGCGGAACCCAACATTGTCATCAATACCTCAAATGGAGAGGTCAGTGTCCATTGTCCTTGGAAGTTCAAGCCTTTTTTTATTCCTGATACGGTATCATCAAAATTTGCAAGGACAAAGGCAGGCTGAACAATAGATAAGTTATAAAAAAAACTTTCTTTGTCTTCTACAAATGATCCATTTACTCCTATATAAGTAGGCAAATCAGAAAAACTATCTCGAAATGTCCAATCCTCTTTTTGCGGAGAAAGTTTGAGAGAAAATAATATCTTGCCCTCTGTAGACACACTTGCAGTAAGTATTGCAGATTGGTCTACGCCCAATGTATTTGATTGCCCAGTAATCAAAAATTGGTTGTCATTTATTGGGCCGATAAATGCATTACTCTGAGCGTTATAAATTCTCAAGGAATTTATTTGGAGAAAACTGACAAGTTCACCTGCTTCTGCCAATAAAGAACTCGAAAATTCTATATACGATTTATTATCAATTTGTTGAATTGATTGATTGAGGTAATTCCTCAAGTCGTTGGTTGTTTGAATTGCTTCCATGTTTATTTGGGATTTAGAACCAGGCACTTGGGTTGTTCATATTAGACATACTAATGGCAATCTCGCCATCATCTTGTATTTGCAGTAAGACTTGTTCGCCAACTGTGACCGAATTTTGAGCGTTAGGACTTTTGCTCAGGTTTGTAAAAATCCCAGCCTTGGTCGAATGTTGTTCATAGTCTGCATTGTTTGTATTTCCACAGACAAATCCATGATTGAGATCATTTCTAGTTGTAATATAATCTACATTGTTGTCAAATTGTGAATTATTCTGATCGGTTTTGAATCTTTTAAACACCTCACAATAAGGATGACTCCATCGCAAATCTCCACTGGCAAAGATTGTCTCAGGCTGAACTATATTAATCCAGTTCCTGGAAGTAGCTTGCTTGCTTCCATGATGCCCCAATTTGAGAGCCCGGCTTTGTAAGAACGCTTGATTATTTTGATACCGATTCGCGATGATCGTTTCAACATTTGACTCTGCATCACCCGGAAGAATTATTTTTGTCCCCCCGTATTCCAGCATCAGTACAATACTGTTTGAATTTGACTCCGTATTATGATTAGTTCCGGGATTGTTTACGCCTAATAAGTGAATTTTTAATCCTTTGTTTAGCCCGGATTTATATTCTTTTATAATCGTTCCCCCTCCACCTTTTTGGAAAACATGGAGTCGATTCCTTTTTTTCGTCTTTTTAGGAGGTTTTAATAACTTTAGGAAAGAATGGATAGAGTTATGATTACTATAATCAGCTAATTTTCCTCCTATGTAGCAGTCTTCAACCTTGACCAGGGGGCACCTATAAGGAGTTGGCAGTGAATTATTCGTTTTTGATCCTCCTATCAAAGAGGGAATTAAGTTATAATGATCTGGATCAGGGTGAGTGATAAACAAAAAATTGATGGTTGGGGGTTTTAGTTTTGATTTCACTGCGTGACTCTTGCTATGGATTTCTTTTAGGGAATACCACAAAAATTTTAAGGCATCTGCTCCTGCAATTTTTCCATTTTTTAATGATCCTAAATCAACCAACATAGTCGTTTTTCCATCAGGAAAAATGATAAAAGTCCCATCTCCCTGTCCGACGTCAAGGAAATGAATTTCTAAGTTCGCCATGATTACATTTATGGGTTTGGAATAAAAGAATTCTTTGTTCAGATCATTTCAGACAAGCTTCATCATCTGATCAAGAAGAATACCAGGTGAATACAAATATTTCATAATGAAGAAATATTCTATTGCAAATATATACCTGCCATCCGAATAATACTTCCCCTATTGTATCAAACACTTTCCCTATTGTTTCAATCTCAGACATCATCTCTCAATCCGAATCCCACGCACCTGACAGGGGGCGTTCTGGTTATTAGGATAGATGACTATGTTATCGATTCTCTCTTGAGGGGCAGGAATCACCGCTTTGGACATGCCTTGATCCTGGAGATATCTACTTACCACACGACTAGAGACAATCTTTTCCTCCAAGCGAAAAATACAGGTATACTCACAGTCATTTTGGAGTGAAATATGGATCTGTTTGATTGGATTGGCAGAATGTAATCGAATCTCAAATCCTGCATCCTGATGCGTCTGCATGCCTTGTTGGCTTATGGAGCTGATTTCATCTTCAGAAAATGAGGTTGAAACTGGCAGGGTATAGTACTCCCGATCAATCAGCTTGGAAAAGGTATCCGTACAGTTGATCTCCCAAATGGTCTGAAAGCGCTTCCAACTCCAGATCGGACCTCTTGTGATCTGCTGGATGGCTTTATACACCTTCCCTAACTCTGGAGAGATCAACAGATTTTGTCCTTGTTCCAATGAAGAGATGTACCCACGAGGAATGAGTCGTTTGTTATGGCCAGGTCGCCAATTTGGCTGGTAGACATTGGGCAATTGTGCCAAAAAAGGATCGGTCAAAGCATATCGGTCGATGACATGATTCTCCGGTCCAGCGAAATACCCAATGAATCCGATACTGCTTGTCAGGTAGCATTGACCGGATTGTTGGCGAAGGGATTTGCCAGTATTTACCCATCTCAAATCGGGCAATTGCCTTCCTTTGGCTGCAATCAAGCCTGTTCCCTGAAAGTAATATTCGCGCTCATTGGTGATTCCATGACCACTGACAGCTGCTCCAAGGACTTGTTCTTTTCCCAGATCGGCATCACTCAATAGCGGAGGACAAGATCCCAACAAGCCAAGGGAAAGACCCACAGGGATGAGATAGAGATATTGTCGAGGGCGAATCATGCGACAGAGCACGATCACAGACAGGAAAAAAGGAGAAGCAAAAAATCGTCCTCGCATAAAATCGCCCCCTATGTGCACCGTGTAGAGAAGATAGCAAGCAATGCCAAAGCTAAGGGGGTAAAGATGAGAGCGTTTGAAGCAAAAGGGCGCAATGATAGCTGCTGCAATCACAATCAGGGTCAGGGGGTCATGCTGGGCTGTATCTATCACATAGTGCAAGCCCTGAAGGAGCAAGTCTGTCCTTTCTATGCTGATATTGAGTTTGGCATAGGCGGTCATGGGAAAGGGAAAGCCGTAATAAATCACAGCAAAGACCTCCCAGAGAAGAAAGGGCAACAGCCCGAGAAGAACAATCCCGCTTGCTCGAAGGCTTCTCTGCTCCCACCACAACATAAACAACATTGGGGTGATCAGAAGAATGCTATCCATCCTGTTCAGGAGCATGAGTCCAGCCAGTACAGATCCCCAGATCAATCGGTGGTGCATATCTTTGCCAGAAAGGCTGATCCATGCAAAAAGAACCAACAGGAGATTTGTCAATGGGTTTTCCAAACCAGAACTACTGTAATCCATGAATGCTGCCGAGGACATCAACGCAATAAGGAGGAAAACTCTGCTTTGAATACTCTGTGCGAATCGAAAAACCAATAGCCCTACAGCTGCCAGACTTGTCCCGAGCGAGACGGTCAGACCGATGACATACATATTCTGGAACAGCATCCGAAATGGGATGTGCAAAAACGCCCAAAGCGGATGGGTAAAAGCCTGAACACGTTGTCCTGGATTGTAGGTCAAGCCATATCCATTGACGACATTCTCAATAGACCGATAGCTGATATAGGCATCATCAGAGATCCAGGCTGTTCTGTATAGGCTCAGCAGAAAAAGACCAGTTATCAGGAAAAGGAGAGGATTCAGAATTTTGTAATAGGGGACTGAAGTTGGCATGAAAGAAGATATTAATGCTTTTTCTCTGGGTCAAAACAAAGACTCTTCTCTGATAATGTCTTGTTTTATTGTTTCAATCCTTTGATCTAATGTTTCACAAAAACCACGGCAAATCGAGAAATTTGCCGTGGTTTTTATTTCTGAGAGTCAATAATGTCTCAAAGGATGTACAGGATCATCCTTATTCATTCGAACTCAAATAGGATTGTGCCTGACTTTCTTCCATGGCATTCATGCGAGCTGTCAAACTTGACAACATTTTCTGATACTCTGCCAATTGCTGCTCATAGGCCATGATTTTCTCCTCTTGAGATGGAAGCTGCTGTTGGGCCAGAACTTGCTCATACTTTTCGATTTGCTCTGCCTGAGACAGCATAATCTGTTGCTGCTGATCGACCTTCTGATTGAGTTCCTGTACGGCCTTTACCAATGGCACCACGAACTCAGCATAGCGCAATCCATACAGTTGGGAGGAGTCCTCAGGCGCTTCAACCCCACTGAATTCATAGCCAAGCGTCTGAGCAGCTTGTTCCACCTCTTGCGCAATGAAGCCAGAATAGCGGATGTCCTTTTTTGCTTCCAATGCCTCGGCTAATCCACCTGGAATGGTATCGTCTCGCAGGGCATATTCATTCTCCATGTCCATCTGATAAGTGACTGGCCGGAGAGTATTGATAAAATCGAGTCCAGGCACATTTTCCTGCACATCAGACTTCATGCGACCATCGGAGGTAGCCGTAAAGTTGACATGGCCACGAATAGAAGTAATAGCTGCATTGCCCAACATGATGGAATTATCAGACGTGACAGTGGCTTGGTAGCCGATGGCAATGGAGTTCACCCCATCCGAATTGGCTTCTGTCCCAATGGCGATTCCATATTGTTTTCTTGTATCCGCTTCATATCCGAACACGATCGCATCATCAGCATATACGCGAGCTGCCGCTCCTATGAAGGTAGTTCGATTCCGAACTCTGAAAAGGCCTGAGGCAAATCCTGTTTGGTAGGCTCTGGCCCCCATCCCCACATTGTCATAGCCTCCACGGGTGAATCGGGCGCAGTTAAAGCCCATATAGGTATTGCGACCAGAAGTGGCGGTGCCGCCAGATGATGTTATTCGATCATTGTCATAGCCTGCATAGGCACCAATAAAGGTATTTTCATTGGCTGCTTCTGTTGCTGCACCAGCAGCAGCCCCAATGAAGGTATTGAAAATCCCCGATCCATTGTCGATCCCAGCAGAGTCGCCGACCGCGGTATTGTGGTGGGCATCTGTATTGTTAGGACCTCCCAAGTCAAATAATGCTTCATTGCCGATGGCAGTATTTCGATAGCCTGTGGTATTTTGACGTCCTGCGGTATTGCCCAGAAAAGTATTGTCTCCACCAGTGGTATTGTTATATCCAGCATCTTCGCCCACAAATACATTGTCAGAACCTGTGGTATTCATATATCCCGCATCTTCGCCGATAAAGGTAACATCGGTACCAGTGGTATGATGGTATCCCGCCATGTTGCCGATGATGACCACGTCTGAAGCATTGTTTCGATATCCTGCGCGTGCTCCGATGATGACATTGTCGATGCCTGTAGTGCCAAATCGGTTGGCCCAGGAGCCAAGAATAGTATTGTCTGTATCATTGTTGAGGCTGAAGCCTGCGTTTTTGCCAACAAAGGTGCCGAAAGCTCCTGAAAACATAGACCTGCCAGCAGAATCGCCAACAAAAGTATTATAATTTGCAAAGGAGTGTCCTATGCTGATACCCGCGCCGCTACCTGCAAAATAATTTCCAGTCTGGGCATAAGAAGGTGCGAAGAAAAAGAGGGCAAGGAGGATGAATAGGGATATATCTAGAGTTTTCATTGTATTTAAGATTAGAGATGAGAGAAAAAAGAAGTGTGGGGAGCTTTACGAAAGTTTGGAAATTTCGCAAAGCCGGAGAAGATCAGGGATCTTTGCGGATACAGCGGCAGTTATGCCCAGTCGTATCCGTCTTGGGATCTGGATCAGGACCACCATAATCGAGCCGCTGTGAGTAGGCATTGTTGGTATCTTGTTCGGTATTACTCCAGTACTTGACCATGGCTGTATCAACCAGTCCTGTGATTAGGTAGGACTGCTTATACATGGCGTCGAGTTCCAAACGAGAAGGCAAGTACCAATCGCTGAAGCCAAAGGCTGTCAGGCCAGAACAGGTACTTTGTGCTGTGGTCCAATCTACATCGGTAGCATTCTCTGTGGGGTGGACATAAAGCTCAGACCCATGAAATCGAATAGGAACAGGCAATGCGGTATCAGGAACAGCATTGTTCTGCCAGCTTGCGACACCATTGGCATCTGATACCAGGATTTTTCTAGCTCCTTGATTGCCATCTACAATTCTGACATTTCCTACAACATGCAGCTTGGCATCAGGCGTAGAGGTGCCAATCCCTACATTGGCTGCATTGCCCAAAACCACACTGCTGTCTTTGCCGACAATCGCATTGGCTCCAACCGCAGTGGCATTCGTGAGGTTTCCGGCGCTGACATTGGCATTGAATCCGATAACAGTATTTCTACTTCCTGTTGTATTGGTCTGCATGGTTTCACTCCCGTAGGCGGTATTTTCATTTCCGGATGTATTGTTGGACAAGGCAGCAAAGCCCATCCCTACATTGTAGCTACCGTTGTCATTGACGACCAATGCCTGCGAACCAAATGCACTGTTATTATCTCCGAAATTGTTCTGACGTAGTGCCACATATCCTGCAGCTGTATTGTCGCTACCGCTGGTATTGGCTACCATGGCTTCCCGCCCCAGTGCCGTATTGCTTTGTCCTGTTGTATTGAGTGCCAGGGTAAAGGTTCCCAATCCAGCATTTAATCCCCCACTGGTATTTGCGATGCCACTATGATAGCCAACAAAGGTATTGCCACGGGATTGTCCATCATCATTCAGGCCAGCATTTTTTCCAATGAAGAGTGCTTCATCATTGTTGGGGCCAATATGAAGCGTCTTTCCATCCATCTTGGCAAATTCTACCCCCGTCACATCAAATCGAATGGTATCTTCATCGGTCGTTTCTTCTACTTGAATCCTGGTATCATTGTCCGTATCGGATAGTTCTGACACACTGATGCCTGTCAGAGCAGATCCATCCCCGGAAAAAGCACCAGCAAAGATGGTCCCATTGGTAGAGATGTTGGGATCAGACACATCTCCGCCTCCTGGAGAATCCTTGAAATAGAAGGTATTATTACTGTAGCCGATAAAGTCTTCGCTGACGCCATTATGACCAAAATAGAGGGAATTGCCTGGTGTTCCGACAAAGGTTGAGTTGACCCCAAATCCTCCGGGGAAGCCAATGCCTGCCGGGGTATTGACAGTGAATGTAACATCAGATAAATACAATCTTTCTGTACCGTCAATGTCAAAACGAATTGCATTTTCATTGGGAGATTCTTCTGTTTGAATTTGTGTATTGCCGTCTGCATCCCGAATTCGACTAGGGTCAGGAGTGGGCAACACCACAGAATTCCCACCGATTCCAGAAATACTTAGGCTGTTGCCACTGATAGAAAGTGTTTGAATTTCATTACTAGGATCATCATCAAGCTCAGTGGTCAGATACCCATTGTTGCTCACAAAGGCATCCACTTCCGCTTCGGTTAATTTCGTATCAACAGCTGCTGTGGTCTGTACACTTCCATCAGCAAATCTAATTGTGTCCACCTGATTGAGGGAGATACTTCCATCATTGACCTGTAGCACCTGGATACTTCCGCAACTATCAACATAAGTCGTAAAATTGAGATCCTGCCCAAAGCTGGAAGTAGAAGGGGGATAGCTATCTCCTCCTCCAAATCCCCAAGCAACTGTATTGAGAGTATCTTCAACTTGCATGGTGTAGATTGAATCTTTCTGAAGCGGGATGGGGTTATCATAAAAGAAGAAAGGTGCAAGATTATCTCCGCCAATAATTACTTCATATAACAGCTGTCCAGAGACACCTTCACCCTCATAGATTCTAAAGTATCCATCCAACGGAATGCTGGACCAGATGGCTGTGGACACGCCGATAAGATTGGCGGTTCGGGTCGCCTGAAATCCCTGCCAATACATCGATGTCTGAAAGGCTCCTCCACCGTTTTGGTTCGAGACATCTATGATAGGAATATTCACACAGCTATCGAGAACAAGCCCCTGATTGGAGATAATATGAGCGGTTTCAGCACTACTGATGCTTTTCCAGCTCATGCCATCGTGGTACCAAAAGCCATCGAGATCTGTGTCAAAAACCAGAAGCCCCTTTGCAGGATTACTGATCGCATTTCGTTGGACGGTTGTCATTCTGGGTCCCAAAAAACCTTTGGTGGTAGACTTCACATCCAGCATCGCGCTTGGATCAGGATTGGAGCCATCAGAATTGATGCTGACTCCTTCTGTTTGGGCCTGAGTTGTCATCAGCAATCCGACACTCAGCGCTATAAAGAGAAAAAAATTAGTGGCTTTCATTTCTTGAGATTGTTAATGCATGAATTGATCGATGGGTCAAATCAACAGCATTCTTTCCCAAGACTGTTTCGCTATTGTCTCAAGGTCTTACAATATTGTTTCAGGGGGAGGGTGGGATGGGTATTCGGGCTTGGGATGCAGGAAATTAGGTACAATCTGGCTGCTGAGGGAGGTATGAGGTATGAGGTATAGGGTATAAGGAAATAGGGTATAGGGCTGGGTGTTGAAGTAGTCCTTTGTCCTCTTTCATATGGAACCTTGGAAGGAGGGTAAATGGCTGGATGTTGACATAGATCCTTAATCACTTTCATTTGGTTCTCAGGATGATGGCTCACCCCCTTAACCACCTAGCCTTATACCGCATGCCCCATACCTCCAACCAACTGTCTACAAGACCAATCAAGCGGAACCTCATTTGAACTTTCGAATATTTTTAGCTCCTGTTAAGCGGCAAATGGATCACCACTTCCGTCCATTCTCCCTCTTGACTACGAATATCCATCGTTCCCTGATGTTGCTGAACCACAATGTCATGGCTCAGCGAGAGTCCTAATCCGGTATTCCCTTGTCCAGTAGGCTTGGTTGTAAAAAATGGCTCAAACATCTTGTCATGGAGGTCGGCAGGGAATCCAATCCCATTGTCGCGAAGTTTGATCTCGACGAACTGTCCTACATGCTTGCTCGATAGCTCCATAACAGCTTCATAGGACTGAGGAGCGTGCTTTTGTTTCTGCAAAATTGCCTCACAAGCATTATTGACCAAATTGAGGATAACCCGAGACATGTCCTGGGGAACGATCTGGGCAAGAGGCAAGGCCTCATCCAGACTGGTCTTGATTTGTGCTTCAAATCCCTGATGAACAGCCACAAAGCCCTGATAGGCCAGATGGCTACTTTCCTGAATCAATTGATTCACATCAAAGGGCTGCCTCTCTCCTCGGCTTCCACTTGCGTGGTCCATCATGTTGCGAACAATGCTGTCTGCCCGCTGTCCATGTTGATTGATCTCAGTGGTATTGCGCTTGAGATCCCCCAGTATTTCCCCGATCAGTTCAGAATCCTCCTGGGTCAATTGGTCCCAGTATTTGCCCAGATTCTCTTCTAACTCGGTCGCCAGATCCAGGGAGAATTTGGCGAAGTTATTCACAAAATTCAGCGGATTCTTGATCTCATGCGCAATCCCGGCGGTCAATTGACCCAGAGAGGCGAGCTTTTCGGACTGAATGAGCTGGGCCTGGGTTTGTTTCAATTGACCATGTGCTTCAGTAAGGGCCTGATGTGCTTGATTTTTGAGGCGGTAGCGGTTGTACACCAGACCGATGATGAGTGCCAGCAATCCCAGCCCTACCACTAAGCCAATCAGCCATTGTCGTTTGATTTGCTGATCTTGTTCCAGCAATTGGATCTGTTGTTGCTGCTCCTTGGTTTTGTACTGTTGTTGTAGTTCGGCAATGACAGAATTGCTTTCTGTGGTAAACAAGGAATCATAGACGGTTTTGAATGCCTGGTGCGCTTCAAAAGCTTGCTTGAAATCTCCTATTTCCTCAAAAATGATACTTCTTGATTCCTGGATATCCCGAACCATTGTGAGTGCACCGATTGACTCAGCCATGCGAAGAGCAGTGTCGGTATAGGCGATGGCATCGGAATATTCTTTTTGCTCAAAAGACAGCAAACCGATCCTATACAGCTCCTCTGAGATTCCATTCTTATCTGCTAATTCCCTTTGGAGACTCAACGCCTGTTGATGAAGGTCTTGAGACATTTTCAGCTTCCCCATATGCCGTTGGAGAATCCCCATATTCCCAAGAATGGTCGCGATCAACGGCTTATGCCCTATTTCCTGGGCCAGTGCAAGTCCTTGGTTCAGTGCTTCCAATGCTTTGGAATTCTCGCCTGCTTCCTGAAGACAAATCCCGATATTCAACAAAGAGGAAGCATGCCCTACTTTATGTCCCATTTGTTCCCATATAGGCAATGCACGCTGGAAATAGGTCAAGGCTTCCTGAAAATCTCCCCATTCCGAATGGACTTCCCCCATATTGGCCAAGGTATGTGCCTGCATTCCGACCTCTCCCATTTCTTCGAAGATGGCTAAGGTCCGGGCATAATATTGAAGGGATTCAGAGAAATTCCCCAAGCTGGAGTGAATCAATCCCATATTTCCCATCGTAAAAGCCAATGCCTTTTTATTCGGTACCTTTTCTCTGATCTGGAGCGATCGGGTAGTAATCTCAAGGGCTTGATCAAAATCCCCTTGCTGATAATACATGATGCCTAGATTCGATAGGGTCCGAGCCATCCCCAAGGTATCAGAAGTTTCCTCCTGGAGCTTCAAGGCTCTTTCCAGGGCTGCAAAAGCTTGAGGAACTTCTCCGGCATCAGCGTGTAAATTCGCAATTTCGGACAGGATATTCGCACTTTTGGCTTTATTTCCTATGTTATCGGAAATCTCAAGGGCCCGAACATTGAAAGAACGGGCTTCTTCCATTTTACCGACTCTATGATAGATAATCCCTATCGCGCTAAGGATCTCAGCAATTCGAACTTGTTTGCCTGAACGTTCAAAGGCTTCCAAGGCTCGGTGATCGTATTCGAGACATGTTTCTGTGTCCCCCTGGCGGTAATAGACAGATCCCATGTTCCAAAGGGCCTCACCGAGTTTCTCCCAGTTTTCAAGTGTTGTGAATCGTTTTTCCGCTTCCTGAAAAGCAGGAATGCTAGCCTCTAGCTCTCCTTTTTTCCATTTGGCAAATCCTTCTTGATAATAGCCTTCAGCTACTCCTATGGGATCACCTATCTCCAATGAGAATTCCCGAAAACGAATTGCCTTTATCGCCATAGAATCATATGCACCGGCCCACCCATAAGCTTCATTTGTCATATACCAGGCTGCTCGTCTCAGTTTGGGATCAGTATCTGCCTCTAGCAATTTTTTGGCCTCTTCTGCATACAGAATGGCTTGATCAGGTTGCAAATTGAAGTAATCCTGCGATAACTTCAATAAAACAGGGATGCGGTCAGCTCCATTCTTTGTCGCTAAGACAGCTTTCAGACTATCACGCAGGGATTGCGCCGGAAGCGTAGATGAGAAAGACAAGCTCAGACAAATGAGTAAAAAAATTAGCTCATTTTTGGAGAATGCTGGGCTAGAAAATGGGATGTGAGGCTTCATGAGAATATGAGATCAGGTCGGCTAAGCCTTCCTCTTGACAGAAGGAGACTCCCCATATTTGGATTTGTATGATTTGGAGAAATAAGCTGGTGTCGAGAATCCTGTCATATAGGCAATTTCGGAAATGCTATAGTCGGTGGATTGTAGGAGAATTCCAGCTTTCTGAAGCCGAATCTCCTGGACAAAGTGTGTGGTAGACATGCCTGTCAATGCTTTGACCTTTCGATGAAGGCTGGGGCGACTCATTCCGATCTCTTTGCACAAGTCTGGTACTTTGAACATGGGATCATCCAGATGATTTTCCACAATTTGCTTGAATGCCCCAATAAAGGCATCCTGTTTTTGGATAATGGGATGCTCTGAAGGATTGGGTGCCTCCAAAGATTGATACCGACTTTGTAGCTTGCGTCTCAACTCAACCAGCTTTTCGAGGCGTATGAGCAGTTCGGCTTTCTCAAAAGGCTTGGTCAAATACGCATCGGCACCTAACCCCAATCCTGTCAGTTTCGCATCAATATCTGCTTTGGCTGTCAGTAAAATAATGGGGATATGATTCGTTGATTCGTTCGTCTTCAGGCTTTCGCACAACTCAAACCCATCCTTTCTGGGCATCATCACATCGCTGATAATGATATCTGGAATGAGTTCCAGAGCTTTGTCTATCCCTTCTTGTCCATCCCTGGCAATCTGGATTTGGTACCGCTCCCCTACACAAGCAATCAAATACTGAATAATATCTGGATTGTCTTCTACCAATAGCAAACTGGGAAGGTGGTGATCTTCTGCTTCGGGTACCGAAACTCCCACCTCCTCTTCTCCTTCCTCTTTCTTGTCTACCCAAATGTCGGACATGGCCTGAAGAGGATCTTGCACTGTTGCCTGCCTTCTGATTGGCAAGTGGACAGTGAATTGACTTCCCTTTCCCCACTCACTAGCAACCTCAATGGTCCCACCAAATAAGCGGATCAACTCATGTGTCAAGGCCAGCCCAACCCCAGTACCCTCTGCAAATCTGGTGCTGCTTCCATCTGCCTGATAGAAGCGATCAAAGATATGGGGAAGTTGTTCTGCCTGTATCCCGATGCCCGTATCAGAGACGACAATCTGTAGGACTTCCTGTTCTTTGGACAGCTTCATTCGGACTTCTGCCCCCTTCTCACTGTATTTGATGGCATTGGAAATCAGATTGCTGGCGATGCTCATCAGTTTGTCTGGGTCGATATCCATCCAGATCTCCTGTTCATCAGCCTCGAATTGCAAGCGGATGCCCCGACTTTCTGCCAAGGATTGAAAGGAGATAAAGATATATTTCAAATATCCCCTGACATTGGCTTGAATCAGTTGGGTAGTCATACTCCCGGTTTCCAATTTTCGGAGGTCCAGAATTTGTCCTACCAAACGCAACAATCGCTGACTGTTTCGCTTGATCAGCTCACCTCCAGAAATGGCCCACCTTTCGGGTTCATCTCTCAACTGGTCAGCCATTCCGTCAATGACAGTTAGAGGGGTTCGGAATTCATGAGAGATATTGGTAAAAAAACGAGATTTCACCTGATCCAACTCTCTCAATTGACGGGCTTTTTGTTCTGCCAGCACCAATTCCTGTTCTGCTGAAAGGAGCTGAGATCGGGTGCGTTCAGCTTCCTGTAATTGGATGAGAGCCTCAATGGCCTTGTCAAGGGTTATTTGTAAATCAGGAAAGTCAATTGGTTTGTTCACAAAATCGAAGGCACCACCATTCATCGCAGCCCGGATATTCTCCATGTTGCCGTAAGCAGTAACCATGATGACTTTTCGCAACTCAGCAGACTCTCTCAACTGAGACAAAAAGGTCAGGCCATTCATGACCGGCATATTGATATCACAAAGAATAATTCCGACTTCAGGTGTGGCTGTCAGCACCTCTAAGGCCTCTTTCCCATTTAGAGCAAAAAAGAATTCGTATTCATTCTTTCTGATTGGTTTGCGAAATCCCATGCGAATCAGTTGTTGCATGGCCGGTTCATCATCTACAACCAGGATTTTGGTGGGCATATTTTCGGGGCTTTTTAGCAGGACTCATGTGTGTTTATGATTTACATAATCCTAAACAGTTTTCATTTTAAGAAAATTTGAGAAAAGGACAAATTTCATTTTCCAAAAGACATGGGTTCCACTGATGCTTTTGAAGGTAAAAGATTCCCGTTCAGGCCGAAAATGTTAGATGGTCGTGCATACAGATGAGGATGGGGGAAGGCATCATGCAAGAAGCAATGGTATTCGCTCCCAAGGCTATCGTCTCAGATTTCAGGATTCGCAACATGTATCGCTTCACGCTGGAAGAAGGACATGATCGCTACCCTTGATTGTCAATGAACTATCGTCAGAGATGGAATCATCTGTCCGAAAGCATTCCTTATTGTTCCCAGGGAAGTCGAATCACGAATTCTGTCCCAACCCCAGGCTGACTATGCAGCTCGATATTCCCCTGGTGTCCATGCACAATTGTATCATAAGCAATTGAAAGGCCCAGACCAATATTTCCTTGATCCGTTGGTTTGGTCGTGAAAAAGGGGTCAAACAATTTGTTTTGAATATCTTCTCCAATTCCTTTGCCATTGTCCTTGATACGAATGATCATTTCTTCTTCCCCCAATTCCGTTCCTACCTGGATTGCTGGAAGAAAAGCTTTTTCCCCTCTTCGTTCTCCAATCGCTTCACACGCATTGTTGATGATATTGACCAGCGCTTGAGACAATTCCTTTGGTTGGACAGAGACAGCCGGGAGAAAGCTATCTGATGATTGAAAGAACTGGATCTCTTCTTGCCATCCCTGCGAAAGGTATTGATGATAGGCCTTCTCCACGCTCTCTGTTAGCAATTGATTCAGATCCACCAATCGCCGTTCAGCTGCGGTCGTGCGATTGTGTTGCATCATGCTGGACACGATCTGATCAGCACGCTTTCCATTTGTTTCAATGAAGGCCGATCCATGTTGCATCATGTATAGTTTATCTGCAATATCTTGATAGGCCTGTTCTTCCATGGCACTCTTCATTCCCTGAATTTCTTCCTGAATCTCTGTTGCCAGCTCGCAGAGATTATGGGCAAAATTGTTCACAAAATTGAGAGGATTTTTGATTTGGTGGGCAATTCCAGAAGCCATCTGTCCGAGAGAGGTCATCTTTTCAGCCTGAATGGCTTGCGCTTGTGCGGAAACCAACTCATGCTGGTGTTGTTCGAATATGAATTGCTGCTCCTGCATCTCCTTACTCAAGCGCCTGAGTTCCTGATGGGCTCTTTGTTGACCACAAAAAAAGTATAGGACGGCCAGACTGAAGAGGCAGGCAAGGGCGAGGGGATGCAACAGGTTTTTTCTCAAAAAATGTCCGACCTTCAAGCTAGATTCTTGTGCTTGTTCTCTCCTTTGCTGACGAGAATTTTGAAGAAGCAAAGGGTGAGACAGCAAAGAGGGATTTTCTGGTTGATCTAGCTGCTTATTGGAAGAGTGATCACGAGCCGATGCTGCCGCCAGGGTCAAATAATTCACCACAGAATCCTGCACGCCTCCCTGCATATTCAGGCTTTGCACAATTTGGAGGCAAACGGCTATTTTGGTTTGGTCATTTTGAGTTTGCGAGAAATCCTGGTAGATGTTATCAACATTTGATCCTTGTAGCAGGGAGGTTCGTGGACAAAAAAAACATCCAATAAGCAGACAACAATACCAACATGATTTGGCAGAAATAAACATAGGTGATTGCATCAAGAGAAGGTGGGCAAATCAGGCAGAAAAGGTCAAAGGGATAGGATTCCCAGGCAATTATTGCTCTGGGGAACTGGATCAACAATACAGAAATGGAGCATACCTCCGATCCTCTATCAGGTCACAGAATCTTCCTCAACAGGTAGGGGTCTGGTATTCAAAAGGACATTCGTGGAACGTCCGGGCTGGGGAGTGAAAAAAAGGGAATTGGGCAGCATGGAGTGAATCGCTTGGAAAGGTGATGAGTACAAAGCCAGGATGCTTGTCTGTTCTGCTGTACCAAACTTAGGATTGTTTTATTTTCGAAATAAAGACAAATTCATAAAAAAATCAGGATTTTATTTGGTG
>JBCCGK010000116.1:0-34357 GCA_039029315.1 Bacteroidota bacterium | reverse complement strand
AGAGCGCGGACACCATAGGCAACAGTTACCCGCCGCCTGCGCGCGCGTCGAGGGCGCAAGACGTGTTGGGCGCTGTACGATCCCAACCGGCAGGCACACCACCCTCGTTGCCGGACTCGTTAAACGATCGGCCAGGTGGCGCATATCGCCGGGCCCGCCGATCGGCTGACCGGCGGGGAGACGTCGATCCCGGGATCCTGTTCGGGTCCCGGAAGCTTTCTATGCTGGGGTGCCCCTCCCCATTATGCCGAACCGGACTATTAGCGACCCGGCCCGGCCGAAAACCTGAAGCTCTTCAGGTCCGATCAGTTTTTTGTCCTCATAGCACCACTATGAGAACAAAAAAGAGCCTTGTCTGAGAAAAAAATACATCGTAAAAATTCTTAGCACAGATTCCAGAACAGTCTCTAAGGTGAAAAATAAAGATTTTCAGGTTTGGAAAGGAGTGTATTTCTAGGTGGAATACACTCCTTTTTTGTTGGAGATAATGATCTGAGAAAAACATACTGAGGTTCCATCGATAGATAGAATTCACTGCCTTTTCCCTGTTGCGCTAGCCCCATTCTTTCGGATAGAGATGAAAATCCTATTTTGTCAGGATGTGGGAAATTGACCTCTGCCCAAATTTTTCAGACCTTCGCTAGAGAAAACCGCTATCTAATATTACAATGATGTCCATGCTGCGATTCAATTCAGTCATAGTTGCGCTTGGTTTTTTGCTGCTGTATTCTTGCCAGTCAGTGCCAAATGCTTCTCAGGATAGTACTTCCTTCCATCTGGAAGTAGATCAACTAACACAAGGCCCCAATCATCATTTTTTTGGATATATCGGCCATGTGCAGAATGTCCCATGGAATGGGTCCGGGCGATACATCCTCTCTTTTCAGGTTGACTTTATTGATCGGATGCCTACACCTGAAGATGTTGCTGATATTTTGATATTGGATAGCGAAAACAATTATGAACCGAGGAAAGTGGATGAAACAAGGGCATGGAATCCTCAACAGGGCAGCATGATGTATTGGAATCCTGATGCACCTGAAACACAATTTTTCTTCAACGATCGGGACCCGGAGACCAATGAAATTTTCTGTGTCCTGTTTGACATTGAGAAAAACAAGCGAATCAAAGAATACCGATATGAAGACACTCCTTTTGGGAATGGAGGAATTCGACAGACAGGAGGATCATTTGCAGGGATCAATTATGGGCGAATGGCTAGACTTCGACCTGTGACGGGCTATCCGGAGGCCTATGACTGGAATCCCGAAGAGCTACATCCAACCGACGATGGGATATTTGTGGTGGACATAGAGTCAGGAGAAAAGCGATTGCTGGTATCCTTCAAGCAGATGCGAGATCTTTTGGTAGAAGATGTGCCTCGGATTGATTCGATTCCGTTGTTCATCAACCACAGCCTTTGGAACAGAGATGGGGATCGTCTGTTTTTCTTTTGTCGCGGCCGCTTTGGCAATCGATCCATGAAGGTCAATGAGCCGATGACAATCATGGCAGATGGAACAGGATTGACTCGGCAGAAAGTCTTCATTGGTGGCCACCCGGAATGGGAGTTTGGATCGACGATGATTGGGGTATTGCCCAAAATCAAGGAAGATGGAAGCAGCGAACGCGATGGACGCCTGGTCTTGTATGATTCTGAGCAAGGAGAAGTCATTCGGGAAATCGGGACGCATGATATTTTTCCTGATCCCGGAAATGATATAGCCTTGTCGCCTGATGGAAGATGGTTAGTGCAGGGATTTGAGGAAGGAAGCAAGACCGCATATTCGGTTTTCAGGCGCTCAGATAGTGCCTATGCTCATACTTCCTGGTTCGATCAGCGGCAATACTATACCGGAGACCTGAGAATAGATGCCGCACCAAAGTGGAATCGAAACAATGATCAAATTCTGTTTTCTTCCCTGACGGATGAAGAAAATCCAACGCGCCAATTGTTTTTGATTCGGGTGGTAATGGATGCAAAATGACACATGACATATAAGAGACTGTTTGAACATCTGTTACTTATTTTTGTATCCGTCTTTTTTTGTTGTCATAGCACCACTATGACAACAAAAAAGAGCCTTGCCTGAGAAAAAAATACACGATGAAAATTCTCAGCACAGATTCCTAAACAGTCTCTAAGTCTGACTCATATTTCTCATTGATTGTTGGGACAATCAGAGATGCTATAAACCTTACCGAAGCCGGCTGTAGATGGGGGAGATTTCCTTCTTTACTCTTGCAGAAGCTTGATCAATCTTGCTGCCTTGGATGGGTCCAGACCTATGCCTTCTTTGGCAAAGTCAGCCAGGGATTTGGTAGACATGTTTTTTTGATACCAGGATAGGCAATCATCCAGGGTCTGATGGAGTGGCGTAAATACAAAGCCTGTCTGCCGGATTTTATGATTGCTGATCTGCATAAAGCCCCTGTCTTCTGACAAGGGGGCCCACAGAGGAAGATCACTGAAGGAGCGAACCTGATGCTGCTGGAGAAATTCTTCTCCGGCCCATAGCAGCTTTGCCTTTGAATGAAAATGTTCCTTTGCCTGATGAAGAAACGTATGCCAGAGGAGCGGTTCCGCTGGTCCCACGCAATTGTAAATGCCGCTCAGACCCTGCTCCGCTGCTTGCACACAGAATTTGCCGACATCTCTGACATCCACAAATTGTATTGGGTCCATGCCAGAGCCAGGAGCGATTAGTATGTCTTCCTGCCGCAATTTGATACACCAATACAACAAATCCAGGGCAGGGTCTCGCCAGCCTTTAATTGGTCCAGCCCGCAGGATGGTATGCCTGTCTGGGAATCGTTCTTGTACAAGACGTTCGGCAGCGAGTTTCTCTTCAGGATATGCCCACTCGGATGTTGCCAAGTCGAGATTCACCACCTCGGATTCTTCATGCAGTCCGACTTGCTGAAAATCCTGGTAGACTGCGATGCTTGAGATGAAGATATAATGCTTGGCATGGCCAAGTAGCGCCTGAGTTGCTTCCTCTACCAGGGATGATTGTTGGGGCCAGACATCAATAACAATGTCCCAGTTTTCTTTTTGCAAGGAGTTGTAGGCTCTCTTACCCTTTTCTCTATCGCCCTTGATCCATCTGAGTTGTGGAAAGAGTGTGGGGTTGCTTATCCCACGATTGAAAAGCACGACTTGATGTTTGCCTTGATTGGCAGCATTGACGATAGCTGGCCCAACGAATTGCGTACCGCCCAATACTAGAATTTTTAGAGATTTTCTATTGTGTGTCAAAGCAGAAAGACGCAGACTCTTCGCGACCAAGCCGCCTGCCAGGAGTGAGTGTAGAAAAAATCGTCTGTTCATATCTGTAGGATGAATGCACTGTTACAACATCCTATATTAAGAAGTTCGAAGAAGTGGTGATTGCTAATGTTTGAGTGGGGTGTAGGACAAATTGCAGATTTAGCCCTGGATAGTGGGGTTGTTTCTCATTGAAGTCGAAGATTCCGCATGGCGGAAGAGAAACGGGGAAAGTGCGGAAGAGGTCAGGAGTAGCAAAATCTGATTGGTTCTGCAATTTGTCGTACACCCTTTGAGTGAACGAGACAAAATGAAGACACTGCCCAGCTACCCTAGCCTTTGAGGAATCCAC
This sequence comes from Bacteroidota bacterium, assembly GCA_039029315.1. Classification (GTDB taxonomy): domain Bacteria; phylum Bacteroidota; class Bacteroidia; order J057; family J057; genus JBCCCJ01. The sequence goes on along the minus strand of JBCCGK010000116.1, from coordinate 30,737 downwards.
CTGATCTGTATAACAGGTGCAAACTCCTGTCCCAAAAAATCGAAGGAAAAAGTCCTTGCAACACACTTGAATGTCAAGCAAAGTTTACCAGAACAACAAGACCAAGCCAATGGTGGTCGCTACCAGAGCTATGCCCCAATACTTCACAACTGGAGAAAGCTGATAATCCTGATGATAGCGGACTGGGAGTTCTTTGATTTCTTTCTGTGGACGGATCCAGGTATACACAGCGATGAACAAAACAATGCTCCCAAAAGTAATCGCCTGACTGTGCAGGAAGGGCAGATTTGGAAAGGCAATCAACAAAAAACCGTATAAGGGAATATTCATCACCATGCCTATAATGGCTGCCTGCCAGGGCACTTTCTTCCAAAAAATTCCCAAAAAGAATGCTGCTACGACTCCAGACTGCATGAAGCCCCAGAATTGATTGATGAAAATATAGACCCCACCTTCAAAGGTGGTAATGATGGGTGCCCACAGGCAGGAGATGGCTACCAGAACCAGGGTGGTGATTTTGCCCACCTTCAAGCCTTGTTCTGGTGTTGCGTTCTTATTGATGAAGGGTTTGTAAATATCCATGGTGAAAATGGTCGCCGCAGAATTCAGCAAGCTGTCCAAAGTGCTCAACACAGCCCCAAACAAAGCGGCAATCATGACGCCAACCAAGCCAACTGGCAAGAGTTTCTTGATCAGGGTAGGGTAAGCCGCATCTCCGCAATTGCCAACGACACAATCAGCCATGATTTCATCTCCATATAAGTCAAATGCCATGATGCCTGGAATGATAATGATAAAGGTGATGGTCAACTTCAGTGTCGCACCAAGGAGGACCCCCTTCTGTCCGGCTTCGATGCTTTCTGCGGCAAGACTTCGCTGAACAATGAACTGACTAAAGCCCCAGTAGAACAAGTGAGGAATCCACATGCCACCAAAAAAGACAGCCAACCAGGGCAACTCGGGATGATCCAGCGGCATGACGACATGCAATTTATCCCCTTGTCGGGCTACGAACTCTCCCCAGCCACCGACTTCATTTAGCGTCAAAAAGAAAATGAATCCCGCTCCTAGCAATAAGGCGACTCCTTGAATCAGGTCCGACCAGACCACTGCAGAGAGGCCGCCATAATAGGTATAGCATCCAGCGACAATCCCGATCCCCCATATGCCATATCCAAGCGGAATATCAAAGATAGTTTCGAGGGTCAAAGCTCCCCCATACAGCACTGTTGCCATGGAGATCCCAGCATAGAAGACCAGCATATAGCCCGACATGAGGGTTCTTACGGCTCGATGATAGCGATATTCCAGAAATTCAGGAAGGGTATATATGCCAATTTTCAAATACAAGGGGAGCAGGTATACGGCCATGATGACCATCGCAATCGCTGCCAACCAACCCCAGGTCGCAATCGCCAGACCCACGCCATCCCGAAATCCCTGACCCGCTTGCCCAACGAAGTGTTCCGAAGAGACATTGGTGGCAATGATCGAAATCCCGATGAGCCACCAGGTCAATTTTCTTCCCGCCAGGAAGTAATCTTCATCTGTAGATTTTTTGCCAGATTTGTAAAGAGAAACTCCAATGACAAAGGCAATGAAGCCAAAAAATGCAATGACATCGATTGTACTGAAATCCATGAAAACTTCTTATGCTATCAATCCTTTTACAACATTTCCATGAACATCCGTCAGTCGATATCTTCTCCCTTGATGCCGGAAAGTCAATCGCTCATGATCGATGCCAAGCAAATGCAGCATGGTCGCCTGAAGATCATGGACATGAACAGGATCCTGAATGATGTTATATCCGAATTCATCTGTTTCGCCGAAGGTCGTTCCAGCTTTCACGCCACCACCAGCCATCCAATAGACAAAACACCTTGGGTGATGATCGCGTCCATAAGTGGTCTTGGTCAGGGGACCTTGGCAGTAGACAGTTCGCCCGAATTCACTCCCCCAAACCACTAAGGTATCATCAAGCAGCCCTCTCTGTTTTAGGTCTTTGACAAGGGCAGCAGATGGCTGGTCAATTTCCTTGCAGCGCTGACTGATCTCATTGGGCAGATTGTCATGATGATCCCAGCCTTTGTGATAGAGTTGGATAAACTTCACGTCCCGCTCTGCCAATCTTCTTGCCAGGAGGCAGTTCGCTGCATAAGTGCCGGGAATTCGAGAATCTGGACCATACATCTCATAAATATGCTCCGGCTCTCCAGAAACATCCATCGCATCAGGGACAGAGGTTTGCATGCGATAGGCCATCTCATATTGAGCAATTCTGGTAGCCAATTCAGGATTGCCATACTCCTCCAATTGCAATTGGTTGAGTGCTTGCAGTTTGTCCAAAAACTCTCTTCGATTGTTGGCCTTCACACCAGGAGGATTGCTCAGATATAATACAGGATCTTTGCCACTCCTGAACTGAACTCCCTGATGAATGGAAGGCAAGAAGCCATTGCCCCACAATCGGGAATATAAGGGCTGCATATTGCCTTCTTTGCCTTGAGAAAGTAAGACGATGAAGGAAGGCATATTCCTGTTATCACTGCCAAGACCATAGCTGAGCCATGCGCCAAAACTGGGTCTGCCAGGCTGTTGTGATCCCGTCTGAAAGAAAGTTATAGCGGGATCATGATTGATCGCTTCAGTGAAAATGGATTTGATCACACAGATATCATCGGTCACCGTTGACATATGTGGGAGAAGGCTGCTGACCCAGGTTCCACTTTTTCCATGTTGTTTGAACTCAAAATGAGAGGCAGCAAGCGGGAAAGACCCTTGATTGGCTGTCATGCCAGTAAGTCGCTGATCTCCGCGAATAGAGGGGGGCATTTCTGTCCCATGAAGCCGGAATACCTCTGGTTTGTAATCCCATAGATCGAGTTGGGAAGGTGCACCACTCTGATGCAGATAAATGATTCGCTTCGCTTTGGGCGCAAAATGGGTTCCACCCAATACGCCACTCATTTCTGCTGATCCTAATACCTGATCAGAAGAGGAGAGACACCCAGGAAGCAAAGAGGCCAAAGCCGCTGCTCCCAAGCCCATTCCTGCCTTAGAAAGAAAATGTCGTCGGGACTGATTGAGGTAAAATTCGTTGATATCTTTCATAGTAGTTCTTCGTTCAGGGTAGAGAGGGCCGAGTTGTGACTTCTGGGTTATTGGGTGGTCGATAGTCCATGATCAATGAGGGCGAGTATCAAAAACAAGTGCAAATTCAAAAACAATCGTTTGTCGTCCAGCGTTCGCTGTCTACCTCCCTAATACTTTGTGATGGTTTCGTCGAGATTGAAGATGGCAGTGGCGACATGAGCATATGCTGCAAGTTCTGCCGGATCGAATTCAGGGTCAGCGGGCATTTCGCCGATGCTGAGAAATTCTATAGCAGAGTCGGGATCATTTTCATAATTAGCCCTCTCTGATTGAAGGATATCTTCCAGGATGGAGAGTTCTTGCTTTCTAGGCATTCTGGAGGTGGCTTTTCTAAAGCCAAAGCGGATTCTGGATTCAACATCCTCTCCCCCTTCCTGAATCATGTTGGAGGCAAATACTCTGGCAGCCTCCAGGTATTGCGGGTCATTCAGGAGAATGAGCGCTTGTAAGGGAGTACTGGTGGTCTGTCGTTTGGGGACGCAATAGTTTCGGGTGGCAGCATCAAAGGTGATCATCGTCGGTGGTGGAACCGTTCGTTTCCAGAAGGTATAGAGACTCTTCCGGTAGAGTGCATCTCCATGTTCCTGTGTATAGCTTTTGGTGCCACGACCGCAGGATAGTTCAGCCCAAAGACCAGTGGGTTGATAAGGTTTGACACTGGGACCACCAATTTTGTCTACCAACAGGCCACTGGTCGCCAACACATTGTCCCTAATCAATTCTGCTGGTAATCGGTATTGTGGGGCGCGGGAAAGCCAAACATTTTGTGGATCCTTCTGGTATTGCTCCCGACTGACTTTGGAGGATTGGCGATAGGTTGCAGAGCTTACGATGGTCTTGATCATATGCTTGATATCCCACTTTGAGTTGATGAATTCGATTGCCAACCAATCCAACATAGCCGGGTGGGAGGGAAGATCTCCCTGACTTCCGAAATCATCCAAAGTTCTGACAATGCCTTCTCCAAAAATCATATGCCAATAGCGGTTCATGATGACCCTTGCAGTCAAAGGATTCTGTGGATCCAGAATCCATTGAGCCAGTCCCAGTCGATTTGGTGGCAAATGATCTGGAAAGTCCAATACAGTGGATGGCGTGCCAGGATCGACTTGTTCCTCTCTGGCGTCATAAGCCCCTCGCCGCAACACATAGGCAGGTCGAGGTTCCGCCAATTCTTTCATGATCAGGGTTGGTTGCAATTGCTCTCTGACCTGTTGTTGAATAACTTTTTGATGACTCAACTCCTGAATTGCAAGCTGAAATTCCGGATCATTATGATGGAGATAATGGAGGTAAAGGCTTTCTTTTTCCTGTTCAGTCAGATGATCTTTTTGGAGGAGAGCAGCAATCGGGTCAAAGGCATACAGGTCTGCAACTTCTTTCCTGCTGAGGGCTCGATCATAGATTTGTAATTCATCAACCTGCATCGGGGCCCTGAATCGTTGGCCATTTTCAGTGCCTTCTTTCCCAACAAGAAAAGGGCTGCTGGTTTTCATCCGTTTCAGTTTGATGTTTTGAAGCCCTTTTTTCTCTCCGAATACCATGAAATCTACTGGCTCGCCATCCTGAAATACGCGCAGCCCTGAAGATCGCCCTGAACCATCATAACTCACTGCGAAATGGCTCCAGGTCTTCTCAACCAAAGAATTCAATACCCTGGCATTGAAGCCTTTTGAACCGCCAATCTTTACCGCCATGTATCTATCCTGGATGACAAATTCATAGCCTCGATTATTCTCTCGATCCAGCTTGGAGACAACCGCGGCGAAATTATTGGCCCAGCCAAACTTCATCCAAAACGAAATTGTGAAAGGATCATTCAAACCAAAATCTCCCACCTGGCCAAGGTTAAGGTGATTTTCATGTTGTTCGATATCTCCTTTGCCGTTGAACTCTACACAGCCAGAAAATTTGCCTTTGGCATCAGTTGGATCATATTTCAGTTGTGCAGGATGCCTGGGGTTAACCAAATTTGCATAATGATCCTCTTTCATATCATCGAAGGAAAACCTTTCTATCAGGCCAGTGGGTAAATTGGAGCTATTGCCTGTTTGATTGGCCTGTTCCTGCCTCCATGTGCCAAATGCTGTTTGTGAAGCATTCCGTTTCTCCTCTTTGATCGTTACCAGGCGATCCTTCACTTTCCTGACATCTTTATTCAGCCAGCCATTGATGTCATCGAGTTGGGATTGTGGAATGGGAAGATCTGGTTCAGCTCTGCCAGAATAGCCGATGAGTCCAGCCTCAGGAACGCTGTTGTTGAAAGCAAACAATCGGTAAAATTCCTTCTGAGAAATAGGATCATATTTGTGATCATGACAGCGGGCACATTGCATCGTCAAGCCCAGGAATGTGGTTGCGATGGTTTGTGTTCGGTCTGCCACATATTCTACTCGATATTCTTCCGGCACGACACCTCCTTCTTGCGTGATGGGATGATTGCGGTTGAAGGCTGTTGCCAGTTTTTGATCATAACTGGCATCTGGCAGGAGATCTCCAGCCAATTGCCAGGTGGTGAACTGATCAAAGGGCATATTATCGTTGAAGGCCTGGATTACCCAGTCTCTCCAGGGCCAGGAAGTTCGGCTCAAATCATCCTGATAGCCATAGGTATCGGCATAGCGGGCAAGGTCCAGCCAGGGGACAGCCATTTTTTCTCCAAAAGAAGAGGAAGCCAAATAGTGATCGACAAGTTTTTCATACGCATCATCTGAATCATCTTCGAGAAAAGCATCGACCTCCTCCAAACTGGGAGGCAAACCAGTCAAATCAAAGGAAAGGCGTCGGATCAGCTTGATTTTGTCGGCTTCTTCTGCTGGGCTCAACCTATTGGCTTCCATCTTAGCCAGAGTGAAATGGTCAATTGGATTTCTGGGCCAGGAGGATTGTTGGATTTCAGGCAGCACTGCCTTCTGCGGTGGAATGAATGCCCAATGGTCCTTCCATTCAGCGCCCTGCTCTATCCATTTTTCAAGAAGCGCTATCTCATGATCGGATAGGCTAAGATTCGATTCGGGTGGTGGCATCAGCTCATCTGGATCATGATGTTTGATCCGATGAAGAATCTGGCTATTCTCGGTATCTCCGGGAACGATCGCGAATCGCTCTTCGGCGCTATCCAGTGCTGCGAAAGCTCCTTCTTTGACATCAAATCGCAAATCAGCTTCACGCACCTTTTCATCTGGGCCATGACACTTGAAACAACGATCGGATAGAATGGGTTTGATATGAAAATTGAAGTCAACGATCTCCGGAACCCGAGCTCCGCTTTCTTCTATGGTGGAGGAAGGCTTTTGGCAAGCGAGGAAGGTGACAATCAACAGGAGTCCACAAAATAGAAGCGATACAGACCGACCTCCTTGCAATTGGAAAAGAGTAGTAGTTGGCATAACAATCGTATGTCCTTAGTTCAAGTTGTTGGAAGTTATGATTTTTTCACATACCAAAGGGGTGAAAATCAGGGCTTTGATGGGAGAGGAAACCGATTTCTCATGATTTGTAAGCCTCATCATTTGAAGAGTTCTTTTTCAGCTTCCACTTTTTGAATCATCACAAAAATCAGGACAAAGCCCAGAGGATGAAGAATCCCAGATAGACCAAACGCTGGTCCATACCCTGTCTGCTCTATCAGAAATCCGATTCCCAAACTAAACAGCATTGCGCCGTAAGTCCCAAAGGCTCCCATCAACCCAGCTACCGACCCCACCATTCTGGATGGATACATATCTGCGACCATGGTTTGAATCAGAGTGGACCAACATTGGTGACCAAACATCGCCAAGCCAAAGAATATCAAGGCGGTTCCCAAAGAAGCCTGGGTAATCAATAAAGAAAGTGGCAACAGAGCAGCAGCAATCCCCATGGGAATTTTCCTTGCCCAATCCAGAGAGGTTCCTCTTTTGATAAGGTAACTACTGAACCATCCTCCTAAAAAACTTCCTGCTCCTGCGAAAACAAATGGAATCCAGGCATACGCACCGATTTCCTTGATGTCCAGCCCCCGTACATCAGCAAGATATTTTGGGAGCCAGAAAATGAAAAAATACCAGGCTCCATCGGTGAGAAATTTGATGGTCAATAACCCTCGAATTTTTCTGTATTTGAAGAGACTCAGCCAAGGAATATGTTCAGAACTGCTGGCTTGGTCTTGACTCGCCAATTCCTCTTCTACATAGGTTTTCTCTTCTTCTGTAACGAATTTGCTTTGCTTAGGCTTGGCATAAACAAGGAGCCAGATCACGGCCCAGACAATCCCAATCAGTCCTGTGATGATAAAGGCCCAACGCCAATCAAAAGTAAGAATCAGGAAAGCAATAACGGGTGGGGCAATAGCGCCTCCCACGCTTGAGCCTGTGTTGAAAATTCCGAAGGCCATGGCTCTCTCTTTGGCCGGAAACCATTCAGAAACTACCTTGGCTGATCCGGGAAAGCCACCTCCTTCCCCCATGCCGAGGAGAAAGCGAGCGATCCCCAATCCCATGACACTGGAAATCAATCCATGAATCATATTGGCGAGGGACCACCAGATGATCATAACTGCATAGCCAACCCGAGAACCCAGTTTGTCAAGCAATCTGCCTCCAACCGCATACATGGTCCCATAGGCAAGAAGGAATAAGCTATTGATGAATCCATATTGAGAATCGCTAATCGGAAATGCCTTTCGGATTTCGACAATTGCTACAGGAAGGTTCTGCCGATCCAGATAATTGATGGCTGTTGCCAGGGCGATTAAGCCTACAATCCACCATCTGAAGTGTTTGATTTTCATAATCTGCCAATTAGAAGAGAGGCACCCGGAGGTTTCGGATATGCAATCGCATCAGAAAAACCTCTGAGGTCTGCGGGTTGAAAGATACTATTGCGCCAACCAGCCGCCATCGATGGAGATGAGCGATCCGGTTACAAAGCTGGAAGCTGGGCTGCATAGATAGAGAGCAAGGGCACCAATTTCATCCAGACCGCCTATTCTGCCCAAGGGAATATTGTTGCAAAAAGCTGCGAATTTCTCAGGATCCTTCTTGACTGGTTCGAAAATCTCCGTATCAAAGGGACCAGGGAGGATGACGTTGACATTGATGTTGTCACGTGCGACTTCTACAGCCAGAGAACGAGTAAGTTGGAGAATGGCACCTTTGCTGGTTGCATAGGGGGTTCGCTCAGGAATGGCGACGGCTCCCAACATAGAGGAAATGTTCAGAATCCGGCCATAGCCATTCTCTTTCATAATCGGAACAATTTCCCGTGCTACTCCCCAGGAACCCGTTACATTTACGCCCATCACGGTATCAAAATCTTCAAAGGCGAGGGTTTCTATTTTTCCTCTGATGTTGATGCCAGCAGAATTGACCAGAATGTCGATTCGCCCGAAGGCATCTTTTGTTTTGGCAACAGCAGAAGCAATGTCTTCTTTTTTGAGAATGTCGCATTTGTGATGAAGGACCTTTACCGGATAGGCATCCCGGATGATTTGTGCTGCTTCAGCGTTTTTGTTTTCATCTCTGGAAGCGATCGCAATATTGGCGCCGGCTTCTGCAAGAGCTTTGCCGATTTCGAGACCAAGACCGCGATTTCCCCCAGTGATGAAAGCAGCCTGTCCTTCTAAGTTGAATTGTTTGAGAATGCTCATGTCAGTTGTTATTCGTATGTCAATTGATGAGTGGGTTGGAAATTCTGTTTGCTGATTCGTCCGCCCTCTAGCACATATCCCTTTGGGAATTGTTTGATATTTGCTTCCGATAGTCCTTCAACGCGTTGGAGTATTTCTTGTCGGAATTTCTCCAAAGTTGATTGATGAGCAGGATCATAGGCCAGATTGTGAAACTCATTGGGATCCTGATTGTGATCATACAATTCTTCCAAATGAAGACCAGTGTAATAAATGTATCGGTGAGTCAGACTTCTCAGGGAATGACCGGTGACTTCTTTGTCGAACTGAAAGCTTGTCAGTGCACTGTGGCTTCGAATAGGAGATTCGCCCTTCATCTCAGCCAGTACGCTTTGTCCGTCACAATGTGTCGGGACTTCGAAGCCAGCCGACTCAGCCAAGGTGGGATAGATGTCCAACAAGGAAACCGGCACACCAGATTCAGCTACTTGCTTGATTCCCGGAACCTTCACAAAGAAGGGAACTCTCGTGGATTCTTCCCACAGGGTAAATTTTTCCCAATTCTCCTTCTCTCCAATGTGCATCCCATGATCCGCCCATAGGACGATGATGGTATTGTCCTTGTAAGCTGATTGTTCCAAACCATGCAGGAGCCTTCCAATCTGTACATCCGCAAAGGTGATAGAAGCAAGATAGGCTTGAATGACATGTTTCCATTGTTGATTGTCCAGAACAAATTTATGCCAGAGTCTCCTGCCATGACCAAAGGCATCAGAAAGATCATCCTCCCGAATGTCAAGATCAGGAATCTGCTCCAGAGGATACATATCAAAATATTTCTGTGGTACTTCCCAGGGCATATGTGGTCGAAAAATGCCACAGGCAAGATAGAATGGCTTCTCATGGTCCTTGGTAAGTTCATATCTGGCCCAGTCCACAACTTGATAGTCACTCATCTTTTGATCCGTCACCTCTAAAGGCCCCCAGGTGAAAAATGGGTGGCGCTCTCCGATAAAATGATCAGGACGAATGACTGCTTCTTTCGCTCGAACCTGATAGGGCATGGGAACATGAGCACTTGGAAAGTAGAAATCCCAGGATTCCGGTTCGGCTTGATTGGTGATTAACCAGGGAGGGGCCAGTGAGTGGTATAACTTCCCTCCGCCCAGGGTTTTGTATCCTCTGTTTTTGAAAAATTGCTCAATGGTCTCAACCTCCTTGAGAATGGGAACCTTCCGCCATTGGGGGCCATCGTACCACACATTCTTCATAACTCCTGTTTTAGAGGGTTGTACCCCTGTCATGATGGATAATCTCGATGGTGCACAGGCCGGGGAAGCACAATGAGCATTGGTGAATACAGTAGATTGAGCAGCCAATCGATCCAGATTTGGCGTTTTGGCAATTTCCAACCCTCCCAATGGCCCGATCCAATCATTCATATCATCTACAGCAATGAAGAGAATGTTGGGATGGGTTGGTCTCTTCGATTGATCACATGATATCAGGAAAAAAACAACCGGAACCAGAGCAAAGAAAGATTTCATAATTCAAGCTAGTTGGTGTGCAGAATCGGAGAAGGATTATTGATACCAATCCGGTGTACCAAACCAATCGTGCATTTCCTGCTCAAAAGGGGCAACGATCTCTGCTGGTTCAGGAATGGCTCCCTGATCCTTGGTTTCTTCCATCCAGGTATCCAGTTCTTGTCGCATTGTTCTCAATATCTCTTGAATTTCCGGGTCTTGAGAAGTGGCCAGATTCTGGATTTCATGCGGATCTTCCTGGGTATCATACAATTCTTCATAAGGCAAAGGTTCCATGAGTTGTGCCGCAGCCGGAGAAAGGGTTCCAGCCGCATACATCTCTCTCAAGAGTGGCATGACCAGAAAACATTTTTCCTTGTATCGGTTTAGAGAAGCCATCCCTTGATCTGGCATGTAATTTCTCAGATAATGATATCTTTTTCCTCTGACAGATCGCATTCGATTTACTGTTTCGTCGATTCGGTCTCTGGCACTGAACGCATATGTTCTTGCCGGATCAGGATTGTTCCCTAGGAATATTCTGCTCTGCATTTCGACAGGCTTTGGAATGCCAGCCATATCCAAAGTTGTAGCAGTCAAATCCAGCAAACTAATTACTTCTTCATTCACCGAACCGGGACGATAGGATGTTGGAGCCTGAATGCCCTTTGGATAATGGATGATCAAGGGAACGTGGATACCCATATCCCATAACCAGTGGATGCCTCTTGCTTCCATACTGCCATTGTCTGAGAAGAGGATGATGATTGTATTGTCAGCGAGACCATCTTCCTTCAATTGATCGAGAACCCATCCAATCCTTACGTCTACCCCGGATGCTGAATTCAAATATCTGGCCCATTCCTGCCGCACGATGGGATGATCGGGATAATAAGGAGGAATGCTTACATTCTCTTCTGTGGCTATTTGGGGATGCCATTCTTCTCCAACCCAGGGAACCCGATCCTTTTCTGCTGATTTTCGGTCATATATGTCATATTCTGCCTCAGGGGTATTGATTTGAGCGAAAAATGGCTGATTATTTTTCAATGCCTGCCAATCATCTGACTGATAAATGGGCCCTTCATTGACGAAATTCAGATCCAGTTTGCCGGTGCCAACTTCCTTGTCTCCAATGTGCGTAATATTGGCTGTAAAATAGCCAGCATCCTGCAATCTGTGAGTGATTGGACGAATGCCTTCCGGAAGTCGGAAATCATCCTCCCTATGGGACCGCATGTGATGGGTGCCTGTGCTAGTCTGATAATGTCCCACCATGAAGGCCGAACGACTTGGCGCGCAAACCGGAGAGGTAGAAAACACATTGGTATATCTGATACCATCCGCTGCCAATGCGTCCATGTTGGGGGTGTGAACATTCTTTGCCCCGTAGCAGCCAAGATCAAGTTTGAAGTTTTCTATGGCGATCCACAGGATATTGGGTTTTTGTTTGCTGGTAGACCTGCCTTCCTGGATGTGAGTTGAACAGGAACATACCAGAAGTATCAGGGATAAAAAACAGCTAATAGTCAGGCGATGCATAGGATAGTTTTGTGTTGATTGGATGGGAAAATTAAATTAGGATACCATCGGTTCTGTCTCCCCACTCATATCCCGATGGAAGGTTGGTCTTATGATCATTTTGGGAATATTGGTCCGTTGTGGAAGACTTGCGATCATGCAGATCGCCTCAGCAGTTTCTTCAACCCCAACCATCAGTTCCCGGGCATCCTGAGAGGGAGGCACATAGCGTTCATTAAGGATAGGAGTATTTACCTCACCGGGAATGAAGACAGTTGCCCGAATCCCTGTATTTTTCAATTCTTCATTCAGAAACTCAGTAAAATTGATGACAGCAGCTTTGGCGGGTCCATAAGCCATGCCACTGAAAGCGGAAGGATGAAGCGCTGCCAAAGAGGAAACATTGATGATCGTTCCGCTTTTTTGTTCTAACATGGCTTGTGCAACTGCTTGTGCACAATACATGGTGCCGATGAGATTGGTATTGATGACTGCATGAATCTCTTCAGGTGTGATGCTTAGCAATCGTCGATTGTTAGAGCTATGCCCTGCGTTATTAATCAGAATATCGATCCTGCCGAATTCCTGTTGTACCATTTTCGCCATCTCATGAACCGCTTTATGATCAGCAACATCAAGAGAAATCGCTTTGGCTATTCCTCCAGTTTCGATGATCTCCTGGGCAACTGCCTGAATTTTGGATGCAGTACGACCCGTAATGATTACTTTGACCCCCAGTTGAGCCATTTGAATCGCGGTAGCCTTACCAATTCCACTACCACCTCCTGTGATAATGGCGACTTTGTTTTGAAGATTCCCTTGTTTGTTCATGTTGTTAGGATAGAATTGGGTGTGAAAAAATCTCAAAAAAAATTGGGACTACTCACTCCCAACAAAACTAGAATTGTGTCCTTTGCCTTCCGCGCCCATTGTCAGGTAGCCTCCATCGATAAAGAGATCGGTCCCAGTAATAAAGCTGGCTTCTTCGCTTAACAAAAAAGCGATTGGACCTGCGACTTCCTCCGCTCTTCCGATTCTGTTCATCGGATGAAAATCAGCCCAGATGGGTTCCCATTTATCTCGTTCTCCGACGGCTACTTTTTCCACCTCTTGCGTCCAGATCCAGGCAGGACTCACAGCATTCACCCGAATGTCAGGTGCCAGATCAAAGGCCATGCAGCGAGTCAGATGACTAACAGCTGCCTTGGCTGAATTGTATGTCCAGCGATTTGGCTGAACGATATGGGCCGAAATACTGGACACATTGACAACTGCTCCACTTCCAGCTTGACGCATATGTGGTGCAGCATATCGAACCATATGAGCGAAGGCCACAGGGCCAACATTCATGATTCTCTCCCAGTCCTTCTGTGTGGAATCCATACCCTTGGAGATGAAGGAAAAGGCATTGTTGACCAGAAAATGAAGATTCCCCCACTGATTACTTGCTGCCTCAACAAGTTTTTTGCAAAAATCCTCCTCACACATATCTCCAATAATCGCCTGGATCTGATATCCTTTTTTACGCATATTTTCCAGGGTTTCGGCCGCATTTTTTTCATCCATATCAGAAAAGGTAACTGAAACTCCTTCCTGACAAAGACGCTCTACACATGCTTTGCCAATGCCAGCTCCTCCTCCTGTGACGATTGCTGATTTTCCTTTGAGACCTTTCATTGGGAATTGATTATGGAATTCTGTCAAATTTTACCGCATCAGCTACGATTCGGTGGCTTGGATGATTCCCCTGAATGCTCAACCGAAGCCTCTTACCCTTTTCAAATTCAAATATGCCTAGTGTTTGCCACTGTCCTCCATTCTTGCTCTGATTCACAAATAGAACCTCTTCGCCTTTGTTGTGATAGATGCTTACTTGTGTTTTTTCGTTGAATTCGGATGAACTGGGATACCAGATAGAGATGGCATATTTTCCAGTGTGAAACAAGTAGGGATGGTACTCAAAACTTCCTTCTTTTCCTGCATCGAGTGACCGGTAGTTCATCTCATAGCGTTCTGGATGAATGGATTCCTGAACTTTCCAGGGTCCATGAAGGGCTGTATAGCCTTTCATATGATTATCAATGACAATGGATTCCTCGGTGTTCCACAGCCCATAGGGATTTTCTTCCAAGGACAATACCTGATGGTGGTCGAGCAGTTTTTGCTGAAGCTTGAATACATGAATCTGTTGAACCGGAAGGTCGGATTGAACAGCCATAGATGCTGCAATGCCGGCAGCTTGTCCCATAATCATATACTGAGGCTCCATCCTGATAGAAGCAATGGCTAGTGCGCTGCCTGACATACAGACTGATACCAGTAGATTTCGGCATTCAGAGAATTTGGGGGTCAGGGATCGGTAAGGGATCTGGTATTGCGACACAGGAATAGAAAGATAGCCTTCATTGTACACTTCGTATTTCAGATCCGGGAACCTGCTGATAGGGAGATAGTTCCTTTGGACATGGCGGACATCTATGTTGTAGGCGCCCATTCCTATCGCATCGTATTTCAGGGAATCTTCCATCAGGTCATGTTGGGTCATCACATATTCTCCCTGCATCCTCCTGGCAACCCGAATATAGAGTTGATGGGGAAAGTGTTCATTGTCGACATATTCATCTTTGCACAAACCAAAGGTCTTCATATAATCATGAATACGTGTCGGAACGGCTGGATCAGTTGCCAGGAACCAGGCAAGACCCAAGGTATAGTCCCTGTGCCATTGCCAGATGCTATCTCGTTTTGGATAGTCTGCTTCAGGATAGTCCCAGCTAGATCCATCGAGGAGATTGGTAGAAATGCCAACGGAGGAATTGATATCTGATTTGCCATTGGGCAAGGTTTCCCGATAGTGGATCAGAGGAGGGCCATCCGGCTTTGCAGCATAATAGCTTCTTGCCAGTTCGTAAGCTTCTGGTTGATAATTTTTGGGTTTGGTCCAGGGAAGCATATTCTCCGCCCGATGCGTAGCGATTAAGCGGAAACAGTAGGATTGGACGCCTTTGTCAGCAGCCCCAATCTCAGCCAGCGGTCTGGGATTGATCAGGGGCACAAGGGTTTGACGTTTTTCCTCTTTGAATGGAGAAAGTCGGGCGTCAATCTGGTGACTGGTCTGCATGATTGGCTGGCGGCCAGCCCATGATTCACCAAATTGCTCTTTGCCTTCCCGACCCCAGGTATACGATACGCCTGCTTTGGCCATCAAATCTCCTTCATATCCTGCATCGATGAAGGTTTTGCCGCTCAATGATTGGCCATCACTCAAGCTAATTGACTGAATATTGAGGCCATTCTTTTCGACCTGTTGTACCCGCTGATTGAACACCAGCCTAACTCCAGCTTCTTCAAGCCAATCCCGCATGATTTGCTCTCCAATATGTGGTTCCGGTCCTCTCCAATAGAAGACTTTGGTCCCATAATGCTCCGCAACTTTTTGATAAAACTTCAGGGCAAGACCACCGATTACCGTCCGATCGCCATAGTCTGTATGAGATAGTCCTCCAGTAACCATACCGCCAACATGATTCCCAGGTTCAATCAGAATGACTTTCATTCCCTGTTCAGCAGCTGCGATTGCTGCCATGACGCCACTGGCAGTGGCTCCATACACGACCACATCATAGGATTGACCCAGGAGATCCCAGGTGCCAAAAAAGAGTAGGAAAATTGTGGCAAATCTCCGATTCATAATAGAAGCAGCTAGGAAGAAAAGAATGTCTGATTAGGTTGATTTTTGGGATAAAGAAGGAAGCACAGAGATATGGGGTGATTGTTAATCAGTAGATTATCTCAGAGCTTTTGTGCCTCTGTGTTCGCTTTAGGGTTTATGTGAAAGGTTTTTACCTTCACCTTCTTTACCCAGGTTCAATCTCTATGCTTCATCTGAAGCCAACTCATACACCGAGTTCTGAATCGCCCCATTGAACTGAGTACCTTTGGCACTCTTCAGATCATATATGATCTCCATGATCCAGCTTGGTTTGATCTTCGGCAGATGAATCATCACTGACTTCCCATCATCACTGAGAGTCACTTTGTCGATCTTTAATGTTTTTTCATTGTAACGCTTTGAG
Organism: Bacteroidota bacterium; assembly: GCA_039029315.1. Lineage (GTDB taxonomy): Bacteria > Bacteroidota > Bacteroidia > J057 > J057 > JBCCCJ01. The sequence goes on along the minus strand of JBCCGK010000116.1, from coordinate 14,850 downwards.
CCGTAGTCACTGGTTCTCTTGATGTCCCAGGTATTAACTTCAAAACTGTTAGGGTCAGCAGCTCTGGTTTTATCGAGCGGCTCACTGAAAGTCAGTTTCATTCCTGATTTCATTGCCTTCAATTCTACCGGAAGATTCAGGGATTTGCCGGTATAGCGCACTCTGTAGAAGCCTCCCACCTGAATCATTCTGCTCGTAGCCCAAGCGGACATACCAGTCATATACATCTGGCCATCTGCTGGATTGAATCTGGCTCGCATAATACCAGTTGGGAATTGAGGAACGGGTAACTCAACCATACCACCCTGTTCATTGTTGGCTGTGTTTTGTGTCATAACGACAAAAACTTTTCCATAGCCATAGGAGATATTGAGCAGGCTTCCGTTCAAGGGACCCCAGTTGTCTGTTTCTGCCCAAAGTAGCTCTGATGGGGAACGATCATATTCCATGTCGACCCACATCATTGGCTGAATCATGGCTTCATCGGAAGAATCTTTTGGCGCTCCATACCCCCACATATTTCCGTAGAATCCCCCTTTGGTTACCCGGTTGATTCGGTTCATGGGATTCCAGAATCCTTGTTGGTCGGTCACATAGAAGGAACCATCTGGATTGATGCAGACACCATTGGCTGCCCGGAATCCATTGGCCAGAATTTCTGATTTGCTTCCATCTGCGCTGACCTTTATCAAGGTTCCATGTCGGGGAATGAGAGATTTACGTGCATGGCGACCACTTTTTGCATAATAGAAGTTGCCCTCTGCATCCGTTTGTAATCCCATCGCAAATTCGTGGTAATGCTCGGTTACTTGTTGGTCGCTGTTGAAGCTTTCGTAAAAATCAGTTTCTCCATCTCCATTCAGATCGCGGAGAATACAAATCTGATCCCGACAGGTAATGTAAATATCTCCATCTTTGATTTTTACCCCTAGGGGTTGAAACAAGCCTGTTCCGATTCTTTTCCATGTCGCTTCACCCGAAGACTGGGTGATTCCTTCTACTCGCCAGATCTCTCCATCAATGGTTGAGACAATCGCCACTTCACCGCCTTCCATAAAGTCTATGCCTGTCAGACGGACTCGGCTATTCCAGGGATTGCTTGGCAGAACAAACACATCTACTGCATAGGGATCATCTTCATTTCCTGGAAAAATCGGACTCTTGATAATCTGAGGATTTTTGGCAGGGCTTCCTTTGGTAAAGTCAGCGAGATTGGCCGGACCTGTTGAAGTTTTGATAGCCGCGTCCAAATCTGACTGAAGGCGATCAGACATGTAAATAATGAAATCAGCATTTTCAGGATCAGTATTGACGACCACATAACCATTCTCTGTTGCAAGACTGGCACCAGTTCCCTGAACCGAGACAGCTGTTCCTTCCTGCGCAACGCGTAATTGATGGGCTTGTTTGGCTCCCCTCATATTGATTGTCCGACTGATGATGGGCTTTTCTCCTGACACAACAAGATCATAGGTCTCCAGAACGGAAGCTTTGCCAACCGTATAGTTGATTACAACCCGATCGTTGTGGCGATACAAGCCCTTATAGTGCGTCCACTCCCTGGGAAGAGGCCCATATTGCCTACCATCTGATCCATGAAACCTCGGATCTGTATAGGAACCATCTTTGGGATTGGCCCATCCTGGCGTTACCAATGTCATGAATTCTCTATGACCCACAGTTCGGGGATAGACATTGTGCTGATCATCAAGCAGGATATCCTCCCAATCGATGAATCCTTCGCCTGTCCAGGCACCGACGAAGCGCATCAGCTCATGGTCAAACATCACAAAGGTATTGCCTTTTGCTACGCCACCTGTTCCAGGATTCAATCGAATCCCAATGCCTTTGTAAGCAAAATTCACTTTGCTATAATCCTCATGGGGCAAAGGTGCTGGGCCTTTCGAAATGACCTTGGGAGGATCGTTGTCATCAGACATTTCATATACCCGCGTGAGCCAGTTGCCATAATCCAGGTCTTTCCAGGGTTCATAGGGGACAGGATCTGGTCCTTCACTTTCTCCTTTTGGCAGACCATCTATATAGGAATCTGTGATTTCAAAATATTGAGAGGGATTGTTATCCCGGATCAATTCTTCCCGGATGAATCCAATAACGGCATACTTTTGAGCCGGGACCAAATGAAGATGAGGAGGCATCTGGCCAAAGCCTCTGGAAATGGTTTGATACATCGAGTAGGGATCATATCCATTCTTGAATTCGTCCTTCCAGAATTTCTTGGAATTGGGGAGGGAACCGGGTTGCTCATTGTTCCCATGACAACTGAAGCAGGTCGTCCTGTAGATTTGGGTCCCCAACTGCCTCATTTTCCATTCTTCTTCATATTCAACAAGCATTTCAACATAGCTTGCATGATCGATTTCTTTTTCATATTCAGGTAGCCCTGATTCTGCAACAAGGTATTCGCCAGGACTTAGCCGAACTGTGTTGGTGGTTTGGTCGCTGCATGCTGCGAAAATCAGTACTGCGACCAGGAGGAGAAAGGAGAGTAAATACTTCATCGGTATTGACTAAAAAGATTCTATTCCATATTCATGACAGCCATTTCCAGTGGCATGCCTTTGCGCCAGTTTATGACTTCTTCCATCAATTGTTGTGTGATTTCTGCTTCCTGATTGGCCAGATTGCTTTGTTCGCCAGGATCGGATTTAAGGTTGAACAATTGAATCCTGCTACTGTCTGTATTGACCAATAATTTCCAGTCTCCATCCCGAATTGCCAGATTAGGAGATCGATTGCCAATTGTTCCTGGCTGAATGGAACCGCCAGGATTGCTGGCATATTCCCATTTGATGGCAGGTACCTTGCTTATCGGGTTCCCAAGGAGGGCCTGACTTTTATCTGTCCCATCCAGATCTTCGGGTACTTGAATCCCAAGCAAGGAACAGATAGAAGGGAACAGATCAAATGCTGCCACGACAGTACTGGAATCAACACTGCCTGCCGGAATATGACCATTCCAACTTGCAATCAGTGGCTCCCGGATTCCTCCCTCATACAAGCTCCATTTGCGGCCAAGGAAATCTCCGGCAAATCCAGGAGGATACATGTCTCCCTCATAGCCTTCAGGATATCGGTCCTTGTTGAAATAAAATGGCCAATCAGTTGGTCCATTATCACTAGCAAGAAGAATCAGGGTATTGTCCAATTCTCCCATCTTGTCCAATTCATCGATGAAGCGACCGATCTGTCGATCCATCTCATCCAATACAGCAAAAAATCGCTGCTCGAAAGGATTCTCCGTTACCTCTTTCCATTTTTCCAGGACCATTGACTCTGGCAAATGGGGATCATGGACATCATTGGGACAAATGTTGATATAGAAGGGTTTGTCTCCACTACTTTTGATAAAATCCAACGCATGATCGACGTAGATGCTGGTGGATTTATGTTTTTCTGCCCAAATAATGTTCCCTCGTTCCAGCTTTGCACTGGCTTCGCAGAGGCCATCTTTGGGAAAGAGAACTCGGTTCCCGATTCCTTCAAAGGATACAAGAGAGGTGTCAAATCCATATTCCTTTGGCAGAGGGACATCTCCCAAATCTCTGCCTCCTCCCATGTGCCACTTGCCGAAATGGCCGGTTGCGTAGCCAGATTGCTGAAGGGTTCGGGCCAGCGTCGGAGCGTTCGGATCAAGAAAATCGGCCATGGCCCTTCGGTTGTTCTGCTTAGAGGATGCGATATAGGAATGAATCTTATACCGCATGGGATATTGACCTGTGTTCAATGCCACTCTGGACGGAGAGCAAATGGGGGAATTCACATAGAATTGGGTGAACTTGATCCCACTTGCAGCAAGTTTATCAATGTTTGGGGTTTGGACTGAAGGATTGCCATAGCAACTCAGATCTCCATAGCCCATATCATCTATGAAAAGGATTGCCACATTTGGTTTTGGAGAAGGGGAATCGTTTTGACATCCTCCAAGACTAAGGAATATGGCAGAAAGTAGTAGGAAAAAGCAGGCAGGTTTCACTGATATGGGAGATTGAGCAGGTTTGTAGTTGTCCTAGCTCAAGATACCAGTTTTTGGGAAGTTTGCAAGGGAAGCTTAAGGTGTGGTTAAGCTGCTGGAACCCTTTTTTTTCGAAATGAATCCATCTTCTATCTCGCTTGTATAGAACATTTTCCTAAAGTCAACAGCTGAAACTCACAGGCAATATGTAAATGGATCAATTGATTTGACACCCTTGCAGTTGGTAGGGCATGCAATACCTATTGGGTTGCTATGAGCGGGTGGGAATGAATGGCAAACTATTGCAAACGGCGAGTTTTCGACTAGGCTGGCTTGCTCCCTGCAAGAGGATGACAATGGCCATGGCCTGTCGATCAGTTCTGCAAATACCCTTCTGCCGAATGGAATGCTCATGCAGCTATGCTTCCTGAAACCAATCGCTATCGAGAGGCAAAGACATATTCCCTCATATGGGCGGACTCTTGCCAAAAAATCCCTAGATTCCACCAAAATCTGTTTCATGGAGACGAACAAAACCATTCTCATCACAGGCAGCAATGCTGGAATCGGAAAACTTACTGCCAAATACTTTGCAGACCGGGGCTGGAAAGTAGCTGCAACAATGCGCTCCGTTGGCAAAGCCGGAGACCTTGCTGACCATCCCAATATCAGGATTTATACATTGGATGTGACAGCAACGGAATCTGTCAGAGAAGCAGTACGGTCTTGCCTGAAGGATTGTGGGAAGATTGATGTGGTGGTAAACAATGCAGGTTTTGGGGTCTATGGACCTTGTGAATTGGCAACTGAGAAGCAGATTGACCTTCAATATGATGTCAATGTGAAAGGAGTGATCCGTGTGATGAAAGCTGTCTTGCCACATTTCCGGGAGAAGCAATCAGGACTTTTTATCAACATTTCTTCTGTAGCTGGTTTGATCACTTATCCCCTTGGATCTCTTTACAATTCCAGCAAATGGGCATTGGAAGGTCTGACGGAAGGCATGTCTTTTGAGCTGAAACCTCTCAATATTCGGGTGAAATTGGTGGAGCCAGGAAGCTTTGGAACCAATTTCCAGCAAGTAGGTTTGATATGGACAGAAAATCAGGAGATTCGTGATTACGATGCGATCAACCACCATATTCAATCCATGCGCAAGAATATTCAGGACAAACTTGCTGATCCCATTGCCGTTGCGGAGAAAATTTGGGAAGCGGCCAATGATCCTTCTGACCGAATGCGGTATTTGGTTGGGAAGGATGCGCTAAGTTTGGTGGCACGCCGGGATGAGATTGGGTCCGATGCCTTTATCGAAGAACTAGGCAACAAGATGCTGCGGGGAATGTGAGGCATAATGGTGCATACATTCCAACTCTCTGCCTCTGACAACTCGATACCCTGCTAGACCACCTCGCCATTCACTCACGATGGTACATTGGTATTGAGCGCCCCCTTTTTCATAGAAGATGACAACCCAATCATTGGTTTTTCCCAATTCGTGGGCACGGGCTGTATTGGAGTACATCACTGTGAAAAACCAACCATCCCGTTCTGTATTCATGATGGGAAGCCAGGCTTTCCCGTCTGGATTGAAGCGTCTTGGAGCAATCCTTCTTAGATTTCCAGAGGAGTCTTGCTGCCGATATGCGGCATCGATGGCAAGCAAGGTTTCAACGCTAGGATCAGCAAAAGCCTGATCGGACGGAAATGATCCTTTCTTTTTATTCTTTTCTGCTCTCAAACGTGCCGATGTGCGAAGAATCGTAGCCAGATATTCCTTGACTGCTCTGCTTCTTCTGCTGCCAAACCCTTCTGTTTGTTCCAATTGACCATTATGTGCAGCAATCTCCAATTCCTCAAGACTGCTCACGGATAGTTTTTCAACTATGGTTTTGGCCAATTGTTCCCCAATCCCTGGAACCAATTGGAATAGCTCAGTTGGACTCAGCTTCTGTTCCATCCGCTCAGCAGTATCGATCGTGCCGGTTAACAAAAATTCTTCTACCGCTGACCCGATACTTTTGCCAATATTTGGAAGCTTGACCAAGCCTTCTCTTCCTTCCTCCTCGAAGAGTTCTGCAAGAGATTGATCCAGTTCTCGAATCTGTCTGGCAGCCTTTTTATAAGCATGGATTCTGAAACTGCTTGCCTGTCTGATTTCCAACACAATCGCGATTCTTTCCAGCGCATCTGCGATGAGCATATTTTGGGTAAGGGACTTGATATTCATGATATTTTTGATTCAGGAACTATTCCTAAATTATACGAAATTGAGGCAAAAAGGATGGATTTTTTAGCAGCTGTAAATGGTTGATTATTAATTCTTTGTAAAAATATTTTTCTGTTTGCTTATCTTTGCCTTAAGCATCAATCTATATGAAGAATATTGCTCTTGAATTGACGGAAATAGAAGGAGTTTGGTTGATCCATTTTACCAATTTCCCCATGTGGCTAAAGGGGGATAAAACCCATCCAACTTTCAACTATGCACTTGCCTCAAACAAGGGCAGCATTGGCCTGCGAGATGAAGTTCGTTTTCTCAAACATGGAAAACCCAAATCAATTCATGGATTTGATAGACCTTTGGACAAGAATAATAGACAGTTCGAATGGAGGGGAAAAGGATGGATGAGAATCCTTCGCAGCAGATGGGAGATCCTTCATTTGGATGCTGAACAATGGGGCCTCATTTATTTTGAAAAGACCCTTTTCACACCGGAAGGGTATGATGTGATCTCCAGGAAAAAGGAATTGAGCGCAGAAGACCTTGTTGCCATCAACAAAGAATTGGATAAGAGAGGAATTGCAGAAGAGATGATCCGATTGCATTGGGATTGATCCGGGGTTCGATTTGGCATGACCTCGGAGGATTTGTTGGCCTGTGTGCTGGCGATCCTCCGAGGTCTGCGGGTGGGAAGGAAGAACAAGGAAGGGAGAATGGTGATTAGGGGTTGGAGCTATCGGATGAGAATGTCAATCCTTGCAAGAGTGAGGCGTTGTCCTGATTCCCAAACGGGTTTCCCTGGATGGTCAAATTCGCGCCAGAATACGACTGGCAACCTCTTCCCCAAGTTGTTGGCTTCCTTCTTGGGTGAAATGAACATTGTTTGGTCGTTGTAGATTCTTCATTCGAGGAAGGACAAAACTGTATAAGTCATTGATTTCGATCTTGTGCTGCTTCATGATCCTCAAAAGCGATCGAATTATAGTGCTCGACATCTCCATATTCGCGAAGGGGGCCGTCGACCTGATCAGGAAAGGGAGTGGTTGTCGCGAAGATAAGTCTGGCTTGTGTAGCCACAAGTTTCTCTGTGATGGCTTTGAGATTTTTCTTGTATTGTTTGGGCTCCGCTTGTCTTGGATACTCCTGCTTTTTGCTATTTTTTCCCGTTTCCGGCTCGACATGCTTCAGATGATGTAAGCCAAAATTGAAATGGATCAGATCCCATTTTGTTTCCCCCAACCATTGATCAATCTGTTGGATACCATGTGTGGTTCCCTGACAATTCTCTTCATCCTTCCGGAACTTCCAATCCCTCCTGAAGATATATACCCAATAATTCTTCGACCTTGGCAGGGGAGGAGGCATACAAATTGTTGCTTTCTCCCGGATCTTCTTTCAGATTATACAGTTGTCCTTCTGTCTCAACGGGTATTCCTTCGATTTCCAATCCCCTGCTAAAACCTCCCGAATCTTTTCCCAGGATCAACTTCCAATCGCCTTTTCTGATCGCGAAAGTTCCATTCAGGGAATGATGGAAGATGCTTTCCCGAACAAGGGATTGGTTACCAAATAGGAGGGAGGAAAAATTCTGACTATCCTCCATGCTTCCTGATTCCGTGTTGACCCCAAGGATATCCGCCAGCGTAGCCATAATATCAGTCTGGCCAATCAATTGATGAGTGACTTGTCCTGCCTGAATTTGCTCTGGCCAGGAGACAATAAAGGGCACACGATGCCCCCCTTCCCAGATATCTCCTTTCATGCCTTTCCAGGGACGGCTGGGGTTGTGACCATAGGCTTTGACAGAGCCGGTTTTTCCATTCATCTTGCTACCATCTCTTTGGGGGGAACCGTTGTCTGAGGTGAAAATGAGCAAGGTATTCTCCCAAACCCCGCTTTGTTGTAAGGCTTCTACTACCTGTCCCACACTCCAATCGACCTCATGCACAAAATCCCCATACAGACCGGCTTCGCTTTTGCCCTGAAATTCCTTCGTGGGGGCAATCGGTGTATGGGGAGCTGTCAGGGAGAAATAAAGAAAAAACGGTCTGGATTCCTGTGCTTGCTCCTGTATATATTCTACCGCCTTTTCTGTAATGGCAGGCATCACTTGTTCCAGATCCCAACCTTCAACCATGGGGCCCGGATTGCCGAACATCGTATCAGGCTTGATAGATCCTGGGTAGGCCAGGAGTTGGTTGTTCTCAAAGAAGGTATATGGAGCGAAATTGGGCACATCATCTCCGAAATAATAGTGAAAACCTGCTTCCAGAGGGCCTCCTCCAATCGGAGCACTTAGATCAATCTGCTTCCATAAATCATGTCTCCCTTCAAAAGAGCGAACACCAATCTTCAAGGAATCATTCGCATAATGATTGCCATATTTCGATGCCCATCGCCAGCCCAGGTGCCATTTGCCAATACAGGCCGAGTGATAGTTCTGCTTCTTCAACATCTTGGGAATGGTCAAGCGATCCTTGGCAATCAAGGGTGGGTCCCATGTCCAAAGAACACTGCTTTTGAGCGCAGTTCTCCATGCATACCGACCTGTGAGGAGCCCATAGCGAGTAGGTGTACAGACACTGCTGGGCGTATGGGCATCGGTGAACCGCATGCCTGCTCTTGCCAATTGATCAATATTGGGCGTGGGAATCTTCGATTCAGAATTGTATATCTGAGGATCACCATATCCGAGATCATCGGCAAGGATGATGACGATGTTCGGCCGGGATTGTTCTTTTTGTTTGCAAGAAAAAAAGAGGACCGCGGACAAGAAGCAAAACAGAATTTGTCTCATATGTTTTAGGGAAATGGCAAATGATCATTCAGCACTCACTACAAAAGCAGCTTGGCGCTGGTTTATACCTTCTCGATTGGTGAGTTTGTCTCCTAAATCAGCGCGGGCCTTCTCAGCCAATGTTTGCAAGCGCTCCACAATTTCAGGATGCGATTTTGCCAAATCATGCTGCTCTCCGATATCTGCTTCCAGATCGTATAGCTCCAGCCCACACATCGGATATTCCAGTACGAATGGATAGCCATTGGTGCCAGGTTCAGTCGTGACATAGCCAGAACGATAGCGGACCGTATCTGGCTGAGGATCAACATTCATCCGCACCTCATGCGGAAAAACCAGTTTCCATTTGCCCGCGCGAAGGGCCTGCAATTCATTTCTTTTGTAATAAAAATACAGCGCTTCATGTGGCGATTTTGCTCCGGATTCTCCTGCCATCAGAGGCCAGATGTCCAGGCCATCGATTTTACGTTTGGGAAGCTCCGCCCCAATCAGGCCAGCAATGGTTGGCAAAATATCTATGGTCATAACAGGTTCCTTGCAGTTGCTAGCTGCTGGAATCTTCCCAGGCCACCGCATGATGCAGGGAACTCGAATACCGCCCTCATACGTTGTGCCTTTCCCTTCCCGCAGCGGACCAGAAGAACCGCCATGTTCCCCATACGCAATCCATGGACCATTGTCCGAAGCAAAGATGATGAGGGTTTTTTCTTCAATTCCCTGATCCCTGAGGGCTTGCAGGATCTGTCCCATGGACCAGTCTATTTCTGAAATGACATCCCCGAATAAGCCTCGTTTTGTTTGTCCTTTAAATTTATCAGAAGCAAACAAAGGCACATGAGGTTGTGGATGAGCAAGATACAGGAAGAAGGGTTCATCCTTTTTTCGATTGATGAAGGAGACAGCCCGCTCCGTGAAGGATTGTGTGAATTGTGTTTGGTCTTCGGGCTGCACATTGGGATTCACAATCTCCAGGCCTTCGATCAAGGGTAGAGTTGCATAAAACCCCTCCTCACGATCGGGATGATAGGGCCACATATCATTGGAGTAGGGAATGCCATAGTATTCATCGAAGCCATGATTGGGTGGCAGAAATTGGGGTTGTAGCCCGAGATGCCATTTGCCAAAAATTGCTGTCGCATAGCCTTTGCTTTTACAAACTTCTGCGATGGTGGTTTCCTCCTTATGAATTCCCTTTTTGGTGCGATGACTGAATGCGCCTGTCAAGCCAATTCGGTTGGCATAGCAACCGGTGAGCAAAGACGCTCGGGAGGAGGTGCAGACAGGTTGACTGACATAGAAGTCTGTAAACCGCATGCCTTCATTGGCCAACTGGTCAAGATTAGGCGTTTGGAAGCCCTTGGCACCAAACACGCCGACATCTCCGTATCCCTGGTCATCAGTATACATGATGATGATATTGGGAGGACGAGATTCTGTTGTTTGTTTGCTTGTGGTGCAGGAAAAAACCAGTCCAAACAGAAGGTAAGGGAGACATTTCATCTTGGGTGAGTGTATGAGTGGGTGAATGCACAAACAGAAAGAAGAGAGAGAAGGCCTCTTTCGGTTAGTGGACTTTGGTTGAAGATCAGGTGGCAGGAGGAGATTCTTTAAAGGGGCGAATCCGTCCATCTTTCAATTTTTGTTGATAAGCTTTCAATTCCTTCTTGACAACAGGAGCCAATATATACAAGCCAATTACATTGGGCAACACCACCAGAAAAACCATCGCATCTGAGAATTCCAGAACTGCATCCAACTGCATCATACATCCCAATGCGACAAATCCGCAAAAGATGAACTTGAAGATCAATTCGGCGCGTCTGGATTCTCCAAAGACATAGGTCCAGCCTTTCAGACCGTAATAGGACCACGAAATCATGGTTGAGAAAGCAAATAGAATTGCAATTAAGGCGAGGGGGGCTGTGGACCAACTCAGGGTGCTGGCAAAGGCACTGGAAGTCAGTTCAATGCCTTTGACGCCGCTGTCTCCCAAGCCGGGTTCATAGATGGTTGTGAGAATAACCAGAGAGGTAATGGCGCATATGACAACCGTATCAATGAATGGTTCAATCAGGCCAACATAGCCTTCAGTTACAGGCTCTTTGGTTCTGACCGCTGAGTGGGCTATGGCAGCCGACCCGATCCCTGCTTCATTGGAGAAGACTGCTCTCCGAAATCCCAGAATCATTGCGCCGATCATTCCGCCTGCAACTGCCTTGGGCGCGAAGGCCTCGGTCAAAATCGCGCTGATGGCCCAGGGGATTTTATCTGCATGGATCAGAATAACCGTCAGAGCAAGGAGCAGATAAGTCACCGCCATGAAGGGAACTAGTTTGCCTGTGACCCGTGCAATGCTTTTGAGTCCCCCAATGATGACCACGCCTACGGCGATGGCTATGAACAAGCCAAATAACCATCCTTTGTCCAGAAAAAAACTGCCATCACCTCCAGTTGCCACAACAAATTGCTCATAAGCCTGATTCGATTGGAACATATTGCCAATTCCCATGCAGCCAATGATCATGGCCACTGCATAGAAATATCCCAGGCCCTGCCCCAATTTGCTGAAGCCGCGCTCCGCCAATCCATAGGTGAGATAATACATGGGGCCGCCAGATATGCTTCCATCGGCATTGACTTTGCGATATTTTACCCCGACTACACATTCGATGAATTTGGTTGACATCCCCAGAAATCCAGCCATCATAAGCCAGAAGACAGTTCCTGGGCCGCCCAGAGAAATGATAATCGCCATTCCGCCAATATTTCCAATGCCGACTGTGCCTGATAATGCTGTGGCCAGCGCCTGAAAGTGGCTTAATTCTCCATCGTCATTTGGGTCTGCATACTCTCCCCTCACCAATCGAATCGCATGGCTGAATCCGCGGATATTCAGAAACCGAAAGTAGACAGTGAAAAAAATAGCAGCTGCAATCAACCAAACCACAATGAGGGGGATTCCCGTGCCAAAGAGGGTGATTTCATAAAACACAAACCAACTGATGGCGTCCGCAACGGGTTGTAAGGCAGCATTGATGCTTTTGTCTATCATATCATTCAAATTGTCATGTCGATGCTTGATTCAAGAGGCTGGAGTTGTGTCAATGACCCCTGATTCACAAAGATCGTTGGATTCCTCGCTGGCCCGCTCACTCCTCCTGCTTAAGAGGATACTGGAATGCTGTTAGCCTTTCTGAATAAACTCGATGATCCATCTTGCCACCAAAGCGCGATCATTGTCCTGATCAAGGGAAGCGACGCCTGCTTGATACAATTCCTCTCCGAATTTCTTTCTCCGCATATCCATCAATTCACGAAGGTAGGGCTTCTCGAACTCTGGATGTCCCTGAATCGTTAGCAAATGCTCACCGATGCTACACATGGCAATCGGGCAACTGGGGGTGGATGCCAACAATACACTTCCTTCTGCTGGCTCCACTATTTGATCCTGATGGCTGAACAACAGTTGGAAGCCATCGTGCTTTCCCAGCAATTGTTCCCCTGCTTGATTGAGTTGATGAGGTTCTGTGCCAATGTTCCAACCGACCTCTGCCTTCGCAGTTTCTCCTCCAAGAACATGTGCTACCAGTTGATGGCCGAAGCAGATGCCAACCATTTTTTTCTTTCGTTCATGGAGTCGCTTGATGAACTCTCCAAGTAGCTGAATCCACGCAAGCGCTTCGTAGACACTATGACTGCTTCCGGTGATCAGGTAAGCATCTACTTCATCAATATCTTCAGGGTATTCTCCTTCAAGGACATAATAGTTGATCAATTCGAGGCTTGGATCTGCTTCATGTAGCAAGCGGGAAAACATGTCTGGATATTCTCCAAATTCTCCAACTAATTCTTTCCGAATGCGATCCGTAGTCAATAAGCCAAGTTTCATAACACTCAATATGGTCTATCTCCATCGATGACGGTTCGTTCCATCCGACGGTGGGCGGGAAAATAATCATTTATTGGCTTATGTTGGGTAGCTCGATTGTCCCAAATGGCGATGGAATCAATTTCCCATCGAAATCGGCAGGTATATTCGTCTGTGGTGAGATGTTCATACAGGAAATTCAGAATGGCATCACTCTCCTTTCCGGGAAGGCCAACAATATGGGTGGTGAAGAGCTTGTTGACAAAGATGAGTTGCTTCCCATTCTCTGGGTGTGTGTGAATGACCGGATGTTGGACAGGTGGATAGGTCTGGAGTGCTTGGGATAATCGAGTCCTCCCTCCTGGCTCTGCCAAACTTTCCTTGAATCCATATCGAAAGTCATGCACAGCCTTCAAGCCAGTCAGATATGCTTGCATATGTCTTGACAAGCCCGCATAGGCTGCAGTCATACTGGCAAAAACGGTATCTCCTCCTTTGGGCGGGACAATGCGAGATCGAAGCACAGTTCCCACAGGGGGATGTTTTCGAAATGTCATGTCTGAATGCCAGGTGTCGATCCTGGTGGGCTTGTTTGGCAGACTTTCCAGAATGGTGATTTCGGGGAAACCTGGAACTGTCGCATAAGCCGGATGCGTTTGGAGAGGTCCCCAGATTTCGGCCAGAGCTTTGTGTTGGGCTGGGTCGATCGCCTGATTTCGAAAAAAAATCACCTGATGATCGAGCAACAGTTGCCGAATCTCAGCAATGGATGAAAGGGAGAGAGCTTGTGTAAGATCAATTCCGTGGATTTCTGCACCTAGTGCTCCCGCTAGTGGCTGAACATCGATCATGAGTCAACAAACTTTGTCGGTGTCAATCGAAAATACGGAAATTTCTCCAAAACAACATGTCTGAACTAGGACAGGGTAGTCTGGATTTTGGATATGAAAGACAAGGAAGGAATGATTTCCCAGGATATCATTCACTATCAATAAACACAAGCATCATTATCAGCTTCCACATAATAACTTTTGTAATTCTTTGCCTGTGGGTCCATACATCCTTTGAGGTTCAACAGTTCGATAGATCGAAATTGCGTAGGATGACTCTCTCCCTGAATGGCAATATGGCCTTCTGAAAGCAATTCCCCTTCTCTTTCTGAATATTCTTCGGGCAGACCCCTCCCACCAATTTGCGGGTGATAGTAGCGCATCACGGTATCGCCTCCGACAATGTGAATAAACATCGAATCTCCATACACCAGAACCTCTGCTGTTACCCATTGGTCTCCATGGAAAGTCCGGGAACTGGAAGAGGTGCAGTGGCGAGTAAATAATTCATCATCCTTGACCACATGTGTGCCTGGTGTACATAAATTGAGCGTGCTTCGCTCTTCCGTCCCATTGCCGCCAAGAAGTTGCACCTCTATCGACACTGGGAAATCCTGATCCACCTCCATTGTCTCTGCTGGTTGACTGTGAAGCATCAGCCCATTGTTTCGGATGGCCCAGCCGGGACCGCCCTCTACCTGTTCTCCAACGAAGCGATAGACAGCCCGGAGTTTGTAATAGGAATACTTGTCCTCGGAGATCAAATGTGCAAACGTGCGATTGAAACTTTCATACTCATCATACACAACGGAAAGAAGGCTGTCCTCTACCTGAAAAGTGTTGGCGTAATTGTCTCCGGGACGAAAGCCTTTGACTTTGGGATGCCAGCCCGTGAGATCTTCCCCATTGAAGAGGGAGATCCATTCTTCCGCAGAAGGATCAGGTTGCCTGAGCGTTGGTTGGGCAACATAGATCAAGGAAAGGAGAGGAAGGAGAAGTAAATATTTCATCTAAGTTTGACTTTGGCCAAAATGGGAATTCAAATTTCTTTACCGTACACTTTTACCAGTTTAGGCGAGCTGGCCCCCAAAATTCGGTAAACTGGGGTGGATTTGTGAGTTGGGCTTAGAATTTTGGCGGTTTTTACGCAACTTT
>JBCCGK010000115.1:0-34983 GCA_039029315.1 Bacteroidota bacterium | reverse complement strand
TTTTTTTGTGATTCCTTCAAGAACCCCTTCACACTGGCCCATCCCCTCCCAAGGGGATTTCCCGCAAAGCCTTTTCTGTTGAAAATCAGGATTATCTTTGCCAGTTCCCCTTTTTTAAGGGGGAACGGTAGGCGGAAAGGGAGTTCAAGAGGAAGCAAAAGAAACTTATGTTCCACTGTACTAAGTTCTGGGACAATATTGGCTGTTGCATAAAAATTGTACGGAATAGAGAAATCTCTCTGTTTTTGATTCCCAAACCAGCCCATTCTCATTCGAATACCAACATTTGGGCAGTTTCTTTTTTTTCTTCAAACTTTCATTAGGTTCTTTCTTTAGATTTGGGAATGAAACCTTATTGAAGGATGTCTAATGGGTACTTTCATCATCACTAGCCCAAATCACAATGAAAAGACTGTTATTTTTTTGCGGTATAACTCTATTGACTTTTCCACTTTTTGCACAGGAATTGAATGTGAAGGGAACTGTCCTTCAATATGACGGTGCCCCTGCACAGCAGGCCCGCGTCGTCCTGAGTCCCAAAGGAGGGACACGCCAAAGCACCCAAACCAATCCACTTGGCAGCTTTGAATTTACAGGCATAAAAGCCGGCACTCATCGAATTACCATTATCTTCAAAGAGCACAAAATGTATTCGAAGAGTTTCGAATTTCCAGCAAGTAATCACACGCTCGAACCGATCCAATTGATCTCAACTGTATATAATCTGGATGAAGTAACGATTGAGGGTCAGGTTCCGCCGGCCCAAATGAAAGGAGATACTGTAGAGCTGAATTCTGCTGCATTCAAAGCCAATCCAGACGCCGATGCACAGGATCTTCTTGAAAAAATGCCAGGCATAGTTGTGGAGAATGGACAAGTGCAGGCGCAAGGGGAGCAGGTCCAACAAGTCCTGGTGGACGGAAGACGCTTCTTTGGCGATGATCCCAATGCTGCACTGAGAAATCTCCCGGCAGATGTGATTCAGAAAATCCAGGTCTTTGATCAGCAGAGTGAGCAGGCACAACAGACCGGCTTTGATGATGGACAAACAGTCAAAACCATCAATATTGTCACCAAGCCAGAAATGCGAAACGGAACCTTTGGCAAAGGCTATGTAGGTGGGGGAACCTATGGAGATAGCCTGGGAGGAAATATCCCGTATCAAGCAGGTGGAAATATCAACTTTTTTCAGGGTGCGAGACGAATTTCTGTTGTCGCATTGTCCAACAATGTCAACAAGCAAAATTTCTCCAGTGAGGACCTCCTAGGTGTCGCAAGTGCTTCAAGTGGCAAAGGGAGACGTCCAGGAGGATTTGGTGGGAGAGGTGGCGGTCGCGGAGGCGGGGGTGGTCGAGGTGGCCGCGGAGGAGGAAGCAATGTGAGTGACTTCCTTGTAGGAGAACAAAACGGAATCTCCACTACACAAGCTGTTGGGATCAACTATTCCGACAATTGGGGAAAGAAAATAGAAGTAAGTGGTAGCTATTTTTTCAATCTTTCTGACAATGTGTCAAATCAGAGAACATTTCAGGATTATTTTTCTGAATCGGATGTTTCTCAAACGTATTCAGAATCAGATATCTCCGATACCAGAAACATCAATCATCGAATGAATCTGCGGCTGAATTATAATATTTCTGACAAAACCAGCCTGATATTCCGACCAAGACTCAGCATCCAACAAAATCAGGGGAATTCTCTCACCACTGCGGAGTCAAGACTTGGTAATACCCTCCTGAATGAATCAGACAATCAGTTCAATGCAGATTTGATGGGGGTGAATGCCTCCAATCAACTGTTTCTGAGACATCGATTCGAAAAAAGAGGTCGCTCATTTTCTATCCGTTTACAGACAGATTATTCTCGAAATTCTGGTGAGAACTACTTGAACTCCATCCTGAATTATTACTCAGAGCCCATTTCGCTGGATACCATCAATCAGAATTCTATATTGATGTCTGATGGGTGGAAAGTATCTGCGGGTATGATGTACACCGAGCCAATAGGGAAAGGGATGTTACAGCTGAGCTATTCCTACGCTCCGGAGATCAACAACTCTGATCAGCAAACATATAATTACCTCCATCAGACCAATGATTATAGTCAACTGGACACCCTGCTTTCCAATACTTTCAACAATACCTACAATGTACATCAGGTTGGTGCAGGCTTTATGTATCGGGCCAGCAATTTCAGAACCTTCCTGATCAGCCGACTCAATGTTCAGCAGTCAACCCTCAATAATGATCAAATCTTTCCCTACACTGCCAATAAAACCTTTCGCTTCTATAACATTCTACCCTTCGTGATGCTCAGGCATCGATTTGAAAACAGGGCTGATCTTCGTGTCATATACCGTGCCAGCACCACCCCTCCTTCTATCACCCAGCTGCAGGATGTTGTGGACAACAGCAATCCTCTGCAATTGTCAACCGGGAATCCTGACTTGCAGCAGAATTTTCAAAATTTCTTCATGGCTCGGTACAATCATACCAATACCGAAAAAGGCCGTATGACCATGTTTTTTGTAACAGGCCAATATGTAGATAACTACATTGCCAACAGTGTCTTTCGTGCACAAGAAGGAACCTGGATGACGGTAGGAGGTGGCAAAGTGTTCCTCGACCAGGGAGCCCAACTGACCAAGCCAGTGAACCTGGATGGATTTTGGAGTCTGCGTACGCTGGTAACTTTGGGCCAATTGGTAGACAAAATAAAAACCAATGTCAACCTGAATTTATCTGCGGATTATAATCGCAGACCTGGGATGACCAATGAGATCGTGAACTACACCAATACCGCCACACTAGGTCTGGGACTGGTTTTGAGTAGCAATATCAGTCAGAAAATTGACTTCACGATTTCGTCTCGTTCCAATTTCAGTCAGGCCACTAATAGCTTCGATCCCCAGCAGAATACTGATTATCTGAATCAAGTCTCCAAAGTGAAAGTCAATTTCATCTTTGGCCCTGGCATTGTGTTACGATCAGAGTTGAACCATCAATTGTACCGCGGCTTGACAGACAGTTTCAATCAGGATTTTTGGTTGTGGAGCGGAGGGATTGCAAAGAAATTCGGAAAAAACCAGCGGGCAGAACTTCAATTGTCTGTGTTTGATCTTCTGCGGCAAAACACCAGCATTCAGCGAACAGTCAATGAGCTATACATTGAGGATTTGCAATCAGTGGTCTTGCAGCGATATGCCATGCTCACCTTCACTTACAATCTCAGAAATTTCACGGAGACCAAAGGGACAGGAAATTCATCCGGTTGGAACAAGGGCACTCCATCTGGGTGGAAGAAATAATCAACGAATGCCAATCAATCTGTACAATCCTTTGGAACCGTCCATCCTGTAAAGCCCAGAATTACTCAACAAGAATGGAGCACGTCCAATCTCTTGTCATTCCAGAAATCAGTCTCGGCTCTCAACTGATTTCTGGAATGGCCCATTCTGTTCGTTTATTACCTGTGCTTTGCTGTCATATCTTGCCCCTTGAATTGGCCTGATGGAACACAGATTTATGAATGGCTCCTCTTTCCGCCCCGCTAGACCTTCATTGGGGGATCTTGTTCCAAATAGGATTTCAGACCGAGATGTTTTCAACCAACATGGATTTATTTCTCCCAAACCCTAAAAATCCTACCTAAACTAGAGCTTGTATATATATTGTATATACTTTTTTTTCGGCAATCCCCTCTGAAAAGCGAAAATTGCCACTACCCCAAACAAGCTCTTAGACATTTTCTATGATGAATTCCACCATTGAGAAGGGAGTGCAAAAGCACCAACCCAACTCAGTCGTTACCGTCGCCTTTTTAAGTCGCGCTATGCAAGTTGCTCAGGCAGCAATTCAACATGAAAAAAAGAAAACTATAAAAAGAAGATAAATATACCGGGCAGTCTACCCGGCAAACGATCACGTATTCATTAGGCATCCTTCGAACTGGGACAGGGGGGATTAACCCTTGCTAGGATGAATCCCCCTTCTGTTGCTTTTTTTGATCAGGATGCTTTTGTTTTTTCCTCTACATGACATTTACTTCACATTCAAGTTGAATGTTGAATTGATCCCATACAGATACTTTTATTTCTTCAGCTAATTGATAAATGTCCTGGCCTTCCGCGCCTCCATAATTCACCAAGACTAAAGCCTGATGTGGGTGAACACCAAAAGTTCCCCTACGCTTCCCTTTCCATCCTGCTGTCTGGATCAACCATGCAGCAGGAATTTTTATTTGCCCATCTTCTTGAGGGTAAGAAGGGATATCTGGATATTGTTGAAGCAAGCGATCAAATTCAATCACCGAAATCACTGGATTTTTAAAGAAACTCCCTGCATTTCCTATCTGTTTGGGATCAGGCAGTTTTCGTTGTCGAATGGCACACACAAGCTTGCTCAAAGACTGAATGCTTGGTTCTTCCTCCAATTGAGCCAATTCTGAACCAATGACTCCATAGGAGGTCGTCAGCTTGTGGGGGGGTTTTGCCAACCGAAGGTGTACCCTACTGATCAGATAACGTCCTTTCAACTGCCGTTTAAAAATACTGTCTCGATATCCAAACTGACATTCTTCCTTATCAAACCTGCGGATGGTACCAGTATGCAGATCTACGGCTTCTAATGAATGGAACAATTCGCACAATTCGACT
The DNA here is from genome assembly GCA_039029315.1 of Bacteroidota bacterium. GTDB lineage: Bacteria > Bacteroidota > Bacteroidia > J057 > J057 > JBCCCJ01. Next base: position 30,329 of record JBCCGK010000115.1, on the reverse strand, counting down.
CCATATGCGCCAATATTTTGAATGGGAGCTGCGCCCACCGAACCAGGAATCAGAGATAAATTTTCAAGCCCACCCCAATCATTCGCCAGACAGTATTCCACAAGTTCATGCCACACCTCTCCCCCCCCAACTCTGATCCACACAGATTGGGAATCCTCTCTGACAATCTCTATGCCTTTGATCTGATTGAGAAGCGTGATGCCTTCAAAATCTCTGGTAAATAACATATTGCTTCCTCCGCCAAGAATCAGCAAGGGATAAGCAGAATAAAAATGATCGACAATCAGTTCCTGCACTTCGATTTCATTGTCGATGGCAATCAGGAATTTTGTCTTGACTTCTATGCCAAAGGTATGATAGGGAGAAAGGGAAACATTAGATCTCAATCTGCTCAGCATGTCTCAAAGGTACATGCCTGAAAGCAAAAATCTCAATAGGAACCTTCAAAAAAAAAAGATTTGCAAATTTTGGGACTAGGCCGTAAAAGTTCATATACGATCTGGGATTTTGTGCAAAAAACGGCAAAGAAGTCTCGAAAATCAGCAAACATCCATATTCTTTTCTGTCCAAGCCGCTGGATTTTGGGTGTTCAGTGTTTCCAGTTTCAATCCCCCAAAAATCCATGGAAATATATTCCTGTTTTTGTCGTGTTTAGCAGTAAGAAACATCAAATCAAAAAATATGTATACCTTCTTAGAAACCCAGCCTGGAGAGACAAATTATCAATTATTCACATCAGTCCCTTCCCAGGTCTACCCTTATTATAAGCGTCAGTTGGCACAGAAGAATGAGGTGAATTCAGAATTTCTGGTCAAATGCCTGGTCTTGCTCAAGGATGGCCAAGCTGTCGGCAGAGTTGGCATATATGACAATCCATCTCTTCAATATAAGGATCATCGCATTGGCGGAATCGGGAATTATGAATGTATAGAGGATATGGAAGCCAGCAGGGTTCTTCTCAACAAAGCAGTGATGGAATTGACTGCACTTGGCGTGGAATATATTCTCGGCCCAATCAATGGTTCTACATGGGATGATTACAGCTTCATCACCCATCATGCGCATCCAAATTTCTTCCTGGAACCATTCAATCCAGTGTATTACAATGCTCAATTCCAGGCTTTTGGGTTTGAACTAGCAGCCAATCGCGTCTCCAGCATTGACCGCAATCTTGAAGGCAGATATTCCAGTGTAGAAGAAAAAGAATTACAGTTAGCGAAAACCGGAGTCACGTTCAGATCCATCCGGTTGGAAGCGTATGAAGAAGAACTAGAAGCGATCTATCCTTTCATGATGGAGAGTTTTCGCACCCATCAATTCTTTTCTCCTATTCAGAAAGAGACCTTTCTGGCAAAATTTCGCCCTTTTCGCGACTTGATTGATCCCGATTTTGTTTTGATTGCCGAAGATCAAACCGAGAAAATGGTGGGCTTGTTTTTTTGCATACAAGATTTTTTGAATCTGGAGGAAAAATGCCTGGTTTCCAAGACTGTGGCACGGGCATCCGGGGAAGCCTGGAGAGGATTGGGAGATGTGATGTTGAGTCGGATGTATGAACGAGCCAGAAACAAAGGATTTCAAGCCATGATCTACGCTTTTATGAATCCCGCCTTCAATTCACGCTTGTCCGCAGAATATGCCGGGGAGACCTATAAAACCTATGCTTTGTATGGATTAAGCGTACAAAAAGCGGTGAAACCTTCGGTCCTCCTTGCGCGTAAATATTAATTCCTATCTAACTATTCTCCTCTTATTTTTCATTTGATCATTCGCGAATACAATTCACGACCTACTTGTTTCGTTTCACTCTAACGGACTCGTAATGAACGAGTATCGTTCTTAAACATCAACAAACAAACACAAACTTCTTGTCGTATGACACAGCCTACCACTGTGGTCCGGCTATTTTTTGAAAGCGCAGACAGATTTCCGGATCACACCGCATTTATAGAGAGACAAAGGGAGATCACCTATAAAGAACTTGCCAGGGAAGTACTTCAGACCGCAACCTACTTTATGAGAGAGGGCATCCGAAAACATGATCGGGTGTTGATTTTTGTCCCAATAGGCATAGACCTCTTCCGAATTATCCTTGCTCTGATGTATTTGGGAGCCATCCCCGTTCTGCTGGATGAATGGGTCAATAAGACCCGACTTGATATGTGCTGCAGAATCGCCAATTGTCAGGCATGGGTTGGCACCAAAAAAGCCAGATTTTTTGGATGGATGTTCTCCTCAGAACTCCGAAAAATCCCCATCAAATTAGGGCTCAAGTTCCCAGCAATTCCAGCCTTCCCACCGATCACAGATTCAGAACCGGAAGAAACGGCTTTGATCTCTTTTACAACAGGAAGCAGCGGAATTCCGATTGCAGCGAATCGGACACATGCCTTTCTGATGGAGCAATTTAAGGCGCTAAAGCTAGAAACCCAGCCCCTTCCCGAGGATATCTCCATGTCTACGCTTCCTATAGCCTTGCTGATTAATCTGGCAGTAGGGGCAAGTTCGATCATTCCTGATTTCAATGCCCAAAAACCAGAGTCCATGAAGGCCCGTCGCTTGTATGAGCAACTCAAGACGCACAAAGCAACCCGCCTGACTGCCTCTCCTTTTATTATCCAGCGCATCGCCGAATTCATGATATATTATAATCTGCACCTCCCGGATCTGGTTCAGATCACGACTGGCGGGGCACCGGTTTTTCCAGAGGAGGCATTGGTTTACCACACAGCCTTTGGATCAGCCAGCATCAATATCATCTATGGATCGGAAGAGGCTGAACCCATTAGTTCGGTCAGTGGAGAAGAATTGGCATCTAAGACAGATCAAAAACTGGATGAGGGCTTATGTGTAGGAAAACCCTTTCGAGGCGCAGAAGTGCGTGTCATTCATATCCACAATGCCCCCATTTCCATCCAATCCAAGGAAGAACTGGCCCACATCAGTAGCCCAAACGGACAAATTGGAGAAATCATCGTAAGTGGTCCTCATGTACTAACAAGGTATATCAACCATCCCGAGGCCTTGAGGCGGAACAAGATCTTTTTGGATGATCAAGTATGGCATAGAACGGGCGATGCGGGCTATTTGGATGACAGTGGGAAATTGTATTTGACCGGTCGATGCCATGCCTTGATTCGTCATAAGAAGCGATATTATGCTCCATTCTTGTACGAAAATTTCTTCAAGCAAATGGAGGGGGTAGGATCAGGGACTATCCTGGAAGCAGGCCAGGGCATTCTGGCTGTGGTAGAATTACAAGAACAATCCCAAAGAGAACGGATTCGCAGTCGGATTGATTTTGAAGGCTTGCCATATGATCGTCTGGTGTTTTTGCATAAAATTCCCCGAGACCCCAATCACCATTCCAGAATTGACTATCAGGCATTGAGAGAATTACTGGGGTGAGAGCCAATCGATCATCCGCAGCCCCTCCCCTGGATTGACCTATCGCTTTATTTTGAGGCATTCATGAGACTTTTGTGCTAGCGGATCACCCCAATCAGTGGTCCGAGATTTCCTCCCAAATCTGACCGATTCAGGTCTGGTGCATACATCTTCGAAATCGCACCATCCAGGTAGAGGGCATCTTCACAGCCAAAGTGCTCCTTGAACAAGGAGGCAAAATCGTAGAGATTGACCACCTCATTCGAAATGACAAAGACCATCTTGTCAGGAGAAATGATCCCAACGCCATTCCGTATGTGCAGGTTTTTGGAGCCTTCCCTGAATGCCTGATGGATCTTCCCATTATGAAGGAGGAGGGGCCCGGATTGAGTGGCATAGAGAATGTCAGGAGAAGCAGAAAATTGAGAAGTCTCAACCACTTCGGCTCGATCCTCTCTGATCAGAAATACACCATTGGGCTTGAGATAAAAATTCCCATTGGCATCCCCCGTATCCAGCGAGACCCTGGTCTGGCCATCTTCAATATAGAGGCCTTGTGGACTGCGATCCTTTTTGTACATGCCTGCGTTCATCCCAAATAGAAGGCTTTTTCCTTCTGATTCCAAAGAGACTTTGAGCGTTCGCAAATTTTTGTAAGGGAGTCCGTCCTTCCCTTGCCAGAACAAACGGACCTCTTGTTCCTTCAGAGAAACAGTATAGGTATCATAGGTTGCGCCTCGATAGGTGATCCGTTCGGCAGAAGAAATCTGAGCTGTTTTCTCTTCCATGATTCCTCCTCTCCAACTATCATGGAGCTGAGTCAGATATTCCTCATGCCCGATTCCTGATCCTATCAGGAGAAGGACAAGCCATCCTCTCCAGCTGCTGATGAACATTCCCGATAAAGGGAGATGTGATGCTATTACTGTTGTCATATATCAGTAAGATAGATCTTGACAAGGATAATCCATAATTAGGAAAATAAAAATATTGCCAGGTCCAAATGGAGCTCCCTTCCTTCTTCGACAAAACCAAAAAAAACCTTACATCTCATTCCCTTCGCAACTCACCAAACCCATTGCATAATTTATAAAGTACTCATTTCCAACCTTCCCCTAAAGGTCAAATCTTTCCATACAAGGAACGATCCGTTCATCTGAACATATTCCCATTCGGACGCTTTTTCTTTCTACTTGCCCCAAAACCTCTACCTTTTGAATGCGTAGACCGTGTAATTAGCATCACAAACACGTCATCTCTCAAACACACCACACCTATTCCTAATGAAAAAACTTACACTCACAACCCTTACAATTCTTGCTGCTCTTTTTTGTTTTGGCCAGACCACTTATCTGACCACGGGGCTCGGAACTGGAGCATGGAGTGATCCACAGTCATGGAAAATCGAGAATGGGGAAGATATCTCTATCCCTACAGCACAGGATCATGTTGTGATCAATCATACCATTACGCATTTTGCAGACGACGGATACACCCACTTCGGGGACATCCTCATTGGCAAAAATGGAAGTTATGAGATTGTCAGTGGATTTGAGCCTTCCGCTATCTATATTTTTGCGGGCGAGCAGTTCACTATTGAAGGGAATCTGATCACCACTGCTGATTTTCAACATCAGCAAGCCGGATCTGAAGGAAATGGAATTCTGAATCTTACGCCCACATCCACTGTCTATATCGGAGATGATCTGATCCTGGAAGCCAATGGCGGGGTGGTTGTGAACAATTCCAGTTGTGGTGCAGGCAGCAGCCTCAATGATGTGCAAATCAAGGGAGCAGGTACATATATCTGTGGAAGCGGATCATTTGTCGTAGGAGAAAAAGTTCGCGCATGGAGTGAAAGCGGCCAAGAACTCACCAACGCAACAGAAAGCCATACACAAATCAAATCAAGAGTCTGCAAAGGCTTCTCCTTCTACTCCAGCAGCGATGATTGCCAAAGCAATCAACCGATTGTCGAAGGACATGTTGATCTTAGCCCAGGATTCGCCTTGAAGAATTTCCAGGCTGAACTGGCAAATGGACAAACCAAACTGGACTGGACCACAGAGAATGAGCTCTTTTATGACTTCTTCACTATTGAGAAATCTCAGGACGGTACATTGTTCGAACTAGCGGGCTCCATCGAGGCCAAAGGACAAATGGCCCAGCTGGAGACCTATCATATGATCGACGAGAAACCTTATGCAGGAGCCACGTACTACCGACTCAAACAGACCATGGTAGATGGCAACTTTGCTTACTCTCACATCATCAAGGTTGAGCACAAAGACATGGGAAGTCTTCTCTCTGTTTTCCCTAACCCAAGCAATGGAAACTTCGTGAACCTTGCAGCAGAAAACTTCGGCAAACAAGAGAAACTCACCCTTAGCATCAAGAATATCCTCGGTCAGGAAGTCATGACCCAACAACTAGCTGCCAGTGGAAATGGAAAGTTGGAATACAGACTCACCCACAAGCTGGAAAGCGGAACCTATATCCTGGTCGTAACTGGAAAACAACAACGCATCTCACAGATGCTCAACGTACAATAAACTAGAGCAAACTTTGGATTGGAGGCAGGCCCTAGGGCCTGCCTTTTTGCTATTGCGATTGGACATACAAATCCCCAACTTGCGCGACGATTATGGCTCACATTGCTGTCAATACTAGATTACTCCTCTCTCATCGCCTGGAAGGCATCAGTCGATTTGGGTATGAAGTGTTGAAAAGAATGGTCGCAGAGAATCCAAACACAAAATTTTCTTTTTTTTTTGACAGAGCATATGATCCGACATTCGTATTTGGAGACAATGTAACTGCCTACCATCTGCCTCCGCAGGCCCGGCATCCTGTTCTCTGGCATATGTGGTTTCACTGGCAAGTCCCCAGAAAGTTACGTCAGCTCCAGGCAGATGTCTTTTTCTCACCAGAATTTTATCTGAGTTCTGATATAGGGATTCCGCAAATTCCTGTATTTCACGACCTCGCTTATGAACATTATCCCAAGGATATTGCTCCCTGGGCCTCCAGATATTGTCGCAAATACTCTCCGATCTACGCAAGACGGGCAGCACATCTCCTGACAGTGTCTGAGTTCAGCAAGCAGGACATTTCTGACCGGTATGGGATTGCGCGTGATCGCATCAGTGTCGTTCACAATGGTGCCAGCCGAACCTTCCAACCACTTCCCACGGCCCAACAGCAAGCGGTTCGGGATCAGTATTCAGGGGGAAAGCCATATTTTCATTTTGTTGGCACCCTGCATCCCAGAAAAAACATCGAACACCTCCTCCTCGCATTTGATCGCTTCAGAGACAGGATAGATACAAGTGTTCAGTTGCTCCTCATTGGAAGAAAAGGCTGGCAATATGAGGGGGCCTTGCGTACCTATCAGGCAATGAAGTACAAAGAAGATGTTCATTTCACGGGTTTTGTCAGCGACGAAGACCTCAATCGCTTGTACGCTGCCTCCCTGGGCTTGTGCTACATCCCTTATTTGGAGGGCTTTGGGATTCCATTGTTGGAAGCCATGCAGAGTGAGATTCCAATCATTTGCAGCAAACTCACAGCTATGCCAGAAGTAGCTGGCAAAGCAGCACTATTGGTGGACCCCTTCTCTCTGGAAGAGATATCAGAATCTATGCTCCGACTCTATCATGAGCCGGCCTTGCGGCAGCAATTGATCGAAGAAGGGCGAATCCAGCGAACGCAGTTCTCCTGGGACAAAACCTATCAGCGCGTGTGGCGTGTGCTGAAGAGATATGTCTGAGAGAAGACGAATAAATTCGCCTATATCTGTGCGGTCGCTTCTGTATCGGCGAATTCATTCGCCAAATCATAACACTCTTATCCAGATATCCTGCACGATCATTCAATTTATTCGAAGAACAGAAACATCTTTCCAAAAATCCGGGTATACGCCAGTATATTTCACCACAAATTTCGACAGATATTCAAAAGACATTTACACTTAACTACCGAGCGTCATGAAACAACTAACACACCTCCTCCTTCTCATCGCGATCCTCGGCGTATCTTGCAAAACTACCAAGCAAGCCTATGAAAAAGGTGATTACGAAACCGCCGTATTCAATTCCATAGAGCGCCTTCGCAAATCTCCCAAAAACAAAAAATCACGCCAAACCCTCCACCTCGCCTACCCTACCCTGGTAGACGAATTGGAAAACAGAATCGACCTCCAAAAACGTGGAAGTGATCCATTGAAGTGGGAATTCGTCGCGAAAGATTACAAACTCTTGAATCGCGTCTATTCCGAAATTCGCAGAAGTCCTGCTGCCATGGAAGTCATTCCCAATCCCATCAACTTCACCAACGAATACAATCAGACCATCATCAATGCCGCTGATGCTCGTTATGCCCTGGGAATGAAGGAATTGAATAAAGGAAGAAATGGCGATCGAGAAGCTTCCAAACAAGCCTATACCCATTTCCAGAAAGCACAAGATTGGCAACATGGATTCCGGGATGCAGAAGCCCTGCAAACAGAAGCCCAGGATCTCGCAACCATCATCATCGAAATTGCTCCCATCCCCATGCATTCTCGCACCTTTGAGCTGACCAATGAGTTTTTTGAGAGCCAATTGAGTGAATATATCGCCACAGCCCCACTGAGTCCATTCGTTAGATTCTTTACGCCTGAACAAACAAGCCGCATGAGTCGAGAGCCAGATCAGATTCTCAAGATGCAATTCGATGATTTCGTCGTAGGCCAGGCATATGTGAAAGAAACCGTTCTCCAGCGCAAAAAAGAAGATGTAGTCGTAGGTGAGGTGCAAGTAACCGAAGACTCTGTCGCCGATGTGTATGGAGATGTAGAAGCAGAAGTCCACCGATTCCACAAAGAGATTTCTTCCTCAGGATTGTTGGATGTGCAGATCATAGACAATCACAGTGGTTCATTGATGTCTCAGCGAAAATTCCCAGGAACCTTTGTCTGGGTAGACCGATGGGGATATTTCAATGGCGACAAGCGTGCCCTCGAAAGCGAAGATCAGACCTATTGCAGAAAGCGCAACGAAGCTCCTGCTCCTCCCCCACAAGATCTGTTTATCGAATTTACCAAGCCGATCTTTAGTCAGGTAACAGGATTTGTGAGTGATTACTATCGCGGATACTAAACCAATCTCAATCTATATATCTGGGCGTGTCGGTCCCGCGAGCTATTCAGCTCGCGGGACCGCCGCTGTCTTACGGACTCGCTATCGCTCGGTCCTCCCCACATCCTCCCCACCTGATCCCCGGACTCCTCCTGCAGACAGCTCACGCCGCGCAATTCATCGCTTCTGTTCATGTCCTTCATTGGCAGATCATGTGGGCGCTCTGCCGATCGCCCCTACAAATTTTGCATTACGGATATGAATTGTTGCCTGATATGATCTCCCGCTACATGGCGGCCATCCTTTACTTTCCAGACACCTGCCACAAGTGTTCCTAGTTGCATGGATACGTCAGAAGCGTAGACCATACGCGAGAGCAGAGAGTCCTTTGAGGCAGACGCGATCAGAGGCGCATCAGCTCGAAACACGACCGCATCGAATGCCTGTCCGATCTCAAAGCCTGCTCGATCGCTTCCCGCCGCTGCCGCCCCACCTTCCAAGGCCATCTCTATGGCTGCCTGCCCGCTATCCAGGCTGTTCCCCCGAGCCAGATAGGACGTCCGTGTATGTGTCGTCAATCGCTGTCCATAGTCCAACAAGCGCAATTCTTCATAAGGATTCAGACCGACATGACTGTCAGTCCCGATGCTCCATTTCCCTCCTGCTTGCAGAAATTTTCCCAATGGAAAGAGGCCGTCCCCCAGATTGCCTTCTGTGCTGGGACAGAGCACCACATGCGCACCACCTTGTGCAACCCCTCGAACTTCGGCATCTGTCACATGCGTACAATGCACCAAATGCACCTGATCAGTGAGGTTCACATGATCTAGTAACCATTCAACAGGTCTACATCCCAGATAGTCCAGACAATCTGTTACTTCCTTTTTTTGTTCAGCGATGTGAAGGTGGAAGGGCGTTTTTTCATCCAGGTCGGTATACAATCGCTCTACGATTTCCGGCGCAACAGCACGCAAAGAATGCACACCACTTCCCAGCTGTGCAAACCAATATTGCTGACAGGCCTTCGCACTCCTCGCCAACAAACGGAAATAACTATCTAAATCTGCTGTAAGGAACCTCCGTTGTCGCTCTGTTGCTGCTTGTCCAAATCCTCCTAGTTGATACAAAATGGGAACCAGAGTAACACGAATGCCTGCTCTTTTTGCCGCCGATATTAATCGCTCTCCCATTTCAGCGAGATTGGCGTAGGCCATTCCATTGACATCATGATGCAGATAGTGGAACTCTACCACATGCGTATAGCCATGACGCAGCATTTCGGCATACAACATGCTCGCAATGGCTTCCATCTGTTCAGGATTCAGTTTCAAGGCCAGTGCATACATCGCCTCCCGCCAGCTCCAGAAATCATCCTGGCCTGAACCTGCTGGATGGATCTCGGCAAGACCAGCCATGGCATATTGAAAGGCATGAGAATGCGCATTGGGAATAGCAGGTACAGCATACCCTGCAACAGATTCAGGTTTACTCAAGAACGGCTGTTCCGAATCGATGGACAAGACATTCCCGGACATATCCAGATTTACAAATGCTGGAGAGACCCACTTGTCCTGATACCAGACCCCTTCGAAGCGAAGGGTTTTCATGATACGAGTACTCCCTTTTTCCATACCTTGGCGGGCTTGAGTTTTCCCTGATAATAAAAGATGTCTCGATAATCTGAACAAGGAAATGCCAGGAGATCTGCCAACATTCCCTCCTTTAACTGTCCTCGATCCTGCAATTCCAGAGCGGCAGCAGCGCGATAGGTAATCGCAGCAAATGTTTCGGCCAAGGAGAGGTGCTCGGCGGCTCCCAATACAGCTGCCTGCAACAACAGATCTCCCATCGGTGCCGAACCGGGATTCCAATCACTGGCAATCGCTACACAGGCACCTGCATCCAACAATCTCCTGACAGGAGCATACGGTTCTCCCAAGCCGAGAGACGCTCCTGGCAGCGCAACAGATACAATCGGATGTCGACTCAACAATTTGATTTCCTCCTCTTCCACAGCCTCCAGATGATCGGCACTCACAGCCCCTACCTTCACTGCTACCTCGCTCCCCCCTGGATGAAACTGATCAGCATGTACCGTCAAGGAGAATCCCATCTGTTTGGCGGCAAGCAGGTAGCTGCTTGACTCTTCTTCATTGAAAGCCCCTTCTTCGATGAAGATATCTATCCGGCGACTGAGCTGCTCCTGTTGAATCACAGGCAACAGTTCTGCCAGCAGATGATCCAGATATGCTCCGCCATCTCCATCGAAGTCTTTTGGAGGAATATGTGCAGCCAGACAGGTAGAGATCACATCTATGGGTTGTTCTGCATCTACTTGTTGGATGGCCCGCAACATATTCAGTTCTGAAGCGACGGTCAAGCCATAGCCACTTTTGATCTCACAGGTGGTGACACCTTCACTGGCGTGTCTGTGTAAGCGCCCCCCAATCCCCACTTTCAATGCTTCCAGGCTAGCGGCACGTGTCTGTTGCACACTGCTCCAGATCCCACCTCCTTCTCGCGCAATCTCCAGATAGGTTTTGCCTCCGACCCGCATCGCATAATCTTTGGCTCTTGACCCTGCATAACAGATATGGGTATGCGCATCTACCAGCCCAGGCACCCCAACATAATCTTCCTCTAGCAAGAGAATCTTGTCTTCGGGCAATTGGGTTCGCATCCTGTCGAAAACCCCAATCTTCTTAATATGTCCATCCTGTATCCACATGCCAGCCTCGGATAGAATGTCCAACTCATCATCTCTGATTGGGCCATTGAGTGGAAGATCCGCCAGGGGCAGGAGCTGGCGAAATGGGCCAATTAATCCTTCTTTCATGACGTTTCACCTGAGGGTTGATGGGACAAAAAGGGTTCTGTCAATTTTCTGAGCATTTTCCCCTGAATAATCTTATAGGCAAGATCTATATCGTCGGAGAAGACTCGGTCCTCCTCTACATGGTCGATATGTTGTCGAATGTGATGATGGCATGCCTCAAGTGCAGACGAAGATTTCAGAGGCCTCCTGTAGTCGAAAGCTTGAGACGCACAGAGAAGTTCGATGGCAAGGATGCGTTCTACATTTTCAATGACTTGCAATGCTTTCCTTCCACTAATCGCCCCCATACTTACATGGTCTTCTTGTCCGAGAGATGTCGGAATGCTATCAGCGCTGGCAGGATAACACAAGCTTTTGTTTTCACTCACCAAAGCAGCTGAAGTATACTGAACCAACATGAATCCTGAGTTGAGTCCGGTATGTTTCATGAGAAGTTTCGGCAGACCTTCTGATTCACCCAACAAGGACAGATAGATGCGTCTATCCGAGATATTGCCAATTTCTGCTGCGGCAAGCGTTGCATAATCCATCGGCAATGCGATGGGTTGTCCGTGGAAGTTCCCTCCGCTGATGGTATGATCTGCACTGAAGATGAGTGGATTATCTGTTACAGAATTCAGCTCAACTTCGATCATCTCCCGAAGATGTTGCCAGGCATTGCGAGAGGCACCGTGTACCTGTGGGATGCAGCGCAAGGAATATGGGTCCTGGACTTTTCCACAATTGAGATGAGAATGGAGAATCTCAGAATTGTCCAGCAAACGAAAAATCCGCCTTGCTACTTCCTGATTTCCTCCATAGGGACGCAGGTTGTGAAGTTCGGGTTGAAATGGATTCCGGGACCCAAGCAAAGCTTCGATCATCATAGCACTGATGATATCAGCATGTTGCAAGCAGTTGAACAAGCGATCCACAATGTTCACCCCAAAAGCAGCCATAAATTGGGTGCCGTTGATGAGGGCCAAGCCTTCTTTCGAATCCAGGCTTAGTGGCTCCTTGCCTTCTTGCTTCAAGATCTCTGCTGTATCTGTCCACTTGTCTTTGTACCAGCATTTTCCACCCCCTATCAAAGGAAGAAAGAGGTGCGACAAGGGGGCCAAATCTCCGGATGCTCCTACCGAGCCCTGGCTGGGAACCAGTGGAATAATTTCTTGCTCAATATGCCAGAGTATCCGTTCGAGTGTTGTCAGACATATTCCGGAGTAACCATAAGACAGCGACTGTACCTTGAGGATCAGCATCATTTTGGCAATCTCAAGTGGGATAGGAGGTCCTGTCCCAACACTGTGGCTTTTTAGAATATTGTGTTGAAGTTGTCGAACCTGGTCTCCGGAAATGCGGGTTGTACACAAAGAACCAAACCCGGTATTGATGCCATAGACTGTAAGCTGCCTGTCCACGATTTCATCTACTGCTGCTCTTGAAGCATCAATCCGTTGAATCGCAGAAGAAGTCAGCACGCCCTTTGTTTCTCCCGAGCAAAGTGATAGAGCTATCTCTATTGTGAGTCTGTGCTCTCCATAATGGAAGATATGTGGAATCGAATGCATAGCGAAAGGTATTCAGGATTCCTGATAAGCAGAAATACTTTTTGGGGTAGGATCTGATACCTGAAAGTTATGAATTGAAATACTTGTTGACTCCATGCTAAGAGACGGAAGTTTCAACCTCAGGAGTCTCTGTGCACGGCAGGTGCAAAATAGTGTTAGCCGAAAAGAATTTGTCCTGGTTTGATCGATGATCATGCATCTCAATATCCTATCTTTGAGGTGATCTGACCTACCCCTCACAATTGAATTTTCCAGGTGAAGACAGGTATGATTCCTGCACCATAGATATCAACAGATTCTCCTCTTTCCCGATCAAATGTTTGTCGAAGCAAAGGGCGTTGGTTGAGAAGATTACGGACCTGGAGTGTTAATTGAGAACTTCTCTTTAGCAAGTTGCGCTGATAGACAATCGATGCATCCAGGAGAAAGAGTGGATTCTGGATAGCCGAGTTGGGATTGAGATAATCCGTTTGAAAAATACCTTCCTCCAAAATCAGTGGGATGTTAAGCGGGGTGTAATACTGAGGACCGGTATAGGAGGCAGCTATATTGACATTGAGAAGATTGGATGTTCTTTGTTTTTTACCAAGTTTCCACTCTTTCCCGATGATCCCATTTCCAACCATCCCCGTATTGAATCTGGAAGGACGAGTGATTTGATCATTTGGGGTGTAGGTCGCATCAAAGAAAGACCCATTGATCAAAAAGTAGTAGCCTCCGGAGAAATTGCGTTCCAAAGCGAGTTCAATGCCCATATTCCGGCCTGTTCCCCCATTATCCAGGTCAAAGGTCTCAAAGAAAAAATCCTCCCCGCCAACTCGGGAAATCGGCAAGTCTTTGGCTACGACCATGTTGAATTGAGCCTGATAATAGGCTTCGACACCAAGCCGTAATCGTTCACTTGCCTGGTATCTATATGACAGGACAAAGTGGTGTGCCTTATTGAACCTGAGTTGATCATTGATTCGGGACAATGCACCCTGTTGGTCCTGTTGCTGCACGATATAGGTATAGAAGGGCTCCATCTGGCTATGAAGGCCATATCCAAAGGAAAAAGATTGACGGGGGGTCATCTGATATCGGATTCCCAGACGAGGCTCTACAGAAACTTCTCCCGTGAGATGGAGATACATCAGGTGCAAACCAACATTGACTTGCCATTGATTGTTGAGAGCAAACTGTGAGCGTGAATATGCATTGACAAGCAAAGATTGCCCACGCCCTTGACGCAAGGTATCGTTCAGATTGCCTCCCGGATCGACATCAAAAATATTATCCGGACGTGCCAGGAAAACATTGGACAGCAGGCCATGTGCTGTGATTCCTGTCCGATGTGTATGCCGGGGCCCAAATTTGTGGTTGATATAAGTGGACCAGGAAAGTCGGTACTCAAAATCAAGAGACTTATTCGTGGTATCTGCTGTAATCAGGTCGCGATTTTGGAAATAGATTTCCCGAAAATACTTCAGCCCGGTTCCAATAAGTGCTGTTTGAAAATAACTTTTAGATCCAAGGGATTGTGAATAGGTCATGCCTACTGTACCAGTGGTCGTTCTGTCTGTTCTTCCTTGATCCAGGCCAGCTTCCTCTGTCCATCTGGCAGTATCAAGAACAGGTGTGATCAATGCCTGACTGATTCCTCCAATCCCAAAAACATTCAGGCTTCCTGAATTGGGCAATTGAAAATGAAGCTTAAAGGAAAGATCCTGGTAGGTGGGAATAGCAATGCCAACATCTACGAACTCCTTGATGATTCCGGTGGTTGAATAGCGATAGTTGACCAGATATGAATTGTTGCCGGAAGATGAGATGGGGCCTTCAGTGGAGGCGTCTAGCCCAAGGAAACTCAGTTGAAAGGCATGTTGTCTTTTTTGGGTATTGCCATTTCGAAAGCGTGCATCGAATACTGCGCCAAGAGAATTGCCATAATCGGCAGGGAAAGCGCCTGAGAAGAAGTCTGTGTTGGTTAGGAGTTGTTGACTGAACAAGGTGACACTCCCCCCTGTTCCACCAACTCTTGCAAAATGATTGGGATTGTAAATATCTACTCCCTCCAAACGCCAGATGACAGATCTGGAACTATTCCCTCTCACATTGAGTTCATTGCTCAAGGCATCAGGATTGGGAGAAATGCCTGGGAATTTCACTGCCATCCTTGCAGGATCATCGATACCGCCAGGAATTCTGCGAAGCTCCTCCACAGAGAAAGAGCGAGCACTGACCAAAGCGGCTTCATTGGTTACTTTTCGTTGATCTGATTCTATGAGGACGACATCCCCTTGTACCACCTGCTCTACCAATCCAATTTCCAGGACAGTTTCCTGTCCAGAGCTAAGCAGAATACTGCTTTTCCGTTGCGTCTTATAGCCAATGTAGCTGATTTGGATTTCATAGCGCCCGACAGGAACCCCTTCGATGACAAAGCTCCCTGTTTGATCAGAAATTCCTCCCAATACTGGATTGGTGTGAAGGATTTGCACGCTTGCTCCTTCAAGTCCCTGGTGGGTAGATTGATCAAATATGATCCCTCTAAGGGTTTGATTTACACCATTTGTCTGACCATAAACAATCAGACTGAACAATAAACTTATTCCGAGGCCTAAAGATCTGAGGAGAGATAGGTAGGTAAACATGCTGCAAATGTTCAGAATTTATGCGGTTTACTCAATACCTAAAATTGGTTAATGCAGGGAGTTATTTTGGTTAATTGTTGAGCGGAAAGCTCTGATAAGGAGCTGATAGATAGGTGTATACAAATGATTCTTTGAGCATAAGATGGTCAAAGAAGCTTATTCAAAATTGTCTGTTTCTCTCAATCCCATTAGCAATATGCTCTTGGGTTATTTAACACTTCAAATAAATCATGCCTTATCTTCGGCATAGCTTCTACCTCTAGGGTATCGTTATTTTTTTATTTGGTGGATCTTATGACCTCTTGCCTCTTGGTTATTTATAGCTTGGCAACAGGGATTCTTGACTCTACTTCGGGCAGCGTTTCCTGTTCAACTAGCTCTTGTTGGGATTTCGCAAGTCGCTTGGGAAGAATCCGGAGACCTAAGATCAGAGCGGCCTGAGCGATGATGAGCCAGGTGAGATCCACACTGAAAACATAGTACTGCCCATAGAGTAATGTATTCCATATCCAGTCTCCTGTGACAGCTCCATTGACGATGGGGATCATCAAGCCCAGGAGTCCTCCGATCAACAGATAGTTTCGATTGAGCTGATGAAGATCATTCCAGCGTAATCCTATGAGCGAAAGCAGGAGCCATCCAATGAAGAAGGTTCCATTGACATAAAGGGTTCTGTCTGCCCAGTCCGTGGGAACCAGTTTGTTTGCCAAAAAAATCAAGGCCACAGCTGGAAACATACCGAGGGTAATGGCCAGATAGACTTTGGTGACCCGATGATGGAATCGTCTTTGTTTATCGGTGTATCTTGGATTATCTCTTGCTGTTCGCCAAATCATCACGCCACTGGAGATGATATAGCAGGTCAGCATGGCGAGGATGAAATAGATGATTTTCAAGAATACCCCTCCAAAGGTTGCATAATGCAATTTGATCAGGACAGGGTAGGCCCCTATGGAATAGGGTTTATCATAGGGAGTCTCGGAAAAAAGTAATGCCCCATCTATACTCTGAAACACAAAGGTTCCATCACCAGTAATGCCTTCGTAATCATCTATTCGTACGGAGATAGTTCCATCTTCTTTCCCGTAATTTTGTGTAAACATTACCTTCACCTCATGATTTGGATAAGAGGTCGTAATCTGCTCATATATATCATTAAATCGGTAAGGTTCTCCAAGATCCTTCGCTTTTTCATCATAGGTTCGGGATAGATCCGGCCGAACAGTTTTGATGATTTCGTTTGTGTCTCCATTGAACAGGAGAAAAGCACTGGGAGCCAATAAGAGGAGAGAAAGACCAAGAAGGGCACCTGTTACAGCATATATGGTTTGGAAAGGCAAGCTAATAATACCGAGCACAGTATGTCCATTTGTCCAGATTTGCTTCCATTTCCCCTGAACCGTAAAGGCATAAAACTTATTG
The DNA here is from genome assembly GCA_039029315.1 of Bacteroidota bacterium. Taxonomy (GTDB): domain Bacteria; phylum Bacteroidota; class Bacteroidia; order J057; family J057; genus JBCCCJ01. The sequence continues at coordinate 13,384 of JBCCGK010000115.1, read as the reverse complement.
ACAAGATTTTTCCAGTGGATGAGAATCCCGGTAATGATGGCAAAGAGAAAAAAGAAAGAAACAAATCCTGCCAGATATAGTCCAATGACCGGAATTTGATGGAAAAAGTGCAGCTCATACAGAGTTCGACCCATGTGGGTTGTTGGTTCCTTGAAGGGAGTTACTTCATAGCTTATCGGATGCACATAGGTGCTGAACCGTTCAGTCGTGCCATCTTCAGTTTCCAGGCTGCCATAAAACATAACCAGAGGATTATGTCTGTCTGGTGGGATGATGCTGAACTGTTTGTTGATGGCGAAACGATCTACATGTTCTTCTATAGCTTGAACAACCTTATCGTAATCTACATCCTCAACCGTCTCGAATCGTGCCATTGGGTTCTCCCATCGATACATTTCTCCCATAAACAAGGCAATGGCACCTGCATAGAAGATAACAAACAAGGCAAACCCGATGACAATCCCTGACACCGTATGTGTGTGGAAGATCGCATTGTACAAGCGTGGTGGTAAAGCTTTGAGTTTCATATGGTCGGATGAGTCTATGGGAGATAAATGATGGCTAGAAATACAAGCATGATGAGACCGTATATGGCCCATATTTTCCATCCATTTTTTGCCATGAAAGCAAAAACCAGACATGCTGTCCAAATCAAAAAGGAGGAATAAGCAGAGGTAATGATCAAGCTTGCTTTTTCTGTTAACATACTGCCCAGGGCATTATGAAACAGGATGGTCACAAGGAAGCCACCAATAAGGCCAGCTGTGATCTTGAGGACTCGCTGTTCCGGAGAGGATAGATATTTTTTTTGTGCAGGCATATGTTCATAAAATCATTTCCAGAATAATGGTCATCACACAAAGACCCGTAATCAAATAGGCAAAACTCTTATGGAGTGGCAGCACGATCACCAATAAGCCATAAGCCAAACTCAGGGCTGTAAAAAAAACGACCAGGGCCGTGGACCAACCCAGCTGATTGACCATCAAGAAGATCGACAGGAGAAATAGTGCATAAGCTGCCAAACGGCTGATGTGTGGATGTTGTTTGATGCGATTGCCAATCTGTGCCAAATGTTCCGGGAAGTATTTGGATTTCCCATATAGCAAGAAGCAACCAGTAAACAGTAGAACTATACTCATGTTTGTATCATTAATCGTTTTTATTGCTTGTTTTCGAAATTATTTGTGTTTCTGCTACCTATTCTCAATCAAACTTGTTCAAGATTGATCATCCTGCCTAATAGCAATCCGTCAAGATTTGACCCTTTTGCTCAAAATGGCTCAGCTTGAGATGGAAATGCTTCAATGTCAGAATATCCAACATCTCGCATACTTCCTGTTGCATGGCAATGGAGCCGCAGATCATAATTGTTCCTCCCAGATACAGTTGATCAATGATCTTTTCCCCGTCCTCAGATATGATATCCTGAACATACTCAGCAGCATGATCGCCCTGAGAAAAAACCGTTTTACACTGACTAAGTTTCCCTTGTTGCAAGGCTTTGTCGACATAGGGTTTATATAATTCGTAGACTTTGCTTGTTTTTCCACCCCAATAGAGAGAAACCTCCGTTCCATTGTTTTGCTCAAGGATCATACCGAGGAAGGGAGCGATCCCTGTGCCATTGGCAATGAGACAAACGCTTTTGCTGTGTGAGGGGAAATAGAATTCGCCATTTTTCCTGATCTGGCCTTCCAGGATCGATTGTGGGTACAGATCATATAGATAATTGGAACATAGCCCCATCTCATGTCTTTTGACACAAAGCAGGATGCTGTTCTTGTCGATTTTGGCAATGCTATATAGTCTTTCTACAGGATCACCGGGCGGATAGATGGCTAGCAAATCCCCGGAATAGAAGTTCTTCTTTCTGGATTTCAGGGTGAGAACAAAGGTGTCTGAAACAGAATCATCTGCGATTTGTTTGTCCAGGACTTCAAAGTCATTGGACTTGATGATTGGGACTTTTCTCTCGGTTGGAATGTTTAGCTCAAACCCTCGTTCCTGACTCCAAGTCTCGATCCATGAGTGAAAACTTGCATAGGACTTGTTGTGGATCAGATACGGTGCATGTTGAAGGATACAATGATCATGTTGAGAGAGGGCTGCATGAACATCCAGTGCAAATTGGCAATAATGCTCATAGGCCAGAGAGCCAAAGCCTACAATGGAGCAGTTGACAGGATGCGCTAGAGGGGTTTGGGCAAAGAGCGCTAGAAACCGGTTTGCATTCGAAGGCGGGTCTCCATCTCCATAGGTTGAAGTAAGAATGATGCATTCCCACATGCGGTCAAAGCTGCGATAGGCATTGAGTTCATCCAGATAAACAGATTTGCCAATGCCCAACAATGCCTTTTGAAGGATACTGGCAAATTCTCGTGTGCTCCCATTTTCTGACCCGTACAAAATCACGATTTCTGCCTCATTCGGATGAATTTGATTCCGAACTCTGGCTCTCAAGCGCCTGAAAGAAATCAAGTATCCCGAATAAAGGAAAAAGAGAATATTGATAGAAGCCAGGAACAGCACAATCGACCAAATAATACTGCCCGCACCAGTATGAAGTTGCAAACTCAAGGTGGAGATCCGGTTGATCATGGGATAGCTCAGTTCCTCGACGATGGTGCCATCTTTCTGATTGATGTGTAGTTGTTGTTCCTGCAGACTGAGAATAAAGAAGTCTTCTACATCAGGGGAAAAAGGAAACTCCAGTTTCCGTACTTCCGCCAACATCGTCTCCTGAAAGATGGGAAAATCAGAAAACCGCAAGCCTGTCTCTTCATCCTGTAGGGGAAAAGAATGGATGAGTTCCGGGGGCTTTTCAGGGATAATCTCAAAGCGCAAAAAGGATAAGTAGACACCACTGAGGGAAATGATGATAATGGGAATCAACATCCATCTGCTCAGGATCACATGGTAAAATTGGGCGAAGTCTTCCTTGACAATTGTATCAAAAAACCTTCGAAGCCCTTTTTGCCGTTGGAGAAAGAGCAAAAACCCTGTGATACTGATCAAAAAGAGCAGAAAAGAGGTGATGCCGATGAAGATCCTTCCCGGAGTTTTGAGAAAGAGGGAACGATGCAAATTGGTAAGGAATTCATAGAGAGGTCGTTTTTGTGGAAGGTCCCCAATCTTTCGTCCAGTTCTAGGATCTACATAAAAATCTCCATCCAGATCTTCTTCCATACTAATGACTGAGACTCTGAGAAATTCATTTTCGTCTATTTCCAGCTCCAGAATTTCATCATAATGACTTCCCAGGGAATCTATGAGCTGTGCCAGGGAAATCTCGGATAGTTCCCCCCGATAGAAAGGCTGCATATTCGTTTCGATAGGCTCGAATGCCAGGATCGCTCCTGTGACCGCCGCCAATAAAACGAAAACACCCGAAGACAGGGCCAATACAAAATGGCTATATCTCCATACCTTTGCCAGCATAAGCCGTCTATTTGTTGGGAATGAGTCTTATATATCTAATGTATCCGCTTCCTTCAAATTTCCCATTCAAGGTTTCGGAAGTCAGTGGTAACAGTATATCATCCTTTACATATTTCTGATCTTCTACAGCTGTTTCAAATCTGATGTGATTCCCTGCATCTATCCATTCGTCCTTGATTGTCAATACAAAAACTGCCCGTGAACCAGCGGGAATACTGGGGCGGGTAATTGCATCAATTTCAGGCTTGCTTTCTTCCATATACTTCCACCATTCTGTGATGTCTTCGTACCATTCTTCATCCTCTCCAAGCACTTGCACGCTGCCAAGATATTGTTGATCTCCATCCAGAACTGACACAACAATGTAGGGACCTTCACCAGTATAGTTGGACAGCTGGATCAGGCATTTGTACTTGGAGGCGCTTGGATCTTCTGAAGGCGAGCTTGTAAAGGAGCTACAAATAGCCAATCCAATCAATAATATATAGCTAGGAATTTTTGTCATATTTGATGAGTTGATTTCTATTTATTCCCCTGAATCGGCCTTCAAAAAATCCAGATCTATCCCGCTGTTGCTTAATACCTCATTTTCACTGGCTAAATCGAAGGCACTTTCATCAAAATCGGTCAGAATCGATTTGTCTGCACCATGTTTGAGCATGACAGTGAGGATCTCTTTGTTTTTGGCTTGCATGGCTGCCAGATGCAAAGGCGTCAAACCTTCTTCATTTTTCTGGTTGATTTCTACTCCCAGGTCCAGGGCCTGTTTCAGAAGAAATGCTTGTTCCTTCTTTACAGCCAGATGAGCGAGTGTATTGCCACCTTCATAACTTGGAGTGAGATTCAGTTCATGTTTTTTTGCTTGAGTCAAAAACTCCTGGAAAACTTTCTTGCTTCTTTCATTAAAAGCATTGAACATGTGGTAAACCAGATTGCGGTCCTTGTTGTCTAATACTTTGATGTCAGCTCCTGCGGCCAGCAGGATACCGAATCCATCCTCAGAATTACGCATCACTGCATAGGTCAGAGCAGAGTATCCATCTTTATTGCGATGGTTGATATCAGTCACATGTGGCTGCAAAAGTTCGGCCATGGCCATATTGTTGCCTCTCATCGCATTCAGGAATGCAGTATTGCCTTCTTCATCTACTTGATTGGGATCAACACCTTTTTCCAGGAAATAGCTCAGAACCTCTCTATCCTTTGCTCGATAGGCGATATTGTGCAAAGGACTTTCGCCTTCTGTGGTCACCACATTTACTTCCAGGCCCAAATCTTCCAAAAATTCATAGACATCTACAGAATTGACATGACCTCTCGAACCCGCACTTGCAAATGTGATTGCATTTTCTCCTTTTGTGCTTTTTGTGGAATAATCGAGCCCCATCTCGATCAACATCTGCAAAGTTTCAATATTTCCCTTTCTTGCAGCATAGTGAAACATGCCATTGCCATCATGATCCTTGGTATGAATATCTAACCCTTTCTCCTTGAAGTAGCTGATCAGGCTCTGGTCCTTCAAATTGGGGGAAAGCAACAACAGTGCATTTGCCCCAGATCGGTTACTGTCTGTTACTTTGGCACCATTGGCCAGCAGGAGATCATATACCCCTGTATCTTCCATACCCGCAACCGCTGCAAAGGTCATCAGATTATAACCATGATCATCGATGATATCTGTTTGCGATTTCATGTCTATGAGCAGCTGCATCAATTCAATATTGCCTTTGTAGGCTGCCCACATCAAGTAATTCCGTTTGTCGTGCGTCATCTTATCAACTCCGTTTCCTTTGATCGAAAGCAGGTAGCTGATCGTCTCAAGCGGAGCGTTGGCCAGGATAGCATAAGTAATGGCGTCAAATGCGCTTGGTGTTAGTGCGACAGGATCATTCCCTTTTTTGATCTCTGATTTGACATCATTTACATCTGGAGCACTTTCCCAATAGGATCTGTCATGGAAAATGTTGGAATCCTGAGCTGCAATAAACAGTGGCAGAAGCAGGAGAATTGCCAATAGATATCGATTCATAATTGTTATGTTTGTATGTCAAGGTCTAAGTGTAGTTGGGCTACTCAATCGATTTTCTGATGCGATTCATCTTTGTAAAAGGATGTGTTCTTAGAAAAGATCTATTTTTAATTAGACTAATTCTAATTAGCGAGCCAAAATAAAGGATTGCAGGCAGGATTTCAAGCTTAAGGAACAGGAAAAAAACAAGATGTAACTTTTGCGGCGAGATTTGCGCCAGATCAAGGAAGAAAAAATGAGTTTGGCGGGCCAATCGAGCTTTTTTCTGACGCTGAGATGGTGCAAAAAATCAAGCAAAAGCACATAGTTGTTTTTTGACTGTTCCTAAGGTTTAATTTTTTGTGATCTAGCGTTCTCGTAATTATTGGGAAGAATTTCCGGGCAAAAGAATTCTTCTACCATTGCCGACCACACGATCAGGACAGATCTATTGAGAGTGAAAACAAGTTGGAAGGAAGCAAAACTTTCTATTCAGTCTCCTCTATTACATGAATTGGAGCGAACGCGAGCCAAGCATATCTGTGTTTGGTACTGCTTTTGAGATGATTTTTTTCTATGTTGAGGGCTCCTTCAGGTGCCCGCGCACCTCCTCGCAAAAGAGCTCGTAATAGGACCGTCCTTCTGTGACTTTGGATTCAAGATAGGTTTCGTACCGAATGATTTCATTGCTGCCAATCTCTGAAGGCGGAAAAGTTTCCATGAATTGCTTCAAGGCAGCCTTCAGAAATACACGCTTGCCTTCCTGGGCAGCTGTATTCATTCGGATAATGATCTCCAGGAAGCGTCGCGCTTTGGCATAAAAATCTTCTTTGAGCAGTTTTTTGAATGATTTTTTGATGGAGCGATAGCCATTCTTGGCCTGTGGATGCATACCTGCCTCATACCAGTTCACAATCTGGAAGATATGAACATAGAGTCGAAGTTCCTCATCCAGCTTGGACACCTGAGAATGTTGCAAGATACTCCGGATCGTCTGCAGGGCATTCGTATATTTCTGTTGACTAAAATATTGATCCGTAAGGTTGATCATCAAAAACAATTCATGGGTTCCTAGCTGAAAAATGTCTTTGTTTTCGAGGGCTTCCTTCAGGGTCTTCTCAGCAGCTTTGAGCTGCCCCATCAACTTGAGATTGATTACCTTGGGTGCATAATAATAGTAGGCAAACTCATTGAAGTTCTGTTTTTTGTATCGCAACAAATCTTCTCGAAACGCCTCTATTTCCGGTTGGGCCTCATGTAGGCGCAGGAGTTTTTGCAGGGAGTTGATTCTCCAAATCCTGAGCATGAGTCGTACATTGTGTGTATCCTGTTTGAATATTCCTTCCTCTTCAAATTGGGCGAAAATCTTCTTGGTATATTCTGCGATTTCCAGATAGGCAGATTTCTGGATCAGACTGGACAGCACAGTCTTCATGATCATGATCTTGCCTGAAGGAGATTTAAAAATATCCTGGTGTTCTTCCAATTGTTCCCTGATTTGATCCAGGGCTTCAATCACAGAGGTACTTCGATTGTTACGCGAGTAGTTTCTCCGACGAAGCTGTTGTGTGACAATTCCAAGCACCTCACTATTGGCTCGAAGAAGATCTATTTTCTTCTGGTTGGCCTTGCGTTTTTCGATGACTTTCTCGATTTCCAAATCGAAATGCACCACTAACTTGACCATTTCATCATAGATCACCTCCAGGACATTGAACTGGTCCTGTTTGGTGGCTACTTTTTCTGCTTTTTTGAGATTGTGATATGCCTCACGAAACAAGCCTCTTTCTCTGTACAAGATGGCTAATTGTACCAGATTGAGGGATTCAATGGAGTTCTTGTAATTCGAATGGTAAAACAGAAGGCTTTTTTCCAGGTTGGCCAGGAGTTTGTTCCTCAGTCTGTAATAACTGTTTTTGGTCTTGGGATTAGAGGCGCCATAGAGTTGTAGGATGACCTCCTCTTCGACCTCTTTGAAGCCTGGATTTCGGATGGCATCAAACAGGATTAATACCTTCTTTTCTTCATCTGCTTTGAAACGGTTGGATAGGATCTTGAAGCGTCGAACTTCATCGCTTGTGAGATGTTCTATGATTCGCTCAAGAATGTCCACCAGTGTAAAACCTTCAGTCAGAAAAAATGCCTAGGCTACAAGGTATAGAAAAAATAGGAAATGGGGAAATAGCCCCTCCTAATTCCCTAGATCAAGGTCAGCTTATTGTTGACCTCTAACGCCATAGCCTCTTGTTTGAGCTCGTGTTTCAAGCCTTTCATGAAGTCCACAACTTCATCGAGATATCGGTTCAAATCACTTCTCGTAATATACGAATGCACAATATAAATGACTTCCCCAACGAGTCCAAGTTGCTCGCTATGCCAAACTCCATTGGCTTCTTTGCAGGTTGCCCCTCCAAATCTCTCTGCCATGAAGTCCATCGCCTTCCTCCGATAGACGACTGTATCCACTTGTTGATCCACATCTACAGTAGTCGGAATAAAGATGCCTATGCTATTGGTTCTCTCCAATCGTTCCAAGGAGTTTTGGACAGCGGCTTCCAGGGGTTTGGGAATCTCCGTATTAAGTCGCTCGGGAATCTGGAACATCGGGAAATCGGGCATAAAAGGCAGATCGACATCCGGGATCTCTTCCACCAACAGATTTTCATACTCTCTCTTATGCCGATTGATGACCGTGATAACACTGGTATCCTCGGGACGAATTTTTCCTTTCAAGCCCTTTTGGGTGATTTCCATATCGCGAACCCCCTCTTTGGTCGGAGGTGCCATGATGATCACCTGATTGGCATGTTCCAGCAGCATATCAGTGGCTTCGTCTGTTTCTCCCTGAATTTTGATGACGATGTTTTCATAAGTTCCCTTCATCTTATCCATCAGCAAGGTCATCCGGGTGGTTTTGGGGAGATAAGGCTCTGGTGGTGGCAAGAGAATGTCATAGCCGTCTCCGTGATGATAGACCGTCGCTCCTTTATTCAGTTGATAGCCATTCAGGGCACGCCAGGGATTGGGATATTCCATATATACTGTTGACGCCCCTTGCGCCTCAACAAAACGCTCAGCCAACAAGGTTCCAAAGCTTGTTCCTCCAGCATTTTCCTCCGTATTCAGAAGGAGAATGAGTCGGGTTTTGGACGTTTCGTTGCTCATGCGACGATTGGCCTGAACCAGATATTTTCCAAGTGTTTTTGCCAGTTCTATCGCTACGATCGGGTGCTGGTGCAGAATGGACAGAAAATCATCTCTTCTGATGACCAGGGCATCTACTTCGCTCAAGGCGACTACACTTGCAGATCTTGCCTGATTTTCCAGGATTCCCAATTCTCCAAAACTATTCCCGGGCATCAGATAGGCCAATATGTTTTCCTTTTCTCGCACGACTCTCTTCACCGCCACAATTCCATTGATGATCAGGAATAAAGTGGTACTGGGCTGCCCTTGCCAAACGATCACATCATCTGCAAAAAATTGCCGAACTTTTGCTCGTTGCGCAATTTTTTCCAGATTTTCCCTTGAAAGCACTGAAAACAAAGGGGATTGCTGTAAGGCTGATATGATTTTCTCCTCGTTCATAGATGATCCGGTTTCACGATCCAATGTGCATCACAAGTAAGAACAGATCCGGGAGAAGGGTATTCTCCTCCATTTCGAAGCCAATATCTCTTCCCTCTCTCTATTCTCATTCTTGGCATTGTCATTGAGTAAATATTGGTCTATTGTTCTAATTTCTTGATACTAAATTGCAACAAATCCATCACAAAGCCAGATTTTTCTGAGCACCAAAGAAATATTCACTTCCTTTTTATGAGATTCCACGACTTCCTCTTTCTTATTCCCCCATTCTTTCGCAATTTTAAGGAGATGGAATTCAACGTAGTCTCTGAGTTTTAGCCTGACATATGATCCCGCAACTTATTTCTTCCTGTCTATTGATAGGAATCCTCTTTTCCACTCTTTCCTATAGTTATGGGGAAACCCTTGATGAGATTCGGTCTGCTTTGAATCAAATGGAAGACAATTCTGAGAAAGTGTCTCAATTGATTAAGTACTCCAAGGATATCCTCAACGAACATCCTTCAGAAGCCATCACCCTGGCAAATGAGGCCTTGAGTCTTTCCCAAAAATTACGGTATAAATCAGGAGTTGTGCTGTCCTATAGCAATCTTGGTCTCATCTATATGAATCAGGATAATTACAACAAGGCTTCTGAAAATCTCCAAAAGGCTGTCAATCTCAAAAAACAACTTGTTTCTTCTGATGCCAGCTACAATATCAGCATCGCCAAAGATTTGCGCCTACTTGGTATCAGCAATGAAAAGCTGAACAAAAATCATATCGCCCTCCAGAATTACCAGGATGCAGTGATCTACTCCGCCAAGGCCAAGAACTGGTCAGAGTTGGCGCAAGCGAAAAACAGTGTCGGTGAGGTTCAATCCAAATTGGGCCAATACGGCAAAGCCTATCGATCTTTCACTGAAGCGCTCGATTTCGCTCGAAAGGCAGAAAATCGCCCCCTCATCCTCGATGTCGAAAATAACCTTGCCAATACCAAAACCTTGCTCAAAAACAATGAGAGCACAAAAATGGAGTTAGAGGTTTTTCAAGAACAATTGGAAGATATTCAGGACAGCCTCGAACAAGTCAAGGTGACACAGGAAGTACTGGTCACACAAAAGGAGCTTCTGGAGATTGAAAAATCTCGCAAGGAAGCGGAAATCAAAATGAAAGAAGCAGAACTCATGGCCAAAGATCGTGAGTTGGAGGTCAGTGAAGAGAAAATTGCCCGACAGGAGGCAGAACAGCGAAACTATTGGGTAGGAGGCGGAGCTGCCATCTTGATGCTCCTGTTGATTTTGTTGGGTCAGATTCGTCGCTCTCGGGCCAGAAAACGTGCAAATGAAGCATTATCAGTTGAAAAGAAAAAATCAGATGACCTCCTCCTCAATATTCTGCCGTCCAAAATTGCAGAAGAACTCAAAGTCAACAACAAGGTAGTCAGTGTACGCCACAAGGACGTTACCATTCTATTCACAGACTTCAAAGGCTTTACCAGTATCGCTTCCAAGCTCGAACCGGAACAATTACTCAACAAATTGGAGGAAGCTTTCAATGAATTTGACAAAATCATTGAAGAATTTGGATTGGAAAAAATCAAAACCATTGGAGATGCCTATATGGCAGTGGCAGGCTTGCCAGATCCAGATCCTTATCACGCCATTCATGCGGTAGGAGCTGCCATGAAGATGCAGGAGTATATGGATCGCACCATCGGGCGGCAAAAGAGACGTGGAGAAGAAGTATGGGAACTCCGGGTCGGCATCAACAGTGGGCCAGTCGTAGCAGGCGTCATTGGCAAAAAGAAGTTTGCGTATGACATATGGGGAGATTCGGTCAATTTGGCCAGCAGAATGGAAACCAGTGGAGAAGCCGGAAAGATTAATATTTCTGCCAATACCTATCATCTTGTTCGATCCTATGTCGAGGTCGAACCTCGCAGAACTGTCACCGTCAAAAACAAAGGGGCCGTAGACATGTATTTTGTCAAGGATCTCAAACGCGAGCTTCCTCCCTATCGCAAAGGTAGACAAATGGCAGGCAGACGTCCCACTGGCAGACGACGATAATAAATTCCCGTTTTTTTATTTCCCTGATTATCAGTCAACTTCTCGAAGTTTAACTGTTTATAATTAGCCATTATTGTTAAGAAATTTCACTTTTGGCTAATTATAAAAATTTATATTTAGCCATTATTGATCAAAAATTGTAATTTTGGCTAAACATAACCCCATTTGCTTATGAAGCTCATTGGCAGAATTCCTGAAAAAGAAACCTTTCATCACTGTTTGAGCAGTTCGGAATCTAAACTTATTGCCCTTTATGGGAGGAGGAGAGTGGGAAAAACATTTTTGGTCCGGGAATATTTTAAGGGGAAGATCCGATTTGAAGTGGCAGGGCTCCATAATGGGAATATGGAGGATCAGCTCAAACATTTTGCTTCTACTCTTGCAAAATATGGCTGGTCAGAGGCTGCTATCCATCAACCCCTCTCATGGAAAACTGCTTTTGACATGTTGGAAAGGTTCATCGATTCCATGAAAGATCAGAAAAAAAAAGTAATCTTTTTGGATGAGTTGCCCTGGTTTGACACCCCCAGGGCAAAGTTTTTGATGGCTTTCGAAAATTTTTGGAATTCCTACTGTTCCAAAAGACATGATATCGTATGTGTCATCTGTGGATCAGCAGCTTCTTGGATGATCAAAAAGGTTCTCAAAAGCAAAGGAGGGCTGCACAATCGCGTTTCAGAAAAAATCAGACTTAACCAATTCAATTTGAATGAAGTAGATCTTTTTTTGAAAGCAAAAGGGATTCGATGGAGTAAGTATGACATTGCTCAATTGTATTTGACCACAGGAGGCGTTCCTTATTACTTGGATGCTGTCCGAAAAGGAGAAAGTGTCATACAGTTTATCAATCGGGCATGCTTTAGTAAAGATGGAATTTTAGTTGATGAATATCAGGTCCTCTTTCGCTCACTCTTTAACAATAGTGAAAGGCATTATTCCATTGTGGAAGCGCTAGAGACGAGAAAAAAAGGGTTAACAAGAAAGGAGCTGATCGAAAAAACAAACCTTCCTAGTGGTGGTGTCCTGACAAATTATCTCAACGAGCTGGAAGAATCCGGTTTTGTTCAGAAGGTTTTCCTCTATCAAAAAAGAGGCGGGAAAGCGCATTACAAACTGATTGACAATTTCACTTTGTTTTACCTGAAATTCATGAAGGATCAAATGAAGAATTCTGATCACAACTGGGCCACGATTACTCGATCTCAATCATGGGTGAGTTGGTCAGGATTGGCATTTGAAAGGGTGTGTTTTGCACATATTCCTCAAATCAAGCGTGCATTAAAATTGGAAGCGATTGAGTCCTCTGTTTCCTCTTGGCAGGCAAAAGACAGCCATCAAGGTGCACAAATTGATATGGTCATTGACCGCGCAGACAGGATCGTCAATGTATGTGAGATTAAATTTGCAAAAGCTGACTTTCTGATTGATAAATCCCAGGCGAAAAAATTGCGGAATCAAGTCCACCTTTTTTCTCAATTGGATGCCAATAAGAGGAAGAACATGTTTGTAACATGTATCACAACTTTCGGCCTTGTAGAGAATGAATACAGTCGAGAACTTGTCCAAAGCGAAGTGGTGTTGGAAGACTTATTTAAGTAGATGGACAATATTAGTTTTGATTTTGGGTATAAGGGAAATAGGGGATATACTGGCTTGATGGGTAAGATTTCTCCATTATTTCCCCTATGCCCACTATATCCCTCACAAATAATTGTGTCCCCCTACTTACCTAATCCAGGAAGTCTATAGATTGGACCTGATAGATTCTTCACTTTAGAAGGCGTTTTTCTGCCCAGAAGACGTAACGCATTTTTCTGCCCTGATTCCATCCCGCAAACGCGTCACGTCCAGGCTTATAAGCCGGAAAAATTGGGATGTGCCGATGATGAAGAGACAGAAAGGTTCTATCTCAAAAATGGATATCAAGCTTTCGAATTGGTGGCCAAACGTGCGTCTTATAAGGAACTCGCCAGCTTGAGTATTACTGACTATGATTCAGGAAAACTGATGCAAAAAAAACTTCGGGATCAATATGATCCCGAAGAAGTTATCTTCATTTTCGGAAAGAAGTTAGAGTAAGTCAACTGTTTCCAAAAATCAGTTTGCGAAAAAGCTCTTAGAGACTGGTTAGGAATCTGTGCTGAGAATTTTCATGGTGTATTTTTTTCTCAGGCAAGGCTCTTTTTTGTTCTCATAGTGGTGCTATGAGAACAAAAAAAGCCGCAGAATGAGGAAAAAAGACGCATACAAAAAATAAGTGACAGATTTTCAAACAGTCTCTTAGTTCGACAAGGCA
>JBCCGK010000114.1:0-35581 GCA_039029315.1 Bacteroidota bacterium | reverse complement strand
TTTGAATTAATGAACTTCGCTGTTTTGGGGTGATGTTAATTAATTTTCATTGAAAATTTTTTCACAACTGTACGTTTTTTATTTTCCTTTGTTTTTAGATTTCTTTGCAACTTTTTGCCGCCAAAAAGTTGCGCAAAAACCGCCAATCGGATGGTCCGGTGGGCTGCCAAAATTCTAAGCCCAACTCACAAATCCACCCCAGTTTACCGAATTTTGGGGGCCAGCTCGCCTAAGCTGGTAAAAGTGTACGGGAAAGAAATTTGAATTCCCATTTTGGCCAAAGTCAAACTAAGAGACTGCCTGAAAATCAGGCACTTATTTTTTGCATACATCTTTTTTCTTCCTCCTACAGCTGTTTTGGCTATTGGGTTTTGTGGTGCTACTTCTTATATGATTGAATGGGAGATGATGTATTAGCCTCCTTTGATAACGGACAGCATCTTGCGTTTGGCGATGGGCAGCAGAGATGCTTCTTCAGGGAAGGGTTTGACAGCATATAATAGCCAGGTTGCAGGATTGGGGAGTTTGGTATAGTGTCGAATCAGATGAAGTTTCATGGCTTCATAGGTATTGGCAAGGCTATGAGTTAAGGTATCTACATGCTGAAAAGAGATTCCGTGATAGTTGCCATCGGTATTTTCAAAAAATACAATCTGATATTCATATACCTTAACCTGCTTCTTATCCGATATGCGAAACAACAGGTAGCCCTCGCGCTTATACAAGGGGGTAATGCCAACCGGCTCGATTTTCAGCTGCTCTTCGATATACTCATAAATTCCCTTTCCTTCCTTCAATTGAAGATGGATTTGGGGAATAGCATACTCAACGATGGCTTCAATTTCTTTCATATTGGGGCCATCAATGATGTCTGGTTCGAAAGCCAAACGCAATTGTTTGAAATCTTCCTCGCTGATTTTGCCGGGAAATTGATCAAACAATTGTTGTTTGTTTTTCTGAAAGGTGGTGAGATTCTTGTAGTGATGAATCAAATCAGAAAAGGTAGGATATAATCGTACTTCCGCAAATTCCCGAGCTACATGTTTCAGATAGGCAAGGAGAAGATACTTTTTGTACTCGAAGTCCAACATTCCCTCAACAAACCAGTCGCTGCTCAATTTTTTCATACACAAATGATTGGCTTAACATCATTAATTTAGCCAAAGATCTGCTATCGAACAAGGGTAATGGTCCCTGATTGGCGGCGAACATAGGTGAATCCATCCCTGCCATCATAGTCAAAATTCGCCTGCCACACATAAACACCTTCCGATGCCAATTTTCCTCCGGGCAATGTCCCATCCCAATATTGATCTGGATTATCTGTGGCAAATACGATCTGTCCCCACCGATTGAATACCTGAATTTCGAAGCGAATCATATAGCTGGCCCGAAAGGCAAACAGGTCATTGAAACCATCATTGTTGGGGGTAAAACCCGTAGGCACGAATAACTGAGGAGGACAAAAGGCTACAATTGAAACAGTATCAGAACCTATACAATTGAGGTCATCTGTAACCGTCAAAATATATTCTCCGGGTTCAGTCACCAGGAAAGAAGGCATGGATGAACCCGATGCCCATTGATAGCGATCATACAGATAAGGGGATTCTAGCAGGATGGGCCCACCATCACAAATGCTTGTATCCTCTCTGAGTTCGGGATCTGGGGTAGGTCTGACAAATACTTCTGTCACATTGGGATAGGTAGAACAACCGGAAATCGTTCCTACGACAGAGTATTCTCCTGACATATTGGGCTGCATGTCCAGGATAGTCGGGAACTGCTCCTCAGAAAAATAGTCTTGTGGCCCCGTCCAGGTATAGGTCGCCTCAGGCAAGTCTGTCGCAATCAACTCGACTGATGCTCCTTCGCAGAGTCGCTGATCTTCCCCGGCGAACACTTGCTGCCGAAGTGTAACAATCAGATCCTGCTCAATGGTATCAACGGTTTTAAGGCAAATATCAGTCAAAATCAATCGAACACGGTAGGTTCCCAAGGCGTCGTAGATATGTGAGGGGGCCAGTAGGTTGGAGCCACTCCCATCTCCAAAATCCCAAATCGCAAAAGCTCGATCATCTGGCAATCCTGTATCAAAGATCACAGTATCATTCAGACAAGCACCTACTGGTATAGGATTGGCATTGATGCTTCGAAAGCTCGCCCCTCCGGAATAGGCATAGGATTCAATTTCCCCATAGCCATAAGCAGTTGCAATCAGCCCACATCCGCTAGCAGTCAAAAAGTGATTTCCTGCACTTACCTTGACCCCTACATAGGAATATTCATCATTTCCCGTAACTTCTGTGAAACCAGTTACAGGGGCCCCATCCAGGGTAACAGAATTGATACTCAAGGAATTGACTATGATGGTGATATAGTTTTCGACTATATTTTCGAAAGGAGAGGAATAGAGCGTGACCGAGTCCCTTGTTTGTTCTACTGAATTCAATAGCACCATGGACGGATCTCCATTCCCGGAAGCAATACCATTACAGCCAGACCCTTGAATATATTGCGCCACCATGATAGGCTTATAGGCTTCTATGAAGGCGGAAGCTGAGGAGAAGGTTCGTTCCACATATTCACCAGCATTCAGAGTTGTCAGAAAATTTCCGGCAAGAAATACTTGTGTATCGTCCTCAGAAGCCATGATGCGAATTCGATCTGTTGTGGCTCCTTGATGACGAACCAGGGCAAATTTCTTCCCCCATGTCTCAACGGGGTACATTTGTTCATACAAATTATCTCTGGCGAAGCAGGT
Source organism: Bacteroidota bacterium (assembly GCA_039029315.1). GTDB lineage: Bacteria > Bacteroidota > Bacteroidia > J057 > J057 > JBCCCJ01. Next base: position 32,817 of record JBCCGK010000114.1, on the reverse strand, counting down.
AGTCGATACCTGACTCCACTTTGCTCCCCCAAACACGGCGATCGGTTTATCCGATGTCACCTTGCTAGATGTCAAATCAAAGGCAGCACCTCCCCCTGCCTGCACTTGATAACTTTCTCCTTCATCAAGTTCTACTGTGAAGGTAGTTCCTGCGACCTTTCCCTTCAATGTTCTGTCAGATACCGTAATCTCAATCATAGTTTCATCTTCTGTCGCAATGATCAAGAATTCGGAAGGATAGGCCTCTCCATTGTTGGCATCAAACCCAAAATAACTCATGATCAGATAGTCTTGCCCAATCGACTGAACGGGCAAGACCAAAGCAGCCTCAGATCTTCTGGCAAAATATTGGTGTGCATAAACAGATATTGGAAGGTCAGAGGTGATATGTACCCCTGTATTTCTAACAATTTCAGAGTTGAAGGTTTCGGCTGAAGCGGGCATATCTATCAGGGTCACCTCATTGGCAGAAATGGTAAAGTCTTGTGACCAATTTTGAAGAGGGATGGAAACCGTTCCTGAAGCATCATATCGAGAAGTCAGCATCAGTACCTTATTATTCATGTTCTCATCAATATGATTCATGAATCCCATCCAGAAATCAGTCCCTTCATTGGATTGGGCGATGGCCCCCAATGATGTCAGAACTCCAACAAGTATAAAGACAACAACTTTCTTCATAGTCAGTAGTAAAAGATGTTTAGCCAAAAATCTCGTCAGTTTGGGTCTGCCTTTTATTGGACAACAAGTTGAGATGTTTTATTCCCTAACAAAAATAAGAATTTCCAGCTCTACTGAGCTTTTAACAAAAAAAATAATCGAATTCAATCCTGATTCCCGGCTGATCTCCTCTTCCGATGTGCCGCGGCTTTGGATATTCGTCCCCACATAAGCCAATATACACCTCACATTTGTCCCGGATAAGAGAAAATTTCCCTCCAGAGGCTCAACTCGTCTTTATTCCTAAACGGTCTCTAGCCTTCTAGCTCCACTTCCAGCCCATCATAGGCCAATTGGACATGCGATGGAAGTGTCCGACTGATCTCTCTGTGTTTTCCCATAAGATGACTAATATGAATCAGATAGGCCTTACGGGCCTGAAGGATCTCAATCATATCCAGGGCTTCGGAGAGCGTAAAATGCGAATGATGTGGTTCTATCCTCAGTGCATCTAATACCAGGATATCCAATCCTTTCAAAAGAGATTGTGAGGCTTCTGAAATATAATTGGTATCAGTCACATAAGCGAAATTCTCTACGCGATACCCCATGACTTCCAGGTCTCGATGACGCACAGGAATGGGCAACAATTCGATGTCTCCCACCATGAATGCTTGACCTGGCTGAACAGTATTCAGCTGAAGCTGAGGAACACCTGGATATTCTTTCGGGTCAAAGGCATATGAAAATTCTTGTTTTAATCGGTCCTGGACTGCCTCCGTAGCGAAAATGGGCATGTCGCGCTTTTGAAGAAAGTTGTAGGACCGAACGTCATCCAATCCAGCGACATGATCTTTGTGTTCGTGGGTAAAAACCACAGCATCCAGCTGGAGCACCTGATGGCGGAGCATTTGTTGCCGAAAATCAGGCCCAGTGTCGAATACAAGACTTGTCTGTTCGGTTTGTAACAAACCCGATGTCCTCAGTCTTTTGTCTTTGGTGTCTGAGGAGTGGCATACAGGGCATGGACAGGCGATCACTGGTACACCTTGCGAGGTACCGGTACCAAGAAAGGAGAACTTCACGAAGCGTCTGATTTGATGCGTTTCACGGTTCTCTTCTGGCTATCTGTGAGCTCGGAATCATCGATTTCCAATTCCCGAATGATCTCTGCCATAGCATTGATTTTACTTTCAAGCGGGTGAAATTTGTTGATGAGAATCATCCTTTTTTGCATCACCAGACAGTATCCTCCATGAAAGTTGCCTTTCTCATATCGGATTTGATATCCCTGACTTTTGAGGATCTTCTGCAATGTTTCCTGTGTAGATCTACTGATTCGCATGGGATGCAAGAAACAAAATACTCATGAGGCAAAAAACCAAAAATCTGCGAATGGAGACAATCCATTCGCAGATCTTGGTGCCAAGCGTATTCTCTTATTAAACGTCTCGTTTGATTTCGAATTTTTCCATTTTGTTGTACAGGTGGCTTCTCTGAATATCCATGAGTTCAGCAGTTTTGGAAATATTCCAGCCAGTCTGTTCCAGTTTACGAAGAATAAACTGTTTCTCTACATGATCTTTGAAGGTTTGGAACTTATCGTACTCATCAAACAATCCATTTTTCTTGGTTCTTTTTCTCTTGGGAACCGCATAGTCCAGGACATCCTGATCCTGAATGGTTCCATCGGAGAGGATTGCCAATCGCTCAATCACGTTATGAAGTTCCCGAACATTGCCCGTCCATTCCAGTTTCTGGAGTTCTATCATGGCCTCTGGGGTGATGGAGAGATTGGGCATCCCGTAATCTGCGCTGATCTCCTTGATAAAAGAGGCCACAATCAAGGGGATATCTTCCCGGCGCTCTCGCAAGGGAGGAACATGGATCAAGATGACACTGAGGCGGTGGTAGAGGTCTTCACGGAATTTGTTATTATCGATTTCTGCCAATAGATCTTTGTTGGTCGCAGAGACAATCCGCACATCCACAGAGATCTGCTTATCACTCCCGATTCTGGTGATCTTGTTCTCCTGGAGAGCCCGCAAGACTTTGGCTTGTGCGGACAAACTCATATCTCCGATTTCATCCAGAAAGAGGGTTCCGCCATTGGCTTGCTCAAATTTTCCAATTCGCTGCTTATAGGCACCCGTAAAGGACCCTTTTTCATGCCCAAACAGTTCACTCTCAATCAGCTCTGATGGAATGGCCGCACAGTTCACCTCGACGATGGGTGCTCCTCTACGGGGGCTTTTTTCATGAATCCATCGCGCAACAAGTTCTTTCCCTGTTCCATTGCTTCCTGTTACCAACACCCGAGCGTCCGTCGGTGCTACCCGAGAGATGGTTTCCTGGATTTTCTCCATGACTGGGGATTCTCCAATGATTTTTCGGGTTTTAGAAATCTTTCTTTTCAGCTTTTTGGTTTCTACGACCAGGTCTTTTTTCTCAATCGCATTACGGATGGTGAGCAAGAGTCGATTGAGGTCTGGTGGCTTTTCGATGAAGTCATACGCTCCTTTTTTTGTCGCCTCCACAGCAGTCTCGATATCTCCATGCCCGGATATCATGACAAATGGCGTATCTGGTTTGGCATCCATTGCCTTGACCAATACTTCCAATCCATTCAATTTGGGCATTTTGATGTCACAAATGACAGCATTGTAGCTGTTTTTCAGGATTTTGTCCAATCCTTCCTTCCCATCAGCTGCTGTCTCTACTTTGTAATCCTCATACTCAAGAATCTCCTCAAGGGTGGAGCGGATTACTTCTTCATCATCAATAATCAATACTTTGGCCATGTAACTATAGAATAAATGTATTTGTAGCTATTTGCATACAACAATACGCATCATTGTCTACAAATACAAAATTAATTGTACCAAAAATTAAACACTTCAATGACCATAATAAAGAACAGTTTCATTTTCAACTACTTGCTGTTTTTTTCAGACAAAAAAAAAGTACAAAGCCCCAAAGGATCTTTGTACTTCTCCCCAAACATGGGATTTTTTTCTTACTGAATCTGGACGAAATTTCCTAGAAGAAATACCCCAAATCAAGCGATACGTAGCTCATTTTGATGGTTTCCTGATTGCCAAAATTTACTTTGTTGTTCATATTGGTCAGGCCTCTGTGATAAATGATCCCTGCATTGATGGTCCCAAAATCTTTTTCCACCTGTACACCTGGCCCAAAGATGAAGGTAAAGTTCACAGGATTCAGCAGGTTCGATCCATTCTTGGTGCCTGATGGTGCAGCGACTTTGTCAACAGGATCATAGGCAGTATATTCATTTTTATAGCCAACAGAGATATCTGCTGACAATCCAAATTGTCCACTGATGTAGACACCATTCGCTACCTCATTGGATCGACCTTTGACAGCCAGCGGAATTTCCAAGGTTGTCATTCTCACATTCTGCGTGGCATTGACGGTCCCCAGGGTATCTCTCAGGGTAACTGTACCAGTTCGGTTAAATCCTTTTGACACAATGTGGACACCGGTATGGATGCCAAAATTCTCAGCGATTCCATAATTGATCATCAATCCGTAGGAGAGTCCCACTTTGCCTGACAATCCTTCAATAACATTGCTGCTGCTATCTGTAGCATTGGGGATGGCCACAATCGGACTGAACCTCAACCCAATTTTGAGACCTTCTTGGGCAAAAAGTAGGGAGCTTGCAAGAGAAAGGACTATTACTAGTAGAATTTTTCGCATGGTATATGTGATTTAGTAGAAGTGGCGAAACTAAAAGAATTAATGAGTATTTCCCAATTATGCGAATGACTAGACTTACACCGAAAAGGTTGCTGCTGATTTTGCTCCTCCCCTTGATTCTGTTTGGATGTAAGGAAGTGCGCGATAGTGATGTAAAAGGACTTGAGTTGACCCTGGATTTTCTTCGTCTGGACAGTCTCATGTATGTGGCTGCGCAGGATATTCAAACCAATCAAAGATCTCATTTTGACGCCTATCAAACACATTTGTCTTCAGAAGCCAATTTTTTCTATGAGTTTATGGGTTTGGACCAATTTCCTGCCAGCAGGTCACTCCGTCCTCCCGAATTAGATAGTCTATTGGCTACGGAACTAGGGAGGATTCTAGCAGAGCCATCTATGCTGAAGTTGTTGGATACTGTCAGACAAGTATTTCCATACGAAGAATCTATTGTTGATCTGATTCAAGCTCCCCTGATAAGATTGGAACGGGATTTTTCGGATATCCAGCTTCCGGCATTTCGAACGCATGTCAGCGGCTATGTCCCTGGCGGGGATTATCGAACTGCAGATTATGCTGTGCCAACTCCTGGATTTTTTAGCATTGGGCTGCATTACTTTCTGGGAGAATCCTATCCTTACTACCCTCCCAATATTCCTTCATATATGAGGAAACGCTTTCAGCCAGAAGCCCTCCCAGTCATGATGATGCATGAGATTGCAGAAGGCATGGTCTCGCCGCTGGACAAAAGCAAGCAACCAACCCTATTGGACGGGATGGTTCGCGCCGGAATCAAACAGTATTTTCTCCAGGAGATGCTCCCTTATACCCCTGATTCTGTTCGCCTCTTTTATTCCTATCCTCAGATGTATTGGGCAGAGGTCTATGAGAAGCGGATCTACAAGCACCTTATTCCCAACTTATTTGATATTGATTTTAAATTCCACCGGGATTTTCTTTCAGACAAACCCTATACAACGGACTTGTCCACAGAATCTGCTCCGAGGATCGGAGAATATATGGGGTGGAAAATTGTCTCCTCTTATATGGACAGACATCCAGAGGTAAGTCTGGAATCGCTCTGCAACAGGACAGATTATGAAACCATCTTCCGGGAATCGAGATACAAACCTCAAGGAGGTGAATAAGGTTTCCTACCCACGGAGGAGGACTACGGATGAACAGTCATGACTCCCAGATTGGCCAATCCCTGCTCTCCTAGCGCTTAAACTTTCGCTGTAACCAAAATATCAGGCGGTGATATTTCTCTGCATCCCGATTGCGCATATGTCGGCGATCATGGACTTCAGCCAATAGGGTTTCGTGAATGTCAGCATCCAATTCTCGTCGCTCAAATTCGATCATGGCTTCTGCTACAGCATTGCCTTTATATTCATGTGCAAAAGCGATCATTTCGACCAAATCGAGATCCGGCAATTGCGAGATTCTTTGCGTGCTTGTGAGAGACATAAGTAGGTGATTCTTAGGGTCTGAAAAAATAAAATCAACCTTGTGTAGAAGTTTTGTGCCATCAACTTATGGAGATAAAGGCAGGTTTCATAGAATCGGCAACCTCATTCTGACGATAAGTTGATCCTGAATCTGAAGGTAGTACCTATCCATGAACCCATCTTCAACCCAGAAAGCGGATTGTGAGAATACAAGCTACGAAGAGGCAGATCATAAAGTCAACTACTTTGTTGGTTGTGGAGGATATCTGAAAGGATTCCTTGATCGCAGGATGATTGAGGCTCAGGATCAAATATACCACCAATACAGTAGTCACCCCATCCCCAAGCATCAACAAGAGTTCTCCCCCAAGAGCGATATTGTTCATGTCGTATTGCCACCGATCCAAAAATGGCATAAATTGACTATCAAGCTCTAGCAATCGGATGAAAACAAAGAATACCAACAAAGCTTTCAATCCAATCCATCCTACCTGCTTCTGCATCCATAATTGATAAGCCAATCCTCCTAGCAAGAGAATGAGACCAATATGTCCCCACATATCAATCGCACTCAAGCCGAGCAATGTCCACTTCCCTATCATGGATATGAACATCAGTCCGCCAATAATCCCTATGCCCAAGGCTATCAAATGGATCAAGGCCTGAAGTTGCATCTCTTTCTCAACTTCTACATTCCCTGTGGCCTGCTCTAGCAGGGTTTTGATGGATTTCAAAGAGAGAGAGTTGATCAATGAAGCTAACTGGTTCATGATTGCATTGGCTGAACAAGAATGAAAACAGGATTAATTTACTGATAGTCCGTTATATTTATAACTCCTCTTCATACAGATACCCTCCCATCCAGATTCTTAAGGTTCCTTTGATGCCTTTCATTCTCCGGAAAAAATAAAATTGTGTCTTGTTGGGAATGCGCACTCCCTGATGACTATATAAATAGCCTTCTGAAGACTCCAAATGGAAATAAAGCATTCGTCCGTTGGGAAAATTCAGACTATCCGTCCGCAAATAAGTGGTATCAAAAGCAAGAATGACCGAATCGCTTCTATGAAATACAGAATAGCGGGGAGGTGTGGGAATCCTGGAATCCTCAAATAATCTCGTCATCTGAGGAACGCCATAGCCCAATTCATAATCGAAATACGGATAAAAATGCCCCAATTGTCGAATGGCACTCGCAAGCTGGCTTGGGCTAAGGTTCGGGGTTCGTTGGAGTAAACATGCTGCAATTCCTGTAACCAAAGGGGTTGAAAAGGAGGTCCCGGCATTTTCATCGAACTTTCCTTTTTTCACAGCGCTTAACACAAAGCCCGGTGCTGCCACATCTGGTTTCAGCTGCTTCTCTGCATTCGGACCGACAGATGCAAAGGGAATGTGTTGTGGCAAAATGGGCAATACTCCTCCGACTGACAGCACTTCTGGCACATCGGCAGGAGCCCCTAGATATCGCCAGGAATCAGCTCCTTCATTTCCCATGGCACAGACCACCAGCATCCCTTTTTCGGAGGCAATCCGTGCTGCCTTGCTCACTGGAGCCGTTTTGCCGTCCATGTCTTCATATGTGTACCGCTTAAAGGTATAGGTGATCGAGGAATTGATGATATCGGCTCCCATTCGATCCGCCCATTCTGCAGCAGCTAACCAATGATCCTCTTCGATGGCGGGTTCTTTTCTTTCATGTTCGATTCGTGCCAATAGGAAGCTCGCGTCTTTGGCGCAGCCAAGTTGGCGCTTCCCATACATCCCTGCTATACAACTCATCACTTCCATTCCATGACGAGAATGATGATAGACCTGCTCATCTCCATCATAAAAATCCCTGCTACCAATGATCCCTCCTCTCTCTCTTAGCTGAGCCAAGGCAGGATGTGTATCTGCTTCCTTGAATCCCGCGTCCAGAATCGCAATTCGCACACCTTTTCCCGTCAACCCGCGCTGCTCCATCATATCGAGTTGCATCAGATTTCGGCTCAAAGACAGCAAGGTATCCAATCGTGCAGAATCCACGAAGGGCATTGAGGCCAATCTGGCATCCATCATAAATGGTTCAATCGATGCAATAAATGGATAGGCTGCGACCTGACTGATCTGAGATGCAGTGGCCATGACTGTCACCGCATTCAACCACCTCACCTCATGCCGTACACGATCGACTTTGGCAGCAATACGTTGGACATAGGAAGGAGTCAATGGAAGATCTCTGTGGTCATATGCTGGCAACCCAAGCCTTGCCCTCCTTTCTCTGGCTGCTTGAGTAAAATACATATCCGGATCGAGGGTACTTCCCTCTTTGTCAACCAAGTAAACCCAATACCCTTGTGCATCTCCGCCCTGATCAGGTACAGTGCATTCTGGATTTGCCATCACAACGACTCTCATCGGCAAAACCATCAACCCAAATAGCAGGAAACAACAATTCAACACCTTCATATATCTAATTTTGTTTTCATTTGAATGTAGGAAACCAGCCGTTTACCCTTCCTCTCTCTTATGTATCAACGATTCTCTCTATGAGGTAGCTAGATCTTCCCGATACGGCAGGAGTTTCATTCTTTTCTTGTTTGACAAGTGATCCATTTTCCACCGCCTTCTCCCCTACACTATTTGGATATGTGTACCATTCTACCACTAATTGAAAAAACCAGTAGTACAAACAAGCGAAACGACCACCAAAACCCCTACTCTCCGCCATCCGCTCCCTTTCATTAAAGCCAAATGGGGATGACAAGCATGACTGTTCACAAAAAAGTGTATGGGAGTGAATGCCACATCATTCTTATACGACAAAAACGGATATCCATTCCATTTTTTCCTGGAAATCTTTCATGGAATATGACATAACACCTCCAATAACAGTGTTATAAATTATTTCATCAAAATAGTTATTAGATCTTTTTGAGAATTTGCCTCCTACCTAAGGGGATTGGATATTGTGGGTAAATTTGAATGTTATGTCTTTTTCGTTAACCGATATTCGTCAAGCCAGAACTTCTTTGGGAGAAGATGTTAAGAGAACTCCTGTTACTACATGGAAGTCCATGGAGAAAGATCGGCTGCTGTCGGCCAGTACATCCGTCTTTGTTAAGTTGGAGTTATTTCAGCATGGTGGAAGTTTCAAAGCCAGGGGTGCGCTTCTGAACATGATGCATCTCTCCCAGGAAGAATTGCAACGAGGTGTAACTGCTGTGAGTGCTGGCAATCATGCTATCGCTGTTGGATATGCAGCCAAAGTCATGGGAAGTTCGGCAAAGGTGGTTATGCCTTCTAATGCCAACAAGGCACGGGTAGATCTATGTCGGGCATTGGGCGCTGAAGTCGTGCTCATGGACAATGTTACAGAAGCCTTTGCTGAAGTCCAGCGAATACAAAAGGAAGAGGGTCGATTCTTTGTGCATCCCTTTGATGGAAGAGATACGACATTGGGAACCTCCACCTGCGGCCTGGAGTTCCATGAACAAGTCGGCAAGCTAGATGCACTTATCATCCCTGTTGGAGGCGGAGGTCTGGCAGCAGGGATTTCCAGAGCATTTCATCTGCTCAATCCTGAGTGTCGGGTATTTGGGGTAGAACCTGTTGGGGCTGATACCATGTATAGAAGTTTTCAAACAGGAACGACTCAAACTCTTGACAAGGTTCGCACCATTGCCGACAGCCTCGGCGCACCTTTCTCAATGGAGTATAGTATGAAATTATGCCGGGATCATATGGAGCGGATTGTCCTGGTAGATGATGAAGCACTCATTACAACTATGGCTTTGATGTTCTCCGAGCTCAAATTAGCTGTCGAGCCAGCTTGCGCAGCCGCTCTAGCAGCTTTGTTGGGCCCCCTGAAAGAGGAATTAATTGGCAGACGAGTTGGGCTCATTGCTTGCGGGGCGAATATTGATCCTGATACCTATATGAATCTGATTCAAAAAAAATCTGCTTTTTTTTCCTAAAAAAAATGTAAGTCTTTTTCCTGATCCGTCTCACTTACGATTGTAGGGAAAAGCGGACGGCGACAAACTCTTCGAGAGATTTGTTGCCGTTTTTCCTTTTTATTTCCTCCCATTCTCATTCCCATTTGGAAAGCTGATTCTCATTTTGAGAAAATTTCTTTTCTTGACATTTTTGCTAATATACTGACCATCAGAAGCTTACGAATATGGCATTTCCTTTGGTTTCCACTCAGGTATACGTCAAGTCATTTTTTCCTAATCCAGCTACCTATGTCAAACCAGAATGTCACTTTTCGCTCACTTCTTCCCTCATGGATTTCATCTGGCCCATTGCTCGCACTCCTTTTACTTGCAGGAAGTCCAGCATTTATATTCGCCCAATATTCAAAACAATCTCCAGCTCAACGTCTGTATCAATTGATTGAAGAGAACAAGTCCCTTCGGTTCCAGTTGATCCAGGAACGTGATCCCTATCAACTCAGGACCCAAAGACGTAGTCCAGAACCCAAACATGCCAGTTTGTTTCTGCACAAGAATCACACGTTCACGGAATCTTCTACCGGTATGCAACAGCAAGGTCGGTGGGAATTGGATCACAAACACGCACATCTAACCATCCATTATGAAGACAAAAATCAGCGTTCACGTGGGCAACAGGCAAGTCCTCATGCGCTCCGCTTTGAGATCAAGTCGTTTCACAACTACAGACTTGTACTCGAGTGGCAAGGAAGGCATGGCATGGTCGAAAGAACCTATATGCTTGATCGACGCAAAAACCATTCAACGGTAAGCAAACAAGATCCAGACCTCAGAGCCATGAAGCAGGAGATCGAAGGTGTCAAAGGACAAGTAAAAGGTGTTCAGGGGCAGGTACAGGAGGTAAAAGGACAAATGAAAGAAGTAAAAGGCCAGATCGGAGATGTCAGTGGGCAGTTCCGAACCCTCATGACTCAAATCAAGGAAGTCAGGGAAACCAATTGATAAAGGACTCAGTTCTCTTTTTCAGCCCTTATTCTTCCAGGCCGGTATATCCGAAGGATTTCACTAAGAATTCTGTTCGCCTATTCAGTTGCTTGTTTTCTGGGGAATCATTTGGGGCCACAGGTTGGTTCTCTCCATAACCAATCGGATGTAAGCGATCGGCAGCAACACCCGAAGCCATCAAATAATCTACAACAGACTGAGATCTATTCTGAGAGAGTAGCTGGTTGTATTCCTCTGTCGCATCACTATCTGTATGTCCGGCAATTTCCACTACCATCGAAGGATTTTCTTTGAGTACTGCCAACACCCGATCCAGTTCCAGCATAGATTCGTCTCGCAAACTAGCTCTATCGACATCGAAATAGATATTCTTGAGCACAATGGATGCCCCAATCTCCAATGGTTTGAGGAATATATCTTGTTTTTTGCCACTGGTAGCATCCGCTTTGCACACCTCTACTGATGTATGCTGAAAGAAGAATCCCGGATGCGTCGTTGTCAGTTCATATCTCGCAAATGGAAGGCAAATATGGTAAAGCCCTGATCTATCTGCAATCAGTCGCTTGAATCTCCCTGTCTCCAGGGACCGGATTTCAATCTGGGCACCTGGAAGAGAGTCCAGACTGAGTTTGTCACGGACGATCCCTGATAAGCAGGCTGTCAAAGGCTCTTTGTTAGGGGTCAAGCGAAAGATGACTTTTCGGCCCCTTGGAAAATGATCCATGCTCAGGTCAAAAGTCCTGGAGACAGTATCATATCCTATGGCATGCGCCCTGAGCTGATAGTTCCTCCCAAATGGCAATGGGTGCCTAAAGGCAGCATGACTATCAGCGGTCATGGAAGCAAGTGTGTCTCCTGTTGCTGACTGAAGTAAGAATTGGGCCCCTGGAATGGGTCGATGATCAAATGTGTTCACAACTTTTCCAAAGACCCAGCTTGAAGTGGGAATAGATAGATAAATGTCCTTTTCCACATCGGTGTAGACCAGATCAATGCTGTCCCGATATACCGGAAAGGATGCTGATCGGACAATGATCATGTAGGAATTGCTTGGCGGAAGGCAGAAGCGAAAACTTCCATCCTTCGCAGTCATGGCAGTTTCGATAGCGCGTCCTTTGGCATCCTGAATGGAGATCTGCGCTTGTGCAATCCTTGAGCTATCAGCGGCATTGTAGACCACACCAGACAAACATGGCATTTTTGCCATACGCCTGGTTTGGTCAGAAGTGGTATTCCGATGGAGAACTATGCTTTCATCATTGATCGAACCCAGGACAATATCCTGATCCCCATCTTTGTCTACATCCGCTGCTACCAATCCAGCACTCCAGTTCCCCGATCGGATTTCTTGTCGAGGACCAATGATTCCATAGCCGTCATTGAGGTGGAGGTTGAGAGCGTTGTCTACCGTCGAACATGTTGCCACATCCAGGTCACCATCCAGATCTATATCTACAAGGATGAGATCAAAGTTATGGTCTCCAGATAGTAATTCCTGCTCTCGTTCAAAGGTTCCATCTCCTTTATTCAAATGAATGAATAATTGCTTTTCATGATAAGAAGCCGCAGCGATATCCAGACTCCCATTTCCATCCAAATCTCCTAATGCCACTCCCCAGCTTGCAGCTGTCGATCGCATGGAAGTAAATTCTTGAAATTGTCCTCTTTTGCGTTGCCAGTGTATGTACAATTTTCCGGCATCCCCTCCTATGACCAATTCCTTCAAGCCATTTCCATCAAGATCACCTGTTGCAATTACTCTTGGCGAGGGACCAGTTTTGACGGTTTTGGTCAATTGAAAGTGGCCCTTCCCATTATTGGAAAAAAATCGAAGACTCCGATCGCTGACAGACAATGAAACCAAATCCATATCTTGATCCCCATCCACATCTATACCGATGAGGTCATGGGCCATGATCCCCGCTGGCAAGCTTTGCGCCACTGTAAGGTTGCCTTTCTTATCATTGAGGAGAATGGACAATCGACCTGTCAGGCTGACCACCCCAATATCCGGGAAACCGTCCTTGTTGGCATCCAGTACACAAACAGCGCGATTATTTTCTTGCGCCACACAACTTGTTTGTTGAGAGAATTGCCCTTGCCCATCATTAAGGTGCACAGTGATTTTTCCATCAAGCTTAGATGCTGCAATCACATCCGGATGCTGATCCTTGTTCATGTCAGCAACCGCAACACTCCAAACTTGTTCTCCAGAAGAAAAGTGGCTGGCAGGAAGGAAAATCGAAGGAAGATCCGCAGTGTCCTTCTCTTCTATGATATGATTCTGAGAAATTCCCTTGGTCACCATCAACAATACCATCAGCAAGATACAGCTATCCGATAATGAAATCATATATTCGCTCGAGATCAACTTACTTCATACAAAAATACAGATAATCCACCACATGAAATACACGTGTTGTTGAGAATGCTAACATCGGACGGGTAAAGATTGAATATCCAGAATTCCACCATTTCTATGCCAGTTTTCCAAGGAAGGAGGGGATATTTTTTTTCTTTCGCTATCAGTCACTAATTTCCCATTTCACTCATACCGCTTCTCAGAATGAATCATTCTTTTCTTTTTTTCCTCTTGTTGATTGCTGGAATTGGTTGCCAATCCACAAATTCTCCTTCTTCCTCTGAACAGCATTCCAATCTTTCTCCCCCCAACATCATCTGGCTTATGTCCGAAGATATGGGACAGGATCTGGGATGCTATGGATTAGAAGGCCTTCGGACACCTGTCTTGGACAAGATGGCGGTGGAAGGGATTCTGTATCAAAACTGTATCGTTCCCAATCCAATCTGCTCTCCCGGAAGATCAGCCATGATGACAGGCATGCATCAGACTCGAATTGGTGCTCACAACCACCGAAGTAACCGAAAGAAAGCCTTGATGGAAGGTGTCTTTCCAATTACCTATTACCTCCGACAGCAGGGATATACCTGCATACTCGGACATGATAGCGTCAAAGGGAAAGGGAGAAAACTTGATTTGAATTTTCGGCATAAAGCCATCGGTTCTTATGATGGAAAGACTGAATTTGGGCTGTTTGACAAGATGGGGACATTCGACTCGGCAGATCAACCATTTTTTGCACAAATCACCCTCAATGTTACACATCGGGGCGATTGGTGGAAGGAAGTTCGGGCGCAATCGTCTCAGCCTGTTTCTCCCGAAGAAGTGGTTCTTCCTCCCTATATGGCTGATCATCCCAAAGTACGGGAGCAATGGGCCACTTATCTGGACCAAATCGAATATATGGATAAGGAGGTAGGCATGATCCTGGAAGAACTTGAGAGAAAGAATATGCTAGACAACAGCATCATCTTTTTTGTTGGGGATAATGGTCGGTGCGATATTCGAGGAAAAGGCTATCTATATGATCCCGGAGTGAAGGTTCCCATGATTGCCTGGGGAAAAACCATTACGCCCGAAGTGGTGGACGATATTGTATCTACCCTTGATATCTCAGCCAGCATTTTGGATTTGGCAGGCGTTACTCTTCCCGAAACCATGACAGCCACGCCCTTGTTTGGAGAGAATAAAGGAGCAGAGCGGCCCTACTTTTATTCTGCCAGAGATGGATGGGATGAAGTCGATGAATGTATGCGATCCATTACCACCAAACAGTACAAATACATCAGGAACTATCTCCCTGAGCTTCCCTGGGATCGTGCACAGGCCTATCTGGATTTTCACCGACCTGCTGTCCATGTGATGCGCGCCTTGCATGAGCAGGGAGAATTAACAGAAGAAACCAGCTTATTTTTTGCTTCGTCAAAACCAGCGGAAGAATTGTATGATCTCCTGAAAGACCCTCATGAGTTGGTGAATCTGGCTCAAGATGATGAACATCAGAAAGTATTGCAGCAAATGCGTACGCATATGAACGATTGGCAAGCCAACAACGAAGACATGGGACTTCTGGACCTCAACCAGCGGCAACTGAACTCCTCCCGCGCTCCCAAGGTTAGGGATTGGCTTCAGGCGCATCAGCCGGAGGCATGGAGACGAATAGAAGAAGGAGAAATCGTCGATCAGTACAGAAATTGGGTTCAGGAAGTGTTCAACTAGTGAGCAATAGTCTCCGGCTTGGATTTTGTTACAGCTCCAAGTTGACAGTCCCTTCGAATACAAAGGTAGCAGGACCTGATAACCACACAACTTCCTTCTCTGTTCCAGCATGTTCGACTTTCACCTGAAGTTGTCCACCAGGCGTATCCAGGATTACCTGTGATTTATGGTCTTCTGCTGAAATCAACAGGGATACATAGGCGCAAGCCGTGACGCCAGTCCCACAACTAAGGGTTTCTCCTTCCACCCCTCGTTCGTAGGTACGCACCTTGAGATGCTGCCCTTCTCCAACTCGATTGACGACATTTACATTGGTGCCACCAATACTTTCATAGGCCGCACTGTAGCGAATTGCACTTCCGATGGCATCAATATCCACCTCTTCTATTGGTTGATCACAAAATCGAACATAATGAGGAGAACCTGAATTGATCCAGTAATTGTTCTGGGATAATTGGGTAAATCCCTTGGGAGGCATCATGCTCAGGCTCACTGCTTGTCCTGCCAATACAGCATCGTGAAAGCCATCAACAGCGCGAAACCGGTACCCCTCCTGCTCAATCCCGATCTGATCTGCAAAGGCTGCAAGACATCTTCCGCCATTGCCACACATGGTGCTTTCTCCCCCATCTGAATTGTAGTAAATCATTCTGAAATCGACTTCTTCATCTGGACTGAGCAAAATGAGTCCATCAGCTCCAATCCCAAATTTGCGATCGCACAAATGGGCAATTTGGTCCCGGTTTAGTCGATGCTCCAGACCCAACTGACGATTGTCGATCATGATGAAATCATTTCCGGTTCCCTGGTATTTATAAAAAGTGAGATCCATGTGGCAAAATTAAGAAACAGTTGTTAAGGATTCTTGGCCTCACGAGTAGTGTCCCGAATTTCTTTGAGAAAAATAGAGGGATTGGTCCCCCCTGTTCCCTGAGAGTCTTTGCCTGACTTGGCTGCTGGTCCCAAAATATATTTTGCAACAATCTGTAAATGAAGATTTCTTAAGTTGATGAGTGCATCTAAAGAGGCCTGACGCAATTGTTCAATCCTGGCAATGCCCTTGCAAAAGGTCGCCAAGGCTGGTTCTTCTTCCAGCCTTCTGACCAAAGCTGCATGAAGCGGCGGCATATAGGAACGCATCAATCGGAGATAAGGAGAGGTCTGCCGAACCCCAAGAACTGCATCCAAAACCGGAAAAAGGGTACTCTGGGCAGCACTCCCACCATGATAATTTCGAATTGGATCTTGATCCACTCCCTGAAATTCGACCTTCTCAAAAGAAGCCAGGTAGGGTCGAATCTGATGATAGAAGACTTCCGGCTGACAATGATCAAACATCCTGCTGAGTACAGCTGTCATGCCTTCAATCTCTGAAGGCAACCTGCCAAGTGCCTGGGCCACCTTCTCAGCATTTCTCTGTCTCGCAGCTAGATAGGCCTTACATGCTGTTGCTATCGCCTTGGCTCCTGCTACTTCGACCAGTACGGTGATCAGAAAAAATGCTTCTTCATCTTTGGTGTCAGTAAAGCTGAATAAGGTCGTCAGATTCTCAAGGGTCATCTCTCCTTCTACGCGAAGACGCCTCCAGTTTCTCAACACCATACCTGAATGCTGAATAATGGGCAGTCTTCCCATCGCATCGGCTAGTTGCGTCCAGGGTACCGCAAGGGATGCTGGAATGTGAGAAAGCCTGTTCTCTTCTGTCCCCACATAGGCATGGGCCAAAAATGAAAGGACCAATAACGCTAATTCCTTCTCATCCTCCTGTTTCAGTCCGACTGGATCAATCAGGGGAAGCTTAAGGACTGCTGAGCGGAATTGCCTAGCCTGAATGCTTGTATGAAGATCCTGGGCCAGTTCAATCCATGGCAAATAATTTGTTGGCAGCTTACTTGCCGGGTCCTGGACAGGAAGAAACCCCCGCTCTACTGATACGGCAAATTGTTGGAGAAATAAGGACAACTGAGAGGAAGAGTCGATCATTGCTAGTAATGATAGTGCTGAAGTCTATGATTGAACTTCCAAAAGTAGAAAAAAGCCTCAAATTTCATCTCTTGTCCTTCATTCGAACACCATTTTTTCTCAATCTTCTGTTCTATTTCTCAACAATTCTTTCACAGAATCCAAAAATCCTACTTTCTTTAAGGAAAAGACAGAATCAAGACTTTTCTTAGTATTTTGAAGCTGTTTCCATGGATTACTCACACAATTGTACCTAATCCGTCTCTTTTGAAGCTCAATCATCCTCACCTTTCCCATACAGCTCTGATCTGGACCATTGTCATTGCATTGACCTTGATATGGGGTAGCTCTTTCATCATGCTAAAAAGAGCTTTGGAAGTTTTTTCTCCTCTTCAGGTTTTTTCTGCGAGGATGGGCCTTTCTGCCCTGGTGCTTCTGCCATTTGCTGTACGGGATATTGTCAAGATTCCAAGAGAAAAATGGCCTTCTCTTATTTTGTTTGCCGTATTGACAAACATATTTACGACACTCTTTTATGCCATCGCGCAATCCAGCATAGAAAGTTCACTCAATGGGATGCTGAACACACTCACTCCATTGATGACCTTGCTGGCTGGTGCTGTGCTTTATCGGCAGCCAATTCGTTCTCTACAAGGAGTCGCCCTCATTCTTGGATTGCTTGGTTCAGCTTTACTCATTCTATTTGACAGCAATTGGCAAATCGGGATGATCAATTCTTTTGCTATTTTTGCGATCCTGGCCACTCTTTGCAATGGCTTGACAGCCAACATTCTCAAATTCAGTCTACAAGGCTTGACAGTCATGGAGATTTCTTCCGTAGCCTTCCTCATTGTGCTACCTGTGTCATTGAGTTTTGGGATTGGAACCGATCTTGTTCCTACTCTGCTTTCGGAAGAGAATGCCATGAGTGCATTTGGGTATATTGTTGTTCTAGCCATTTTTGCCAATGTCATCGGAATCCTGCTGCTCAGTCGCCTCATTCAACTCAGCAGTCCGGTATTTGCCAGTCTGATTACCTACCTCATGCCATTGGTTGCCTTGTTCTGGGGCATGTTGGACCTGGAAGTCATTAGCCTGGGAGAGATCGCAGCCATGACACTGATTCTCAGCTGCGTATGGCTAATCAATCGAAATAGAGAAGAAAAACCAAGAGCAGAACAAGCCGAAAGACAAAAAATTTCGTAATCCTTGTTACCCCCTCTTTTACAAATCAATCCATGCCTTGCCGGTCAGTGGTTGTTCCCTTATTTCATCGATGATGTATCAGGTATGCAATGGTCCACAAGGCCAGAATTGCCAAAGACTTCCTATTTCTATCATCCAGAATACTTTTTCCTCCAAACCTTCTTACCTTTGCACCCGCTATGAAACGAATGAAATCTATTTGTTATTTTTTGGTGTTGCTCTCGCAGGTATTCTCCCAACCCTCCCCTGCGAACACCTATGAACTTCCAATTCAGAAGGCTATAGATGAGATTCGTCTGGATGGCGTCCTGGACGAAAACAGTTGGAAAAAAGCGGCAAAAGCAGATGGGTTTTGGCAAAAGTGGCCAAATGACCAACATCCTGCTCCTCAAGCTACTGAAGCCTGGGCGACCTATGATGATCAATTCCTGTATTTTGCCGTTGTTGCCTATGGGCCAGAAGAGTATATCATCCAAACCCTCAAAAGAGATGTGGACCCCTTCTCTAGCGATGGTATTGCAGTCATGCTGGACCCTGTCAATCGAAAAACAAATGGTTTTTTCTTCAGTGTCAGTGCTTTGGGGGTTCAGTCAGAAGCCTTGATCTCGCCGGAGATTACTGAATTTGAGGATTTTACAACTGATTGGGACAACAAATGGTTCTCTGTCGTAAAAAATCATCCTGATCGATATGTGGTAGAAATTGCCATCCCCTTCAAGACCTTGAGATATGAAAGTGGAAAAACAAGATGGGGAATCAATATTCAGCGAAATGATCTAAAAAATAACTCTTATTCCACCTGGCGTCCAGTTCCTGTCAATTTTTTCAGCTTTGATTTGGGCTATATGGGAACAATGATTTGGGACAATCCTCCCAAAAAAGTGAAAGGCAATGTTTCGATTATCCCGTATGTAAGAGGAGGAGTGAGCAAGGATTTCGAAGCAGAAACGGATGCCTCTTTTCTCAGGGGCCTCGGGAGTGATGCCAAAATTGCCTTGTCTTCTTCCCTTAATCTCGACTTAACCATCAATCCCGACTTCTCCCAGGTTGACGTAGATCAGCAGGTAACCAATCTGGAACGCTTCAGCCTGTTTTTCCCTGAACGACGGCAATTTTTTCTTGAGAATAGTGATTTGTTCAACAACTTTGGCATCCCTCCTACCCGTCCCTTCTTCTCGAGAAGGATTGGCTTGCGCAATGGCCTGCCCGTTCCAATCCTGTTTGGTGCCCGACTAAGTGGAAATCTGGACAAAAACTGGCGCATCGGATTGATGAATATGCAGACGGCCCAGCAAGATGATCTTAATGGTCAGAACTATACGGTGGGCGCGTTTCAGCGAAGGGTGTGGAAACGATCCAATATCAGTGG
Source organism: Bacteroidota bacterium (assembly GCA_039029315.1). Classification (GTDB taxonomy): domain Bacteria; phylum Bacteroidota; class Bacteroidia; order J057; family J057; genus JBCCCJ01. Next base: position 13,425 of record JBCCGK010000114.1, on the reverse strand, counting down.
AATTCTCATCAACAGGCAGGGATTTGACGGGTCCAAGATCGATCCGAATGATTATGGGCGGAATGCTGGACTCGAATTCAATTTTAGTACCAACGATGGCCAATGGAATGGATGGTTTCAGGGACACACTTCTTTTTCTCCAGAACAGGGCCCCAACCGGAATTATGTCAATGTAGGCGGCATGCATAATTCCAGAAATCTCTCAACGGTTCATTCATTCAGTCATACGGGAAGAGATTACATTGTAGATATTGGGTTCAATGCCAGACAATTCAACTATGATGCTGCAAGAGATAGCTTTCTTCGTGTGGGGTATCAGATTTTATTTCAGGAGTTTAACTATCGATTTTTCCCAAAAGATAATCAGACACTTACCCGCCATGGTCCCAAAATCCAAAGTGTGGCATTCTTCAATACCCACAGAGATGCTCGAAACAAGCTGTTCAATGAATGGAATCTGATGGCAGATTATCAGTTCTTCTTTCAGGGATTTAGTATTCTGAATATTGGAGTTGGGCATAATGAGGTGAATCTTCCTTTTGCAACGCGCCTCCTAAGCGACCTCTCCTTCGATCCGCTGCCAGTAGATCATTATTCCTACACCACAGCCAATCTTACCTATATCTCAGATAGTCGCAAGCCTCTCAACCTGATCGCCCAACTCTCCCTGGGACAATTTTACAATGGTTCTCTGTCCTCTAGTTCTCTTACCCTCAACTATCGCAAGCAACCCTGGGGTAATATTGCTTTGAGTGCTAACAGAAATGCCATTCGTCTCCCGGAAGCATATGGAGAAGAAACCTTCTGGCTAATAGGACCCAAAATTGAAATCAATTTTTCCCGCAGCTTATTCTGGACAACCTTCCTCCAGTACAATACCCAAATCGACAATTTCAATATCAATTCTCGACTTCAGTGGCGATTCAAACCCATGTCTGATATCTTCTTGGTGTATTCGGACAATTATGCTGTGGAGACCCTGGGTGTCAAAAATAGAGCCATAGTTCTCAAATTGAATTATTGGCTTACCCTTTGATTGCCGTTTTCACAATATATCTGGTAAGATTTATCCCAAAAGCTGAAGAATGCTTATGTAAGATTTTAAGTTGAAAATGAGGGAAAATCCTGACTCTTTGATACAATCGAAGGTCAAATGGTAGAAAATAGCTCATAATCGATCGTTTTTGCTGTTTTGAACTTGTAACGCTTTTGCGTGAAAGCGTCAAGGAATCGAGGCTTTTTTTTCTACTATTGTAGTCTACTAGCTCTGTAAGATTCCGGTGTATACTGCTGTCCAACCAAGATGTGATTACATGGATAACCAGCAAATACAACCGATAGCTCTTTGTTTTTTTCGACGTGAAAATCAGATCCTTGTAGCAGAACGCTATGACGGCAAAAAAAAGGAAAATTATTACCGACCCCTTGGGGGTGGACTGATGTTTGGTGAATATAGTTGGGACACCATTCGTCGAGAAATCAAGGAAGAAATCGGTGAAGAAATTAAAAATCTCACCTTTATTGGACAAACCGAAAGTATTTGTCCAGATCAGGAACATCCTGATCATGAGATTATTTTTATGTTCGAAGGGGAATTCGTCAACAAATCCACCTACACAAAGGAAATCCTGTTAGGAAAGGAACGGGATGGAGAGGAAATTCGAGTCGTCTGGAAGCCTATTTCTGAGTTTCGGAAGAAAAAAGCCAGATTCCATCCAGAAGCCCTCCTGGATTACCTCAATCATTGAGTGGGAATGGTTCTTCCCATCAATTGTCCCCAATTTCCTATCATCCCTGAGGGGATTAATCCTTCTTCCAGTTCCGTCAAAAATTGTTGACGAGCTATTTCTATTGCCCCAAAACTTGCTAAATGCTGAGTTGGCACCTGACAATCAATGAGTTGAAACTGTCTTTCTCTCAAGTCTTGCACCATTGTGATAAAGCCAACTTTGGAAGCATTGCTTACTTCGGCAAACATGGACTCTCCAAAAAAACACCGTCCCAAAGAAACCCCATATAAGCCTCCCACCAACTGATCGTCTTTCCAGACTTCAACAGAATGGGCAAATCCCATATCATGAAGGGTACAATAGGCATTCATCATATCTCCTGTTATCCAAGTGCCTTCCTGTCCTGGCCGGGCGATCTGCTTACACCGCCCAACAACTTGCTTGAATTCCTGATCATAGCTCACCTGAAAGATTCCTTTGCGCAGGATAGGTCTCATGCTTTTGGCAATCTTCAATGCGTCAGGATACAAGACAAATCTGGGATCAGGAGACCACCATAAGATTGGCTCCGTTTCTGAATACCAGGGAAAGATCCCCTTTTCATAAGCAAGCAACAGTCGCTGGGGAGTTAAATCTCCGCCAATCGCCAGGATTCCATCGGGTTCTGCAAGATGAGGCGGTGGAAAGAGGAGGGATTCATTGAGCGCAAAAATAGGCACCAGGGCAGGAGATTATTCAGCGGTTTCTTCTACTGTAGCCCCTATCCCTCTATCGACCAAGGCTTCACGCATTGGCTGGATTTTATTTTTAGGCCCTCTTTTGACAATATATTTTCCTTTATAATGGATGATCCAGGCACATTGTTCCGCTTGATCGACCGTATGACCGCAGACTTCTACCAAAGATTGAATCACCCAATCAAATGTATTGATTTCATCATTCCAGACAAGAAGGCTGACTGGTTCATCACTGCCAATGTTTACTTGTACATCTTCTAATTCTTTTACCGCAACATTAACGGGGAATGTGTTCATAGGAGTACGATCTTGGGTTAATCTTTTGGATTGATTGTCAGTGCAGTACAGGAGGTTCATCCACCCGCAAAAATAGGTATTTTTCTAAAAAAAATGAAACCTATTCATCGAATCCTCACAAAAAAGAGATACGATTTCACACCTCAAACTGGATTTTGTTACCTTTGAAGGGCAAGAGAGGTATGTAGCGAAAATGAAGCGAAGAAAATGGTTTTTGTAGCCTGACACGAAGGGTTTTTTGTACAATCTGATCCTTTGCTTTCCAATTTTACCCTCTGATAATCAATTGATTTCTCATGCTCAAAGCAAAACACCTCCTCCTCTGTGGCCTCTTGTTGGTCAGTTGTTCTGCCCTGCATGCCTGGGGATTTTGGGCGCATAAACGCATCAACAGATTGGCCGTTTTTACCCTTCCTCCAGAAATGCTCGTGTTGTACAAAACCCACCTGGAGTACATCACAGAACATGCTGTGGGGCCAGATGAACGACGTTATGCTGTTGATGGAGAGGCCCCCAAACACTTCATAGACATCGATCACTATGGTCGATATCCTTTTGACAATGTTCCCAGAGATTGGGATCAAGCAGTCCAAGCTTTGAGTGAAGATACCCTTCAGGCCTATGGGATTCTGCCTTATCAGCTCCCTAGAGAATTCTACAAACTTCAGCAAGCATTTGAGGATCAGGACCTTGGGGCCATTCTTCGATATTCTGCCGATATTGGACATTATATAGGAGATGCACATGTCCCTCTCCACACTACTGAGAATTACAATGGACAATTGTCAGGGCAAAAAGGGATACATGCTTTCTGGGAATCCAGGCTACCGGAACTTTTTGGAGAGAGATATGATTTTTTCGTTGGTAGATGCTATTATATTGACAATGTGTATAAGGAAGGTTGGGATGCTGTTCTGGAAAGCCATTTGGCCCTTGACTCGGTTCTGCGTTTTGAGCAACAGTTGAATGATCGTTTTGCAGCAGACAAAAAGTACGGCTATGAGTCCAGGAATAATATCACGGTACGGGCCTATAGCCGGGAATACTCTTCCGCTTATCATCAGATGCTTAGCGGAATGGTCGAACGTCGAATGTGTATGGCGATCAAGCGGATTGGCGCTTATTGGTATACTGCCTGGCAAAATGCTGGCTCTCCAGATCTCCACGAGTTGGTGGGCCAGGATATAGATCCTACTCCCAATCAGTACGAAAAACGGCTAAACATCATCGACCGAGAGGCCTTCGATATTGAGTTTTTATTTGCGCCATTAAGGTTTCCACAACAAAACATGTGTTGTTCCCATTCTCCCAGAGCAAACAAATCATTGCCTATGGGCTGGAAGCGGACCATGAGTTGTGTTACGCCCTATTCCCTCTCTCCAACACCGAAAGCCCAACAATTATCCCGGATACAATCCATTTGGAATTGGGTTAACGTCCAGTGGAACAAGTTGGTAGAACTCAGCGGTTGATCTCAAATCATCTTCATAAAAAAAGTAGCAGACCTTCCTGAAAGGGAGGTCTGCTGATTTTCTAATAATCTGGAGTCTCAGAAACGGAGTATTATACAAATGAGAAGATTATTTGCAAACACAATTTGGGTTCATTCCTGCTTGACGTGTAACACGAAGTGGTATGGATGTGAAAGACTACCATCGGTCTCCACCGCCACGGCCATAGCCGCCGCCGCCGCCATATCCACCTCCACCACCGCGATTCCATCCTCCTCTTCCTCCGCCACCGCCTCCTCGCTCTTCACGAGGGCGCGCTTTCTTAACTACGATCGTTCTTCCATCGAATTCAGTCTCATTGAGTTCCTGGATTGCGTTGTACGCCTGATCATCATCAGACATTTCAACAAATCCGAACCCTTTGGAACGTCCGGTGTCGCGATCCAAAATCACTTTGGCAGAATCGACTTCACCATACTCTTCGAACAATGTACGTAGTTGATCGTCAGTGGTTCTGAAGTTGAGTTTAGCTACAAAAATATTCATGAAAAAAAATAAATTACACAAGGTCAAAAGTAGAGGTTGGAAAGGCAGGAAAAAACAGGTTAAGTAACATTAATAAAACACAGAATTTAACTACAAACCAAATATTTACTACTTTTGAGCGGTCAAAGGTAATGAAATATATTGAAAGATCACCAAAAAACCTAATTCCTTCAAAAAAAAAGATTAAGGATATGAGATTGCCAAGATTCCCATCAAGGATTTGATCCCGCTGATGAGATTGCCAATTCGGATATTTTCATTAGGCGCATGTTGATTATTGTCCATATTCACCAATGGTACTATCACTGCAGGAATGTCAAGTGCTTGGATCAGAGGGGATATAGGGACAGTCCCTCCCATGATTCGAATTTGTACGGGTTCTTCGCCATGTACCGTTGTCAAAGCTCGGACCAACCATTGCCCCATAGGTGAAGCTGGATCAGTACGAAAAGATTCAACACTGGTGCCTCCACCATAAGTAGCAATCCTGGCATATTTCATTCTTTCCTCCTCCGTTGGCAAGCTGTCTGTAACCCAATACCCCTGTTCTTCGATATGTTTTCGTATGCAGTCGATCAAATATTGTCCTTTGGTTTCTGGAACCAGTCTCATTTCCAGTCTGGCAGAAGCCTTGTCCGGGATTACTGTGCGTTGTCCCATCCCCCATCCGGTTTGCATCTGTGGGATATTCAGGCTGGGATATTGTAAGGCTTCCTGATAATTGCCTCCGACGGCCTCGGCCTCTGCAATTCCGAGGCGATTCTTCAGGGTATTTTCATCATCTGGTACCGCAGCCAGGTCTTTCCGGACCGACTCACTCAATTGGACAGGATCATAGTATCCTTTGATCATGACTCTTCCATTCTGATCCTTCATACTGGCAAGAAGTTGCGCCAGCCGGAATGCTGGATTGGGGGCATAATTGCCGTAGTGTCCACTATGTTGAGAAGATTTGGGACCATAGACCGTCACATCTGCTCTTGCGATGCCTCGACAGCCAAAAGTGAGAGTTGGTCTTCGGGAAGGATGTTCAGGTCCGTCAAGAATAATCAAATGGTCTGCTTGATAAAAGGTTTTGTATAGACGCAAAGAGGTCAACAAGCCTTTTGACCCTTTTTCTTCTTCTCCATCCAGCAAGACCTTCACATGAAAGGCTGGGTCAATGTCCATTTGCTTGAGTAAATCCAAGGCTTTCAATAGCATAATGATTGGGGCTTTGTCATCTGCTGCCGCTCTGGCAAACACCCGCCATTCAGGATCGATGCTTCCTTTCTTCAAGACATCATATGACAAAGATTGCCAGCTTCCGTCTTTCAGTGGAGCCTTCAGAACGGGCTCAAATGGATCAGGCTGGTCCCATTGGGCTTTATTGACGGGCTGCCCGTCGAAATGCAGGTAGAAAAGAAGTGTCGGCACATCTTCTCTTGAGCTCTTTCTCTCTGCCAGCACCAATGGAATCCGCCCCGTTTCCAACACCTTTACCCCAAATCCTCTTTTCGAAAATGCTTGCTTGAGCCAGTCGATATTTGCTGGCATATCTGCTTCAAAGGCAGCATCATTGGGCAATCGAACAAATGCCTGATGTTCAAGCAGTGTTGCAGGCAACTGAGCAGCAATTACCTGATCCAGATCTGCATTCGCCAATTCCTGGGCCTTGAGGGGTTCAGACAAGAATCCCAGATAAGCTATCAGGGTCAAAAAGGAACAATAGATTCGCACATCAAATGGGGTTAAGGACAACATGGAGAGTAGGCATGTCTCTCGCCGCAATTTTCTTTGGATAATGCCGACTGGCGGTAGGTGAATTGTCCATGAACAATGGATCAGATCCCATCCTCATCTTCAAATTATCTACCACATTTCAGCCTCGCAATAATCGACATTCATTCGCTCATCTCCAATTTTCGTTCCCTCTTAGAGACTGTTTGAACATCTGTTGCTTATTCTTTGTATGCGTCTTTTTTCCTCATCCGGCGGCTTTTTTTGTTCCCATAGCACAACTATGAGAACAACAAAGAGGCATGTCTGAGAAAAAAATATACCCTGAAAATTCTCAACACAGATTCCCAAACAGTCTCATAGCTGCAATCTCATTCCTGACTGACTCATTAACTTTTCCTTAACGAGTCATTGGCAAACTCTTAAGAATTTATGTCCGTATTTCGATGTGAAACAAATCATCAACCCTGGGATGTCATAGAGGTCCCTACAACCAATCGAAAAAGAAGTTCAAAGAATGAAGAATATTGCAATCATCATCTTATCAGCCATGTTGGGAAGTGCCTTTACCATGGGCTTGTTCAAAATATTTGACCCAGCAGACAAACAAATTGTTCAGGTAGAACACAGAAGCTCTCTTCCTGTAGTTCAGAGTTCATATAGTACAGATGCCCCTGCATTGGATTTTACAGAAGCTGCCGCCATGGTTATGCCAGGGGTAGTTCATATCAAGTCTACCCTTGTCCGCGGAAGCAACAAACAACAGCAACAGCTTCAGATTCCAGATGCCTTCAGAGAATTTTTTGGCGACCAGTTTTCCAGCCCGTTTCAGCAGCCTCGTTCTCCTCAACCGAGGGTAGGAACCGGTTCTGGTGTTATCTTAACAGCGGACGGATACATTGTTACCAACAATCACGTCATCGAAGGAGCTGACGACATCGAGGTTGCTTTGGATGACAATAGAACCTTCAAAGCTGAAATCGTGGGAACCGATCCCTCCACTGATTTGGCGCTAATCAAAATTGAAGCTGAAGGACTTATCAGTGTTCCAATTGGCAATTCTGAACAAGTCAAGGTAGGTCAGTGGGTATTGGCGATTGGCAATCCATTAAATCTGACATCTACAGTTACCGCAGGCATCATCAGTGCCAAAGCCAGAAACATCAACATTCTTCAGGACCGAGCTGCGATTGAATCCTTTATCCAGACCGATGCTGCCGTCAACCCTGGCAACAGTGGTGGGGCACTTGTAGACCTGCAGGGCAATCTTGTAGGGATCAATACGGCCATTGCCAGTCCAACGGGCTCTTATTCTGGCTATTCCTTTGCAGTTCCTTCCAGACTGGTCCGTAAGGTGGTTGAGGATTTGATGGAACATGGCGTTGTACAAAGAGGGTATCTCGGAGTGATCATTCGGAATGTAGATGCCAATTTAGCAGAAGAAAAAGGTCTGAAGCTGACAGAAGGTGTCTTTGTAGATAGTTTGCTTGACAATAGTGCTGCTCTTTCAGCCGGTATCCAAAAGGGAGATGTCATCACCGCAGTGAATGGCACTACCATCAATACCTCTTCAGAGCTACAAGCAGCAATTGGCACAGGTCGTCCTGGCGATCAGGTGGCGCTACAAGTGAACAGAAAAGGAAGTATCAGAGAAATCCCGGTCGTCCTGAAAAACAGAAATGGAAATACCCAGATAGTCGAACGGAGATCCAAAGATCTTCAGGCCAAACTTGGGTGGGAACTGGAAGATTTGAGCAAAGAACAGTTAGAGAAACTGGGCATTGATCAAGGAGTAAAAGTAAAAGAACTGCTAGCTGGTGAAATCCGGCAACAGACAAAGATGAGAGAAGGATTTGTGATTACTCATCTCAATGGTGAAGCAGTTAACAATGTAGAAAGTCTAGAGGACATGCTGGCTGAAAGAAATGGAGGGGTTATGGTCGAAGGAGTCTATGATGGCTATCCCGGCTCCCAGTATTATGCCTTTGGATTAAAATAAGTCTGAATTTCTTTTTACGCGTTGTTAGCAAGCCGCCTCTCATGAGGGGGCTTTTTGTTTTCTGATCCCTCTCCTCGATCCAAGCCTTCATTTGATACAGTTGAGACTTATCAGATGTCAGATAGGGCCTGTTCCATCCTGTCTTTGGTCTGGGATAGGATCAGCAGCTCTGCTGCATATAGTCGAACTCCCCAAGCAAATATTGGCCATTTCCCCGCATTTGCTCTATTGAGAAAATAATTGTGATAAGGGGGCGTTACTTTTGGTGCATCAATCGTCTTAACTGTTGACCATTCATGCTTCAACAAACAATGAATAAGTACATATTTTTCACACTTCTTCTTCCTTTGGTATTGGGTACAGCCTGTCGTTCCCCCCAACCTGCGAGTATGCCAGTCAGCTCGATAGAGAGTGAGGATTCCTTTGTAGATGCGGAATCATTTATCTGGTTTATGGAATTGATTGAAGAAAAAGTACATCTGCCAAATGATCTGATCCAGACCCATACCTTAATTGCCAAACCTTATGGGCAATTTGCCGGAAAAGAAATGCGGCCTGTCACGCCCACGATTCAGGCTGTTATTCTGGAGCAGCAAAGTTCTCTTTGTACCAGTTATTTTTTGCTGACAACAGATGGAGCCGAAGTCATTGACCAGCGTCTGCTTGCAGAGGTCTGCGATTGGAGTCCCGCCAGTGACCAGCGAACCTATACACAGTATGATTTTGTGTCTTCTGATGAGATATTGGTCAAGCATGTCTCAGAAGAAATGAACGAAGAACAACTCGCAGTCCAATCAAAGGATGCCTTTGTTTATCAAATCACTGGAAACGGAAAAATTGAGAAATGCCTTACAGCGCGTTGATCATCTTCATTACCTGAGATCGCTTCCGGCTTGAAACAGGGACTTCTGCCTTATCAGTCATAACCAGATATCCTCCATCAATTTTCACAAATTCCTTGATAAAGTCTGTATTGACAAGATGAGACTGATGTACCCGCAAAAATCGATGCCCGGACGAGAGGAGATTGTCAAATTCCTTGAGGGTTTTGGTCACCAGCAATTGACGCTTATCTGCGAAGTAAAAAATGGTGTAATTGGCACTCGATTCACAGCGAACAATATCTGAAATTTGTACGATGTGAATCTTCTCCATCGTATGAAGGGCCAACCTTGTCAATTGTTTTTTCTCCTGCACATCATCCAATAATACCTGCAATCGCTCTGTGGGGATCGCAGAATTCGTCGTTACTTTTTCGACAGCCGCAACCAACAAATCGGGATCCACTGGCTTAAGCAGATAATCCAGGGCAGAAAAACGAAAGGCCTTGATGGCGAATGTATCATGTGCAGTAGTGAAAATAATTTGAGACGGGATATCGCCCAAAACTTCCAACAAATCAAAGCCGCTTCCATCCTGCATTTGAATATCAAGAAAGATCACATCAGGTTGGACTTTACGGAGCAACTTGGCCCCGCTCACCACACCTTCTGCTTCCCCAATTACTTCAACAGTAGGACAATAAGTCGCCAAATCCTCTTTGAGGGTCGCACGTGCCTGAGCAATGTCGTCGATGATTACTGCTTTGATCATGATAATTGGCACAAAAGAACACTTTTTCACTCACAATTTCAAAAGTGCCGAGAGAGTCCTACCTTTGTTCTATGTTGTTCAACAAAAACAAAAGCATCACAGAAAAAAAGGTTCTTGCAGCCCTTAAAAATGTTGAAGATCCGGATTTGAAACAAGATCTGGTTACCCTCAATATGATCAAGGATCTGAAAGTTGATGGCAAAAAGGTCGAATTTACTGTTGTTTTGACTACCCCCGCCTGCCCAATGAAGGATCATATCCATCATGCTTGCGTCAATGCTGTCAAGCTGTTGGTGGATCAGGAAGCTGAGGTAAGCGTAAATATGACAGCGCAGGTTCTGGCGGACAAGAACAATGAAATTCTCCCGCAGGTCAAAAACATCATAGCGATTTCTTCGGGCAAAGGAGGGGTTGGCAAATCTACTGTGGCTGCCAATCTTGCTGTATCCCTGGCTGCTCAGGGAGCAAGAGTCGCTTTGGTCGATGCGGACATCTATGGCCCAAGTGTCCCTATATTATTTGGGTTTGAAGACCAGCGGCCTAGCATGACTCAGATTGATGGCAAAGACCTTCTGGTCCCTTATGACAAACATGGCGTAAAACTAATGTCTATCGGGGTGCTTATGCCAGCAGATCAAGCAGTAGTTTGGCGAGGTCCGATGGCATCCAAAGCCTTGAAACAGTTGATATTTGATACCAATTGGGGCGAAATTGATTATTTGTTGGTGGATTTACCTCCCGGCACTGGAGATATTCATCTTACCCTCGTTCAGGCCTTGCCCGTTACTGGTGCGCTGGTTGTCACCACGCCCCAACGCTTGGCCCTGGCTGATACCAGAAAAGGAGCAGAAATGTTTCGAATGCCTCAAATCAATGTTCCTATTCTGGGGATTGTAGAGAATATGGCGTATTTTGTTCCTGATGACGCACCAGAGAAACGATATTTCATTTTTGGAGAAGGGGGGGGCGAACAACTTAGTCAAGCCCTGGATTCACAGCTTTTGGGCCAGATCCCATTGCAACAAGGAATCGCAGAACATTCTGATCAGGGAACTCCTGTAGCTGTCCAGAAAGAGGATCTTCAGGCGCAAGCCTATCACAAATTGGCACAGGCACTTGCCCAGCAAATCGCTATTCGGAATGCCCAACAATCTCCGACACAAAAAGTAAAAATGATATGATTGTACAGCAAGATTTACATGAACGGATCGAAACTGCACTGGATTCTATCCGAGAGTACTTGAAATCTGATGGAGGAGATGTTCGTATCCACCAAATCAGAGAAGATGGTATTGTAGAATTAGAGCTAATGGGAAATTGTGAAATGTGTAGCATGAGTCAAATGACCATGAAAGCTGGTATTGAACAGGTTATTTTTCGCGTTGCCCCGGAAATCAAACAGGTTCTGGCCATCAATGGAGCGGGATAATTTTCAAAATTATTTCCAGACTTGGTATTTTTTTCTATCTTCCGAGGACTCTATGGCTGATACAAACGCACTACAAAAACTACTGTTTCAAAAAATCAAGGAACAACTCCGTCCTCACCAATCCTTGGTGGACGAAGTATCCGACATCCTAAATATTACACCAGATGGTGTGTATAGACGGATTCGCGGCGAGACACCTCTCCGCTTGAACGAAGCAGCAACCTTATGCAATCAGTTTCAAATTTCTCTGGATGAACTTCATCAACAGAGCAATGGAGAAGCGATCGTCTTTCATCCCTCTGGCCTGAGTGAAGCCAATCTCGATTTTGAAAGTTATCTCAAGAATCTCCTGGGATTGTTGACCTATATTCAAGGAAGAGGGGTTACGCGGAGCCTTTATGCCGCCAAAGATATTCCTGTTTTCCATCTCTTTCAATTTCCTGAATTGGCCCTGTTCAAAATGTTTTTTTGGCAAAAAACCATTTTCAATTCTCCCAAACTGGCTGGCGTCCAATTCGAACCGAGAATACAAAGTGATAAGGAAGAGAGATGTATACAGCTGTGCAATCAGATCGCCGAAAAATATGCCTTGATCCCTACCACAGAAATCTGGAATGAAGAGACTTCTGTTAGTTTCTTAAAACAGATCGCCTATTATTATGAAGCTGGCCTGTTCAAAAGTCGGGAAGATGCCATGTTTCTGACCGATCTGGTCGAAAAGTATTTTAACCACCTCCAGAAGGAGGCAGAGTTGGGGTATAAGTTTTTGGCCTCCAACCCCCCTCAAAATCGGGTACAAAACTATACCCTCTACTACAATGACCTCATTCTGATTGATAATATCATCAATCTTACTTACGAAAATGGCAGTCAGACCTTCCTGATTTACCATTCCATTGAGTATTTGTCCACTACGCATCAGGGATTCTGCGAACAAGTCTCTGATTGGTTGGTTACCTTAACAAAAACATCTGATTTGATTAGTGCTGTTTCCCAACGGCAACGCAACCGTTTTTTCATCAAGGTCTACGATAGAATTGAAAAACTGAAAGCTCAATTACGCTAGCAGAATTTCTCCTAACTGTTCGGCATCAGTGGCGATCTGAGAGACTCCTGCTTTCAGAAGGACATCGGCATGTTCGTCAGTTACATGCAATCCTCCAACAAATCCTATGACCTCTATGCCTGCCGCAATCGCAGCACTAGCACCTGCGACACTGTCCTCCACCACGATACACTTGTCTGGGGATGCATTCAACTGTTCCAGGGCCAGAAGATAGAGATCAGGTGCAGGCTTGGAATGCACCACCATGTCTGAGGTATAAATATGTGGATCAAAACAAGCCGAAAGATTCGCTTTTTCCAGACAGAGAGCGACATGATTTTGTTTGCTGTTTGAGACGACAGCTTTGCATACGGACAGGGAAAGGATCAGTTCTGGCATTCCTGGAACAGCTGTCAGATCTTTTTGAAAGCGTTGTTTGGCCACGCTTCTGTTCTGTTCATAAAAATCTTCCGGCAATGGCAAGCCATGTCTGCGTCTCAAGAGGTCCAGTATATCTCTTGTTCGCAAACCAGAATACTCGCTTGCCCACTTCTGAACCGTGCTGCTGTATCCATAGGGTTTGAGCGAAGATAACAATACCTCGATGGCGAGGATTTCGCTATCTACTATGACACCATCGCAATCAAAGATTATGAATTGTTTCATCTTGTGTTGTGTTGGCAGTAAGTCCTGCTCTGTACATAATCAAAGGGTGTATGCCAAATTGTCGCAAAAGGGGTATCTTAGCCAAAAAGGACTCATATGAGCAAGGAAGAATTTTTAGCTATAGCCGCCAAGCGTTATGAATCGATAAAATCGCTATCGGCTCAAGACAATTTCTATGATTATGAAAAAGAATTCGATGCGATCATACGGGAA
>JBCCGK010000113.1:0-36030 GCA_039029315.1 Bacteroidota bacterium | reverse complement strand
TGTGCAGGACAGATGGGGGAGAACTGTCTTCGAGGCAGAAGGACCCTCTTCTACCTGGGATGGACAAGTCGGCAATAATTCTGCCCCAGAAGGAGTCTATTTCTACATGCTCAAAGTTGGCTCAGAGGAATATTCTGGTAATGTTACTTTGCTTCGATAAAGTAAAGGAAACGATCCTCTGACCAAACATTCACAAACAAATCCCCCCAGGCAATTAAGCCCGGGGGGATTTGTTTTTCTATTCTACGACTCAATCAGAACTTATCTATATCGATAATATCCCAATCCAAAAGGATTCAATCCTACAACAAGCGAAGTACTATGGGTAGGGATTGGGTCGAGGTTATAAATGGTTACTTTGTCATTGGTAGCACCAGAATGAGTTACAAACAATTTGGTGTTTTTACAGTTCGGAATCACATTATGCGCTACCTGGAAGGGAGGCGAAACAGCAGATCCTACCTGTGTATTTGTGTAGGTATCAATTGTGCCCAAATTTGATCAATAGTTATTGGTTAGTTATGTACATCCCTCATTTGATCGGGAAGTAAAAGGAGTGTTACCTAAAGAGAGAAAAAAGTATCACAAAAGAATCACAGTCCTCAATATTGTTGATTTTTTTTCTCTATCAGAATAAAGATCGCCATGAAATATCCTAACTGCGGAATTCTAGTCTTCTTTCTGCCAGCTTATCTTGTTGGAGAGGAGGAAGGACAGGAAAGTGGGGGAAGGCCCAATGAATCCTGATATTTTTCCAGCAAAAGAAGAGGCATCATTCCAAAACGGAATGATGCCTGCAAAGACAGTTCTTGTTTGAGTTTTAGACAGTTATTGCTTCGAGGTAGCGAGCATTCAATGGTTTGTTCAGGTATTTCTTAACAAATCGACTGCTTGCTGCTCTATCGATGTCCTTGGGGCTAATAGAGGAGGAAAGCATAATAATCTTGCACTTGTCGAGTACCTTTTCTGAAAAGTTCTCGAAGTCCTCCAAAAACTGAAATCCATCCATGATCGGCATATTGATATCCAAAAACACAATTTCGGGAAGTTCCTCTTCACGATCTTGATGACTTTTCAGATACTCAAGAGCTTCCTGGCCTGTCTGGAATACAAGGATGTTCTCAGCAAAGCTGTTTGCTTCAATAATTTTCTCATTAATGATGTTATCAATTTCGTTGTCGTCAACTAACATTACGCTCTTGTAGGTAGCCATAGATACTTCCATATGTTTTTTTTCTCGTGAACCAACAGAAGTAAATTTTGGAAATTCAGACCAAAGTTCAAATTTCTGCTAGTGGAGAAAGGTTGGACAATAATCCCTTTACATGTAAGAAAATGAGCAGAAAGGTCTTAACAAAATAGGGTTTTCGATAAAATAAACGCTAATCTACCATCGTTCTTTTCGCTTGTTTTGAATTCCAACTTCGCTTAATGGGATGGAGGCAATGTTGGGGCTGCGCTTTGTATCAAGATCAGGGTATCTTCTGTCTGAACTATTACGCTGTTAACAATTAGCCGGAAAAGGAACTTTTTCAATTGTGTGTTTTGTGTCCAAATTGGTCTAAAACGGCAAATCATCGCCACTTGACTCTGTAACATCAATGGCATCAGCAGGAGGCGGCGGAGGGGGCATATCAGCGGCGGGCTGACTGACTTGAACCGGTGACAATCGCCATGCTTCCAGGCTATTGAAATAGCGCGTTTCATTTTGAGGACTTGTCCAGGACCTCCCTCTTAGGTTGAAATCGACCTCTAGCATCGAGCCAACTTCATAGGCGTCAATCAATTCACATTTGTCCTGTACCAACTGAAACAGCAAATATTGCGGATACATTGGATTTTCGACATATTCAATTACGAATTCTCGTTTTCTGAACCGCTCAGATACCTGCTGGGTATCAAATTTTACATGAAGCTTTCCTTGTATGGTCATAAATTTGATTTGATTAGGCTTAACATTCGCCAGTTGAGCATGTAAAAGTATAAAAAAGTAGGCACAAAATCAGAAATCAGTGGGGTCGTTTTTGATTTTCCCATCAATCAATTGTTGAATTTTCATCTCAGATTGATCGAGGTATTTGCGGCATTCCTCAATGAGGCTTGTCCCTTTTTGGAATAGTGCTACTTGTGAGTCAAAATTTGAAACTCCCTGGTTCATTTTTTCAACCAATTCGCGTAGTTCGCTTAATTTTTGTTCAAGAGAAAAGGATTCCATGAGAAAAGAATTAAAGATGGTTGAGAGCTGGATTGAATTAAGAGACTGTTTGAACATCTGTCACTTATTTTTTGTATGCGTCTTTTTTCCTCATTCTGCGGCTTTTTATGTTCTCATAGCACCACTATGAGAACAAAAAAGAGCCTTGCCTGAGAAAAAAATACACGATAAAAATTCTCAGCACAGATTCCTAAACAGTCTCTAAGAATAGCTATCTGGATGATATCCACATTTGATTGCCGGATCAAAGTTCTGCTTTTTCTGGGAAAAGAAAAATAAGGCCTTTGATATCAAATATCGGGAAAGATGTATCAGTTCCACAAAAAAATGGACTTTCAGCTTCGCGGAAATCTTGTACCTTGGCAAAAAGCATTAGAATCATGGCTTCCAATATACATATGGTCTGGATATTTGCTATCATGATGAGTGGAAATATGCTCTATTCCCAGACATACAAACAAAAATATCCCCAAGGATATATTTTGTCTCATCGCGGAGACACCACTTATGGGTTTGTACGCTTGGGAGACAATTTCAAGGATCAGAACAAAATCCGGTTTTATGACCAATTTGGGGTAAAGGCACGCTATACAGCAGATCGGCTCCAAGGATTTGGATATGAGGGCAAACACTATGTTTCTCGCCAAACGCCCTATCTCTATTCCGGTTTATTCAGCGATACCGTTATGTTCATGCAGCGCGTGTGTGATGGACCAGCCAAGCTATTTCGTTTTTTTACCAGGAAGTCTGTTTTTACACTCAAAAAAGGTCCAGCTTATGTAGAGTATCTGGAAAAACCCGATGGTTCGGTCCATGAAGTCAGTCTCGTTTTCAAATGGCAACGAATCGCCAACGCCTTTCTGGATTATCCGGAGTTGGCAGCTGATATCCGCAATGATCGCTACAAACCTGAGGATATGGAGAAAATCGTAGACGCCTACAATCGTTGGTTTCAGCGCCATGGGAGGACAATTCGGAAAAAGAAAAAATAAGAGGGTGGAAGATCTTAAGGGATATGTGAGATAAGGGAATCTTGCCCACATCACGACATCTGGCCCCATGTCTTCAGTATACCAATTTTCACAGGTTGGGATATAGGCTGAATGAATATGGAAAATCCCCCTGACAGTCGTCTTTTATTCATAATTCCTCGCGTTCATTGATTTGGCATAGATTTGGGTGTCGCATTTGGTCATTAGTGATTTTGCTACCCGTTTCTTAGATTTGGTCCATATACTATGCTTCTAACTATGATAAGGTTGCGTCTCATACTTTCTCGTTTTCACTTGCTGCTCTTGTTCATAAGCCTTGGAATCACGGCCTGTGGTCCAGAAGCTTCGGCCCCTCAGGAACAAGAACCATCTGACAAATCAGAACTTCAACAAACTTCCCAAGAGGAGAACCAGAATCCTTCTGCTGAGCAGGAAGATGCCCCCACCTCAGAGGTGGTGATAGAAGATGATGGAAAGGATAATACCAAAGAGCCCTGCAATGATCAAATTCGTAGTCAGTTGACATCTCAGGAAGAATCAGTCCAAATGTTGAAAGAGATTCTCGAAGGAGAATCAGATGCTGAAACCCGGGCACAAATCACTTCCCAAATCAAACAGTCTGAAGAGGAGTTGGAAACCATGAGATCCAGACATGATTGCGATTGATATCGCCTTCATCTGTAGGTCCAACATTTTTTTGATTCATGAAACGTTTGCACGATTGTATCTTGCTTTTCCTTGCTGCTGTATTGTTTGCTGCCTGCTCCTCTTCTGATCCATTGTTGGACTCGGAACCCCTGGAGCCCGCTACACTTGCACTAGCCAAACCCATCATTCCAGGCATGTCCTCTCCTCCCGAGGAGCCACCACAAGAGACTCCAGAACAACCAACAGAACCATCCAAACAAGAGACCTCTTCGTCTGAAGAGAATACTCCCAAGGCCAAAGAATCCCTCCTTCCTCCCCAGTTGGACACCAAACAGACACTTCCTAAAGAAACAGTTGACAATCGTCCAAACGAAACAACTCATTCTCCCCCTCCCAAACCCAAAACCGATCCAGGAAAACGCGTCCCAAGTACAACAGACTCCGAACCGTGCAATTCCGTCCACAAAGCCATGGTTACAAGCATGGAGAGCGAAATCACGGATCTGCAATCCTATTATGAGACCCTCACAGAACTGATCGAGCGCCACAAAATCCGCCGAGAAATTCGAGAAAAGAAAAAAGACCTGGAAAAGTACAAGAAAGATCACGGTTGTAAATAAGCTCAAGAATTTTCTATCAACTATGATGGATTTTTCCTGCGGGTTCCTTATTTTGAGGGACTTTCGCTTTTCCCCAGTTTCTTGTTGCATTTTGGCTACCATGTGGGGATAGAGTTATGTAATCCTGCTATCTCTTAGAATCCCTGTCGTTCTTTTATGAACTTCCTCCACATAGGGGCCTGTACAAGCGAAAACCTAAAACCCTTTTCTGTATGCAAAACACCAAACAATTCCTGCTATTTCTAGTTTGTTTCTGTTGCGTAAGTGGTAAGATGCTGGGGCAATTCTCGGTTGATTTGCCTGCTTCTGTCACCTTATGTCAAGGGGGTGATTATATTCTGTATGTCATGCCATCAGATATGATGCCTCAAAACCATACCTTCGTTTGGCAATTTGACGATGGAGGTGGGTTTACAAATTTGTCCCAATTAACAACTACTGGTACCAACTCTTATGTGCTTTCAAATATCAGTTCAGGTATGCATGATCAGAATGATTATAGAGTATTGATGGATGGGACCCCCAGTACAGTGTTGACCATCACAACAGGCACAAATTCTGCTGTCCTGAATAATGCCATCGATAATGCACCCCTCGACTATTGCGACAATGAATCACTTGATCTGACAGCGACCATCACACAAATCAGTGGTGGAGCGGTAGTAACACCGGGCGGAACCTTGACCTGGTATTCAGGTGCAGACAGGTATCAGCTAACAGAATTAGCTCAAACGACGGCAGGTGGTACTGTTACTCCGTCTAACTTAACAGATAATTTAGTAGTTGTTCAATTTAGACAATCGTCCAACTCATGTTTTAGCAAGATAGATACCTCACTCCTGACGGTCAACACTGCCCCAACAGTCAATGCAGGTGGCAATCTAGACTTCTGTACAAATGATCCCGTCTTTGATATGGATACACATGGTGCAACCCCCTCGGGTGCAGGTGGCGTTTGGAGTGGAACTGGAGTTCTGAACAATATGTTCGATCCAGATGCCCCCACGAATCCGGGAAATTATCCCCTCACCTATACCTATACAGATGGGAATGGCTGCTCTGATTCTGATATGATAACAGTAGACTTAACTGCTGCCCCTGAAGCCAATGCAGGGACGGATGAATCTCTTTGTGAAAATGACGGTCCGATCACGCTTACCCCCTCACCAGGTTCTGGAGACTGGGTCAACCCACCGAATGCCCTAACTGGAAATGATTTTGATCCGGCAGTATCAGGGGATGGGGATTTTACCCTGACCTACTCTGTTACTCAAAATGGCTGTACAGATCAAGATCAGGCAACGATCACTGTTCATCCCGAACCTACTGCCATCGCAGGTGGCAATTTGACAAGATGTGCCAATGACGCTCCCTTTGCGCTTGGTGGAGTAGCTACAGGAGGAACAGGTATCTGGAGTGGAGATGGCGTCGTATCAGGAGGAACAATGTTCGATCCCTCCCAAGTCGCCTCCAGCAGCCAACACAAGGTCTATTTTACAGTAACAAGCCCGGAGAATTGTGAAGCAGTAGATTCTCTCACGATTACCGTCAATGGAAAACCCGCCATGCCTACGATTTCAGCCTCCTCAGAAGTATGCGAAGGCGAATCCTCCCAGCTTACAGCTACAGTGAATGGCGTTACCAATCCCGACTATTCCTGGTACTACAATCCTGCCCTGCTGGTGGAAGAAGGAACACAATCCACACATACCGTCCCAAGTGTTACACTGGGATTTCAGGTATATGTAACCGTAACAGATCCCAGCACGACCTGTACAGGAGATGCCAGAGTTTTTGCAGTCCCTGTAAATGAGAATCCAACCGCAGGGATAGGGCTTGTCTCATCTGCAGAAGTATGTGAAACAGAAATGCATATCATTACTGCCTCCTCTACTTCCTCGGGTACAGGAACAATCAACAGCATCTCCTGGACCCTGGGCGATGGGAGCATGACAACAAGTAACAACTTGAATGATCAGGTCCAACATACCTATTCTGGCCCTGGAGATTATGATGTTACATTGACCATCACAGATGACAAAGGATGTACAGACGATGCGACGCAGACCTTAACCCAGCATCCTCTACCAAGTCGCATTCCGGTGGATATGCTGGATGAGAGTTTCTGTGTGAATTCTGGAGAAGTACCCTTATCTGGTCCAGAACCGGGAACCTATTCCTATACATGGACAGGCGAATGTGTTACCAATGGCGTATTTGATCCCACTTGTGATGGGACCGTCGGCAATGACATCACCACAGGCGTGGCCAAAGCGCTTCAGGTCCTGATTGAAAACAATTCAACCGGTTGTCAGGAAACCTATGATCATACCTTCACCATTCAGCCGATCCCAATCGCAGAGTTTGCCATCGGTGATATCTGTCAGTTCGCAGAGTTTTCCCCCATGGATGATTCCAAAAATGGTCCTGATAGCTGGGAATGGGATCTGGACAATGGAGAAGCGGTCATCACCACCACCACTACACAGGCTCCGGTTTTTCCGGCTTTTACCCAACTGCAGGATACAGGCGAACACGTCATGCGGTTGATTGTCGATAGTGATGGATGTCGGGATACAGTCATGCACACCTTTGACTTATACGGCCTGCCTGAAGCAAAGACGCGGGTATCCATCCCTGAAGATCCCTGCCCTGATGTGGATGTAGAATTACGCGCCAGCAATAGCAAGACTACTCACGGCGGAATTCTTCGTTACATCTGGGATTTTGGAGATGGGACAATGTCTGATACCACCCTGGAGAATTCGATTTTTCATCAGTATACAGAGTCAAACGCTGATCTCAGGTTCACGGTCATAGTAGGAGAATTGCATGCCAATGGTCTGGTCTGCTATGATACCTCCTCGCGCTCCATGACAGTTCTTCCCAAACCGACAGCTGCCTTTGGCGTCGATTCCGCTCTATGCTATACTGAGCTAGCTGTCTTTACAAACGCAAGTACAGAAGGAGGAAATGTGCCGATTCTCAAATGGGAGTGGGACCTGGGAGATGGAACCACCATCAGCCAACAAGAGGTTGATGATCATTTGTATCTTCTTCCCGAACCGCTCGCTCCTTCTGCTGCTTATCCGACCAGCTTACGTGTAGAGGATGAAAATGGCTGTTTCGATACCGCATTTCAAGTCGTTTCGGTCAATTTTAGTGGGCCTACCATCACTGATGCTCCCCTGAAGTTGGGAGATGACTTGCTGGTAAGCAGGGATGATGGCGCCAATGTTACCTATCAATGGTATAAAGTAGAAGGCAACATGGATAGCCCTATTTCTGGAGAGACGAGACAATTCTATTGTGTCAAGGATGATGAACGTTCCGCTGATTTCGTTGTCAAAACCCAGATCAATGGGAGTGGGTGCGAAACCAGAAGTGATATCGGAAATCTAGGAAGAGAAGGCTTGCCGCTGGATTTGTTCTTTCCAAGGGGCATGAGTTTGTACCCCAATCCCAATCAGGGAAATTTCTCTCTGGAACTTCTGCATGAAGCGGTTGGGACTGGCGAATTGACTGTACTGGATATGGCCGGGAGAACGGTTCACGCTCAGATTTTTGAGAAAACAGGCAGTTTATACACCCTCAAGGTCAATGCCTCTCATTTATCTTCTGGACTGTATATCGCCGACATTCGGCTTCCCAATGGCGTCTGGTTTTCACGCAAAATGATGATTCGCTAATTCACCCCAAACATCAACACACAGAAAAATGAAATACTTTCACATATCTCTTTCGCTGATCGGATTGATGCTTCTGGTGATCAGTTTGCCATCTGATCTTCATGGCCAGAGTGACAAAAGAAAAAGTGGTGTCGAGTTATTTGTGGGGGCTGGCCCCTCCACGATGATGGCCAAGGATGGTCTGGCAGATTCTTTGACAATCAATCATCAGGGAGGGCTTCAATTCGGTGCAAACTTCCTGCTGGGACTCAGCAATCAGTTGGCATTCGGTCTGGGTGTCCAACTCAACAATGGCTCCTATCTTGCGGGTTTGCCTGCATTTGCCAGTCTCGGGGCGCAAACGACTCACGAAAGGCTGAACGAACCCTTTACCCAAAGTCTTGTTGCCTCAAATGTAGAAGAAAGGCTGGAATATTCTGACATTGGGGTCTCTCCCTTTCTGGATTTCCAGCTGAGTGATGGCAAGATCCAACCCTATATCCGCGCAGGCGTCAATCTGTTGTTGCCATCCGCCACCTTTCAGGCCACCAATGGTACGCTCAGTAAGGAAGCCATTTTTGAAGGGCTGGACAGAACAGGAGGAACCTTTGGTGTAACACTGAGTGATTTGCCAAAATATGGATTCAATTCGGGAATCGGTATTTCAGATACCATTCAAGATCTCCCTGTCAATTCTACCGCATTTGGTTTTCAGGCTGCGGCTGGTATTCGGTTTTCTCTTACGGACAATTTATACTTCTTTTTGCAAGGAGGCTTAAGTCAGAGCGCGGCGCTTGCTACCTTCAATCTCAATGAATATTCTCCCTCCTCAGTCGGGAATCAAAATACTTCTGTCCTGAGTGGAACCAATTCCATTTCGAAGCGAGATATCAAAATCAAGGGCGGCGGGGCGTATCTCTTTGGTGGACCGCCGCCTCCGGTACCTCCCCAATTTATCCAAAAAGTTCCCATTGAATTTGTCCAGGCTCCTGCCAAAAGACGAAACCAAAATGCCTCTGACCCGGAATTTGAGCTACTCGCGCCAAAAATTCTCCGACACCTGGAGTTCAAACCTTCATCCTACAAAATCGAGGTAGATCCCATGACCTCAGAGATTCGATTTGATAACAGACAAGGAAATCCAGCAGCCATTACCGTTTCGACCAAAGTCAAAGGAGGAGATGTAGAACTGATGCCGTATGATTCGAAGTATTCTGGAAGCCAGGACGCTTATCTCGTCCAATTGTCTACCTCCAATACAAAGTCTCTGAAAATGGCATTGATGGATACAGATACAGAGTCTGAAGTAGATGGCTTTGATGTGGAATTATTCATGGTCCACCCCAGCAAGGGCGATATCCTCATTCACAAAAGTGAGCAAGTGAATTCTGGTTTCTTTATTCCCAAACTCTATGATCATCCAGAAATTTCTTATAAACTCAAACTCTCCCATCTGTGCTATGAACCAGGTACAGCTTTGATTTCGTCTGCAGATTTCTCCAAAACCAAGGTGATGGAGGCAGAATCCAAAGGCGAAGCAGAAGAAATCATCATCCCTATCGATCAACAAGGATTAGATGAGTTCATGAGAATTCAGGGAACCATACAAGAGCGAAATCGCAAAACTCCACTATCTGGAACCATCAGTGGCAGTGATATCACCTTATATGCAGGATGTGGTCAAGCCCCTACCAGCTCCTTTCAGTTGGTTCTAGAAAAACCGCTCGGATACAACTTGATTGCGGGTTCTGCTTCCTCCAACTGGAAAGAATCTGATGTGCGCGTCAACATTCGCAACGGGAAAGCACAACAATCTCTGAAACTCGAAACAATCCCAACCTACAACCTGTTTTACGTAGACATTGGGGAGTTCCAAAACAGAAATCGACCAAGAAGATCCATTCTGCAACAAGTCAATAAGCTGGCAGAGAATGGACAAAAAATATTTGTCTACCTCAGTGATGGACAGTCGCCATATACGGCCTCCAGCGCACAGGAACTCCCTTCAGTTCTAAGCAAAATTGCCTTGATATTCCCGGATGTACCAAAGGCGGAGACAGATCGCACCCTTCTGACCCAGCGCATGAATGTAGCAGACGTAATGCCATCCAGGAGAGTGGTGAATTTCCACTTTTATCTGGGACGAACATTGTATGAGACTTCCAGAAATGAATTGGTAAATGAGTTGACCAAGGCATTTCCTGAAGGCAGAGAGAATATCAACATCTATCTTTATACAGATTTTGAAGTCAGCGACACACAAAAACTGGATGGTGGTGTATACAAAACAGCCGTTGAGTATATCCACCTTAACTAAGTAGCAACAATCAGGATCTTTAGAACCTGTCGGCATGAAGAAACCCAGAGTAGGATTCCTTGCTTTTCCACTTCCATTTCCACGGATGTTGGTCATGCTCAGTGTATTGCTCTTGCATGTGCAATGTACTGAGGCCCCGAAGCAAGAGAATACTGCTCCGGGGCTCGCTTCGATTGCGACAGTGGCTCCGCCTGCATTTGCCCTCTTCTATATTGATGCCAGTGAGTCCACTAACCGAAGTGACATTCGATCCTGGATCAATTGGCGTACGAAAAGACAAATCCAGGCAGAAAGAGAATTTCTGGTATACTTTAGTGACACTTCTCAACCTGTCGTCAGTCAGACAGAAGAGAAACTGGGTCTGATAAGGAGTGCCATTTCCCAAAAATTCCCTTCCATTCCCAAACCACTGGAAGAAGCTGACAGGCTCTTGTCCTACCTCGATCCAGACTCTCTTCCCTGGAAGGAAGGAGAGGTGGATTTGAACTTGTTCATGTCTCCAAGTCTCCACGATCTTGCCAAAGATGTCTTTTTGGAAAGATTACTTGCAGCCTTTGGGGACCACGTTGAGAACACCAACGTCCTGATCTATACAGAAACAGAGGTTCCACCCTCTAAGCAGTTTACAAATTCTCGGCTCAGATCGATTTCTTATCAACAACTTTCTCACGACCTTAGCTTATAACTTATGAAATTGGTTTCAACTATTCAGCACATAACTACTACTGCTCTTTTATTCATTCTAGGCACTGCCTTGTTTGCCCAAACGCTTCCAAAGGGAGCCAAAGCAAAGGATTGGCCTTCCAAGTATACCAATCCAGTGATGGGGGTAGATTTAGCCCCTGCCAAGAAAGGGGAAGTCTTTGAAGGTGCCGCCTGGCAAGTGTACTCTGACAGAGTCAACAATGTGACAACCTCCCAGCCAAATGGTGGCAGCAAGGTTGCTACTCTGGGATTTCTGGAACTTCTGTATGTCTACCAGGAACAGGGCGAATACCTCAGACTGGTCAAAGATCCCAAGTTTGGTATGGGGATGGAAGAGCTGGCGTTTAGTACCGAAGCAAAAGATTTTGGATGGATTCACAAAGAAAAGCTCTTGCTGTGGATTCGTTGCCTCGTTACGCCTGACAAGAGTTCAATCAACAAGAAGGCCATGATTCTGAATACATTGGAGACCCTCGATACCAAGAAGAACAAGTTCGATGAGCTAGCTGCCAAAGAAGTCAAATTCCACTTAAGCCCATCTTTGGATCAACCGGGAAGCCGATCTGCGGGATTGTTCAATGTCTTCTATATCTATAAATATGGGGAGTTGAATGGCAAGAAGGCAGTCCTGCTCGGAAGAGAAGCCAGAGCACGTCAGGGTGATCGGATCACCAATAGCATCAGTGGTTGGGTGCCAACAAGTCGCATCGTGCAATGGGATCACAGAGTCGCTCTGGAACCCAACTGGACAGAAACAGCAGTCAAGGAAAGAAGCAGCAAGTCACAACTCGTCAAATTCTTCTCCAATCGAGAAGCAGCCTTGACCTATCAGATGGGGGGGACTCCTAAAGGAAAAGAAACCCTCTGGAATGATGATCCTAAAGAAAATCGCAACAAGGGAGAATGGAGGCGCTTTCCTGTACTGGGCAATAACAATGGGGTTGTTCGTGTAGGTTTGATGGGAGATATCAACTCCCAACATGGCAAAATCACCCCGGAATTATTGGCCGAAATTCAGGACAGACATGGAGAGGCCAAAAAGGGTCTGAGAAACATAGATGTTGTCTTTGTAGTAGATGCCACCACCAGTATGGGACCATACTTTAAGCCAATCAGCGAAGCTATCCGAAACACCATTCGCGAATTGGGCGCACAAAACATTCACCCGAATAAAATCCGATTTGGAGCTGTTGCCTATCGCGACTACGCAGAAACCACCCGCAAAGTAGAAAGTGCCAGATTGACATCTGATGGTACAAAGGTCGCTGAGTTTTTAAGCACAATAGATGCTAAGGATTACAAAGATTCAGACAAACCAGAAGCCGTCTTTTATGGCCTAAAGACGGCCGTAAAGAGTCTTGGGATGTCGAAAGAACATACCAATATTGTGGTTCTGATTGGAGATGCTGGGAATCACTCACGAGAAGATCCCACCCAGGTTCCTCCCAATGAAATCATCTCCCTTCTCCGCGATTATAAAGCAAACTTCATGGTCTTCCAGGCAAGGAATCCTGGCGGACATGCCACCTTTGAAGATTTTGTTTCTCAGAACAAGCACCTGATGAAGACCGTCGCCATGAAGATCTATCAGAGTCAGGTGAAGATCAAGGATGTAAAAATCAGTTTTCCGGTTCTGGAAACAGTCGGGCCGCAAATCATGAAGATCAACAATGGGGCAACTGCTGCTTCTTTGATTTATACCCTTCCTGGTTCTACGCGAGACCCAAAGATTATTCAGAAAGAAGTCGAAGATCTTGTCAAGGTCTCTCTGGACCATACAGACAAATTCCTGCAAGGGGTAGAAGATATTGTGGTCTCTGGAGATGCTGTATCTGATGTGATCGGTGATACGCCAGAGTCCAACAGTCCATACGTTAGCTCCTTTACTCCTGCAATCATGCTGTATTTGAGTGAAACCCTGAAGCTGGATCAGGATCAATTGCAACAAATCGCAGGCAAAAACTACCAATTATTCATGGAAGCCTATGCCCCTGTGCAGGTGAAAGGTCATGGCAATTCTCTTTTCCAGTATGTGTTGTTTTTGACGAGAAATGAGCTAGGGGATCTCGCAAGGGATTTGGGTCGTCTGGTCGATGCCACCAACAATTTTGAAGCCCGTCGGGCCATGGTGGAAGCCTGGATCTCTTTGTTGGAGGCACATGTTGGCAACCTCGATCGTGCAGAGATGGAAGAAATGAGCATGGAAGAAGTGAGTAACAAAGTCTTTGGCATTCCTGCAACCAGTGGATTATTGTCATCCCAATCTCTCAAAAATCTCGAAGACAAGAAGGCTGTTCCCGACCATGAGTTTCATAAATATGTCAACCAGATCCGGGAAAAACTTCAGGAAATTGAGAAAATTTTCCACGCAAATAATTATAAATATTCGTTCATGTCCAATGACCGAACCTATTATTGGATTGAACAAACTTTGTTGCCATAAGGAATATGAATCCATTATTTCGTATCCGCAACCTCCAATGCTCTTATGATGGGATGGAGGTTGTGGTTCATATCCCCGAACTAGATATTCCCAGGGGCGGCCTGATCGGTCTGATGAGCGTCTCTGGCGGGGGGAAAAGTACAACGCTCGAAACCCTGGGATTGATGAATCACACCTTTCTCCCGGGATCGGATATTACCTTTTTTCCTGATGAAGAAGGAGAAGGGTACGCCTTTGAACATTTATGGAAATCTGAAAACGATCTGAACATTTCCCGGATCCGAAATGAGCATTACAGCTTCATTTTTCAGAAGACCAATCTGATGCCCAATTTTACTGCTTATGAAAACATCTGTATCACTCAGATGATTCAGGGCAAATCCAGAAGTGAATCTATCCAGCATGCCAGACAGGTGATGGATGAGTTGGGACTGGAAAAAGTGGACGAGCAAAAGAAAGCCTTTGAACTCTCGGGAGGTGAACAACAAAGAGTAGCCTTTGTTCGGGCGATCACCCCCAGTTTTACCGTACTTTTCGGAGATGAACCTACTGGCAATCTCGATGTGGAGAATTCACGGATTCTCATGAGTCGCCTTTGCCAAACGATAGAAGAAAAAAACCGGACGGCGATCATCGTGTCACACAATATCGGCTTAATGGAGGAATTTGCAGACATGCTACTCGTCTTGCAAAAGCCACAAAAAACCGGGATTCTTCACAAGAAGAATATATTTACCAGTCAAAAAGATGAACAGGGACAAAGGAGTTGGATGGATTCTGACGGAAATTCAGTACCTGTATTGTCCACTGCTGTCAAACGAATAACCAAACTAGAAGATGTCCTCTGATTCTTCCTCTACAAAATTGACGTTACATAAAGATTTTCGGCAATTGTTTTTCCGAAAAGAGGGAAAAGCACTCATGGGGCATCGGTATAGAAATGCCTGGGTACTGATCGTAATCTTGTTTGTTACCTTTTGTGCCATCGGATTTGCCAATGGAAGCCTCGAATATTTGGGGAGAAAAATGGATGATCCTTTTATCAACTGGATCAACATCAGTGTGCCTTTTGGCAAGATGGATAGCATCGCGACCATCAAGGGACGCCTGAATGAAGAAGCTGTCCGTTCAGAATTTCGGTATAAAAACGTAACGGGTAACTTTCGGTTCACCCTCCGATTTCCACAAGTCGACAAGGAAGGGACCTATTCAGTCGTAGGTAGAACATTGGAGCTTGGCAATCCCCTCCTTGAGAAAATTCTCGCTGAAGACAATAGACTACATGGAACAGGATTTTCTGGAGAGCAGGATGCTGGCTTGATTGTTACGCAAGCATTCCTACAAGAATTTGGCTATGAAGAAGATGCTTCTCATATCCCGACAGCCTTCCCTACCACAACTGACGAAGACATCATGATCCCCTTGCCCATCGTGGCCATCGTAGATGAACTTCCGGGCCTTTCTTCTTTTGCCACAACTCCATTTTTCTATAGCCAACGATTTGGGGCTTCTGCTCAAAATCCATTTCATCCCAGGCATACGACTGATTTCCTGTTTTTTGTAGAAGGAGATGAGGCCACAGCAGGACAGTTTCAGCAGGTGATGGAAAGTTGGTTCATGGAGACACATGCTGATGAATTTTCTCCTTTTGATCCATTTCCTTCTCCAGTCAATTCCTATACACTCTCTCATCAAGCAGGATATCTGGTTGGTATCAGTCTAACGCCAAAGCCAGATGAGAAAAAACTGAGAGCCGTATTTGGGCGAATGCAAGAAGATGCGGCATTCCGGCAATTTGACTTCCTGCGTTGTTTTTCTACCCAATTTAACCTCTTTACCAAGGAGGATGAGTATGACAATTTGAACATCAATTTCGAAAACCTGGACCGCATCCGAGAGTTCAGGGAATATTGCAAACAGGAGTTTGATTTGGAAATCGACATGGCTCAGGTAGAAGCCAGAGAAAATTTCAATTTTGTCAGCAAACTCACTTATACCATTTCTCTCATACTAATTGGTTTCAGTGTCTTGAGTATCTGTTTGTTTTTGTCAGCAGTCTTCCGAAGGCATTTGGACAAGATTCGTCGAAACATTGGCACATTTAAAGCTTTTGGACTAGACAATCGGACCCTGATCAGCACCTACCTCAATATGATCACAGGCTTTCTTGCCGCCTCGATTCTAGGCAGTCTGCTGGTCTCCTGGATATTTGGCAGCCTGGGCGGGATTCGTCTATTGTTATGGATCTTTCGCAGTGAACTGGAACGCGGACAACAATACTTCGACCTGCTGAACTGGTGGACCCTGGTAGCAGTCCTGGCGATCATGGGAATCAGCTTTGTGGTTCTTTATAGTCTGGCATCCCGCATCCTCAGCAGAACTCCCGGAGATTTGTTGTACGATCGAGAATAGATACATGTCTGAGCAAGCAAGAGAGTTTCCATTCCCTCTCCTGTCATTTGGTCCATTGTTGCATTACCATGAGTAAGTCCCCGCTTTCTCTCCTTTCCATAAATTGAGGGGATACAACCATCTTTTCAGTTACCTTTTTTGCTGATTTTCCTTTCAGACTGTTGTATTTTTCGGACAGCTTCTGAGTAAATCTGACGATCGGCTGTCCAATATCTTATACAGAAAAATCCTCAGAGGTCGCAAGGCTCTCAATGCCTCTCCCTTCAAATAGGGAAATCAGGGAGAAAAAACTGGATATCGTAGAAAAAAGCGTCCCTCTGACTTTAGCCTCAAGCTTTCCCTAGAAGATGTGCAAAATCAGGATTTCTTCGGGATATGAAAGCCCTGATCCATGCGCCATTGTTTAAGTTTGCCATCTGTTTCGTACTTGGAATCCTCAGTGCAGAACACTTAGGTCTTTTGCCTGTATATATCGGCATACCAGCCTTGCTGATCTTCTGCCTCAGCATCCTGATTCGCTCCAAACGTGTCTCCCTCTGGCGCAATCACCTCATTGCCATCATGGTCTATCTGATCGCCTTTGGACTTGGCGCCGGACGTCAGCAAGTTTCTACTCCCTTCAAGGAAGCCGATGCCTTGGAGGATGTGAATTGCCAACAAATCTATCTTGTTGGGCATTTGGTCTCCGCCGTCAAGACTAATGAGTGGGGAAAAAAGGCATGGATGGACATTTCAGCTATACAGATCGATAGTCTATGGGAAAAACGTAGCGGCAGAATTCAGCTGTACTTTGCTTCTGACATGAATCTTGATCTGGAAGAACATGATTCTCTTCTGGTATTGGCCTCCTTGCATAACATTCAAAGTCCTCATCCGTCATACCTCACCTACTTGCATAGAAACAGGGTCTTCTATGGCGCTTATGTCAAAGCTGTAACGGAGGGAAACCCCAGGCATGGCATTCAATATATCAGTCAATCATGGCAAATCCGATTGTCTCACAAAATCAGGTCTCTGATATCCGACCCTGATTTGGCAGGTATTGCCCAGGCCATGTTTTTGGGTGACAAAAGCGGCTTGAATCCAGAAGTTCGGGAAGTATTTGCAGGAGCTGGACTCAGTCATATTCTGGCGATATCCGGCTTGCACATTGGCATTATCTTCATGATTTTGACCAAACTCTGTAGTCCGTTCCATTTGATGAGGTATGGTCTGCGGATCAAACATTTGCTTGTTCTAGGCTTGCTGATCCTCTATATGTTTTTGACCGGCTGTGGCCCTGCGGTTGTTCGTGCAGTTCTGATGTTGGGAGCAGTACTTCTCTTTCGGATTGGGTACCAACGATATCATTTGCTCAATTTAATTGCGATTGCCGCCATTGTCCAATTATTTGTCGACCCTCAACAGGCCTGGCAGGCTGGATTTCAATTGTCATACAGCGCCGTGATTGGCATAGTCTTGTTGTTGCCGATCTACGAACGATGGGTGAAATGTGAACTCAACTGGCTCAACAAGGTGTATAGTGGCATAGGCGTAACAGTGATTGCGACAACTGCGACAACTCCTTTTGTCTGGATGTATTTTGGTCAGTTTCCCACCTATTTTCTTCTTTCCAATTTATTGGTTACATCTTTGTCATTTTTAGTCGTTTTTTGTGGGTTTTTGCTGGTTTTGTGTAGTCACATTCCACTGATCAATGAGTTGCTGGGCATCTGTGTTGAGGGACTGCTCCGGCTCTTGTACGAAATAGCACTTTGGATTACCAGTCTTCCTCATGCTGTTCTCACAAATTTTGAATGGGATCATCCTGCAATCGGGATTATTCTGATTCAATTGGCCTGTGCATGTGGATTCATTTTGCTACCCAAAATATCCCTTCGCCCCAGACTCAGCCCCGTTCTGACAACAGCAGCTTAGACCTGTTCTGCAATTCCAAATGATCATTTGGTCAGAGCCAAATTTTCACTTAGCTTGTGACTGTTTGTGATTTGTCTAGTGAAAATTTGTAGCCTGAATGAAGTTGTACAAAAGTTTGGAATACAAGGTAGAGGATCGAGTTGGTACCATTACTCTAAATCGGCCAAAGGAACAAAATTCAATTACTGATGTATTGTTGATTGAGTTAAGAGATGCGCTAATGGCTTCCGAGCAAGATCCAAATGTCAAGCTCTTAATCCTGAAGGCAAATGGGAAGGTATTTTCCAGTGGATTGGATTCGGAATACCTTCAAAGGATACAGAATTATTCCCTGGAACAGCAAGCTGCTGATTCCAACAGTATGATGCAAGTCTTGATGAGCATTTACAGATCGACCAAATTGATCATCGCCCAGGTCGAAGGAGATGCAGCTGGAGGGGGATGTTCGCTATTATTGGCCGCTGATTTTGTCTTTGCTACACCTGAGGCCAGATTTGGGTTGCCAGAGGTTCGGATTGGGATGGTCCCAGCTCTTGCAATGATGTTTTTGCTTAGGAAAGTAGGAGAAACCAGAAGCAAAGAACTCATGCTCTCGGGGGATATGATCGATGCCCGCAAAGCCTGGGATTATCAATTGATTACCCGGATCATTCCACAAGCAGAGATACAAGGCTATGTCATGCAATTTGCCAATCGATTGTGTACCCAGAATTCTGCTGGTTCTATGCAGTTGACTAAAAAAATGATTGCTGATATTCAGGATTTCCCGATGGAGAATGCCATGAAGTTTGCAGCCAAAATGAACGCCTACGCCCGAGCCACGCCAGATTGTAAAAGAGGGATACAAGCCATTCTAGACAAAGAAGAACTCAGCTGGTAATATGATTTTAGGCATCCTGATTATCTGTATTGTGATTATTGGTCCAGGCCTGATGCTGTTGTTTCTTCATCAACACATTCAGCGATACAGTAAATCTTCAGGAAGCAAATGGATGTTGCTGACTGTGATGGCCTGGGGATTTTTGTGGGTGATTCATCGACTTATTGTTCGCGTTTGGGGAGACCTTATGTCACCTGAATTACGCCTCCTGCTACTCATTGTCTCCATTATTTTATGCCTTCTGATCTATGGACTGATCTACTGGTATATTGGTCATCAAGGCAGGATGAACCACTTGAATAATCAAGTAAAAAAAATCGGTCATTCACCTGAGCAGGATCATTAAGAGACTGATCGCAGGGAGTAATCAGAATCTCCTTGTTTGAGCACTCATTCCTTGCTCTGGACATAAATAGTTGGGTAACTCATTTGTATGGGATGCCCAAGGCCATAAGAGACCATTTCCTTTATTTTCCCAAGAGATTGTTCGAGTTTTGATTATGAAAATTGTTATAGATCATTTTTTGGCCTTTCAAGGTGCAACATTCACAATATCGTCAAGCTGAATGAGGAGTTCTGCAAGGAAGAAGGGCCAAAAAAGGGGCATAACAAAAACATAGGATGACATTCAAACAGTGTCTAAAAACAACGGAAACAAAAGACCATCCCTGCAAAAGGAATGGTCTCACATATATTTCATCTCTAACCGAAGATGAGTTTAAAAAACCCTTTATTCGTAAAAGGTTTTGCCTGATTCAGCCATTTCCCTCAAGCTATCGGGCACTGTAAATCGCACCCCAAATCGATCTCGTAATTCATCACATTCGGCAACGAACTGCTTCATGCCCACATACTGAATATAGGAAATTGCCCCGCCTGTATAAATCGGGAATCCCCATCCAAGAATGGACCCGATATCACCGTCTTTGGCAGAACGTAGAACGCCCTCATCCAGGCATCTGTAGCTTTCGAGGGCCTGCCTGTGAAGAATGCGTTTGGCAATGGTTTCTTTGTCCAGGGTATCCGGATTGGAGTTAAAAATCTCAGACAGCTTTGGCCAGAGAAACTTCTTTCCTCCTTGTGGATATTCGTAGAATCCAGCTCCTTCTTTTTTGCCTTTCCTTCCATGTTCCTCCACCAACATCTTTTGAAGCTTGTAGATTCGCTGCATATCCGGAATTTCCTGGAGACGCGGATCGCTTTCCATGACATGGATACCCAGGGTCAAAGACACTTCATCAGAGACGGCAAGTGGACCAACAGGCATTCCCTTTGTGCGTGTGATGTTTTCAATCATGGCAGCCGGAACCCCCTCTTCCAACAAAAACAAGCCTTCTCCGGTAAAGGTTCCAAAGACTCTGGAGGTAAAAAATCCTCTACTGTCATTTACAACAATGGGAACCTTCCTGATGGCAGTTACATAATCCACCCCTGCTGCAATCGTCCTGTCAGAAGTTTTCTCTCCGACGATGATCTCCACCAATGGCATCTTGTCTACTGGCGAGAAAAAATGGAGCCCAATGAAGTTTTCAGGTCTTTCAGAAGCCTTGGCCAATTGGGTGATCGGAATCGTAGAGGTGTTGGAAGCATATATTTTATCCTCGCCCAATACAGCTTCGGTTTGTTTGGTTACAGTTGCCTTGAGATCTGGATTTTCAAATACTGCTTCTATGACCAAATCACATCCTTCCACAGCAGAAGGATCATCAGTTGGGGTGATTTTTTCGAGTACTGCGTCTGCTTTTTCCTGGCTGGTTCTTCCTTTGCTGATGCGCTTCTTTAACAAACCTCTGGAATACTCCTTTCCTTTCTCTGCTCCCTCCATCGACACATCTTTCAGTACCACATCCATCCCGCTCAGGGCAGATACATAGGCAATCCCTGCTCCCATCATTCCTGCTCCCAGAATCCCGAGTTTCCCTACTTCAAATTTGTCATATCCCTGGGGTTTCACTTTGCCTTTGCGCGCTTCTCCAATGGCAAAGAAGCCCGTACGGATCATATTTCTGGCTTCTTTGGTTTGCAATACTTTGGTGAAATATCTGGCCTCAACTTCCAGTGCTCTGTCTATTGGCATCTGCATCCCTTCATACACAACACTCATGACGAAATTGGCTCCAGGATAATTTCCGTGTGTCATTTTGCGCAAATTCCCAATGCCTCCAGCCATGATTTGTGCTCCATTGGGGGTCATCAACCCTCCTCCGGGAATTCTGTGCTTTTTATTGTCCCAGGCTTGAACCGGGTTCGGATTGGCAAGAATCCATGCCTTGGCAGCAGGAATCAATTCTTCTGTAGATTCTACCACAGCATCGATGAGCTTATCCTTGAGTGCCTTGGGGGGACGGGCTTCGATCCCCTGCAACAAATAGGTCAATCCATTCTGTAATCCCATGAGATACGGAGCCTTGGAAGTGCCTCCTCCTCCTGGAAACAGCCCAACCTTGACTTCTGGAAATCCTATCTTGATCTTGGAATGATTGAGACAGATTCGATGGTGGCAGGTAAGTGCCAGTTCCAATCCTCCACCAAGAGCCGTTCCATTAATCGCTGCTACAAAGGGTTTTCCAGAGGTTTCCAGTTCTCGAAATCCACGATGCATCTCCATGGCTCCATTGAAAAATTCTTCAGGATTCTCCAATGGCCTGGCCAAAAACCGCAAATCTCCACCTGCCATGAACATCCGTCTGGCAGAAGTCACAATGACTCCCTTAACAGCGCTATCCTTGATGGCAGCAGAAGCCGCCTCAAAGTATGCTGGGAAAAAGTCGTTATTGAACAGGTTGGCCGGGTGATTGACCATATCGATCGTGATCAACGCAATGCCGTCCTGATCTACGGAATAGGAAAGAATATCGTTTTTGATGGAAGTTGCTTCCATTGTTTTTTATGATTTATTGAAGGTTTCAAATGAATACAATGACCGCATTACACTCTCTCGATAATGGTTGCGATGCCCATTCCGCCTCCGATACACAGGGTAACAAGTCCGGTAGATTTGTCTTGTCGCTCCAGCTCATCCAGAAGTGTACCAAGTAGCATACAACCTGTCGCGCCAAGCGGGTGTCCCAAAGCGATTGCTCCTCCATTGACATTGACTTTGTCATGAGGAACGCCGAGGTCCTGCATGAATCGCATTGGCACTACGGCAAATGCTTCATTCACTTCGAAGAGGTCGATATCTCCTTTCTCCATGCCTGCCTGCTTCAAGGCTTTTCGACTGGCCGGAGCTGGCCCTACCAACATCATGGTTGGGTCTGTCCCATATACCGCTGCTGCTTTGATTTTGGCCCTGGGCGTCAATCCCAATTGATCGCCGGCTTCCTTGTTGCCGATCAATGCAACTGCTGCCCCATCTACAATTGCAGAAGAATTTCCTGCATGATGTACATGATTGATTCGTTCTACTTCAGGGTATCGGTCAATTGCAACGGCATCGAATCCAGCCATTTTGCCCATCATTTCGAAAGAAGGCTTGAGGTTGCCCAATCCGTCTACGGTGGTTTGCGGCCGGATATTTTCATCGGTATCCAGGGCCACCAGCCCATTCACATCCTTGATGGTTACTCTAGAAGGAAAATTTCCCAATTTCTCGGCTTCAGAAGCACGCATTTGAGAAGTATAGGCAAATTCATCTACATTTGATCTGCTAAATCCATATTTTGTAGCAATCAAATCTGCTGAAATGCCCTGCGGGATGGCATGTCCGGGAAGCGCAACAGCCGGATCCATCAACAACGCTCCTCCATCTGATCCCATTTTGACACGGGACATACTTTCAACTCCCCCAGCAATCAACATATTGGAAAATCCAGCTCTCACAGAGGCCGCTGCCTGATTCACGGCTTCCAGTCCAGATCCACAAAAACGATTCAGGGTTACCCCACACAGATGGTCTCCATAGCCAGACTGTTGTGCAGCAGTTTTGGCAATATTCGCCCCTTGGTCCATAATTTGGGTAACACATCCAAGGATGACGTCCTCAATCAAATCGGTGTCCAAATCATGCTTTTCCTTGAGCTCTTTCAGCAGGGTAGTTGAGAGATAAGTAGGCGTAAACCCCATCAAGGCTCCTTTTTTGTTGCCTTTGCCACGAACCGTTCGGATCGCATCATAAATATAAGCTTCCATATTGTGAGAGTTGATTTCTAGTTCTAGACAAAAGTAAGGAAAAGATTTTGATATAAATATTTTCCTAAAATTTGTTTTTAGATTTGTGCCTGACCAATTGCCTCATGTGGACAAATTATCATAGCCATAGCGAATACTGCGACGGCAAGTTTCCCATAGATGCTCATCTCCAAGCTGCCATCCAAAAAGGATTCTATGCTTTTGGCTGCTCCTCCCATGCGCCTGTAGACTTTGAGAATGCCTGGAGCATGGATCTCAATCAGCTTGCTACTTATGTGGATGAAATACGAACTTTCCAGCAGACATACAGGGAGCAACTTCTTGTTTTTGCTGGTCTGGAAGTAGATTATATTCCGGATGTCATCAGCCCCAGGACTGACTATATTCTGGAAGCACAGCTCGATTATACTGTAGGGTCTGTACATTTTGTTGATCGCTTTGAGGATGGAGAACACTGGGGAATTGATGGAAGCAAATCACATTTTCTTAAAGGCTTGACTGATCTCTGGCATGGAGATATAGAGGCCGCTGTCAGACGGTACTATGCGCTTATTCGTCAGATGGTTGAAGAGGCGTGTCCAGATGTCATTGGACATATTGACAAAATCAAACTGCACAATCATTCTGAACATCTCTTTTCCGAGGATAGCAAATGGTATCGTCAGGCAGTCAGAGAAACATTGGACACCATCCGGCAAACAAAAGCCATCGTTGAAGTGAATACCCGTGGGATCTATAAGAAAAAATTGCCAGAGCCC
This sequence comes from Bacteroidota bacterium, assembly GCA_039029315.1. Lineage (GTDB taxonomy): Bacteria > Bacteroidota > Bacteroidia > J057 > J057 > JBCCCJ01. Next base: position 12,324 of record JBCCGK010000113.1, on the reverse strand, counting down.
TACCCTTCTCTGTGGATTCTCAAAGAATTGCATCAGTTTGGCATTCCCATTTGTTTGAATTCAGATTCTCATCATCCGCGGGAGATTGATGCTCAGTTTCAGGAGATGGCAGACCTTCTTCTAGAGATAGGCTTTCAGAAATTAATGATCCTGGACAATAAGGGGTGGAGGGCAGTCCCGTTCACACGAGAAGGAATCGAGATGGAAAAGACCGATTGACATTGACTTCATGTGAAACAAAATCAATTGTCAACAGTTTTTTATTTCAATCGATCAGATTACTTTTGGTTTTATGATCTCCTCTTTTATCCCTCACAACACACATGTCTAACAAGTCTATTGCCATCCTTGGTTCAACGGGTTCCATCGGTACCCAAGCGCTCGACGTGATTGAGCAAGCGCCAGAATCTTTTGATGTGTCAGTTCTGACAGCAAACCGAAATGCCAGTTTGCTCATTGAACAGGCACGAAGGTTTCGGCCCACATGGGTTGTCATCGCCGATCCAGACAAATATCTCGAAGTCAAGCATGGCTTAGAAGGTCTCGACATAGAAGTTCACGCTGGACAAGACGCCCTGGTAGCATCGATGACCTTGGCTGAGACAGATATGGTGTTGACTGCTCTGGTAGGGTTTGCGGGCTTAAAACCGACTCTTCAAGCGATTGACAGTGGCAAACCCATTGCCCTCGCCAATAAGGAAACCCTAGTGGTTGCTGGAGAAATTGTTACGGGACGCGCACGACAGCAAGGGGTGGACATCATTCCTGTAGACAGCGAGCACTCTGCTCTATTCCAATGTCTGGTCGGAGAACAAAGCAATCCGATCGAAAAAATCTATCTGACAGCTTCTGGCGGTCCGTTTCGTGGATATTCGCTTGAGCAACTCCAACAAGTTACACCCGCTCAGGCCCTGAAACATCCCAATTGGGACATGGGTGCAAAAATCACCATCGATTCAGCCAGCATGATGAATAAAGGGCTTGAAGTGATCGAAGCCAAATGGCTTTTCGATCTGGAGAATGAACAAATCGATGTCATCGTGCATCCACAGAGTATTATCCATTCCATTGTGCAATTTGAAGATGGCAGCATGAAAGCACAAATGGGCCTCCCGGATATGAAGCTGCCCATTCAGTACGCGATGGCTTATCCTCAACGCTTGAAAAACACATTTCCGAGATTTGGCTTTCCTGCCTATCCTTCCTTGACTTTTGAACAGGTGGATACTTCTGTGTTCAAAAATCTGGCCCTCGCTTTCGAAGCATTGGAAAAAGGCGGCAATACTCCTTGTGTCCTGAACGCGGCCAATGAGATCACCAATCGTGCTTTTTTGGAAGAGAAAATTTCGTTCACAGGGATTGGGGATCTCAATGAAGCGGCGATGCAAGCTGTCCATTTCATTGAACAGCCGGGATTGGAGGATTTATTAGAATCAGATGCTGAGACGAGAAGGTGGGTGGAAAGCAAAATTGCTTCAATGGTTTGATTGTTGAGGTCTGAGCAATTCCATTTCGTCCTGGAACCCCCTCACGCTGGCCCGTCCCTTTTCCGACAAGTCGGAATCTTCGACACGGGGACTTCCCGCAGGGCCAATTTCTGCTGAAAAGCAACTTCACTCCTCCTAGTCCCCTTCTCCTGCGGGGACTGGCTGGTGAGCAGCAAAATTGCTGGTTCTGTCATGTGATCAGACACAGAGGAAACAAGCCATAGAGACAGCTACCTGTTCGATGCCTCAGTTCCTCTGTGCTCAATTTCCCGTTATCCAATCAGTACATACAAGAGTAGCATCAATCCGAGCAATCCGATGGCCAACATTCGAGGATCTTTCAATCCACGTGAGAGGTCTGGAATGAATATTTCGGATGGTTTATCCCAGATCATGCCTTCCAAAGATTCCGCAGATGGTTTGGGGGTCAAGAATGAAACGATGATATAGAAGACCACACAAATCAGGAAGGACCACCATGCCTGCATAAGAAGCCCTATGCCCCATACATCTGTAAGCACGCGTTCTGTTCCAATCACTGGCAAATCAAATAAGAAAATCAACACGCCCATACTGAATCCAAAAATCAAGGTAGAGATGGCAGCCTCTTTGGTTCCTCGCCGCCAAAATACCCCAAACAAGAAAACTGTTGTGATGCCAGGAGCCAGACTTGCGGCAATGGCATTGATGGCTTCAAAAATACTGGTATATCGACCTGCCTGAGTAGACCATGCCATCGCCAGTAACATCACAATCACAGCACTGATTTTTCCAATTCTCAGCAAATCTGATTCGGAGGTTTGAGGCCGCATTCGCCCTACAATGTCCACTGCTATCAGGGTTCCACAACTGTTCAGACTTGCAGCAATGGTACTCATGAGGGCAGCCAGCAGGCCAGCCGAAATGAGGCCTTTCAATCCCGTGGGAATCAATTCCGTGATCAGCACAGGCAGGGTAGAATTGGCATCCGTTCCTATTTGATCCTTGAACAAGACATAAGCAATGACGCCAGGGAGGACCAGGAAGAAGAGTGGCAGAATCTTCAGCAAACCAGCAAATAAAGGCCCAAACTGCGCATCTCGTTCTGTTTCCGCACCAAGCACCCGCTGAACAATGGTCTGATCTGTACACCAATACCAGACGCCAAGGACCGGATAGCCCAACAAAACGGCATACCAGGCCAATCCTTGGGAATTGTCCGTATGAATCATGGACAGTTGTTTGGGTTTCAATTGGGCCTTGAATTCAGCAAATGAGGTAATTCCATGATCTCCCAGCGCATAAATCGCAAAAATGGTAATGATGACTGAGCCTAGTAACAGAAGGACAGTCTGTATGGTTTCTGTAACGACTACAGCCTTTAATCCGCCAAAGATGGTATATATGGCAGTCAGGAGAGAAATGATCAGGATAGAGACATAGACGTTGATCCCAAAAAACTGTTCAAATACTGCCGCTCCGGCATAAATGCTCATGCCAATATGGATAAACAAAGCACCAATGATGCCCATAAAGGCCAGGAAGCTTCGGGCCGAAGAACTGTAACGCTTCTCCAAAAACTCAGGAACAGTCGAGATTTTGTTTTTGAAGTAGAAGGGAGCAAAAATCAGGGCTAACAAAATCAGAACGAATGTAGCCATCCACTCATAATTGCCCCAGGCCAATCCTTCATTGTAGCCAGAGGCAGCCAAGCCAACCAAATGAATGGTAGAAATATTGGAGGCAAACAAGGCCGCTCCAATCACAGGCCACTTCAAGGATCTTCCTGCGAGGAAGTATCCACTGGCCGTTGAACGCATGTCTCTACTGGCATAGATTCCCAATACAACAATTCCAACCAGATAGAGAACAATGATGATAAGATCGAAAACAGGAATAGAAAGAGACATAGTTGAGTAGTAGAAATAGAACAATGAAGAGATTCGGATCAGGTGAATTCAAGTAGGTGTAGCGAATTTTGGGCTTGCTGTTGACTTCTGTTTCAGCTGCCGTTTCTGCCAGATGATAGGACTGGCTATTAAGTTGTTGTGTGCGGTCAGGAATCGGCTATCGATAGACATTCCAGATGAATCCAGGTGAGTTTGATGGGATGGATAGCAGGTCTGACAGTGGATGGAGTAAGCGTGTCCATTCCTGGGCAGGCAGGGCAGAAAAGAGTCTAGCCATCGCCAGTTTTCGGGAAAGTAGTCGAGGAATACAGACAAACTTGTCTTCCACTGTATTTCAGCAAAAATCATCGTTTCTTGATGGATTTCAGGTATCGTTTGAGATGCATGTCATTCAATTCATCGCTATCCCCATATTGTTTTCTCAATTCCTCCAGACGTGTGTGAAGATCTTGTTGAATGGCAGCATAGGCGGGATCTCCATAAATGTTGTTCATTTCAGAGGGGTCTTTTTCCAGATCATACATTTCCCATTCATCAATATCATAGTAAAAATGCATCAGTTTATATTGATCCGTCCGAACGCCATAATGCCGTTTGACCATATGAACAGAGGGATATTCGTAATAGGTATAATACAGGGCATCTCTCCAATCTGTTTCTTCACCACTCACGATCTTTCTGAATGACTCTCCTTGTATATCCTGCGGAATATTTACACCTGCATAATCCAGAAAAGTCGGCGCAAAATCAATGTTCTGAATCAGTTGATTGACCTCGCTGTTTGCTTTGATTTCTTTGGGGTATCGCATGAGAATAGGCGTCCGAAAAGACTCCTCATACATAAATCTTTTGTCGAACCAGCCATGCTCTCCCAGATAAAATCCCTGATCTGAGGTATAGACTACGATGGTATTCTCTCTTAACCCATTCTCATCCAGAAAATTCAGCAACTCTCCTACCCCATCATCCACAGACTGAATACAGCGAAGATAATCTTTGATGTATCTGTTGTACTTCCATTTCCCCAATTCTTTCCCGGAAAGATTTGCCGCTATCATTGCTTCATTTTTGGGCGTATAAGCAGCCATCCAGGCAGCTCGTTGCTTCTCATCAAATCGTTCCAATTGTCTGGCCAATCTGGTTGTATCTCCATTGGGGTCCACAAGCATCTTAAAGTCGTGTCCCCATCTGGCATGTCCATCTACCTGCATTTCCTGCTCTTTGGCGGCTGTCCCTCGCCCTTCATAGGTATCGAAATAATTGGCAGGCGGGTCCAAGGTTTTGTCATCAAATAAGGTCAGATACTTCTCTTCAGGTTTCCAGTTTCGATGGGGGGCTTTTTGATGATACAACAGCAAGAATGGCTTGTCTTTCTTCCTTTTCTTTGTCAACCAATCAAGTGCAAGATCTGTGGTAATAGAGGTAACATAGCCAGGAATCCTCCTTCTTACTCCATTTTCGATAAAGTCGGGATTGTAATAATGTCCCTGTCCAGGCAGAACACAGGAATAATCAAACCCTTGCGGAAGACCATTCAGATGGATTTTCCCCACCAAGGCTGTTTGGTAGCCTGCTTGTTGGAGCAATTTGGCAAAATTGGGCTGATCCCAATCATAGGGTTGCCGGTTGTCTACTTTCCCGTTCATAAAACTATGCTTGCCTGTCAACATTGCAGCCCTACTCGGTGCACAGATAGAATTGGAGACAAATCCTTTATGAAAAATAGCTCCTTCAGCAGCAATTTTGTCAATATTCGGAGTATGATTCAGTCCATGACCGTAAGCACTCACGGCCTGGAAGGCGTGATCATCCGACATAATGAAGACAATGTTCGGAGGCTGGGGTGAAGGCAAGGCTTTGGGAGACCTACATGCACTCAGACAGCTGATCACCAAAAAGCCTAAAAATAGGAAGGTCGGTCGTTGGAAATTGGAAGAGGTCATAGGATGTGAGAATCTTTTGAGAAAATTAAGCGAGTACTGCCTGAATAACTTTTCCATGCACATCTGTTAGTCGGTATCTACGTCCCTGGTGCTTGAATGTCAATTGTTCGTGATCCACTCCCAGAAGGTGAAGCAATGTCGCCTGAAAATCGTGTACATGCACAGGATCTTGAACAATATTGTAGGAGAAGTCATCCGTTTGCCCATGTGAATAGCCTTTTTTCACCCCTCCACCAGCCATCCAAACAGTAAAACATCTGGGATGATGGTCTCGACCATAACTGTCTTGTGTCAGCTTTCCTTGTGAATAGGTCGTTCGACCAAATTCTCCTCCCCAGATCACCAGCGTATCTTCGAGCAAACCTCTTTGCTTGAGGTCCTTTACCAGTGCGGCTGTTGCTTGATCCGTATCTTTACACTGAGAAGCAAGAGAAGAAGGCAAAAATTGGTGTTGGTCCCATCCCTGATGATAGAGTTGGACAAATTTCACATCCCGCTCTACCAAACGCCTTGCCAGCAAACAATTGGCAGCATAAGTGCCTGGAATTCTCGAATCGTCTCCATACATCTCATAGATATAGTCTGGCTCCCCGGACACATCCATTACCTCAGGGATAGAACTTTGCATGCGATAAGCCATTTCATGCTGAGCCATTCTTGCTTGCAGGATGGGATCTTGACTTTCTACATACTGGGCAGTATGCAAATCATGCAAACAATTCAGCATCTCGCGTCTTCCATCCTCCCCAATTCCGGTGGGGTTCTCCAGATAAAGAACCTGTTCTTTCCCACTTCGAAATTGTACACCTTGATGCTCAGCAGGAAGAAAGCCATTGCCCCACAAGCGTGCATATAACGGTTGACTGCCTCCCTTGCCTTTGGAGACCAATACGCAGAAAGCAGGCAGATCGGCATTGTCGCTTCCCAATCCATAACTCAACCAGGAGCCAATAGATGGGCGCCCTGATTGCTGAGAACCAGTCTGAAAGAACGTAATGGCGGGATCATGATTGATAGCTTCAGTGTGCATACTTTTGATGAAACACAATTCATCTGCGATCTCTGCAGTATAGGGCAACAATTCACTGATCCAGGCTCCGCTTTGGCCATATTGGGCAAAATCGGCATATGATCCTACAATCGGGAAGGAGCGTTGGCCGGAAGTCATGCCTGTCAACCGCTGTCCATTCCGAATTGAGTCGGGCAGCTCCTTGCCTTGGAGCTCACGAAGCTCTGGCTTGTAATCGAACAATTCTATTTGGGATGGACCACCATTCTGGAACAAATATATCACCCGTTTCACCCTTGGAGGAACAGGTAGTTTGCCGATCGGATCGGAAGCGCCGAATACTTGTCCTGGCCCTATCAATTGGGCCAAAGCAACAGCTCCTAATCCCAAACTGGTTTTTTGGAGAAATTGCCGCCGATTGGGCAAATAAGGGGATGAATGTGTAGCTGCCATAGTAGATTTTCGGTTGAGTTCATTGGCGAATGATGGCTTCGTTCATATTCAGAATGGTATGGGCCACCATCGTACAGGCAGCGAGTTGGCTGATCTCAAGGCCTGTTTTATGGGGATATTCTCCAATAGCCAATAATTGAGTAGCAGCCTCTGGCTTGGTTTGGTACTTGTGGTGCTGGCTGCGATAAAATTCCTTGAGGCGTTGCAATTCGAATTCTCCTGGCCTTCGACTGGTTAACAATCGAAAAGCTAGACGAATTTGAGCGTCCAGATCTGATGTTTCCGTCATCATCCGTTCTCCTATCAAGCGCGCTGCTTCCAACCACTGAGGGTCATTCCATAAGACCAAAGATTGTAGGGGAGTCATGGTTCTTTGCCGTTCAACTTCGCATAACTCTCTTGTTGGAGCATCAAATGCCATCAATGCAGGCGGGGGAGAGCTGCGTTTCCAAAAATTATACAAACTTCGACGGTAAAGCGCATCTCCATGGTCCTGCTTATAGGAAGAAATGCTGTTGGGAATGGCAGCGAGTTCTTTCCAAAGCCCCTGAGGTTGATAAGGTTTGACAGGAGGGCCTCCCATTGTCCTCACAAGTAGTCCACTGGCTGTCAGCGCATTGTCTCTGAGCATTTCTGCTGACAAACGAAAACGTGGGCCTCTGGCCAACAACAGATTTTCCGGGTCCATATCCAGCAAACTGTCTGGTGCAGCTGAGGTCTGACGGTAGGTTCGGGACATTACGATCTGTTTGAGCAGCGCCTTGATGTCCCATCCTGATTCAACAAACTCTACCGCAAGATAGTCCAACAATTCTGGATGGGTCGGCAGATTTCCCTGACTCCCAAAATCTGCCATTGAGGCAACAAGTCCCTGCCCAAATACTTGTTTCCACAGCCGATTCACGGCAACACGCGCTGTCAAAGGATGTTCGGGATGCAGAAGCCAGTTGGCAAGGTCCAGTCTACTCTTTCGATCTGAGCGATCCCGGGCCTCAGGGAAGATAGCTGGTGTGCCTGTCTCCACCTGATCCATAGGCGAATCGTACAGGCCTCGATTCAACACAAAGGTGGATCGTACCTTCGGCATTTCTTCCATCACCATAATCTCTTGTATGGTGTCCTGCACCTGACTCAGTTCCCTTCGTAAGGAATCAATTGTCTCTCGAATTCTTGCCACTCCCTGATCACGGAACATAAAATAGTATTCCGCGATTTTTTCTGCATTGAGGTCAGTCCAATCCCCAACATCCAGAATTTCAGGATCATACAAGGCTTCAATCTCCAATTGGCTCAATACGCGCTTGTAAACCCGAACTTCATCCAGTTGTTCTCCCCCAAAGCTTCCCCATCTTGTCTCTCCGCCTAGCCGCATTCCGTTCAGGGCAGAAAACTTGTACAAACGATCATGGAGAATGGTGGCTGGAGCTGCTTGTCCATTGACAAATACTTCTATGCCTTTTGCTTCGCTCGATCCGTCATAGCGAACCACAATATGCACCCATTGATCGAGGGCTACTGTGTCTTTGGTTGTTATTTGAAGGTAATTGTGTGGCAAGGCATGACACACCCTCACAGACACTTTTTGGTGGTCTAGAGCCATCTCCGTTCCTCGAAAATCGATATTTTTTCCTCCTGCATCTCCCCAAATGGGCACATAAGATCCTCGTTGAATCGGTTTGATCCATAAGGCGACTGAAAAAGCATCTGTTCGATCCATTTTGGTCTCCTGCCCCATTTTGATCGTCTGATATTCTTCCAACTGAATTCCTTGCCCGATTTTTCCATTCACTCGCTGTATCGCTTCTTTGATCTTGGCGGGTTTGCCATTTGTCGCCAAATTGGGAATATAGGTATTGCCCATAGATTCGAAGCTGTAATGCACGAGCAATTCCCGCTGTAAGCTTTCTTTAATCTCGCCTGACGATGGCAGAAACTCTCCAATACTTGTTTGCTTTTTGGCAGCAAGTTTCTTTTGTTGTATATCCAATTGATGGGATAACCACTGCAAGCGTTGCTCTACTTCGTCATTGGTCAGTCTCATGAGAGGGCCAGGATTTCCTTCATTGGCGATTTCTCCCATTTCATTGACATTGTTGAAAAAAGCAAAGAGTTGGTAGTATTCTTTTTGGGAAATGGGGTCATATTTGTGGTCGTGGCATCTGGCACACTCCAAGGTCATTCCCAGCATTGCGCTTCCAAAGGTATTGGTTCTGTCGGCCACATATTCTACCCTATATTCCTCTTCAGGAATCCCAAGTTCTGAATTGATTCGATGGTTGCGCAGGAAGGTAGTGGCAAGTTTTTGCTCTTTCGTCGCATCTGGAATCACATCTCCAGCTAGCTGGTTGAGGACAAACTGGTCATATCCCATATTATCGTTGAACGCCTCTATCACCCAATCCCGCCAAGGCCAGACAAATCGATATCCATCGTCCTGGTAGCCATGAGAATCCGCATAACGAGCGATATCCAGCCAGTCGGTAGCCATTCTTTCGCCATAATGCTTGGAGGACAATAAGCGATCTACGAGCTTTTCATAGGCATCTGTGGAAGTATCAGACAAAAAGGCATCCAGTTCATCGATTGTGGGGGGGATGCCAATAAGATCAAAGCTAAGTCTCCTCACAAGGTTCTCTCTGGAGGCATCAGGGGAGAAGTGAAGATCTTCCAATTCTAATCGGTCCAAAACCAGCTGATCAATAGGCGAGTGAATGGATGTATCCTGCGCCTCTAGCGAGAGAGGGGGTCGCTCTGCAGGGATGAATGCCCAATGGTCTTTCCATGTGGCTCCTTGTTCAATCCATTTGATCAGGATCGCTTTCTCGCGCTGGCTGAGGCTCAGCCTCGATTGAGGTGGTGGCATGAGTTCCTCAGCATCATGATGCAGGATTCTTTTGACCAATGGACTCCTAAATGGCTTCCCGGCTCGAATCACAGGCGCTCCTGAATCATGATTTGTTCCGAATATTCCTTCAGGAAGATCCAGTCGGAGGCCTGCTTCGCGTTTTTTTTCATCAGGCCCATGACATGCATAACAGCGGTCCGACAATATGGGTCGAACATGAAAATTAATATCTATGACTTCAGGGAGTTGATCATCCAAAGCCGCCAGATCAGCGGGCAACTTCTGTTGACATGCAGAAAACAATATAGAGAGTAGTATGCAAGGGATCCTGATTCGCATGATGGAATCCAATTGGTTGCATCAATTTGCAATATTTTATCTCTAACCCCAAACAGCAAAAATCTCCATTTCTTCTTGAGAAATCGTTTTCTTGGCACAAGTCCATCAGGAAATCTATCTTCTTCCTGTCAAGGATTCGGGTTTTTTCGAAAAAAACAGGCCTATTTTTCGCCAGAAGAATCTGGTTTGCTATTACAAAATTTCACAAATTAGGAACAGGATAAGGGGGAAATGTTGCGAAGAGATTTTGTACCAGATCAAGGAAAAAATAGCCTGTCCCGCGGCTAATTAGGATTTTTATGAGGCAGTGCTGGTACAAAGCTTCGAGAACAAGAACAATAATCTTTTGTTTTTCGAAGGTTCCTGGCCTACTCTGGGATGGCTGTTTAGTGGAAGTGATGGACCGTTCCTATAGACAGAGAGTCATGATCGACGGGCGGTGGATAAATATGATTCTATGAATGTGAAATTGGGGGGAAGTTTTTCATTCGCGAGGGAATAATGTGTTTCTTTTTTTTGTCATATACCCGGACAACTTCAACTACTAGATGCATGAAACAGCTGTACTTTCTATCCTTATTTCTTCTCCCAATGTCTTTGTTGGTTGGTCAAAACATCCGCTGGGAACTCAGCACGCAGGCTTTTTCGACCTTCAACGCTTTTTCGACCGCTCGTGAGCCATCTGCTCCTCAAGTCCAGCATGTGGGGTTGCGATTGGGAGCAGCCTTGAACAAGTTCTCTGATATCCAACTGGGATTCCGGTATCAGAGCAGGAGAGATTTTGTGGAGACTTCCTTACTCACACCAACGAGACGCCCCCCCCGGCGCCAGCTTTGTCCTCCTCAAGGCCATCTATTGGCATCTTCTGGCTATGAAGGAGAACTCTTGTTTCGAATCCGCAACCATCAATTTTCTCGTGTCCATATGTTTTGGGGAGCGGGTCTTGCCTGGTTATATGCTCCAGACATCCATGACTATGATCAACAAATTCAGGAAGTCGAAATCAGTGGACGTAACGGCAATACCCGCATCATAGAATGTGGAATCAGGGAAGGACACTATGAGGGGGTAAGTCTATCTATGATTTTCTCCCCAGGTGTCAGGATTAGATGGACACACAAGATTCATTCGGAATTGGAGACACAAGTGCGATACAATCCTATACATCAGGCTGCCAAGCCTATGCTTGGACTCGGCTTCAGTATGGTCTATAATTTTTATTAAGGCACAGATTTGAAAGCCGTACCTTTTCTCTTATGCCTTTTTGTGTTCGGAAACCTGTGCAAATGATTGTTTAAGAGACTGTTTTGAAATTTGTACTGAGAATTTTTATGATGTATTTTTTTCTCAGACAAGGCTCTTTTTTGTTCTCATAGTGGTGCTATGAGGACAAAAAAAACTGTAGGATGAGGAAAAAAGACGCATACAAAAAGTTAGCGACAGAATTTCAAACAGTCGCTAACTCAGTTTGCTCGTTGAGGAAGGACAGAGAATCTATGTGAAACAGTTCATTCGTCAGGGACTAGCGTCCCTCTCCATATCCACTAAGCTTCCCCTTCATCTTAGCATGTATGGTGCTTTCTCCTCTCCATGCAGCACCTCCGGAGAAAAGTAAGTAAGTAGGGAGACAATTTTGAATGAAGAATTATGAATATTGAATGAACTGTCAGACAGCGAGTTATCAGCCCCGAGACAGAGCTCGCCCAGAATGCCAAGGAAAGCATTGCGTAATACCAATGTTGGGCAAAGCTAAGATGATTTTTGGACTATGTTGTGCCGGTAGCGAGTTGGCATGGAACGCATGTTGCTGAGCGCATGGTTGGTTGCATTATGTCGTAGTGCTGGTGCAAAGGCGGGAGCGTGCAGGGCCACAGCGGTGATTATGAAAAGTACAAAAACGCACAGACCGTAGTGGCGTGACTTTGGTTGCTCTAGTTGCCCTGCGTGTCACAGCATGCACGGAAATGCTCTACTATCAAGGTCAGCAGAGAAAGAAAACATGTGTGTGGCAATTCGGCCGCGCAAAAAGCGTGCACTTCCCTACTCACACTGTCAGTGCACAGAGTGAGGCAAGCGTTACAGCACGTGCATGATCGTCAGCGCACAACATGCAGTACGTATAAAGATATCATGTAAGTCTTTGCTGCTAATGCGACAACGTTCCAGGGCGGTACCCACCGAGGTACCCACGAACGATGCACATATGCAACGAATTGCTGAATGCACAAGTATTTTTGTTGCAATGGTTTGCTCGGAGGTTTTGGCTCCGGTTGCGGGCTTAGGCCATGCATCGGATGCTGCCTCCTGGGGACCACGCCACAATTGAACATGAGTACGTTAGCAATGCGTTGCCGATCGC
>JBCCGK010000112.1:0-38139 GCA_039029315.1 Bacteroidota bacterium | reverse complement strand
CACAAGAATCATTAGGTTTGAGAAATAATGGGAAAATGAGACAAAATGGCCTTATTTCCCTTATCCAGCCCTTTTTTACAAAAAGTATGATCTTAACAAATGGAAGAGTCTCTATGGGTTTTGGTGATCATTCTGGTCAATGACATATCCGAGAGACATGCGGACTCTCTCCTCCAGACACATGGGCAGATTGAATCGAAGATGAATAGAATAGGGCCTTGAATTTGTGTATAGCCCACTAGCTTTCAATTTCATCGGGCACCGGATTGGCTTCTGAAAACCATTCCATTAAGGTTTGAAAATAAGAGTCTGGATGTGAATCCATTGGAAAATACTCAATGGTCTCATGTGCCAACTCTCGGGATGGGTCTTGAAAACTCGCTCGAAGTAAGCCTCCATTATCCAGATGAAAGAAGATGGCATCCAACTCGGTATTTTCCCGAATATCTGTGATAGAAAATGGTGTTTGCAGGAGAGGAAATGGACTATATCCATCAGACAAGAAAGCCAACGCCCGAGTTTGAAATCTCCTCGATTGATAGTGAAGCATGTTTGTCTCTCCTACAAAATACATATCAAGCAAGGGGTGGTCTTCGTTTTGTCTGAGTTGAATCTCAGTAACGATAAAAGGGAAGTGTATGTTCATGTTTGTAGATAAAACAGACTAAGTATCAGATCCTTTGGGTTCTTTTTTCCGTTTCTTTTTGGTTTCCTTGGGTTTGTTTTCCTGCTCTTTTGTACTGGCTTCCTGTGTCGGTTTCTCCGCCTTTGGTGGGTCTTTGTCTGGCTCTTCTTCTTTTTTGATCTCAAACGTAAATTTATACGTCAACCAAATACTTCTTTCGGAAAGGGGAACCGCATCTGGATCAGGTTTTCCCAAAGAAGCAGCGAAGCCGATAGACCCGGAGGCTCGCCCGTTTTCTGCTCTAAAATCAATATCTCCTCTTCCAGTTAATTTGCGTTTGGCTTTGGACAGTTCGATGGCCTTGGTCATCGACCCGATTTCTTTTCCTGCCTCTCCAGCGATGAGTTTGGCTTTGCGGAGTGCGTCCTGATAGGCTGCCTTGATCGCTTTGTCTACTCCTTGTTCCTTCTCTTCGAACAAGGGTGGCCGCATGCTCATTGCGACATGGAAGCGATCCTCATCGAAGAGTTTGGCCATCTGATCCACAGCCTTTCCTAGTCGATCTCGATCTCCTACACGAAGCGTGAAGGTATGTTGGGCATATTTTTCAACCTTTTTCTTTTGATACCAGGGTCGCCAGATTTCCAGCCCGCCATACGTGATCTCATCTGAAGTAATGCCATGTTCCAACAGACACTCGATACACCGATCCTTCAACTTATTTGTTTCTTCTACTGCAAGTGCATCCGTTTTTGCCCGAACCTCAATGGTAATGTCCAACACATAATATTGAATTTGTTCCTGATATTCTCCCTCTCCTGTTACTTCAATGAGTTTGATTGCCATATTTTCGTATTCTTCAAGATGTATGAAGATCGAAATTACATCAAATCCTACATAAAATCTCTGATTATTTTGGTCAATATGGTTGACAACAGATCGAGAAGATGAATATTATCTCCTAGTCGTCAGTCTTTTCCCTCTCAATCCTTCCAATTTTGAAGAAAATGACACAAGTAAAGGGAATTAAGTGGAATTGGGAGAAAATGCCCTTGTTCCTAACACAATATTAATTTGTCCAGGTTGTTGTAAGTCTGGACAACAAATTCAATGGCAATGCCTGGCCTGATTTGCGATTTGGTCTGAGTCTTTCACTGTGCGTGACAAGCAGGAAGGTTCCAGATGAATCCTATGCTTTTCCCTCTTCCAGCTTGTTACACAGGGCAAGATCTACAACCCGCCCATACTTCCTCCATCTACTTTGATAGAGGCTCCATTTGTAGCAGAGGAGCGAGGGCTAGCCAAATAAGTGATCGTCTGGGCGATTTCTTCTACTTTTGCGAATCGCTGCAACAAGGAAGAGGTTCTCGTCCCAGTGAAAAAATCAGTCTCCACTTCCTCCAGACTTTTGCCTTGCTGTTCGGCCATTTCCTTCAACAATTGTTCTGCTCCTTCTGTCAAAGTCGAGCCGGGAACCACAGCATTGACCGTTACATGTGTTCCTTTGGTGAGCTGGGCCAATCCACGCGAAATCGCCAATACAGCTGTTTTGGTCATGCTATAGGCAATCAAATCTTCCGGGACCAGGGTCGCGCATTCACTGGATATGAACAAGATTCGTCCCCAGTTTTTGTCCAGCATTGCAGGCAGTAGATATCGGGACAAACGAACCCCACTCATCACATTGACCTCAAATTGCTCTTGCCACTTCTCATCTGTGGTATCCAAAAACGAGATGGCATGATAAATTCCAACATTATTGATGAGAATATCTATTTGTGGCAGTGAACGACATAGGTGCTGAATCTCCTCGGGTTTGGAAAAATCAGCTGCTATCCCATCTACTTTGGCAGGAGGCATGGGATTTTTCAATCTGGATAAAGCATGTTGGACGCTGGCCTGCGTTCTTCCATTGATGATGACGGAAGCCCCCTCTTCCAGAAGAGATTGGGCTGTGGCAAACCCGATCCCTGAAGTAGAACCGGAAATAAAGGCAGTTTTTCCTGCTAGATGAAGATCCATATGGAGATGGTGAAGTGTTTGAGGGAATGGAGTGAGAATAAACGACAGCTAGGTTATCAAACAATCAGAGTCAGAAATATTTTCCCTGACTCTGATCATTTATCCCATTTGGGGGAGTGATTGTAATCTCACATTACCATTTTGTCAGGCCCAGAAGTTTTTGTCCCAGTTCCGTTAATTGGGCTGTATCATATTTGGTTTGTTCCCACTTTCGAGGATCTCCGGGAAACGCATATCCTTCAGGCGCGATTCGATCCCTCCAGGAACTGATCCGCCAATTGCGGAGGGCTTCATTGTCTTCTTCTGCTGGCATCATGGACACATATTGTGCAATTCTTACCTTGTTGTCAGAATGATTCGGCCGAATTCCATGCGGTTCACAACTATTGAAGATTAACAAATCTCCTGCTTCCAGAGGCACTTTGACCAATTTGTCTTCCAATCCACTGATATCTGGCTGGAATCTGTTCCGGTCTTCCGGTTGTGTCAACACCCAGGAATCAAAATTTCGATACAACCACGGAATACACTGGAATCCTCCCATGTTTTCATCTGTTTGGTCCGCCAGTGCCAGAACTCCCTGTACATTTTGAGGTTTGGTGGCCGGATCGTAATCCCAATGGATGAATCCTTTGTATTCATGGCCAGGTCTCATCGGAAAATTCAGGTTGGCTCGGTCAATGGTTACCCAGAGTTTTTCAGTTCCCCATATATCAACAAATGCGTCATAGACCCGCTTGCTTTGTCGGTTGTTCCACAGATGTTGATGATTGTAGACCTCTACCATACCCGTACCGATCAACTCTTTCATTTGCATTTCAGCGCGGGGAGCGGAATACCAGCTAGCAGGGTCGACAGGATCTTTTTCTTCAAATTCCCACAAAAAATCAGCCGTGGCCTGTGCCTGCTCTCTAGGGACTGCCTGCTTGATGACGATATATCCATTTTCCTTCCAAAATGCCCAATCTGCTTCACTCAGGACACGAAGCGCTTCTCCATTGGAACGATCATTGAGCTTGACTTTGCTACTCATGGCTGTAGATGGGTTGCCAGGAATGTCTGTATGTGCATTGTCCGGGACCATGCTTTGTGCCATTGTTTGTTTGGGATCTTTCATATTGATAGGATTATTGGATGAACTTTGCCTCAAAGATAGGGGGAGGTCCAACTCATCTCAACCGCAATATTTGCAGATATTTGAATAATATTGATCTTTTTGAAGGATAAAATGCAAATAATAAGCAATTTTATCTCCTGCCTCATCTTTCTCACTGATGAAAACAGCATTTGAAAATATTCGCCCAGACGCCAACAGCAGCTTTCGACTGCTGCGCAATCCTCGCCTAAGCGAGCTCTTTTATTGGCATTTTCATCCTGAATATGAACTGGTCTACATCCAGGGAACAGATGGTACCCGACATGTAGGAGATCATATATCACCTTATACAGGAAGTGATCTGGTCTTGATTGGCTCCAACATTCCCCACCTCAATTTTGATTATGGGGTCAAGTCAGCCTACGAAAAGGTAGTCTTACACATCCAGCCATCCTTTCAGAAGGAGGTATTCCAGGCCTTCCCGGAACTTTCAGGAATTTATCAATTGTTTGAATCTGCCCAATATGGTATCGCCTTTCATGGGGAAACCAGGGATCTCATCGGACAACGGCTGATGCAGTTCCACCTACTGTCTCCTTTTGAGCAATTTTTGGAAGTCCTTTCTCTTCTCCAACTTCTTGCAGAAAGTGAAGAAGCGAGCCTTCTTCATTCGACTCCTTTCATCAATCGGTCCAGCAAGAAGGCCCAGGCAAGACTCCGACAAATTTTCATCTTCATCGATGAGCACTATCAACAGAAAATACCGCTGGAAACTGTCGCCAATATGTGTAGTCTCACCAAAGCTGCTTTTTGCAGATACTTCAAACAGGCTACAGGCAATACGTTCATCGGCTTTCTCAATCAATACCGAATTAGTCAGGCAAAGCGGCATCTGATGATGGGGGCCAGCATCAGCGAAACCTGTTTTTCTTGCGGCTTTGAGAGTCTGTCTTATTTCACCCGAACCTTTAAGAAGATTACCCAAGAGACGCCCTCAGATTTTCAACAAAGACATGAGAGACCATCCTTGTGAGGACAGTCTCTCATGTGAAGGAGTAAACTGAGCAGGAGATCAGGCACTCATTTCGTTAATCTTCGGCTGCACAATCCATATTCCTATGGGATAGAACCAAATCATGAAGAATTCTCCAATAAAATCCCCAAAGGTCACTTTTCGTTGCAACTCGACTGTTTTGATGGTTTTTGCCACAAAATAGAAGTCATACAGAATGCAGAACATGGCAAAAAAATGGAAGGGGATGATCAATAGAAAAATCATTGGATTAACAGGAAAAGTTTCCATCGCCTCCAATTCACTCGTACCGCTTGAGACATACAACATTCCCCCTACTATTAACAGAATGTACAAAAAGGGGAATATCACAAATGCCTTGAATCTCGTGACGGGCATCGAAACTTCCGAAGGGATCTTTGCTTGTAAGCCAAGCCCTACAGACCATAGCCATCCAAAAAATGTGACAATCAGAATCATCATCACGCCATTTAGCATGATCATTTGAGAGTAGAGTGCATCAAAATCTGGTTGTTTTTCTGCAAATACCTGGGAGAAGGTAAACCCCATCATGAGCATTTGGAACAGAAAAGGCACGCCAAACAAAAGGAGAAACAATTGCCAGTGTTTGGCTTGAAGAAAGCTGCGTTGGATCATGGTTGTTTTAAATTAGTTGGTTGTTATAGGTACAACGATTTTTCCTCTACTAGGTTTCAAGACCTCTGTCACACCTGCCCAACAATCTCTATCATCTTGTCAATCGCCTGTGGATAGGTTTCTATGCCATGCCCGACCTGTTCGTACAGATGGACCTCCTTCAGGTGGGAGAGTTTCTTTTCTGCATTTGCCAGAGATTTCCGGTAGGGGAACAACAAATCATTCTCCCCAAGCAGCAAATAGGTATCAACCTTCACTCCGTATAATTCCTTGTCCATATCATAGGGTTTTTGGGAGCGATCTTTGTAGCGAGTGATGGCAAAATACTGATACTCAAGCAACAGCTGCTCTGCCTCGGGACTCAGCCGATGGGTAGGTTTGCAAAAGACAGCGGCATCCAGAAAAGAGGAAATATGTCTGGGAGAGGGAAGTAGGATAGGCAGAAGGTTGTAAAAGAGATTCTTGATGGTCAAGGAAAAAAATTGCAGGCAGCCTGGATTGAGGAGGATTGCTTTCTTGATTCTTTCAGGAGATACCAGTGCCAGCTTCATACAAATCAAGCCCCCAAATGATGCCCCGGCAATATGTACCTTGTCCAGGCCCAGCGCATCCAGAACCTCTGTCGCCCACATCCCATAGCCTGAAGACTTGATATCCGGGCTGTGTCCATCACTGAGATTGGGAAGGCCATTGGTCTCAACTAGATAGATGCTGAGTGAGTCGGGACATCTCCCGAGGCCATTGTCCAAGTCCCAGATCAAAGCTGTGGTTCTCGCACCGGGAAAGATGACAAGTGCCTCGGTAGTATTTGCATGCCAATTCAGTCCCCAGACATGTGTGATCCCCAACGAGCTTGTGATTTGTTGTTGTTCATAGGGGTGCTGGTTCAAGGATTCCAGGCGTTGAACCCAGTCCAGAAACCAGGCTCTGTCTGTCTCTGGATCTTTGAAATGAGAGGAACGTTTGATGGTCAGTGGCATAGCGGCAATCAACTCATTTGTGGTAGGTAAGATGCGGTATTTCCCTTCTTGCGAATCGACATGACTCAAGAAAAAATCACGGTCTTGTTCTCATGAACCAGGATTTTCCGATCCAAATGGAGGCCCACGGCTTTGGACAATACCAGTTTTTCCAAATCCTTTCCTTTTTTTATCAAGCTAGCGGGCACATCCTTATGAGAAATTGGAGAGACATCCTGCACTATGATTGGGCCTTCATCCAGATCCTTGGTCACATAATGGCTGGTGGCACCGATGATTTTCACGCCTCTCTCAAAGGCAGAATGATAAGGCCTCGCGCCTGGAAAGGCTGGGAGAAAGGAGTGGTGAATGTTGATGATCCGATTTTGATAATGGGACACAAATTCATCAGTCAGGATTTGCATATATCGCGCCAACACAATGAGGTCAATCCGATACTCTCGGAGTAAGGCAAGTTGCTTCTGCTCTTGCTGGCGTTTGCTTTCTTTGGTAATAGGCAGATGATAATATTCCAATCCGAAGCGCTGCGCAATGCGTTTCAGAGACCGATGATTGGAGATGATTACAGGAAGTTCGGCCTTCCATTCTCCAGACTCGATCCGATATAGCATGTCATAGAGGCAGTGAGACATTTTTGAGACAAATACGGCGATTCTGGGCAGGGAATCAGAAAAGAACAATTGCATCTTCATTTGCCATTTGTTCCCGATACCTGTCCCAAAATGTTGCAAGATTTGATCCTGGGGAATGATGAAGCCATTCATGTCCCATTCCACGCGCATAAAGAAATGTCCACTGATGTCATCTGCGTGCTGTTCCAGATTGATGATGTTGCCCTGGTGGAGTTTGATATAGTTGGTTACATCGGCAATGATCCCGACCTGATCTTTGCATTGAATAAGTAAAATGGCTGTAGGCATGAAACATAACTATTGAGAGAATTGCTTCCGAAAGAAACGGGCTGCGGCATCGATGGTTTCATCAAACCAATTGATAGAATTCCAGAATGCATGTGGAGCATGGGGCAGCAAAGTCAGTTCTGCATGTACCCCATTTGAGGCGTACAACTGCATAGCGGAGATCGATTGCTCATATGGAACAGCCTTATCTTCAGAGCTGTGAATAATCATGAGTGGAGCGGCATGTTCATCAATATGTGTAGTCGGAGACGCCAATTTCCACAAGTCCTGCTCTTCTTCCCAGGATTTCCCCAGCCATGCGTGCAAGGATGAAGCTTGTGTCAGTTGCTCAAAATCCGTCAGAGGTGCCAGAGCGACGGCAGCATGAATAAGGTAATCGCTCTCACTTTTTGTCGGATTCAATGGATCTACTCTGCCTGATACGGCAAGATTCATCGCAAGATGGCCTCCTGCTGATCCTCCTATCGCACCAATGGCCTCCTGATCGAGATGATATTTTTCAGCATGATCCCGCACCCATTTCACAGCCGCTTTGGTATCCCACACACCAGCAGGAAACAAGGCTTCTTTGGAGGTCCGATATTCGATACAAACCGTGGCAAATCCCTGCAACGCCAATGCAGCAGCGATTGGCCCAAACCCTTCTTTGTCGCCAGACCGGAACCCCCCGCCACGAATCACCACAATGGTGGGAAGGAATTCTTCCTTTTTGTCCGCAGGTCTATACAGATCTAATAATAAAGAGCGATTCTGTACCGAAGAATAAGGCAAATCCCTGAGTAGTACAACCCCCTCCGGAAGTGACCGATCAATTGGTTGGAATCTCTGTCCCTGAACAGCGTGAGCAAACAGACAAGCCAGAAGAAAAAACGAAAAAATATGGCGGGTACCACGCATGAATCTGAATTTTCCGAAAGATACACATTCAGATAGTCAAACCCCTGGTATGAGGTATTCTCTCGGAATACTTTTATCAGCAAGGAATTGAGGCATAGATCAATCCACTGATCGCATCCTTCCCAGGTCGATGGTATCCCGAATTGGATTCATTTTATGCCTGTCTTCATGATAAATGTCGAGAATACAGAATTCCGTCTCTCGCCACTCAATGATTTTCAGATCTTGTACCTCTTCCAGACAATGTCTTTGTCCCAATGGAATGATTCGCTGCAGGACCCCATATTCTCGTTCGATCAAATGAAAGGATGATCCACATGCCTTGAATCCAGAGAGAGCGGTTTCGATCACGAGACCCTCTTCCGGTTCAAAACGCTTCTCTGGTGGGCCAAATAGGACCCAGGCCAAAAACCAGGGAAGCCAAAAAGGCTCAACAAGCAAGCCAAGAACTCCAGAGATGAAAGCTGGGATAGCAAACAGTCCTGTATAGATTTTTTTCCAGTTTGTCCGTGTCAAGCCATACACCAGAATGGCTGTACAAAGACACAGGAGAGCGAAGAAGGGTTTGACATACCAATCCAGCAATCGATAGTATTTGGTCATCAGGAAGAAACTGAGGATACTTCCCCCCAAGGCCAGGAAATGAAGATGGGTCAGGATTTTTTCAAGAGCAGGAAGGGCTGCGTTTTTGAGAAGAAAAATCGCAGCTGCACCGAAGCTTAATCCGCAAATGATGAGTAGGCCAATCATGGTTGATCTGTTTCTTATAAAGCTAAGAATTTCATATCACTTCCTAGGCAGAAATTTTACAGAATATCCTATTCTAAGGAAATTTCCTCCCTCATATTGCCCTATTGATTCAGGCAGATGCCCGAAGACGATCCTCCTACTGTTTCCCTATCCAAGATGCTCTTCATGTCCCTTCAGATACTCCCTCGGCGACTTTCCAAATCGCTCTTTGAAGGCCGTGGAAAAGGTTCGCTGATGTTCAAAGCCAGACTTGAAAGCCACATCTGCCAGCGACAGCACGACGCCTTCTTCCAACTCCTCCCGCGCCAATTGCAACTGGATTTCTTTCATGAATTTGGCAGGAGAAAGCCCTGTGATGCCTTTGAGTTTGCGTCGCATCTGTCTTGGGCTGAGGTGCACCCCATCTGCCAGATTGTCCACATTGAGTTTTTGAGTAGCCAAAGAATCTTTGACTAGCTGTTCGAGTTGCTCAATCCATGCCTTATCAGCAGGACTGATCCGCAATTCATTCTCTGCTTCCTCTCTCGTCGATTCGGCACCTTGCAAATATTCTTCGGATTGGAACCATGCTTGACGTTGGTGGGCATTGTACAAGAGATTTTGAACCCGGACCAGGAGTTCCTGTACAGAGAATGGTTTGGTCAGATAGTCATCTACCCCAATGGTCAGTGCACTCAATTTGTCTCTTTCAGACGCCAGAGCTGTGAGCATGATCACCGGAATGCTGTTCCAATCAGGTTGTGACTTGATTTTCTTGAGCATGCTCAGTCCATCTACTTCTGGCATCATGATGTCAGAAACGATGAGGTGTATATCCCTCCCATGCTCCTTGAGCAAGGCCAGCCCTTCCGCACCATTCCTGGCAAGCAAAACCCGTTGATACATGGGCTTGAGCAACTGGTGAATGAATGAGCGCATATCTTCATTGTCCTCAACGACCATGATGGTATACTCTCCCCCGATATTGTAGATTGGCTCAGCAGGTAATATTTCTTTGGTTTTCTCAATGGCTGGCAAGGGTGGTCTGAGCATAAGTTCTTTTTTGGGAATGTCAAAAAAGAAAATGCTTCCCTCCCCCCATGTACTTTCTGCATAGGTCTGCCCGTCCATCAGGTGTGCGATTTCTTTCACCAGACTCAAGCCGATACCCGTTCCTCCTTCTGCCTGATTTCTGATTTGCGATTGAAAATAGCGATCAAAGACATATGGAAGGTCTTCGGGCTGAATTCCCCGTCCATTATCTGACACCTTGAAATGAAGGGTATCTCTGCTTTCTCCAATTGTCAGGGAAATACTCCCCCCTTCAGCTGTGAACTTCAGTGCATTGGCCAGGAAGTTATTGAGCACCTTTTCTGTTTTCTTTCGATCAAGCAAGATCTGCAAATCTTCCCGCACATTCAGATGAAGACTTGCATCGATTTGTCGATGTTCAAACTGGGGAACAAAGTTGGCAAACACCTGCTTGGCAAATGAAGTCAAGTCTGTTTTCTCTTCTTCCAATTCGAGCTTGTTGGCTTCCAGGCGGGATAGGTCGAGGATCTCTTCTATCAGGTGCATCAGACTTTTGCCATTGCGCTGCATGACTGTCAACTGCTGCTGGACAGATTCCTTTTCCCAGGCATCGGGTTGGTTGAGGATGTGCGAAAGCGGTCCAAGGATCAGGGTGAGGGGGGTGCGAAGTTCATGAGAGATATTGGCAAAGAAGTGGGATTTGAGTTGGTTCAACTCTGCCAATTGTTCTTTGCGCTCACGCTCACGCTGGAGTTCCTGTTCTTTCTCTCGTGTGCGAATTTGTTGCCGGTATCGAACAATCAACAAGCCAATAATCGCGAAAGCAATACTCCCAAAAATCAAATAATTTCTTTGGGCAATCTGCTGTTGAAATACCAGATCAGAGGCAGATTTCTGTTGCACAAATGCCAGACTATCTGATAGGGCTTTGGTGTCAAATTCATATTTCAGTAAGGCACGCTGGTGGTCTTTGCTGTACAGACTATCACGACCTTGCACATATTCCTGATATGCATCCAGTGCCTCTTCGAATTGGCGATTCGCTCGGTAACATTCATGGAGCGACTGACCTATGGCTGCTAACAGGGGGGTATTGCCAATTTGTTGTGCCAGCTCATCCGATTGCTCATAAAAACGGATGGCTTTGGGCCAGTCTTCCAATTGCTGGTAGAGTCGCGCCAGTCGATACTGAACATTGGCAGCACCATCGATATTCCTCATGGAGACATACATGTCCAGCGCAGACAGATAGGCCTCCTCAGATTCCTGATACGCACCACTTTGAAAAGATGACAAGCCCTTCCTACTAAAAAATCTTGCCGTAAAGAAGCGGTTCTGATCTTCTTGTGCCAGGGCAAGTCCTTTCTCAAAATACTTTTCTGCCTCTTCGTGTTCCTCCAAGCGGTGATAAACCATTCCAATCACATCCATCAAATCGATCTCAAGATTGTCATCCGGATAGGCTTCCAGGGTCTCCAGGCTCTGCAAATAGTAGGTCAATGCCTGCTCATGTTCCCGTTGAGCAAAGTAAATGATGCCAATTCCCTTGAGCAGCCAGCCCTGGGGTTTCCCTATATTATTTTCCCTACATATCTTCAACCCATACTCAAAGTGTTGCAGGCCCTTATCATATTCTCCATTGAATAGCAGAATCATTCCCGGACTGATCTGTGAATTGGCCAGCGCATCAAAATCTCCTAACTCCTTTGAGAGGTCATGAGACCGTTGAAAATACACCAATGCTGAGTCGTCTATATTTAGCATCTCATACGCCAAACCTAATCCATTCAAGATTTTATTTTCTCTTCCCTGATTCTTCTTTGCCCGAAAAAGGGGAAGCGCTTTCATGCTCAGTTGAATAGCCGTATCCCACATTGAATTTTCATGATACAGAAACGCAAAATCCTGATAGGAAATCGCTAGAGCGAGCGTGTCCTGACTTGATTCCAATCTTTGTATTCCGGTCTTGATCATTTGTGTTCCAAGGTCCCATTTGCCATTCAAGCAGTAGATTTGACCAAGAATAAGTTGCATTCTGGATATCAGATGATCATCATTGAGGGTTTCAGATATAGCAAGTCCTTCCTGACCGGTCTCCTCCCCCTTGTCATATTCTTCCCAATTGTCAAACAAGACTGTCATTCCCAGTAATGCCTTTGCCCTCCAATAGGGCATGTCCTCCTCGGATGCCCTTTCGGCGATCATCCTGTACATAGAAAGACTACTATCCGGCTCTTCAAGTGCTTCAACAATCTGAAATATGGATGCGTAGCGGCTGCTGTCAGCATGTTGAGGATCGTTCCATACCTGCCATAAGGAATCCTGATTGGGTTGCGCAACTCCTGTGAATACCAACAACATCCAAGCCAGGAACAAAAAATATTTGTACATCTGAGGGTGGGAATAAGGTTCTGAAGGAAGAGAGATACAGGGTTGCAAAAAGGAAGGGTTGTATTTCTGGAATTGAAAAAAGGGAAATTTATGTTGAATCCCAAATTATTGGAGATTGCGAACAAGATCTCAGTCTGTAGATTAAGTCGTATTAGACGATCGAAAAAATAATATGCTTAGAGACTGTTTGAAAATCTGTCACTTATTTTTTGTATGCGTCTTTTTTCCTCATTCTGCGGCTTTTTTTGTTCTCATAGCATCACTATGAGAACAAAAAAGAGCCTTGCCTGAGAAAAAAATACACCATGAAAATTCTCAGCACAGATTCCTAAACAGTCTCTTATTCTTTTTTCTCCGTATCCTGGCTTATTGGGTACATCAGCAGTTTTCGTGAAACTGCTACCGATTTCCTGCAAAAAAAATTGACCGTTGACCATCTAATTCTCAACTTGCTCTCATAACACTGGAATCCTAATTTTTCACCTACATGAGCGATCAATCATACGTCATCGGCCTCGATTATGGGACGGACTCAGTACGAGCAGTCATCATCGATGCAGCCAATGGAACAGAAGTAGGGAGCGCTGTGCATCCTTATCAGAGGTGGGCAGAAGGACACTACTGTATCCCTGCCCAAAATCAGTTTCGGCAACATCCCCTGGATTATGTCGAGGGCCTGGAGAATAGTATCAAAGAAGCATTGACTCATGCACCTGACGGCACAGCTTCCCTTGTCAAGGGGATTTCCATTGATACGACAGGTTCTACCCCTGTCGCTGTGGACCGAGCAGGAACCCCTCTTTCCTTAACAGCAGGATTTGAAGAAAATCCACATGCCATGTTTATTTTGTGGAAAGATCATACGGGTATTCAAGAAGCTGCTGAGATCAACGCCCTCTGTGCCGAATGGGAGATTGACTATTCCAAGTATGAAGGCGGCATCTATTCTTCGGAATGGTTTTGGGCAAAAATTCTCAGAACACTTAGAGTCGATCCCTCCATCCGAGATGCTGCCTATTCCTGGGTAGAACATTGTGACTGGATTCCTCATCTCCTTACTGGGGGCAATGATGTCATGCACATGAAACGAAGTCGATGTGCTGCGGGACACAAGGCTCTCTGGCATGAGGAGTTCAATGGCTTGCCGCCCAATGACTTCTTTGTCGCCCTCGATCCACTCCTCGATGGGCTGAGCAATCGCATGTTTAGCGAGACCTATACATCCGAGGTATCGGTAGGCAAGCTCACCCAGGAATGGGCCGACCGGCTGGGATTGACAACAGAAGTTGTGGTAGGGGTTGGTGCATTTGATGCACATATGGGTGCTGTTGGGGGTGAGATTCAACCCTATTACCTCAGCAAAATCATGGGAACTTCTACCTGCGATATCCTCATCGCTCCAACTGACAAATTCGGAGACAAGCTGGTCAAGGGAATCTGCGGACAGGTGGATGGATCTGTGATTCCGGGCATGCTGGGTCTGGAAGCTGGACAGTCAGCTTTTGGGGATGTGTACGCATGGTTCAAGAAGGTTCTCTCCTACCCCATCACCGAGTTGATCGGCAAGAGTCAATTGATCGATGAGGAGACGAAAGCCAAACTGATTGAAGAAGCCCTCGACAAGATGATTCCAGCCCTCAGTGAAGCTGCAGAGAAGGTTGACCCAGACAATTCCAGTGTCATTGCTCTGGATTGGCTCAATGGCAGACGAACCCCTGATGCCAATCAGGCGCTCAAAGGAGCGATCATGGGACTGAATTTGGGCAGCGATGCTCCGGTCATCTTCCGCGCCCTGGTCGAAGCCACCTGTTTCGGTGCGCGAAAAATTGTGGAACGATTCCAGGAGGAAGGCGTTCCCATTGAAGGCATCATTGGCCTGGGTGGGGTAGCCAAAAAATCACCTTTTATCATGCAAGTTATGGCTGATGTCCTCAATCGTCCGATCAAAATTGCTCGCTCAGAACAAACCTGTGCGCTGGGTGCAGCGATGTTTGCTGCAACAGTAGCAGGTGTGTATCCATCGGTGTCAGATGCCATGCAAGCCATGGGAGCCGGATTTGAGGCCGAATACTTGCCTGATGAAGCGAAGGCTGCTCATTACGATTCTCTCTACCAACAATATTGTGCGTTCGGTGATCTCCTAGAACCTGTTTATTCCTCATGAGTCGATATCAATCTATCAAAGAAGCTGCTTACGAAGCCAATATGCAGTTGCCAGAATTGGATCTGGTCCTCTTTACCTTTGGCAATGCCAGTGCGGTAGACCGCAAGGAAGCTGTATTCGCGATCAAACCCAGCGGCGTTCCC
The DNA here is from genome assembly GCA_039029315.1 of Bacteroidota bacterium. Lineage (GTDB taxonomy): Bacteria > Bacteroidota > Bacteroidia > J057 > J057 > JBCCCJ01. Next base: position 23,471 of record JBCCGK010000112.1, on the reverse strand, counting down.
TACAAAGATTTGGCTGTGAAAGACATGGTCATTGTGGATTTTGATTCACAAGTAGTTGAAGGAAGCTTACGCCCCTCTTCCGATACCAAAACACATGCCGTCCTCTACAAACATTGGGAGAATATAGGAGGCATTGTGCATACCCACTCCACCTATGGAACCGCCTGGGCACAGGCTCAACGTGATGTTCCCATCATGGGCACAACCCATGCTGATCACCTGACTGTGGATATCCCTTGCGCTCCGCCGATGAAGGATGAGATGATCAAAGGAAATTATGAATATGAAACCGGGTTTCAGATCCTGAACGAATTCGAGGCAAGAGGCCTGAGTTATGAAGAGGTAGAAATGATCCTAATTGGGAATCATGCACCTTTTACATGGGGAAAAACAGTGAACAAGGCTGTATACAATAGTGCAGTCCTGGAAGAATGTGCCAAAATGGCCTTTCTTGCCCTGACGATTAACCCTCAAGCGCCCAGACTGAAAGACACATTGATCCAGAAGCATTTCGAGCGCAAGCATGGACCGAATTCTTATTATGGCCAGGTAAGCTAACTACTCATATGTCCACATTTCCTCACCTCCAGAATTATGAACTCTGGTTCATCACCGGCAGTCAGCACCTTTACGGGCCAGAAGTCCTGGAACAAGTCCACAATCATTCACAAGAACTTGCCAGCTTCCTGAATCAATCAGATGACATTCCTGTTAGCATACGATTCAAAGCGCTTCTCACTACCCCTGAAGACATTCTCGGCCTATGCAAGGAAGCCAATGCCACGGACTCCTGCATCGGTCTGATCGCATGGATGCATACATTCTCTCCCGCAAAGATGTGGATCAACGGCTTGAAGATTCTACACAAACCGATGGTCCACCTCCATACTCAATTTCACCAGAATATTCCCTGGTCAGAGATTGACATGGACTATATGAATATGCATCAGTCTGCGCATGGTGGAAGAGAATTTGGCTTTATCAATAGTCGCATGCGACTGGCCAGGAAAGTAATCGTGGGACATTGGCAACATCCCGAGATCCAGAAAAAACTAGGAAATTGGAGCAGAGCTGCTCTGGGTTGGCAGGAATTGCAAGGCATCAAGCTTGCCAGATTGGGTGACAATATGCGGGAAGTGGCAGTGACAGAAGGCAACAAGGTATCTGCACAAATACAGTTTGGATTCTCTGTCAATGGGTATGGACTAGGAGATCTCAAGCCTCACCTGAATGGCGTTTCGGATCAGGCCATTCAAGGCCTGGTGGCTGAATATGAGGAACAATATCAGGTGATGGACAGCCTGCAATCCAATGGCGCACAAAGAGACGCCCTCCTGGAGGCGGCCAGAATTGAGTTGGGATTGCGGTCATTTTTAGATGAAGGGGGCTTCACGGCCTTTACCGATACATTTGAGAATCTTCATGGATTGACGCAGTTACCAGGTATTGCAGCTCAACGATTGATGGCAGAGGGTTATGGATTTGGCGCAGAAGGGGATTGGAAAACTGCCGCCTTGCTTCGTGCAATGAAGGTCATGGCTTCAGGGCTGGATGGAGGCAATTCTTTCATGGAAGATTACACCTATCATTTTGATCCGAAGGGAATGGGGGTACTCGGTGCACATATGTTGGAAATTTGTCCCAGTATTGCCGCACATCCTCCTAGTTGCGAAATCCATCCACTAGGGATTGGGGGAAAAGAAGATCCTGTCCGGCTGGTCTTTACCGCAGGGGCGGGTCCTGCTTTGAATGCGTCCTTGATTGATGTGGGAAATCGCTTCCGATTGTTGGTCAATCCTGTCGAGGCCCTGGAACCCCTGGAAAATCTCCCAAAGCTTCCTGTCGCCAGCGTCTTTTGGCGTCCTCAGCCCGATCTCCCAACCGCAGCTGCAGCATGGATTCATGCAGGAGGTGCGCATCATACAGTCTACTCACAAAATCTGACAGTGGAACATCTCGAGGACTTTGCCGAGATGGCGGATATTGAACTGCTGGTGATTGACCAGGACACAAGTCTACGGAATTTCAAACAAAGCCTGCGGAACAATGAGGTGTATTATCATGTGATGAAAGGATTGGGGGGATGAGGGGGAATTTGCTCAGTCTGTAGAACGCAAATGAGGAAAAGACAAACAGGACCGCTGAGCATCCTCATTCAGCAGGAAGAATACATTACTTTTTTATCACTTCCTGCAACCAAGTCTTTGCCAATTGGGGCCAGGTCTCTGCAGCACTATTGCCGCTACGCATTCCATATCCATGTCCTCCAGCTGGCAGGAGGTGGCACTCAACGGATATGCCTGCCCATCTCAACGCACTCGCCATCACAAGGCTGCTGTTGGCATGCCGATCATCAGCCGTCGCAAACAAAAACATAGGAGGGGTTTGGGGCGTGAGTACAAGATCTGGCGAAAGGCTGTTTTGCTCTCCTCGATCCAGATAAGCTGGATACACCAACAAGGCAAAATCGGGGCGACAAGACAATGTGTCGATTGGATCTGCTGCATCATAGACTGCCGAATCAAATCGCGTACTGGCGCTGGCGCATAGGTGCCCGCCAGCAGAAAATCCCAGAACGCCTACTTTGTCAACATCTAGTCCCTTATCTGCCGCCTGACTTCGAACAATTCTCAAGGAGCGTTGAAGATCTGCCAGGGCACCCAATTGCTTTTGCGGCACACGGTATTGAAGAACGAAGGCATGGAACCCTTGCTCGGCTAACCATTCAGCGATTTCGTAGCCTTCCTTGTCTATGGCGAGAATATTGTAGCCACCTCCCGGACAGACAATGATTCCAGCTTTTCGGTCTTTGAGAGGATCGGGTCTGAACATAAGCAATGCAGGATTGGTGATATCGGTGATTCGCATCACATTTCCGCTTGTATTCTCAGTCTGAACGGGATCATGTTTGGGGCCAGCTTCTCCAGGCACTTTGTCTGGCCAAATGTAGAGGACTTCTGAAGATTGGGCCCGAGTCATGATTTGTCCACTCAGGAACCCACACAATAAGGCGACAACTGTCCATTTTGGGTTCTTCATAAGCTTGAATGTAAGAATTTGGGGAAACTTGAAGACCGTATGCGTAAATGATCTGTTCTTTCGGAATGGAAAATATATGATTTTGATGTATGTTTGTTTCAGACACACAAGAGCCCATTGTTGTCGGGATATTTTCGCCTCATTCTTTCGTTACAAACCAGCCTAATCTTCTGCTATGATATCCCACTTTCCTTTTTCCTGGAATACCAATCTAAGCTCTCGAACTCCCTCCAAGCAATTCGGTTTTACTTCAAGCGGCCAACTTCCTCCTCGACAGGCGGCCCCTACGGCCACAGTAACGTCTAATGCCATCATTGTTGAGCAGGCACTTCAACCGCTTTTTCTGTTTAAGGCAGAAACGACAGGTAGGCCAGATAAGTCTGCTCCCAATTGGAGTGGCATTCTGTATCGGTACAAAGGATTTAGCCTTTAGAAGCTCCTGTATTGGCAGTCTCCCACCCGCTGACAATGGGATAAGCCTTTGTGCTATGGGGGAACCGAAGATACACTTGCTGACTATCAAAGGATGGGAATTTCTTTCCTTTGGTAGTCAACCCTAGATCTAATATGTCATTGGGAGGAATTGTTTGCTTGTCTCCCTCCTCCCGAAAATTCTCTATTGAAGATCGGGAAGGGACACCCAGGCTCTTTTTTCCCAACTTTCCAGGCCTGCCTCTGCCAGTTGTACCCCTTTAGCGCCTTCTAGCAAGGTATAAGGAAATGGTTCGTCCAAAACGATATGTCGAAGAAACATCTCCCATTGTACCTTGAACGCATTTTCGTAGGGTTCCTGATCTGGGACACGGTTCCAGTTTTCGGCAAACTGAATCGGTTGGGCTATATCTGGATTCCAGACTGGCTTGGGCGTATTGCCATAGGATTGTGTCCAGCATTCACGCAAGCCGGCAACGGCTGATCCTTTGGTGCCATCTACCTGAATCGTCAACAGATCGTCTCGCTTCACCCGCACACACCAGGAGGAATTGAAATGGGCAATGACCCCGCCTTCCAGTTCGAAGGTCGCATAGGCAGCATCATCTGCTGTACAATCATAGGCATTCCCCTGCTCATCGACGCGCTCTGGAATATGGGTCGCTCCCATACAGGATACGGCTTTGACATGTCCGAACAGATTGTCCAACACATATCGCCAATGGCAAAGCATATCAATGATGATACTTCCTCCATCTTCTTTTCGATAATTCCATGAGGGTCGCTGGGCAGGAACGGTATGCCCTTCAAATACCCAGTAGCCAAATTCTCCTCTGACAGAAAAAATTCGGCCAAAAAAGTCATTTTCCATCAGTCGTCTTAATTTGACCAAACCTGGTAGGAAGAGTTTGTCCTGAACCACGCCATGTTTCAGGCCAGCAGCTTCGCAGATCCGATGCAATTCCAGGGCTTCCTCTACAGTCACACCACTTGGTTTTTCACAATAGACATGTTTGCCTGCGGCAACTGCTTTTTTGACTCCCCAGGCTCTGCGGGAGGTGATGGAGGCATCGAAATAAATCTGATTGTTGGGATCGGCCAGGGCTTCATCCAGATCTGTTGTCATTTTCTCTATTCCAGACATCTTGCATAGCTTCTGGAGTTTGCTTGCATTTCGCCCAACCAGAATTGGATCTGGCATGATGACTTCTCCTGGACTGATTTGTACGCCTCCTTGTCGGATGATTTCGACGATAGATCGCATCAGGTGCTGATTGGTGCCCATGCGGCCTGTAACGCCGTTCATGATGATACCTATTTTGTGCATATGGGGTGATTGAGTTATTGGTGATTGGTTATTGGTGATTGGGTTATTGGTTTTTGGTGATTGGGTGATTGGGGGCTGGATTGGTGAGCTTGATATTGGGGATATCAGGGGAAACTTCCGTCTTTGTCTCATTTCATGACAGGGCATTTTTTCTTTCCTACTTCAAGTCAGCATATGCCATGATGATCATGTTGAGCCAGGTTTGTTGATCCATTTCCCAGTACTTGGTTGAAAATATCTCGACTTCTTCATAGCCATTAAAGCCTGCTTCTGTTACCCAGTTGGTGATTTGTTGGATGGGGATGCATCCTTCTCCCATGAGACCTCTGTCCAACAGAAGATGTTCAGTGGGCACTTTCCAATCACAGATATGATAGGCAAACAGATTGTTGTTGTTCCCACATCGTGCAATTTCATTCTGCAAATTGGGTTCCCACCACACATGATAGACATCGATAGCGATCCCTACCCAAGGAGAGTCAATCTTCTCAGCCATCTCATTGGCACTGGCCATAGAGTTGATGGCTGAGCGGGCCCCTGCATACATGGGATGCAATGGTTCAATGGACAATTTTACTCCTCTTTGGGCTGCATGAGGAACAATTGCCTCAATCCCATCGCGAATTTGCCCTCGGGACCTTTCCAGTGACTGGCCAGGATCTGCTCCACACACCAGAACCAGAGAGGGAGCCGAGATCTCGGCAGCTTCATCGATCATCTGCTTGTTTTGGTCAATGGCTTTTGCCCGCTCTGTAGCTGAGGCATGAGCAAAAAATCCTCCACGGACATAGGAGACTACCTCTAGATTGGAATCTTGTAGAATTTGTCTAGTTTCCTGAACAGATAGCTGTTCAATGGCGTCCTGCCAAATCGAAATTCCTGTAATTCCGGCCTTTGAATACGCCTCACAAGCTGTAGCAAAATCCCAGCCTTTGGTTGTAATCGTATGGATGCAGAGGTTTTTCATGGCACAAAATTAAGCAATTCTTGCACCGATCTCTCCCTAAATCACAAAATGGGAAGCTTTGCATACCTTCATTTTTCAGACATTTTTCGGTCATTTCTCAGCAATAAAGCAATCTGGGGCAATCCTTGTTTACCAATAGCGAAAATGGCTCAGAACTTGCTCTGTCATTGGTGAATACGTGAATGTTCTGGGACATATATGGCAATTCCCACATGCTGAAAGGTGAGAATTCCTTACCATCATGGAAAAAATCTTTCATCAGACTCCAGCATGATTTTCGAAGTTTGTTCTAGGATTTGTTAATTTTTCAATATGCTTTTTAGGATTACCTTTTGATAGTTGCCACAGAAAAACCCATGAATCCCTCAAATCTGATTTCCCAGCTCCTTCAGATGGGCATCAAGGAGGATTATGACTCCAACCTAAAAAACAGGTTGTATATTTTCCATCAAGACGCTTTGGCTAGCATTCTTGGCGGGGTAATCTTCATGGTTTTGGGGATCATCTTTTCTGCCGAAGAAAACTTTTGGCTTGTCACTTCTGGAGTCCTCATACTCATTCTCAGCAATCTGATCATTTTTGCATTAGAAAAGAATTACAAACACACTCTATCCCTATGGTTGATGTATGTGTCTCAATTGGTAATCATTGTTGCATATTCTCTGGCTTTGGGACTTGACACTAATTTTCATTTTTGGATCATCATTCTATCCATTGTCCCGATCTTCCTTTTTCCGAACAAGCCCTCTCTCTCTATTGGTTTTTTTCTATGCTCTTTTGTTAGCATGACTGTGCTGATGTATTATTCGTGGATCGGATTGTTTCAAGTGGGCTTTGTTGACATTCCGGAAGAATCTCTGAACAATTTTATCTTTTTCAGCAACAGCCTGTTTTTTCCATATTTTGGATACAAATGCTGGATCGTTGTCATGATCCATCGAAAAGACCTGAGCCATCAGCAGGAAAATGAGACTCTGATCAGGAACATGTTTGATTCTACACAGGCGCTCAACACAGAACTGTTGGAGGCCAAATCAGCGGTAGAGGAAAAACACGATTACCTGAGAACCATTCTCGATGTCCATCCTCATAGCATTTTTGCCATTGACGCTGAAGGGAAAATCACTTTGGCAAATCGAAGGTTTGCGAACCATATCAGGAAGGAGGCAAAAGACATCATCGGGCAAGAAATTACCTCTGTCCTCAAGGATTCTGATGGCTGGGGGAAGAACTTGTCTGATCTCTCTGTGGATTCCATCAGGAACAAAGATGAAACCATCTTTCCTCCCGAACCGATTATCCTTAACAAGGGAATCACCCAATGGTTCCAGACGCATCAGATTCCCATTTACGATGACAATCAACAATTGCAGGAAATATTGTTTTTGTCAATGGATGTTTCGGACCAAATCGAAAATGAGGCCGCTATCCAAAGTAGTGAGCGAAAATACAGAGCCTTGTTCGAATCTTCTGCTGAGGGAATCATCATTGTAGATATTGATGGTCGGAAAGCGCTCGATTGTAATCTTCGGGCCCAGGAATTGTTTGAGGCTTCTTATGATGAAATTCTGCTAGGGAATACCTTGGTATTCAGCCCCGAATATCAACCGAATGGGCAAACTTCAGCTCAAAAATTGCATGAATTACTCAAAGAGTTCCGCACAAATAAGGAACGAATCAATTCCGACTGGCAGTTCCAAACGACGACTGGCAGATTGTTTGATGCTGATGTGACCTATTCTCCTCTGCAACTCAATGGGTCTCTGGTCAGTGTTCTTCTTGTGAGAGATGTTACAGAGAAAAAACAAGCGCAACAAAATCTCCAGGAAAAGCTCAAGGAACTGGATATGACCAATATCCAGATGCGCAAGTACATTGATTCGAATATGCAGCTGGAAAACTTTGCGTACATGGCTTCCCACGACTTGAAAGAGCCTCTCCGGACCACCATCGCCTTTTCGCAACTGTTACAACGCAGATACGTGGACAGGCTAGATCAGGATGGAAAAGATTTTCTGGAATATATCATCCATGCCAGCCAGAATATGAATACCCTGATCACGGATCTTTTGGCATTTTCTCGTGTGAATACCAAAGGTATTCGCCCCGAAAAAATCCGACTGGAACCTTTCCTTCAAAATCTCAAACAGCGGCTATGGTCCTTGATTGATGAAACCAAGGGGCAAATCCTCTTGGAAGACATTCCGCCTCAGATTGTGGCTGATAAGGTTCATATGCAGCAGTTATTCCAGAATCTGATCACAAATGGGCTGAAGTTCAGGCGTTCTGATGTTCCTCCCAGATTGGTTATTCGTGCCAGAGAAAGAAAAAAGTATTGGCAGTTCTCTATTTCAGACAATGGCATTGGAATTTCAGACAAATATTTTGAAAAGATCTTCCTCTTGTTCCGCAAGCTGCATGGACAGGAAGATTATGATGGAACCGGCATTGGCCTTGCCATGTGCAAAAAAATTGTCGAACAGCATGAGGGTGAGATTTGGGTAAAATCAGTGGAAGGAGAAGGAACCACCTTCTTTTTCACCCTCAAAAAAAATCTGACCAGACAAAGAAGGGAACATTATATCCCCGTAAAGAAAGAGTAATACCTTTCTCCCTTAATCATTCTCTGCACATACAAAACCAGTTCACGCATATGGTAGTCTCCCCACATGCAGGCTTCTCCATAGGGAATGGCACTCCCTTCTGGCACATAATCCCAGCCATTGGGACGATGATAGATGGTGTGTAAGGTCAGACCCTGATGCGATGGATCTGTGCTGAGGTATGGAGCTTTCAACAAGCTGTGCAATACACATAAGCCCGCTTGCCAATAGCGTTTTCCTTCTGCCGTTTCTCCCAGATATCGTCCGAGTCTAAGCAAGCCTTGTCCACCGATCGCGGCAGCAGAGCTATCTATCGGCTCATAGGCATTGAAAGGATCCGAGGGTCGATTGAGATAGTCTCCCAGTTGGTATAGCATCGGTGCACCTGTATCCCAATAGGGTATTCCGTCTGTAGGTGTATGTTCAATATAAAAATCACAGCTTGCGCGGGCTGCTTTCACAAACAGTTGCTCCCATTTATCTCTCCCACCAAAAGGGTGTAGTTCTTCATCAGAAACCGTTGCGAGAAATTCCAACAACTCTGCAAAACCTGTCATGGCCCATGCCAGGCCACGTGTCCAGGTACTGAAGCCCGTATAGCCCTGCTGAGAATTGGGGCAACGATAATTCCCATCCTTGGTATTGAATACACTTTCGTGAGCCGTACGCCCCCACAAATCATAGCTGTCCCGGCCTTCGCCATAGTAGACAGAATACTTGGCTGTGGCTTCCGCATGCAGCAAGCTCCGCTCCAGCAAATTCACCTTGCGGTCATTTTCTTCCCAAATGGCATGCCCCAATAGATGACTCACCAGCAGTGCCCTGCAGGTTCGGATGGTATCGACAAAGAGAGAGTGAGGCCCATTGAAGGAGTGAATAAAGCCACCATCCTTGATAGGAGTCCATCGACGCGCCTGAACAGCACCAGATAACTTCAGGGCCATTTCATAAAATTCCTGCTCCCAGGGATTGTGCGCTATCTTGCCTTCCTTCATCAATCTCAACAGATTTCCATAGGTACTGACATTGTTGAACCCATGATCGTGCACCCCAAAATGCCCAACATGCGCAGCCATCAACTTCCGCGTTGCTTCCCGTCCTGCATCCAAAAATGCCGATTCTCCTGTTGCATCAAACTGCAGGATGGATGAGCCAAACTGGAACCCCTGGGTCCATTCTGTCCAGCCCCTCGTGGTGTATTTGCCTTGAACAGTAAATACCGGAGACCCCTGAGAAGCATCGTATTCGCGTTCGATCAATCGAATTTTTTCTCCGGATAGGGCCCAAAAATTCTCCAAATGTTTGCTGATGTCAGTTAGTGTTAGTTCCTTTTGGATGTCTAGCATATGGTTTACAATATATTTTGTTTCATTTTTCCTCCGCTTTGCCCTATGAACATCTATACTATTACTGCGTTTTTCTGCGTGTGTGTCCTTTGGGGATGCGCTTCTTCTCCTAGTTGGACCTTTGACCTGGAGGCGGGCTCCCATGATCGCAACACGAGTCCTGTCATAGGCATGCTTCCCCAAACGCTTCACAAAGCAACCAATCTTTCCCTGAAAAACACAGAGTCAGGACAATTCCTTCCTGTGCAAAGGATGGCATCAGGTGAATTCTATTTTATCCTCGATCACCCCTTGAAGGCGGGTCAAAAGCGAACCTATGAGATCAGTCTTTCAGAGCAGGAATTTTCTCCGCAAGCAACTGCGAATATACAAGATGGACGCATCGAACTTGCAGTCAATGGCAAATCTGTTTTACACTACAATATAGAGGAGGTGGCTCCTCCCGAAGGTGCGCCTGCCTATTATCGCAAAAGTGGATTCATCCATCCCATTTATAGTCCGGGAGGACAAATCCTTACAGAAGGCTTTCCGGAAGGGCATATGCACCAACATGGGCTCTTTTTTGCCTGGGTCAACACCATATTCGAAGGCCGAAATCCAGATTTCTGGAATCAACACAAGCAGAGTGGACGCGTCTCCCACATGGAGGTTTATGGGACAATCAGTGGACCTGTATTCGCTTCTTTCACAAGTAGGCTTTCTCATACAGACATCACAGCTCCTTCCGGGCCAAAAGAAGTCTTGCAAGAAGACTGGCAAGTCATGGTATATGCACTGGAAGATGCCTTCCTTTTTGATTTGAGTTCTGTGCATCGCTGCGTTGCAGACAGTCCATTGATTATGCCGCAGTATCGCTATGGGGGCTTGGGCATTCGGGCCAATAGTCAATGGTTTGAAGGAGAAGAAGCCTTTAAGGATCAAGAAATCCCCAACAGACAAGGTCTGGGACAAGGTGGTTTTTTTACCAGTGAAGGAAAAGATCGTCTGGCCGGAAATCACACACGCCCCAACTGGGTCAATATGGCTGGGAAGATCGATGGACAAGAAGTAGGACTTGTCGCTATGGGTCATCCTGGCAATTTTCGTTTTCCTCAAGCGGTCCGTATTCACCCGAGCATGCCTTATTTTTGTTTTGCGCCCATGGTTACCGAGGCGTTTTCGATCCAGGCAGGCGAACGTTATTTTTCCAGCTATCGGTTCTTCGTATTTAATGGAGAGGCTGATTCAACTCATATTGATCAGGTATGGAAGGACTATTCGGTCCCTATGGAGATTGTGTGGAAACAATAAGAGACTGTTTTGGAATCTGTGCTGAGAATTTTTAGGGTGTATTTTTTTCTCAGACAAGGCTCTTTTTTGTTCTCATAGTGGTGCTATGGGAACAAAAAAAGCCGCTGGATGAGGAAAAAATACGCATACAAAAAATAAGTAACAGATTTTCAAACAGTCTCTAAATCGAACGCATGGGAATTCCCTCTTAATGGAGAAATCTCATAGCGGGAACTCAAGGGACATGAAGGGTTCGAACAACTCTACTTGCTCCTCCAAAAATCCCAAAACCGCCATCTATATTGTCGAAAGTTGGAACAGGTTCCTGGAAGAATTCAATCACACCATTCAGCACCTCCTTCTCTCCTGTCTGGCCAGCCTGAAAGGATCGAATGGCCTGATAATAGGATGGACTCAACGACAATACTGTCAGCTGAATAGGCTCCCCACTGCTTTCTTCCAGGGGAATTTGTAATTTCAAAGACAACAGAAAGCTTTTTGTCAAGCCATCAAATGACACGTCCTCAAATATATAGTCAACCAAAGGAGAGCCATTGACACGAAATGCACTGACATCATCAGTCATATATGGAATTCGTTGCAAGGATCTGAGGGTATCCCCACTTGCTGGATCAATTCTGATATGCCATCTACTCAGCAGAATTTGGTAAAAATGAGCCTCTTGCCCTGGATCTTTGAGTTGGACTGTCAGGTCGATTTCGGTTGGATAGCCTCTTGAAGGCACAAATTCCTGTGAAGGATCATCAGGAATAGGGCGTGGCGTGGCCAAAGATGCCGACACCACATGGGGAGATTGAGGGACCTTATCTTCTGCCGAAGCCATCTCAAATCCAGCTGCTATGACTTCCAGCTGATAGGTCTGATCAGGTGTTGCCAGAGAGGATTGGGAGGTATAATAATGCAGGGTATCCAATCCAGGGCCTCGATCCAGATAGGTGGTATATACATGCGGATCGAGGGATAAGGAAACCTCTTCCCCACTTGCTGTTCGAATCAGAATCGACGCATCTTCAATCGGACTGATTGTTCGTTCATCTGTCATCAGGGATTCACTGGAGACAACAGAAACTGCCCAAAGAGAATCCGTCCAAAACAATCCACCAACCACAAGTTTTGGGTCATCAGGAACCGGAAATGGAAGTTTTTTTTGACATCCTATTGTGAGAAGGATGAAAATCAATATGCTGATACCAAGGGAGATAACTTTCATGATCCAAAGGTAAAACGATAACTAACAGATGGCAGAATAGGAAATATGCTTTGTTGCCATAGAAAATTCGGTTGGGATTCTCCAGGAGAATAAGCGGCCTGAAAATCAGGGCGGATTTCCAGATAAAATGGATTCTGGCGATTGTAGGCATTATACAGCCCAAAACTCCACACCCGTATCCCTCTTTTCTTTTCCCTGCTAAAACTGATACTTAGGTCCAGTCTGTGAAAAGCTGGCACGCGATAATTATTCCTTCCTTCATAGTGCAAAATGCTTTCCGGGCTGGTATAATAGGGAGACTGAATGGCATACCGTAGACTCGGCAAGGTCGTCACATTGCCAGAACCAAATGCCCAGTTTGCACTCAGATGGATATGCTTACGCCATTGGTACATTACTGCCAGTCCGATATCATGTCTTCGGTCAAATTTATAGGGATAGGTTTCTCCAAAATTCAACTCATCCGATTGCCTCTCAGCCCATGAGAGCGTATAGCCGAGCCAACCTGTCAGGATGCCATTGGTCCGACGAAGCAGCGCTTCAATCCCATAGGACCATCCCTGTCCCTGCGTAACCTGGGATTCCCAACTTTCGCTCACTTCTACAAAATTGGTTCCTTCCTTGTATTCAAGGGTGTTGCTTAGGTATTTATAGTAGCCTTCCATTGAGAACATCCAATGTTGATCTACTTTCCAGGCGGTTCCGATTGCTGCCTGCCAGGACTGTTGGGGCAAGATGGCTTCGGTAGGGGGCACCCATAAATCTGTCGGTAGTCCCACCCCACTATTGGTCAACATATGGAGGTATTGCGTCATATTTGCCCAGGAAGCCTTGAGGGACCACCGATCATTTTGTTTCCATCGAATGGCCACTCTTGGTTGCAGGGAGTAATATTCGGTTTGTCTGACCAGAAAAGCAGTGGCGTGGACTCCCAACCGTATGTGTAAGCGGCGACTGGGGTTCCACACATCTTCAATATAAGCTGAGGGTTCGACAGCTGGAATCAGGGGTTGAGTGATCACCGTATCCTGATTATTCATATCCAGCTGGGACATAAATCGCTCACGACCAACCAAAAACTCATGATAAATTCCCTGTACGCCCAATCGGATATCATGTTGTTTGGCGGCATTCCAAAAAAAGTCAGCTTTTGCTGCAACATCCTGAATCCTTGAAGCAAAGGACTGAAACTGGCTAATTTGCAGACTGCTTCCACCTTCTTCTATTCTCTCATTCACCTCAGACTGATTGTCTAGCCTGTATCGATTGACATAGGTGGTGACATTGGAGGACCAACGGGGTGAATAAATATGATGCCATTGTAGACTCCCGATGGTGTTGGACCAGCCAAATTGTTGGCGAGAATTCTGCTCTTGACTCAGAGAAGTTAAGCGGCTTTGGTACGCCAGAAATCCTTTTTGCACGCCCCGATCTTGCCCATGAAACACACTCAACTGGATTCGATTGTTGTCATTTGGCCGATAATTGATTTTTCCGCTCACATCATAAAACTGGTAGCCGAATACATCGTAAATAGACAGTTCGTCAGTAGAATATTGCGTGGCTAATCTGCTGATCGGCCTCAAGAAGATATCTGGATAGGAATATCTCGCACTGGCAACATAAGAAGCTTTTTTGTTCTTGAATGGACCTTCCAGGGTAATCTTGGAAGAAAGGAGACCAAGATTTGCCACTCCCTTAAAGGTGTTCATATTCCCATCCTTGAGTCGGACATCCAAAATAGAGGACAATCGGCCGCCATACTGTGCCGGGAATCCTCCTTTGATCAAGTCAATATGGCTGATGGCATCGGAGTTGAAATTGGAAAGAAAACCAAATAAGTGGCTGGGGTTGTAGATAGGGACTCCATCCAACAGGATCAAATTCTGGTCGGCTCCTCCTCCTCTTACATACAAGCCTGCATTTCCTTCATTGCCCCCTTGCACACCTGGCATCAATTGCATCACCTTGAGAATATCGACCTCTCCCGCCAGATTTGGCATTTTCTGAGCTTCTTTGGCTGAAAGGCTGATTCGGCTCATTTGAACATCCTGAATCTCAGACTGCTGATCTTCCGCTACAATGGAGACTTCTTCCAGAGTCAGGGATTCCAGGTACAGCCGCAGCAATGTGTCTTGCAGAACTTCAAGCTGCATGTGTGAGCTGCGAAATCCAGGCGCGCCGAATTGGATCTGATGACTGCCTGTTGGGACTTGAAGACTAAAAAATCCATACTCATCACTATAGCTCCCAATCTTCAAAGCAGGGCAACTCACACTTCCCCCGATCAAGCGTTCCTGAGATGATTGGTCCAGTAAATATCCACTGAGGACATAACTGGCTTGGGAAAATATCTGTATGGGCAGGCAAAGGAATAGACAGCCCAATACCCACAGATGAGTCCACAACATCTTTCTGCGCATATGTATCATGGTCTTTGGCAGTGGGGCTATTCGACTACATCAAATACAAATTCCCTGCTAACATTCCGATTGTCCTCATCCCGGATATAGAATTCGAGCGTCCTGCTTTGTCCAGCTTGAAGATTGCCCAGCCCCAACAAGCCCTGAACTTTGTTGAAGTCAGGATATATGGTTTGAAGGGAATCGATCTCGACCTCTGAGGTCAGGTCCCTGTTGAGCAATCTGAGCCTGATGTCTTCTTTCAGTGTCGGCGCTAGGTCATAGTTGCCGATAAACACAAACTCATTGACTTGCCCTTGCGTGGACTCATATCTATCTCTGATTTCCATACTCACGATTCCATCTCTTCCCGCAGATGCTTCTACTTGAATCATTATTTCTTCAGCAAACTTGAAAGAAAACTGCTGATCCTCCATCAGTTCTCCATTGATCCTGATGGTGGTAAACATGGGTTGATTGTTCGAACATCCCAAAGCTAGCAGACTCCAGGCAATGATCAAGCATGTGATTTTTGAAAAACTGATGAATTGTTTGTGTAAAATTTTCATGATTTTAAGTATTTATTTAACCTTAGTTTGACTTTGGCCAACATGGGAATCTCAATTTTTCAATGAAGTGGGTGGACATATTTCCCTATGCTTATTCTATTCCTCCCCTCCAAAGGGAAATCGTTGATTCCTGGCCTTGTGGGCCGATGTCTCCCGCTGGCGGGAGAGCGAGAGGGTGGAAGATGATTAGCAGATATACATGTGTCCACTTACTTAGAATGAATCAACATCACCCTAAAATGAAGAAGTTCATATATTCAAAAAAGCCACCTACAGGCTGGAATGAAGAATAATCTTGTTTAAAAATGGCCAAAGTCAAACTTAGAGACTGTTTTGGAATCTGTGTTGAGAATTTTTATGGAGTGTTTTTTTCTCAAACAAGGCTCTTTTTTGTTCTCATAGTGGTGCTATGAGAACAAAAAAAGCTGTAGGATGAGGAAAACATAGGCATACAAACAATAAGTAACAGATTTCCAAACAGTCTCTAAATAACATATCCTTCGAACGGTTTGCCCAAGATCAGATGATTTCTCCCCACCTGCGCATGAGATATATGCTCTGTTGCCTCCTCTTTTTGAGATCAATCATCGGGATAGCATCTCTCTTTGGCACCCCAAACAACAATCGAGCAAAATAACACCTATTCGGCCAATCGTATTGACAACAACATATTCCTGACAAGACAGGAGCCAGTCCTGCCTTGTCAGTGTACATGTCAGGAATTACTTATTACTCAGGAATATTTATTCAAGCATGAATCTAGCAAGCAAATGCCCAAGTGATATAATAGTGATTGGTGTGATTTCTTGCTTTCACCTCAACCTTGATACGATAGGAATTTGGTGCACAAATCACCTCAGAGTCTCCTTTCTTCTTGATTTCTTTGTTCGTCAAGGTAGCATTGAAGGGATCTCCGCTATTTTGCTGAGAAGAAAGGGTTACAAAGATATTGTACCATCTTGAGTCCAGGGTCACTTCTGCTTCGTCATTGGAACTGGTATATGTTTTCCAGGTTTTGGCACGCGCCAAAGATTCTGGCAAGTTCTCAAGCATTCTGAACTGAGACTCAGGATTGACGAAATCCTGTTTGAGGAGTTCAAAATTGATGCGAATGGCACCTTCTGCGTCAAAATCCGACAGCTGAACAAGCTGCTCATTTCCAGTCTCTTCTACCTCTGCCATACTGGCAAAATCATCCTCCATCACCAAAGAAAAAGTTTCGGAATTGTACATCTCCAGAACGGATTGATCGGTAGAGGAGATTCTGACATCCAGGCTGTTGTTTCCTGAAGCATCTGTAATCGTAAGTAGTTTCGCAAAAGGCAAAGTAGTTTCCTCTTCCAATTCGCTTGTAAGCTGGTCGAGAACTTCGTTTTGATCCTGACACGCGACAAAAACGAATGCTGACATGATCATCAACGCCATCAACTTGACGGACAATCTGTTAAACAATGAAGTTTTCATAGTAAAAAAATAATTAAAAGTGAAAAAAATGAATAGAAAAACTTTACATATACCGAACACTTCTCTTCCGCTTCTTCTTCTTGAAAAAAGAGAATAGAAAGGGCATGCCTATCCGAGTAAGCCAGACAAGCCTATCACACATAACTCATTCACAAAGAATGGATTATGAATAATTCCAGTAAAAGTTGATGGAGGAAGATATTGTGTTAAACATAAATTGGCTGATAATACTAAGTTGAAATTTAAGAAAGCTAAATCATGAACCGAGTACAAAGGCAATATATATGATTTTCAGTAACGAACAAAATTTTTCCAACAGATTCAGAAATTATTTTTTGCAATGATTTAATTTTCCATTTTCGAAATAATTAATCATTAACAATCATTCTTCCCACCCAAACGACTTCCTCACTCAGCAATCTGAGAACATAATGCCCCTTGCACATACGATTTTTTTCCAAATCCAGCCGAATGCGATGATTCCCTTCTGCAAGAATTGGGGTTGATTGCCGAAGCATTCGTCTTCCGTCCATCGAGAAGATGTCCAGCTGAATCTTACTCGGGCGATCCAATCCAAGACTTACATACACATGGGACTGAGCGGGAATCGGAAACAGGGATACTTGACTTGAGAGTGAGCTATTTGTTGGACAATCAGCCCGATAGAGCGCATACAAACGTTTCATGCTGTTGAACACATTCAGGCGTCCTTCTGAGACAGTCCGGGATCTCAAATCATCCAAAGGATCTATCCCTTCTATGATGGCCTGTCTGATTACCAATGCAGCTTCATGGGGGACGGAATCCCAATGGTTGTCAAAGTCTGGCAGAGCCAATGCGTGAAGCAATCCAACAGTTCCAGCCACATGAGGGGCCGCTGCAGAAGTCCCACCAAACAAGCCATAACCACCATTGTTCAGCAGTGTAAATGATCCACTGCCCGGAGCACTCAAATCCACAGTCTGCCTGCCATATCCCGCCTGAGAATCGAGCTGGTCATGTCGGTTGGTATTGGTTACGGTGATCAGATAGTCACTCCTGCAACTGCTTGGCATATCCCCTTCCTCATCTATGTTCACAGCATAGTTTGGGACAGACGCCACATTCAGGATTCCAACTGCGCCGAGTGAGTCATAGATGTTGCACCATATAGGCGCATCCTCGGCCTGAAGATGTTCAATCCCAAAAGAGGCATTCGTCGCTACAATATAGGCTCCAAATTTTCCATCTGACTGATCGTACAACTTCCGCATTCTCCGGACATACCCATAGGCTTCGATGATGCTTGCCACATCTTCTCGTATGACAATCGGCATCACCTTGATATGCCAGTTGACGCCACTCAGCCCCCTCCCATTTCCGCCATCTGCACCGATGATGCCACAGACGGGCGTTCCATGCCAATGCCCGATCCCATTTCGAGAAACGTCAGGAGATGCCAATTGAAAATTCCACCCATGCTGATCATCTACATACCCATTCTGATCATCATCTATTCCATTGTCCCCTTGTTCGGAATAATTGGTCCATACATTCTTCTGCCAATCTTCATGTCCCAAATTGAATCCAAAATCAAGCACTGCTATAACAAGGCTGTCTCCCCTCGCCGAAAGTCCGCCGGTAGAGAGGTTCCATGCTTCAGGCAAATCAATATCAGCATCGATCTTCCCACCATTTTGGCCATCATTGAGGTATTGCCATTGAGAAGAAAAGAGCGGGTCCGATCGAAGACTTATCTGGTAGTTGGGATGGATGGATTCCAGTTCTGATCTGCCCATTAAGGCCTCGACCAAAGAATCTGTATTGGCCTCAGATGCAATCTTGAGGAGATAGGTATTGGGAAAAATCACTCTGCTGCTGACCAAATCTGTTGGCAGCATCCTCAAAATAGATGGCCCGTTTCCTTTGCTATCAGGAATCAGGGACACAATAAATTCATTGTCGATAAGAGCTGGAGCTGGATGAACATCCTGGCAGAAGCAATTGCCAGAAAATTGGAGGCTTATCAATAGTAGATAAACACCGATTGTGTTATTCATGACAAGTTATTTTGGTTGTTGCTGAGACAAACCAAATTGCATTTTTTTTTTTACGGAAGAAAATAATCACTTCATTGTATTGGGTGGGCCATCGTTTGTTAGCTGGCAAGATTGCTTGAGAGTTGGATGGCCGATATCTTGTCTTTGTCACTACTCGCATATCAATGTTATGAAAAAATCCTGGCTCCCCACAGCGATTGTCTGCCTCTTTCTGATGTTGGCCTGTACCCCAACTCAGCCAACTCAGACCGCTGTAAATCCTCCTTCAGAACCCTCCCTGAGTGAAAAATTTGGCCCTCTCAAACCAGACATGTTCATGGGATTGGAAATGGATGGAACCCCCAGAACCATCGCCTTATTGGGCGGCACCTTAATCTCCCGCATGGACAAATATGGCTGGTTTGAAGCACTTGCTACTGCCTACTGGCCGGATCAACCCCTGACATTCCGGAATCTGGGCTGGCCAGCCGATGATGTCGAGGGAACTGCCAGAGCAGAATTTGGTTCCGCCCATAATACCAAATCCTGGAAGCCACCTGATCCGGAAGAAGGCTATGGATTTGAAGTAATCCAAGAACATATAGGACTTGTCAATCCAGATGTGCTCATCCTCGGATATGGGTCTGAAGCTGCATTTGCTACCTCTGATCAGGAATTCCAGACATTTGTCTCTGGCTATATTCGTCTCTTGGATGAACTGGAACAACACGAGGCCAAACTCATTCTTCTATCTCCCAGCAGACATTGGACAATTGAAGGCTTGCAAAAAGACATCAGCAAGTCGAACATACAGCTTGAAAAGGCAACGAACATGATCCAAACGCAAGCCGAAAAACGGGGACATCACTTCATCGATCTATTCTCCACCCTTGATCACACGACAAATGGCAATCCCCTTTCTGATAATGGCATTCACCTGAACAGCATTGGCTATGGAGAACTGGCCAAACTCCTCACACGTGAGTTAGGAATTTCTCAGGGCCATAGCTACCAGATTGTCATGAGGGATTCGGGCGAAATCAAGCGTTCCGTGGGTATTAAGCTGAGTAATTTTGTAGAAACAAGCCGGGGAATTCGCTTTGATGCCCTGAGCAAGCGTCTGAGCTATACTGGAGAATTCAAACTAGATAGAGAACATCTGATAAAAATTGATGGAAAAATCGAACGTCAACGAAACTATGCCTCTCTTCTGTCTTCCAGCGCTGACTTAGCCCAATGGGAAGAGCTCAGAAGTATGATTATAGAAAAGAATCGGCTTCATCGTTTCCGCATCAATCCCCTGAACAAGGTCTATACCCACCTGTTTCGCCAGCACGAAATGGGACATCTCGCCTATGAAACCGATGATTACAGAAGATTGGTTGAGGAAAAAGATGAACTCATTGCCAGACTAAAACAGCCACGTACCCGTCGCTATGAAGTCGTATTCCTCGAGGATTGGACATCTCCCAGAGACTATCCGGATCACGAAGTTCCCAGCTATATTCCAGAACCGGACCCAAAAGCTGAGCTTGCTGCATTCAGTGTGTCAGAAGGCATGGAACTGAATCTATTTGCCTCAGATCCCATGATCGCCAATCCCATCAGCATCACCTGGGACAATCAGGGCAGGGCATGGGTAGGCACCAGCACCACCTATCCCCAAATCAAACCCGGATTGGAACCCGTCGACCGGGTTGTGATCCTGGAAGATACTGATCAGGATGGAGTGGCAGATAAATCTACAGTCTTTGCTGAAGGGATTCTGATTCCGCATTCGGTGATGCCTGTCCAGGGAGGTGCTTATGTCTCTAATACCACTGAATTGATGTTTTTGGCTGATCATGATGGCGATGACAAAGCCGATGAAAGCCGGGTGATTTATTCAGGCTTTGGTCATGGAGATGTGCATCATACCATCCATTGCATGCGCTGGGCACCCTGGGGAGACTTGTATTTTTCCCAATCTATCAACATCAATAGTTTTGTAGAGACCCCTTATGGCTTCCGAAAGATCAATGGGAGTGGATTCTGGGAATTTCGTCCTGAAACTGAACGGCTGGATGTGTTCGCAAAGGGCATGATCAATCCTTGGGGACAGGCATTTGATGATTGGGGACAAATTCTGGCAACAGATGGGGCGGGGAGTGAAGGGCCAACCTATATCTTTCCAGGCTCTGCACATCGAACAGCTGTAGGCATGGATCGAATCCTTCCAGGCACCCTTACTGGCAAACCCAAAAATACAGCAGCGGAATTCATCACAGGAAGCCATCTGCCTGATTCCTGGAAAGGGAGTCTCATGGCCAATGATTTTCGGGCCAATCGCACAGTTCGCTATCAAATCACAGATGACAAAAGTGGGTACAGTGCCAAAGAAGTAGAGACGGTCCTGCACTCTGCACATAGATCCTATCGTCCGGTTGATAACAAGATCGGCCCTGATGGAGCCATGTATATCGTAGATTGGTACAGCCCGATCATTGACCATGGAGAAGTAGATTTTTATCATCCTTCCCGCGACAAATCTCATGGCCGGATTTGGCGATTGACTCAGAAAAATCAGCCGCTTCATCCCGTCATTTCCTTCAAGGAGGCCAGTGATGCAGAATTGCTGGAGCATCTGAAGTCCGATGCACAATTTGATCGAATCCATGCCAACCGAGAATTGGTCGAACGAACCATCAGTCAAAGTGCCATCAAAGCCTGGGTCTTGACGCTTAATCCGACAGATCCGGCTTATGATCATCAGCGATTGGAAGCACTTTGGTTGGGGATTGCAGTGAATGAACCCGATCCTGCTTTATTGAGCGATTTGCTCGAATCCGACAATCACAAAGCAAGAGCTGCTGCTGTGCGGATGATCCCAAGAACCTTTGAAGACCAAGAGGCTGAAAAAGAGGCAGGTCGCATGATCGCCGATGCCCATCCACAGGTACGACTGGAAGCCATCACTGCCTTACGCGTCCTACAATCTCCCAAGGCAGCAGAATTGGCCATGAAGTCTCTGACTCATCCCATGGATGCGAATCTGGAATACGCCTTGTGGCTTACAGCTCGCGAACTGGAATCTCAATGGCTGCCTTCCTTATCTCGTGGGGAGATCGTTTTTGGAGGAGACTTCCAACAACTGTCTTTCGCATTGAATGCGGCAAACAATACGCAGGCGACTCAGTCGCTGGCGATGCTGGTTCAGGAAGGCAAACTCACAGGGAAGACAAAAAAACAGGCACTGCTGACCATTGCCAATTTGGGTACAGCCAATGAACTGGAGCTTGTTCTGGAAACAGCAGCCAAAGAGGCTGATCAGGAACTCCTCTCAGCCTTGCTGAATGCCCCGGCAGACAATACAGCCAAACCATCCAACACAGCAGCTTTGGAAGGTCTGTTGACGCATGACAATGCAAGAATTCGAACAACTGCCGTACAATTGTTCAAACGATGGGCGATCCCAATTGGCAAGGATTTGTTGGTTCAACAAGCCAGTAATCCCCAAGCAGGAATTGAAGAGAGAATGGCAGCAGCAGATGCCCTGGTGAGCCAAGGGGAAATTTCAGCATTAAAAAAGCTGGCGAATCACTCCAATACAGCTATCAGAAGCACGGCTATTGCTTCCTGGGCGCAGTCTGACCCGAAAACTTCAGCTCCCCTCGCTGCCAAACTCCTGACAGAAACCAGTTCCATTTCCAATGCACAGATCATTTTTGGTGCATTTTGCAGCATGGAACAAGGGCCAGACCTGATTGGCGAACAATTGACAGGAAAATCAATTCATTCAGATGTAGCACTAAGAGGGATTCGGGTAGCACAATCTACTGGACGAGATCTATCAGCCCTCGTCTCCATTCTGAATCAGGCGGGGGATCTCAAACCATTGGGCATGTTCCTCACGCAGGAACAGCGAAAGAAGTTGTTGTCCGATGTGAGAAAAAATGGAAATGCGAGAAATGGTAAAAATATTTATTATCGACCAGCTTTGATTTGTGCAACTTGTCATGAAATCAATGGAGAAGGGGGGAAAGTGGGACCGGATTTGAGTTCCCTGGGTGCCTACATGACTCCAGAGTCAATTCTGGAATCCATCCTGAATCCCAATACGGATATCAAGCAAGGCTACGAGACAGTAGTTGTTACAAAAAAGGACGGTACAGTGATTGGTGGGACCCTGGATCGCAAAACAGAATCAGGGGCCTTGATCAGGGATGCCATTGGCAATCTTGTAACAGTTGCCAATTCCGAGATCGAGAATATGGAGGTTAGTTCTGTCTCCATGATGCCTCCAGGATTGGTTTCCTCTCTTAGATATGATGAACTGGTGGATTTGATGACATACTTGACCAATTTGGGAAAATGATAATCCAATCAGACCTCTTGTGGGAATGGGATAGAAAAAAGATGTGAAATTATGAGGCAGAAATGTTGTTGTGAATCAAGGCATGAAATCCGACCAAAACGATGCTATGCTCAGATTGCTCAACGATGATCCATAACAAATGATCAAATCAGCGTTTGCAATTTATGTTTTTATCATTCCTGAGAGACTGTTTTGGAATCTGTGCTGAGAATTTTTATGGGGTATTTTTTTCTCAGTCAAGGCCCTTTTTTGTTCTCATAGTGATGCTATGGGAACAAAAAAAGCCGCAGAATGAGGAAAAAATACGCGTACAAAAAATAAGTAACAGATTTCCAAACAGTCTCTTAGTTTGACTTTGTCCATTTTTTATGTGGGAATAGTAGTCTGAAAGAAGAAACACTGTGTGTTGTGACAGAGCCATAGACAACATTTGATCTTGCAATGCAGGCT
>JBCCGK010000111.1:0-38452 GCA_039029315.1 Bacteroidota bacterium | reverse complement strand
TTGGGGACGGAAATACGGGAGGGGCTTCCTACGTCCCCTACACCTACAATGCCCCCGGAACCTATGATGTAACCCTGACTATCTCAACCAATGATGGATGTGTGGACAGCATCACAAGAACAGTTACTGTCACAGAATGTCAAGAACCCATTAATTGCTATGCTGACTTCAGTTATTTCCAGAACCCTGGATGTGAAGTAGACTTTACTGATATGTCTACCGTTGATGACTCCATTGTAAGTTGGTCTTGGGACTTTGGGGACGGACATACTGCCAGTGGAGCCAATCCGACTTATACTTTTGCGCAAAACGGTACTTATCCGGTCCGTCTGATTATTCGAACTGCTTCAGGTTGTACAGATAGCGTACAACAAGACGTGATTCTTGATCTATGTGGTTCTCAAGAGCCATGTGCAGTCGCCATTGGGATGACACAGGACAGCATCAACCATTTAACTTATCATTTCCAGGATCAATCCATAGGGCATATTCAGCAATGGAAATGGGAATTTGGGGATGGGCATTCCTCCTCCGAACAGCATCCTAGCCATACCTATGATCAAGCAGGTCCATATGTAGTAAGCCTTGCTGTAGGAGGAGACAGCCTCTGCACGGCCTCGGATTCTGTCCAATTGATGATCTCGACTCTGGTAGAGGATGGTATTTTGCGGCATCCCGTTCAATTGTATCCAAATCCCACGACAGGAAGTTTCATGGTTCAAGCTCAATTCACAGACCCCATCACAGTGTCCTGGGAACTGCTCGATCTAAGAGGAAAAGTGATTCAAAAAGTGGTAATGAACAAAGCCTCCTCCGAATTCAGGGAGCAGGTAGACATTCAAAAGCTGGCTCATGGTGTGTATATCTTTCAGTTGATGACAGAAGAAGGGATCCTGTACAGAAGCAAAGTCGCAAAACAATAATCCCATGATCGAGATGGGGAAGAAATCCAACAACTGCTTCATGCTTGATTTTTTGTGAAATAATGGATGATGAACCATCCAAATGTTTCCAGATTCCAATGGAAGTGTTACTTTCGGTTTTGCTTCTCCCACACGCATTCCCAAGTCCATGATACATACGCATGCCGATAAACATCTGGAAAACAAATTTCAATCAGCAGGGAATGAAAGTTCTCCAGCACACAGGCAACGCGAAGGCCTCTCTGTCTTTGAAGATCATCGGCCAGAAGCCATTGCCCAAAGGAAGATGCAAGAAACTGCCAATAATAGTGCACAAGTCAGGCAGTTGAAGGCCTTTCAACAAATTGCCAACAGTCGCCCCTTGGGCCAGCAGGCTGTCCAATTCAAGAGGACTCAACAAGCATCCACTCAGGAGAAAGAAGCCAAGCGCGGGCATACGCAAACGGTTGTGCAACGCCAACCCACCAATGGCGTCATTCAACGGTCCTACGATGACGCTTTGCGAAGAGAGTCCAAGCATGCTACTATCAAGCGATTCAAAGCCGCGATATCCTATATGAAGACTGCGAATAGCAACGAAATCCGTTGGCGAAATGCGCAGGCACAAGATGCGCCCAATGCAATCAAGGACAGAGAAGATGAATTCAGGAATCGAATGGAACAAAATAGAGTCGAATTCGATCGAGAATTTCAAGTCCTCAGACTGTGGCATAACAGAAACACTGGCAATGGTGCAGGAAACATCAGCAAGGATGATTTCCAACAGTTTGATTATGGCAGTGCCAATGAAGATAATCCTTCCTTTGTCCGCATGTTGGCAGGAGCCATGCATACCTACAAAGCTGAAGCCGACCGTCAACACGCGCGCGGGGCAGCAGAGGATGATTTGATGCTTGGCTATCGCTCAGAAGTTGCGCAAGACCCTGGAGATAAGGATAAAATTCTGGATACAAACATCTGGTCCTGGGGTGTCAATCAAGCCTGGATAGAAGGTGGAGCCTCCAACGAAGCTGACTTCGAATTGCATACTCCCGTGGGAGATTTAGCATTGGGCT
Organism: Bacteroidota bacterium; assembly: GCA_039029315.1. Lineage (GTDB taxonomy): Bacteria > Bacteroidota > Bacteroidia > J057 > J057 > JBCCCJ01. Next base: position 36,474 of record JBCCGK010000111.1, on the reverse strand, counting down.
ATCTGGCGTATATGAATGGCGAAGATTTTCTTGCAGCAATTCATCCGGATCAATTCCCTGAAGAAGCGAATACCTTATGGCACAATAGAGAGGATCGCCCTACCTGGTATGCGCTGGAGTTGGCCAGCTTGTTGGATATGGGGTACAGACTCGATCCAACTGACGACACAAAACTTACCCTTCAAGATGAGGAGGTAGGGGAAGTCACAAATCAGGTACAAAATACGGGGGTAGATGCCTATACTGCCGGGGAGTGATCCTATGTTCTTCCCATCAGGAAAACAAAAACTTTCTGTAGAGGATAGGTGTTAACAGACCTAGAAATTGTCTTATTCTTACCTATCCCAAACTCATGAAACAGTTGCTGACAATCCTGAAACGACCCATTGCTTTCTTCTTATTATGTGTCTTATGGACCTGCTCCGATCCAGCCGAAATGATTGGAGAACTACCGGAAGTCCCACCACATGTTCAGGCAGATTCGATCTCTTATTTGGCATTGGGAGATTCTTATACAATTGGACAAGGAGTAGAAGAATCTGATAGATGGCCCAATCAATTGGCCGTACAACTGCAAGAACATGAGATTCCCGTCAAGTCGCTTGACATCATTGCCCGTACAGGTTGGACCACAGGCAATCTTTTGGCAGCCATCCAGGATGCAGCTCCAGGTCCACAGGATCTGGTCTCTCTCTTAATTGGTGTCAACAATCAATATCAGGGCCTGGAATTCCAAGAATTTCAGGAAGAATTCGACAGTCTGCTGATTACGGCTATTCAGTTGGCGGGTACCCAGGCGAACGTATTTGTGGTCTCTATCCCGGATTATGGGGTTACCCCCTTTGGTCAGGCAAATAGGGAAAAGATTGCGGAGGAGTTGGATATGTATAATACGTATATGGCACAGCGTTGTGATAGCATCGATATTGCTTTTGTCAATATTACAGAGATTTCCCGGCAGTTGGGGGATGGGGCGAATGCCCTGGCATCGGACAAGCTTCATCCCAGTGGTGCGCAATATGCTGCCTGGGTAGAGGAAATGTTTCCCATCATCATTGAGCTATTGGACGAATAACCAATACCCCTTATCTTCAGTAGAACTTACATTCATTTATACATTTGCAAATAGTATTTTCTCTCTTCTCACACACAAGGGATTCCCTTTTCTACAACATAATTCAGGAAGTATGTTCCACTCCCCCACTCCTATGCAGCCTCTATCCAGTCCTTTGAGGATCAAATGGCTCTATGCCCTGCTTCTGCTTTCGATTTCCGTATTGTTCTCTTGCAAAGGAGAAAATCCCGGTCCTGGTCCTGGAGGAGAAGGGGAAGTGGTCTGGATCAATGCCAATATTTACACAGTCGATCCCAACCAACCGTGGGCAGAAGCCATGTACATCAAAGATAGCCTGATCGAATTTGTAGGCGACAATGCAGAAGCTCTTAACCGGGCCTCCGCAGACGCCGAACAAATAGATGCCAAAGGCGCGTTTATCATGCCTGGAATTCACGATGTTCATCTTCATCCGCTGGAAGCAGCAACCAATAATTTCCACTTTATCCTCAATGACAATATACAGAACCCGGAAAACTATGCCCCCGACATTGCGGCAGCTGCACAACAAACAGCAGGAAATGATTGGTTGTTGGGATGGGGACACTGGATTGATGTACCGTTGGAAGCAACACGTCATCCCAAAGCGATCATCGATGATGTTGTGCCTGATCGACCCGTAGCCATCATGGAACAGACCTCCCATTCCATCTGGTGCAATTCCAAGGCACTTGAACTGATGAACATACAATCCTCTACGCCAAATCCACCCGGTGGGATCATTATGCGAGACAATCAGGGAGAAGCGACAGGACTGCTAATAGACAATGCCGGAAATCTCCTCATCGATCTTGCATTGACTCCTACGCCTGAAAGGATGCAGAATGATTATAATGGTCTGGTGGATGTGGCTCTCCCTGAACTCGCCAAATATGGGATCACATCGGTCTGTGATGCCAGAACCTATTGGAAACGGGATCACCATTTGACCTGGCAACGCGTCTTTGAGGAGGGGAAATTGACAGTGAGGGCCAACCTTGGACTGTGGGCATATCCAGACGGACAAGATGCAGATCAAATCGCTCAATTGAAATCCTTGTATAGCAATCCAGCAGGAAGTCTTCTTCGAATCAATCAGATCAAGCTGTATAGTGATGGGATCATCCACAATACCACTTCTGCCATGCATGATGACTACCTGATTGATTATTTTGGCTTGTCGAGCAATCGGGGCCTGAATTATTTTACAGAGGATCGCATGGCCTCATATATTCAGGCGCTGGAGGGGACAGGCTTTGATTTTCACATCCATGCGATTGGCAATAGAGGTGTCCATGAAGCCCTGAATGCCATCGAACAAGCGGCTAGCTCGCAAGGGCGGCATCGACTCACTCATATCGAATATGTAGATCAGGCCGACTTCTCCAGGTTCGCCCAGCTCAATGTGACCGCTGATGCTCAAGTAGCAGGTGCGTTTACCCAACCCGATCACTGGCATGACAATGATCACCTCATTGGGTCAGCCCTCAACCAGAACAATATTCCCCTCAAAAGCCTTAGCGATGCTGGTGCCCGCATCAGTTTGAGCAGTGACTGGGATGTCAGTGACCTGAATCCATTTATTGGGCTGGAACAGGCAGTCACACGTGCCCCACAGGCTTTGAGTCTGGAGGAAGCCATTCGAGCCTATACCATACATGCAGCCTACGTAATGCGACAGGAAGAAGTCGTGGGTTCCCTAGAAGCAGGAAAGGAAGCCGATTTTATTGTCCTGGACAGGAATTTATTTGACATTTCTCCTACGCAAATTCGGAAGACCAAAGTAGATGAAACCTATCTTCGTGGAAGATTGGTTCACGAAAGATGACTATAGCGAAAAGAACTCTAGGGTTCCTGTTATCCTCTATATATTCTGATTCTTATAGGATCTATCATTGTCGGATGGCTGAATAGCCGTTCATTTCTCTCTTAATCATTTCATCTTGTGTCTATTCTTATCGAAAAAAAACAGACTGTCACCACCATTTGGATCAATCGCCCTTCTCACAAAAATGCTGTAGATGGCCCTACAGCTCAACAATTGGCAGATGCTTTCAGAGCATTCGAGGCAGATGAAGGTGCCTCCGTGGCCGTACTCGCAGGTGTAGGAGGAACCTTCTGCGCAGGAGCTGATCTGAAGGCGATCGCTGGTGAAGGCATTCCCAACAAGACCTCAGCAGAAGGAGATGGCCCTATGGGACCTAGCAGAATGTGGTTGAGCAAGCCTGTCATTGCCGCCATCTCGGGATATGCAGTCGCAGGAGGCCTGGAATTGGCTGTATGGTGTGATCTGAGGGTCATGGAGCAATCGGCGGTTCTGGGTGTTTTTTGCCGTAGATGGGGAGTTCCCTTGATTGATGGGGGAACCATTCGGCTGCCCAGGCTGATCGGCATGGGACGTGCGCTGGATCTGATTCTGACAGGGAGAGCCGTCGGAGCAGAAGAAGCCTTGCAGATGGGACTATGTAATCGTGTGGTGCCCGATGGATCCGCCCTTCAAGAAGCACAATCACTTGCTCATAGCATTGCAGCATTTCCCCAACAATGTCTTCGCAATGATCGACACAGTGCATATGAGCAATGGAATCTTCCGCTTGCCGAAGCCATGAAGCAGGAATTCCAGCTAGGCATGCGCAGCATTCAGTCCTCAGAAACGCTCACAGGTGCTCAACGCTTCGCTGATGGCAAGGGGCGACATGGGAATTTTGAAGATATATAAGTCATGCATTTGTTTGTTCTCCAGGCAATGCAGTCTGATTTGCAGATGTCGGACATTCCACGTACTTTTTCCTAGAAACTGTCTTGATTGTCAACACCAATTTACCGTGCCGAATGGAAAATTTGTCAGAGAAACAAACAGCATGGATTCTGGCAGGATATGAACTCTTTGCCCAAGAAGGTCCGAATGGGTTGAAGGTGGAAGTTCTCTCTCGCAAAGTCAACAAAAGCAAATCCTCTTTTTATCATCATTTTGCTGATCTGGAAATCTTTACCTCCTTCCTGCTTGCCTATCATCTGGATCAGTCAAAAATCATTGCAGAGAAAGAGCGACAATGTAAAAATGTGATTCCAGAACTGCTGGAGGTCATCCTGGAACACAAACAAGACCTGTTGTTCAATCGTCAACTTCGCATCAACCGAACCAATCCTCGGTTTTTTCAGTGTTTTCAGGAAGCCAGCAAAGAAGTGGCAGAAGCGATTTTGGGAATCTGGGCTGAGGGCTTGGGGATGACAGACCATTCCAGTCTGGCCCTCATGGTGCTCAACCTGAGCATGGAGAACTTTTATCTTCAGATCACAGAAGAAACGCTAACATATGAATGGCTCGAAGCCTATTTTCAACAGCTTCAGGCTATGGCGCACGAAATGAACAAACGAAGCAAACTGGATATTCCGATTCCCTAAGCGTTCCTCTATCCTCGATTCATGTCCACAACATCAACTCATATCCTGGCTCATCTCGATCATATGCACAAAGAATCTTTGTGGTATGTGTTTGAAGATGCGTCTTTGTATCCTGTAAAAAGTCGCATGCATGTGTACCGGGATCAGGCAAATTGGGGAATTGTCATTGAGGTATTTGGCTATGTGAATGGCCGAGGCATTTGCACATCCATCTTCCCATACGGCAACTGTTTTGCTTATGAGATGCAGAATACTCTTGATTGGTTACACCTGATAGATCGATGCAGGTATACCCCTGTTCTGGATCTGAAAGGCAAGGTGATTGTGGATCATCATACAGGCTTTATTCTCAGGGAATATGATGCTTTGCTGATCCAGGGAAAAAAAAGGCACTTACTTCCTGCGGAAAAAGCTGGGTTGGCCACAGCAAAGTTTCCTGCCTGGACATTTCTCCACCGGCTGCCTGAGCAAGATTTGATGGCTTGCCTGACAGAACCCAAACGTCTATCCCAGGATCTTGGTGTGCAGGCTCCCTCTATCCTCCACCTTGATCACTGGCAGCATCCGCTTCAAGATGACAGTCCAAGTGAGCACGAGACTTTCAAAGCCATCGCAGCATTTCTCAGTCATGAAGTAGCATCCTTCAGTCCTCCCTTCCTCTCCCCAAACAATCACTGGAAAGATTGGGTACATCTGGACGAGATGACATGAGGAGACAGGGGGAAGAGCTTGCCAATGTGACATAAAGATCAATTGTAGACAATCAACGGCTTACCCCTCAGGCCGACCCTTCCTGCCAACAACCATCCGGGATTATGATCGTTTCTACTTAGAGACTGTTTGGAAATCTGTCACTTATTTTTTGTATGCGTCTTTTTTCCTCATCCGGCGGCTTTTTTTGTTCCCATAGCACCACTATGTGAACAAAAAAGAGCCTTGCCTGAGAAAAAAATACACCCTAAACATTCTCAGCACAGATTCCAAAACAGTCTCTTATGGAATTGGTTGGGCTTCTCACTCTTACCTTCAAACAGTTTACATTCACCTACCCATTGATTTTGACCTTATGAGAGATACGGCATTCTTCTTTGCTCTGCTTCTTTTTGGGATTCTCATTGGCTGCTCCCCTACGAATGAAGGGAACAGCAGACAATCATATGTGCAACATCCTAGCGAACTCCTCCTTGGCACATGGACCCTGGGTCAGTGGGCCTTGTACCATAGCTTGACCTTTGACACCATTGAGTTGATCGTAGACAATCATCTGGACACAATCTATCGGTATCATTACCAAATCGATAAGGACCAGCTAGTCCTGCAAGACATTTTGGGTAATACAACTAAGGCGCAGATCATGCATCTGGACAGCAATGAGTTGCATCTGGCAAATTTTCTGGAGGCAGAGAATCAACTGGTGTACACCAAAAAGGCCTTCCCACAAGCTAGCATTGATCGAACGTCCCAACTGGACTCTAAGCTGAAGGCCCTCGAATCATTGCCACAAGCCTATACAGTGGTAGACAGGCAGCAGGAAGCGCTCGACAAGACCATCTTTTACGCTGGCATCAAAGCCCTGACCGCCGATTTGCCCAAGCAACACATCATTACCGAAAACCCTCATTTGCTCTTTCATGCGATTCAGACGAGTGAGATTGCCTTGATCAAAGGTCGCACACCGATAAGAGACAAGATCTATCCCAGAGCCAGAATAGAAGAATTTGTTTTTCCCTCCCCCATCCAACCCGCCTATTTGCAAGACATCTTCCATCTCCTAAAAACTGATTTGAGGACATGGATAGAAGCTGACAAAGCACAAAATGCGCTTGTCATCGACCAACATCGCCTCTACTACATCTCTTCTGGTGGACACTATATGCCGAACGAACTGAAAGAAATCGCCCGGATGGTTGCCCAGTCACATTTCTGATTCCAGACACCAGTAATTTTTCAGCCCCTTCACAAGAGGAATGAAATTGGGAAACAATTTCTTAACCGAAGTCAATGCATGTGGTTGAACTTGCCAGTACTTTTGAGACGTTCCAACAACTTAGTTCACCCATATGTCTCAAAATCAGCAACAAACAATCAGCAAATTCATTGGCTTCCTATTTCTCCTCCCGCTTCTCAGTTATGGTATAGGGGATGCCTTGCTAACTGGCCCGCTATCACAAGGGGATACGCTTGCCCATCAGTCAGCATCTCAACCATCCATGATCATCGGAGCCTTGTTGATGCTGATCAATTCCCTTACAGTTGTCCTTCTTGGGATCATGCTGTTCCCAATTCTTCATAGGTATCATCCATTGACTGCAAGGAGCTATCTCAGTAGTCGCCTACTTGAAGCCGTGCTATTATTGATCGGTCTTGTCGCTCTATTGTCTCTGCTCTCACTGAGCCAGACCCTTTCAGCAGATGAACTGGCAGAGGCCTCCATTCTCAAAACATGGGCACTCGCAGCCCATAGATATGCGTACCAACTTGCCATGATTGTGCTTGGGGTGGGAAGTTTGTCCTTTTGCCTCATTCTGTTTCGAACCAAGCTCATTCCAGCTTTTCTTGCCATTTGGGGGCTGATCGGGTATGTGTTGTTGGCGGCGGGGGCAGTGGCTGAATTATTCGGATATCCGATCGGTATTGCCCTCTCCTTGCCTGGAGGAGTATTTGAATTGACATTCGGGATTTGGCTGATGGTGAAGGGGTTTTCTTTTCCCTCAGACAGTGAGTAAAGCATCAGAGACCTCCCAAGCCCCTCTCAATCTTCCGCTGTGAATACCTGCAAGCGAGAATTGCCATCAACACAAAACAGCTTTCCTGCAATCATCGAATAGAAAGAAAGCGCATATTCATGGGTATAGACATGCTCAAGCTGGCCAGATTCTATATGAAGCTTGATCAAATTCTGATTGATTCCAAAATAGATCGAAGTCCCATCCGACGCAAACTTACCCAGGATAAGCGTTTGAAGATCTTGCCTCGAAAGGCCTCCTAATGCCAGAAATTGAGCTGTAACATCTATCTGGCTGATAATTTGTCCTGTTCGCAGATCCAGTTCAGTGAAGAGAATGGGCGAATGGTGTTGTTCAGTCGGGCCTGTAATCAGACGAAAAGAAAGATAGCGATTTCCCAGGACAAGTTGGCCAAAGGACTTCCGGGCCAAAGTGGTGTTCCATAGGTGGTGACCTCTCCCTGCATCAATGGCAATCAATTCTCCAGAAGTCACCGTTGCAATGAATGAATCCTCTACAGCATAGATATGACCAGTGAGTATTCCCGGAGAACTGATGTTCAATTCCTCCTCCGGCAGTCGCCAGATGAGTTCTCCTGTTTCGAGATTGATGGTATAGATTTCCCTCGAATCCATTTCCATTCCTATACAGATGGGCGAATAGGCATAGAAAGCCTGAATCCGACTTTGAATGGGAATTTCGACAGAATACTCTATCTGGTCTGTTTCCAGGTTTATGAGTTGGTGGTGACCCGTCTTTCGATCAAAAAAGAAAAAACGATTCTGAACATGTTGAATGGATTTTGCATGTATTCCGTAATCAAAGGAAATCTCAAAACGATTCAGATCCAGTTTTTTGAAGTGGCGATTCTTGGCTATGATCGCATAATCGGGGGTCATACGATACACCAGATAGCCATCGGGAATGGTATAGAGATGATTGAGCTGGTGGGTATAGATCGATGCAAGCCCACTGTCATTCAGGGAAATAAAACGCTCATTTGAGGCAGGTAAAACAAAGGAGTTGAAGGTTCTGATGTGTTTCATGAGAAGGAGGCTCTAGTAGCTTTTGTGGCTACAATTTGAGCCGATTTTCTCTAACAATCAATTATTCATTCAAAGACCAATCATAGTCTATATATTGAATATTGAGGTCTTCCCGGATGTCAGCTTTGTACTGCTGTAGAAAAGTGATCAGGCTCCCTTCTTTTGTAAAATCACTCTCAAACCAGGAAAAAATGCTGGACAGTTGAACCTCTGAATCATTGATTCTGTTTTTGTCAGGATTGTGAATAAACCATTCAGTCTGATCATTCAGTTGTTTGTCCAGAATCGAGGCTTCAAAAGCTTCATTTCGAAGTTTGGGGCAGGAAAAAGAAGCACAATTGATCGCGAAATGAATGCGCGGCTCCAAAAACTGCTTTCTCAGAATCTCGTGCTCAATGGTATTCAGATCGAAGTCAGTGTCTCCGATTTTGAAGAATTTGATGTCCCAGGGAGAGTTGATCATGGGCAGGCCACGAGCGATGTCTTTGATGCTTGCCAGGGGATAGTGATTGAGAATCAGCTTGACAGTAAATGCATTATAGGCATTGATCCAGTAGGCAAGTTGCTCCTCTTCGCTCCAGTTTGTTCCTGGTGGATTGTTCGTGAGTAGATCCAGATAGGCATCCAATCGCTGCTGGTCCTGAATGAATCCCTGATAATCAACAGTGCCTTCCGGAGACACATGCTGTTGCAGGAGTTCGGTCCACTGCCCATGTTGAATGGGAGGTGCCAGAACAGCGTCAATGTTCGTCAGATCGACCGATTCTCCTTTTATTTTTTTGACCCAACTCAAAACTTTCAACCCAATTTCATTAATATTCATGCCAGAAAAAGTCAGATAGCCCAGGGAAGTTCCTCCAAGAACGATTGCGATGATCAGAAATAGGACTCTTTTTTTCACGTCTTCCCTTTTGCTGCGAATCAGGACAAACCTACGATCTCTTCTATGCCTCATTCGTTAGGCAAGCGACAATTTCTACACTTTCAGATCAGGCTTCACACGATGATCTGGCATTAGCGAATATCCCGATACCATCTGGCGAGCAGAAAGGGCGACACCCCCAGTTGATACAACTTCTTAATCATCACCCATTGGAAGCGTGTAAGCAGAAAACCTGCCTGGATATGTCTTCTAGCAGAAACGATGATTTCTGGTTCGTAGATCTTGATGCTGCGATAGGATTGATGAAGTCTAAAAGAGAAATCATAATCCTCCATGATTGGAATTTCCTTGAATCCCTGAAGAGCTTCGAACACGTTCTTTTTGACAAATATGCCATTGTCGCCATAAAAGATCCCCTTGTCTGATTGCTCCCGCCTGTCGAACAGTCGGAAGTTGAACCAATTGCCCAATTGTTTGATTTTGTCATTATGGGTCTCGAAAGAATTGGCAAAACCGCCTCCATCATAGCCTTCACACAGCTTATCTCTCATGCGTGTCAAGGTAAATGGGGAGAGGGTCATATCTGCATGGACAAAAAACAAAAGCTCTCCCCTGGCGATTCTGGCTGCTGCATTCATTTGGCTGGCTTTCCCTTTTTGGGGACTGCTACAAACGACAATCCCATCTTCTCTGGCCAGGTCAATGGTCTGATCTGTGCTGCCTCCGTCAGCCAGGATAATTTCATACTGCCCCTGATAGTCCTGCTGACGAAGTTGGTGAATGATGTGGCGGATACAGGCTTCCTCATTGACTGCAACGATGATGGCGGAAATGAATGGGTGCATATCCTAAGCCTTGGATCTGAGGTAGCGTGTAAAGGCTTTTTTGACAATCTCAGCATAAGTTGGATAAGAAAAAATCGTATCTGCCATTTCTGTTGCCGGAATCTGATGCTTCATCGCCACTGTCAAAATTTGTATCCATTCTCCCGCATGTTCTCCTATCGCTTCTGCACCGATCACCAGATCATCAGGAGTAAAAAACACCTTGAGCATCCCACCCGTCTTCCGATCTGTGATGAATCGGTCTATGCTGGCTGTAACCCTAAAGGTTTTTACATTATCTGCACCATATTTCTCATGAGCACCTGCTTCTGTGAGGCCGACATGTCCGATCTGTGGCTCCGTAAAAATTGCCCAGGGAAGCACACTGAGGTCATTTTTTTTGGCATGGGGCGTCAAGATGTTATCGATGCAGATATTGGCCTGATGGGAAGCTGTATGTGTGAATTTGAAAGGAGTTGTCACATCTCCACAAGCATAAATATGCGGCACAGATGTTTGGAGAAAATCATTGGTTTGGATGCCTCGATCTGTGTAGTTCACCCCAGCCGATTCCAGATTGAGTCCCTCTACATGAGGCCGCCGACCAGTTGCCAGAAAAAAGTGATCTGCCATCATGCGTTGTGTTTGACCATCCTGCTCATAAACAAGCTGGTTGTTGCCTGAGAATTGCTGAATGTCTACATTGGTCAGGATCTGGACGCCTTCCTTTCTCAGCCTATCTGTCAAATAATTTCCAATCTCAGGATCTGTCTGTTTGGCGATACGGGAATTCCGATCCATGATACACACCTCACACCCCAATCTCGCCAAGGCCTGACCTAGTTCTACGGAAATAACACCCCCACCAATGAAGACGAGCTTGCCGGGATGCTCCCGAAGCTCCCAAAAGTTCTCATTGTGAAGAATGCTCACCTGATCCATGCCTGGAATTTCTGGCAAACGCGGGGCTGATCCGGTAGCGATAACCACATGTTTGGCGTACAACACCCTCTCGCCCATTTGAATGGTGTGGGCATCCAGAAAGCTTGCGCCTCGGGCATCTACCAACACATCTATCCCCATATTTTCAAATACATCCGGGGTCTCATGCTGATAAATCCCTTGAACGATTTCATCGACCTTCGCCATGATTGTCCCAAACTCAAGCGTTGCAGGACCACTCTCAATTCCAAGGTCAGTCATGGTCTTCAGGCTGTGATACGCATTGGCTGCATGAATCAGAGCCTTGCTGGGAACACATCCATAATGTGTGCACTCTCCTCCAATTTTGTTCTTTTCAAGAAGTGCTGTTTTGAGGCCCTTGCGGTGACCACTGGTAGCTGCTACCAGACCACCAGAACCAGCTCCAATAACCACGAGATCATAGGTTTGCATATCGACAGTATTTTAGGAACGAATATGCAAAACTTCCTCTTTAATTCCTTCAGGGCAATGGAAGAAAACGGGGGACATGATTGTTGTTGCGCACTCCTTCTGCTTCAACGCTCCACGCAAACAGGAAAGAGGCAAGAAGGGCATGGATACATGCCTCTCCAACTCTGATTCTAGTCAGTCAAGAGGGACGACGCATCCGCCAAATCCAATAGACGCCAGCCAAGAGGAGCAAGCCTCCGATGATTAGCCAAAATCCAGGCAAGTGACCTGATTGAATCGGCTCATCATCTCCAATCAATACAAAACCAGCCCAAAAGTAGGGATGAGTGGCAGGCATCTGTTGTAGATACTCTCTTTTGGCTAGAGTAAGGGCAGTACTTTTGCCTTCTCCGGTTTTGAGATAGTGATAAAATCTTTTCATGAGATCTGCTGTGGCCCGATCATCGGCCTGCCAGAGACTCATCACGGTATTGGGGCACCCAGCATACCGAAAGGCACGCGCCAGAGACATCACCCCTTCCCCTTCCACCAACTCTCCGGCCCCGGTATGACAGGCACTCAGCACAGCCAATTCAGCCTGGATCGACTGTTCCACAATTTCATACGCATGGAGAAATCCATCTTCTTCACTGCTATCAGGTGCGAATACCAGGCCTGACAAGAGGGGATTTTCCTCCTGAACAAAAGCATGCATGGCCAGATGAAGAATTTGAAATTGATGTCCGCTTTGTTTGAATTGTTCCTCGGAAGCTTGTGGTCCCACATAAGCCTTGCCATCCATGAGTGTGGCAATCGCGCTGACCTCCGGCCCATTGTAACTGAGATTGCCCCAGGATTCTGGCCCTTTGCCATAGGCTTCCTGCAAATCCCGGCTGGCAAGCGTGAAGGTAGAAGGATAGGAGGGCGCAAATCCTCCAAGAAGTTGACGAGCCTGCTGATTTTTCTGATTCAGCAACAATCCAGCAGAATATGCATAGCTGATGGTGGTTTTTTGCAGGAGAAAAGGAAGTTGGGTATAAGCGCTTCCCGGGTGAGGCGCCTCTGTTAGCAATAAGTCAAAGGGCAAATAGCTGAGTCTTCCATCTGGAATAATGACCAATTTCTCGGGAATGTCTGACACAACAGGAAGAAGAAGAGTTTGAAACCACTGATAGGAGTCCGTAGCAAATTGACTGGCGAAATCGACGGATTGCCCCTGTTCTGCCACCTGCATTCCTGCACTGATATTGTCAAGGAATTGTCTCAGGTCCACTTCAAACTTGTCTGTGAAAGCGATTTTCGTCCACTGTAGATCCTGGCCAGATATTCTGAAGACAAACAGGCTACTGTCCTGGCGGAAATATTCTATCAGAGTCTGCTCATGTTCTTGAAGGATTTCCTGAATGTCCGCGATTGTCGGAGGATCATTGGCATATTTAAGCGAAAAATATCGAGGATACTCTTCTGCAATTTGCCGGATAATCCCTCCGCGTTGATGGTTCTTTTGAAAGATTTTCTTACGATACGTTTCCAACAGGCTGGCATCTGCCTGCTCTCCTTTTCGCCACTCCTGCAATTGATTTTTTTCCCACATGGCAATCTCCTCTCTCAGGAAGGATTCTCGCTCAACCAGTGAATCCGGCACACCGGAAAAGGCACTGATTTGAGGGCTGGAGAGTTCTTCCTGGAGCAGTCTGCTCTTATTTTTCTCAGCCGCCTCAAAGGCAATGGAAAGATATTGTTCTTCTTCATTTTGTTGATAGAGCCTCCAGGCACTTTCAATGATTTTTGCATACAGGGATTTGGCCTCCTGGAGGTAATAAGAGTGGGTCGAGCTCTGATTCATTCGGATGCGAAGGCTGTCAATCAGATTGGTTGCCAACTGTGAAGTCTGAAGAACTCCCATGAGGACTGATGGATCCTGTTCTTGCATACCCTCATTATCGAGAATATGCATCGCATAATCATTCATGATTTGAATCAAATCATTGCTCAGCAAAAAATCTTTCGCTTCAGGAAGTTCTGTCAGGGAGAAGGGGTGATCTCCAATCAAATATGCGCCTATGGCCTCTTCATACATCAGTCTGGCTTCATGCTGATTTCCCAGTTTTTTTTGGCAGTTGGCCATATTTTGAAGCACAGTTGCAACCTGTGAGCTTTTTCGGCCATGACCTTTGGTATAAATATCTTTTGCCCGTTCGAACTCTACCATTGCTGCTTGACAATTTTCCGCCTTTAATTGAGCAACTCCAAGTGCATTATAGATGCCACCGGATCGCTCAAGCAGAAGTTCTTCTGCGCCTAAATCAAGTGCTTCACGAAGATGTCTGATTGCTGATTCTGTTCGGTGATGATAAGCATAAGCTTCTCCAAGATCATACAGACACAGGACTTGATCTAGTTTGGACCCATTTTGTCGAACAATATTCAATGCTTCCTCCAGTAAAGAGATTCCTTCGTCAAACCGCCATTCATGTACATATGCTGAGGCCTTGAACCTTAGGGCTTCTGCAACCGCGGGATCTTGCTCTCCATAGACCCTGGTTCTGATATCAATGGCATGTTGGAACATTTGTCTGGCAAAATTCCACTCTCCAATTTCCCGATAGGTGCTGGCCATGTATAAATAAAAACGGGAAGTGAGCGGATGATCAGGCCCCAGAGAATCCAGCGCAATGGCCAAGCCACGTTCATAATATTCAATGGACTGATAACCATTGCCTTTGATGCGATAGAGCAAGGCCATGTTTCCAAGCGTTCTTGCCAGTTTTAGATGATTGGGGCCCCATTGTTTGGTATCGTATGCGAGGGCCTCCAAAAGATAGGCTTCTGCCTTGTCATAGGCCAGGATGTTAAGATAATAGTTGACAAGATTCTTTTTTGCACTCATGATGAGATCTTCCCAATTATCCTCCTCGCCTTCCTGCTGCTCGTAAATCTCAATCGCTTTGTTGAGGTGTCTGCCTGCAAGGGTATCTCGCATGATGAGATAGTAGGTCCCAAGATTGGTGTGGCTCATAGCTTTTTCATAGTAATAAGCAGGCAAATGTTGGTCACCAATAGCGATTGCCTCACGCAGCACAGTGGCAGCCTCTTCATATCGATGTGAATTCAGGTAGGAACGGCTTTGATGATTCAGATTTGTCAACAATAGCCCCCACTCCCCATTTCTACGAAAGATGTCTTCAGAACATTGAAGATAAACCAATGCACTATCCCACAAATGCTGTTTGTTGAACGTCTCCCCTTTTTGCTGGCAATCATAAGCGACTGTGTCAGTAATTTGTGCTGATAAGCATGGCATGTTTCCTATCAACAGACACACAACAAGCAATGGGTAGTAGCAGAAAAAGGTAGCAGAAGTATGCATAGGATTCCATCTTTGGGCGAGAAAATTCCATTTTCCGATAATACCAAATTCGCCGAAAAATACCAATTAGAGAAAACCCGGATCATTTCTGATCCGGGTCAAGTAGGGTGAGGGGAGAGTTGTCTATCTGGATTTCTCCGGTAGCTCACATCCAAACTTCCCCTCGTACTTCACCAGTCCCGTCTTGATCACATCGTCCAACTCTATATGGTGCAGCCAAACGTCAGAATCCAGCTGAACAGCATTGGCACGGAGTGAGATTCCCAACATACCTCTCAACGCATTGGCATCAGAATTGACAGCTACTGCTTTTGCATCAACTTCAGCTCTTGATATTTCAGGTCGGTTGGCATAGATGTTTGCCCACTCAGGATCTATATTAATGTCAATCTTGTAGCCTACATTCCCTATGGTTTCAAAACTCAACAGATCAGATTCGTCTTCAATCTCTTCTATGTTCATCTTGGTGTTCCACTCTCGGTAATCATACTTGCGATGTCCGGTCAACAAATTGTCTTTCAAAGTGATCGACTTACACTTTTTGATATTGTCTATTCCGCCAAAATCACCGAATCCGAACACATTGTTTTCAGCCAACAACTGAATGTCTGTATCTACCTTTAGACAATTTCCTCCATAAGTAGCAACCGGATCATGTTTCCAACAGAACAAGATGGTATTGTCGAAAATGTGAAAGGTAGGTAAGCCTTTGCCATCTCTGGGATGCCAGCTAGTCATGGCCTGGATGCCATTTCCAGTATTGTTGACAATGAGATTGTTGTTGATGCTTGCTTGTGCATTTTCCCCAATCTGTACTGAGATCACCCCTTGTGAAGAAGCGACATTCAGGAGGACACAATTGCGCACAATCACCTGGGTATTTTTGGCTGCATTGATTTTGATTCCCGGCATGCCAGGCGTGGCATTTTCTTCCTTTCTCATATTGGCAGTACGCAGAATCGCCAACTTTTCCTCATTCATGTATCTGTTTCTGTTTCCATTGTCTATGATCAAGCCATCGATGAGGACTTCTCCTTGATAGGCTTTGTGAGAAAGATGAAAATTGAGATGTAATCTGGGTGTGGTAAGTCCTTCGATATGATTGGTCCCACTGAAAATGGTCTTGTGCTCACCCCATGGATCTCTGGTAGAGAAAGTAGGGTCATATCCACCGATGAGTGATATAGGTACTTTGATTTCATCCGCACCACGCTCCCCTCTGCTTAAGTATGTCCCTTCTGCAAGATGTACAACATCTCCGGCTTTGAGGAGGGCAATGATATTACCAAGATCTTTGGCGGGTTGCGCTTTGGAAGCGATTCGTCCCCTGCCTGTGTTTTTACTGACATAGTAGTGTTTGGGACCTTCTTCTGCATTGCCCTGAGCCAGTAGAGGAGCGGATGCTGAAAACAGAAATCCTGCACAGATTGTCAGAAAGAGTCGGAGAAATAATTGGACGATTGACATGATGAAGTATTTGATTGATATTGGGTAATGGGATGAATTCCTACCAAGGTTCAATCACATATGTCGAAGTCCACAAATGGGATATACTCTGTTTTGAGAAAAAATTTTAAAAAATCCCTGAACTACGTAATATTGAGAATTCCAAATGAACGATTCTTTGGACAATGATCCTGTCTTATGTTCCGAAAACGGTCTCTTCACACTGATGATCATCTGATTTCCCAAATCCAAAAAGGTGGTATAGCCCGTCAGCGAGCCATTAATCACATTCATGACACCTATTCTGGCTTTGTTGTCAAAGGCAAAAGGAAATACAGACTTGAACAAGAAGAGGTGATTGATGCCTATTCAGAATCTATCGTTGGGATGAGTAAACAAATTGAAGTAGGCAAGTTTCGGGGGGAAAGCAAGTTATCAACCTATCTGTATCAGATTTTTTGTAATAAATGTATCGATCGGGTGCGACACAATTCTGCGGACAAAAATCAAGTTGAGTGGATTCATGATATGCCGGACATGCCTGATATGGCCAAGGACATTGTGAAGGATATCACAGAGCAGGAAGACCGAAACAAATTGGTACAATATCTGAGTTTGGTGGGAGAAAAATGCAAACAGATCCTTTGGGAATCGGAATATCAGGGTTTTTCGCTACAGGAAATCGCTGACCGCATGGGCTTCCAGCGGGCACAAAGCGTAGCCAATCAGAAACACAAATGCATGGCCAAACTCAAACAATTGATCAGATCGGGTGCAATCGTCGGAAGTATCTAGCTAAGCAGAGATGAACGAACAGGAACAATTGATCGAATCCTATATCCGAGGTGAGCTGTCAGCAGCTGATCAGGCTGCTTTTGAGCAACAAATCAAAGAAGATGATTCTTTGGCTGATGAACTCCGATTACATCTTCAGGCCCAATACGCCATTTTGGCATCTGCTGAAGAAGCTGAAATCGCTAAGTTATCTGCCAGATTTGAGCAGTCGGCTTCTGCACGAACTGTCCCGCTGTTTGGCACCTATTCGAGAGCCATTGCCGCCGCGGTTTTGTTATTGATTGGTCTTGCTCTGGCGCTGCGCTTTTTCCTTGGCTCTTCCGCTCAGACTGCACCGGAGTTGTATGCCGCACATTTTGTCCCTCTTCCTTCTCCTGAGATTCGTAGCCAGACCAATCCTCAAGAGCAGCGTTGGAAAGAAGCGCTTACTCTCTATGATCAAGGATCATTGGAAGAGATGATTCAAGCGACCGGGCAATTGTTGGCTGACACGGCTTTCCGGCAACAATCTCAAGCACAGCTCTATGTTGGCCTGGCCCATCTGCAAATGAACCAGACAGCTCCAGCCATTGAAGCCTTCTCTCAGGTATCCGAGCAAAGTTTTTCCTACCTGGATGCCCAATGGTATCTGGCACTTGCGCATCTTAAGGCGGACCAGCCTGACCAAGCCAAAACTGTACTGACTCATTTGCAATCCCAACCAACCGCTTATCGGCAGGAGGAGATTCGTGAGATCATGAAGCAGCTGGAATGAACACAAAAACAGGAAGACGCAAAGGAATATCTTCTCCTTTGCGTCTTTTCATCGCTGTATTCTTCCAGGATTCTTCTAGTTCAGTTTCTGCACCTTCAGACTCTTGTGAAATCCCTCACTTTCCAGCTTGACAAAATAGATCCCTTCTGCCACTTCCTGCCCGGATCGATTGTGCCCATTCCACATCAGATGATGGATACCTTGCTCATAT
The DNA here is from genome assembly GCA_039029315.1 of Bacteroidota bacterium. Classification (GTDB taxonomy): domain Bacteria; phylum Bacteroidota; class Bacteroidia; order J057; family J057; genus JBCCCJ01. The sequence goes on along the minus strand of JBCCGK010000111.1, from coordinate 18,547 downwards.
CTTCCTTCCTTGCTCCAGATCATTTGCCCCAACTCATTCAAAATGCTAATCTGCACCTCTTCTGCCTGTGGCAAAGAAAACTGAAGTCTTGTCTGGCCTTCAAAAGGATTGGGGCGAACCTCAAATTGATACTTCCTGGCCCATTCATCTTCTATCCCAATGATCGGATCATCCACCACGATCTGTGCGCCCTGAGACTGAATCCCCAATAGATCGAGAGCGGCATCATATCCTCGTGCCCTCGTTCGACTGCTGGTGATGGTGATCCCGGATTGGCTGGCTGGCATGCCTATCGCTTCGAATTCGAGGGTAAATATCAGACTGCTATCCATCAGATCAACTCCCAAGGCATTCGGATCAGTCCACAAGACTGTCAGATTGCCGTCCTGAATCCCCTTGAGGCCAAGGTCTACATCCAGCATATCATCCCAGGCATGGTTATAGCGCAAGACTGCCGGATCCCACTGAAGCGTAAACTGGAATCCTGCCACGCTGGAAAAGTTCTCTACCCGGACAGGAACCTCAAACAATTGATTCTGAGGGACATTCGCCTCTTCAAATAGAAAAGACAGAGAATCCAGCGCGGGCAGCAGATCCTGATTCCAACTATTGTTCACATCTCCCAGACGAATCCCGATAAAATCCTGTTGATTAGCTGCCATTGCTGCTGAATAGACATAAGAGGTATCAAAGGCAAATGGCTGAACGGGATTGGCAAACACAAAATCTGATGGGACAAATGACCATAAATAATCCTGTGTCATGGGCGAAACTGGATGAAAAAATCCAGGAGCTTCGTCCAAAATCAAGGCTTTTGAGAAGTCCATATCCTCACTATCCAGATCTGAATCATGATCCACATTGGCTGCGATTCGTTGATAAGGAGTGGACAACACCTGACTTCCCATCATTTCTCTCGTCAAAAGCAGAAGATCCGCCACATCCACGCCATTGCTCCGGTCTGTATCATTGTTTTTGAAAGCACCGATTTCCTGCTGGCTTCCGATATGGATGAGGAATGAGAAAGCCGGATCAGTCTGTATCTGATTCCCGTTAAAGCCGCTGAGGCTAAATTGAACGTCGGGAATGGTATCGCCAAGTTCACTGATAGCCGTTCCACTGACCAGTGCTGTACCCAACCCAAGAAACCGAATGCTGGCATCTGGTTCGACCTTAAACCCTTCCCGATTGTTCACATGATCTTCTGCGATGGTATAAAAATGATAAGTTTTGCCAGCTTCTCCTGTAAAAATCAAACTGGAATCTTCTGTTGTGATGCTTTGGTACAGGCTAAATTCTCCTGAATCTTCGGCAACGTAGATATCCACCTGCGCCAGCCCCACTCCCCCGAAATCATCATCGGCTTGCCAGGAGAGCGTAATGGCTGTTGTATCAATGGTCTGGCTAGGGGTGCTAATCTGACTCATAGGCGCATAAGCATCAATGGTATTCATCCAGATATTGGTTAGAATCGGGGCATTGACATCGAAGACAATGCTGGCCTGCTCCAAAATGGTTTCGCCCGTCTGCGCATTGGCAGAGGGAGCAATGGAGAAATTCACAAAGCCTTCCCCACGACCGACAATGGTATCACTTGGCTGATCATTCACAGGCAGAAATCCGACTAGAGCATCTTGCGGAGCCAAACCTGTCACAGGATCGATTGATTCCAGGAACCAGAAGGCTTCATGTGCATTCACATCGATTCCCGCAGTAACATTGACCAGTACGCCCAATGAATCGCGAACATCCAATTGCTGAAAGAGATAAGCACTATTTTCAGGAGGTGAAAAATAAAATGAACCGAAGCCAAAGTCTCCTAATCGGAAGGATAGCAAATCCGCACTGGAATCAATGGGCACAGTGATATAAACATTCTGTGCAGGAGCTGTTGCCAACACAGGATCATTTTCAAATCGAACCTTATACCCCAATACATCCCGGGGAGAGACCCATTGTAAGCTGTCAAAGCCCAGGATACCCGTGATATCATTGGGGTCCATGGGTTCTGGTTCCTCAACATTTCGAGTATCATTCCCATCCTCATCACAATTTTTCTTTTTGAGTTTTACATTCACGCGTTTTTTGCATTCATTATCGCGCCCTTTTTTGACGGTAAACACATGCCGCCCTTTTTTCACCTCTACACTCAAATCTGTCGAACCATTGCTCCAACGCCAGGATATGTCAGGATCCTGGCAGGTAAATGGTCCACTGGCCGTAAGCGTAAACTCCTTAGGTTTTTCTTCTCCCTTACAATAGGTTCTTGTACCTGCTCCTGAAATACTGATCAGTGCTCCACAGTCGATACACGCTTCATCCTGCGCATGCTCATAGGCTACATCTGCAAATGAAGTATTGACAAGGCCATAGAAGGTGGTTGCCATGGTGAAGCAATCTGGATAAGGGGTCGTAACAGAAGCAGCTGACAGCGCTAGGTTTCCTGGCTCCATGCAATAGCCTAACATGTCTGAATAGAAATTTTCATCACAGGTACCTTTGGGCGTATTGCATCCTCCATAGCAAAGATCATGTGTACGACATGCCCGCGTAAGGTCATAGGCGTCAATTCCCTCAGGAAACTGAGGACCATCTGCGGCACCACACAGATTTGCTTGAGGGGTATAACATGGTCGCGGAAAAGGATCCTGGGCATAGCCAGAAGTGAGGCATGCAATTGTACATACAAGCATGCCGATGAATGAATATATATGTTGAAAGTTCATTATGATATTGGTTAAAATAGTGGGGTATAGGGGTATAGGGGTATAGGGGTATTGGGGAAATAAGGATAAGTTCCTCTATGTCCATTATGCCCTTATACCCATTAACATTTCGCCTACCAGACAACTAATTGATTATTGATCATATTGCTAGGCTCCGCTGGATCTTCCAGCCCGGTCATGTAGGTGTAAATGGCAGCCATGCGTTTGCCATTCCTGACCAGAGAGTTCACATTCAGGGCCCGGGAAGAAATCAATGCAGATTGCCCGGCTAATGTCCCTGAAGGATTCATCTCTATTACCTTGAGTTGGGTCGAAATAGCAAGAGACAGAGAGAGTTCGCCATTGTCTGATTGATCCAGATAAAAAGGGCTGCTTCGATAAGGACATTGTAGCAATTCCTCCCTGCTGAGTTCGCGGAACATGGAATCAAATCGCTTGACAAAGATGTGTTGTTCATCTGCCTTGGTCCGGCTATCATAAACGATGGTAAAGGTTCCATCTTCTGATTGAGTGATCTGAGGCGTCCGGCCTTCAAATCTCGCACGAAGAAAAGTCTTCTTTTGGGCAAGATCTACCTCCACTACCTCTACCAAAGAATAGCCCCCTCCGTATTTGCCATACTTCCCAGAATTCAGTGCGATGATCAATCGATCTTTTTGATCAAATAAGGCATCATAATCCTGCTCATAAAACTGCCCCTCATACAGTAAATCTGCTACAACTGTATTGGCCTGATCCAATACCCCAATCCACAAGTCTCCCCGCAGTGCACCAATCATATAGAGCAAGCCATCTTTTTCCAATACACGGTGTATCCAAAGGGCGCTTTTTCTATTAAATAAGCCCGAGATCTCCTCCGCAGCAATCAGCGCTCCATCAGGACTTACCGTGAGAAGTAAACGTTGATGGCTATTGTTATTGACCGTAAAGCGGATATTTCCGTTTTGATCCCAGCAGGGAACAGTCAAATCGCCATGTAAATGGTATTCAAGATAGCTGTGATGAAGTTTTTTCCATTTCAGCTTACCTTTTGAAGTGAAGCAATGGATCAACAAATGTCCTTGTTCAGTTGTCCCAAGGGTCAGGTATTCTCCCTTGTCTGTGGCAAGGAGATGCTTCATTTCTCCATTGTGTTGAGCAGCATATGCCCATTTGATATTAGTAGAAACTGTCTGGGCTGGCAGCAAAGACTGCATGGCCAGAAGCCCAGTGAACAATATATATATGATTGATTTCATGAGAATTGACAATTGGATGGTGATTGAGATTGCCCTTTATTCATTTTCATTGTAGAAGATGATGCGAATCTGGGCACTTGAAAATGTGTAAATGACTTTGCTTGTGCTCACTCCAGGTCGCAAAACATCCTGCGGACCTCCTGGCTCAAACAACTCGACATACATATCGCGACCAGCCGTACTTAGCAGGTCAATCCGTTCAGCCAAGGGGGTCTTGAAGACACTGATGATGGCACGCTTGGGAGCTGGAAGGTCAATATTCCCGCCATTGGTCAGCACAACTTCCATTGGGACCACACGGTTAGGTCTGGTAGTTGCCTGATGATTGTAGCTCGTCAAGAGCACTTCTCCACTACCTGGCACCACCTCAAAGGCTGAATCCAGCATCACCGTATCACCACTCATTTTGGAGGCATAGACATCATACATACCTAAGGCTTCGTTCTCAAGGTCAAATGTGGGGAATACAGTCGCCGCATCTACAAATCGAAGGGTATCGGCAAGAATCTGGTGCTGATTGGCATCTTCCAGCCATACCGTCATGTCCTCAGTAAATTTTCCCCCTTTCATGCGCACAGTTACTCTGCCCGTATTTCCCCCTTCAGAGGCATCCAGACTTCTAATCTCAAATGGGATGATATTGGCTCGAAGACTGACCATCTGACTGGAATCAACCAGATCTTTTCCCCGAAGCATCACATAATAACTGTAAGGGCGCAAGCTTGGAATAACAAGTGTCTGATTCCCACTGAAAGCGTTCTCGTGTTTATAGCGAAAATCAAATCTGGATGGAACCAGATAAGGTTTGACATAGAGTTCATTGTCGCCATTCAGCGAATCGCCCAGAAGGCTCAGCAACATGGTCTCATCCTGGAGGAACATAGGCGCATCGATGCGGAAAAACATTTCCTTGTCATTGGGCAATTCGAAGACATAAGTAGAATCGATGATTAACTCAGGTACACTCAGCTTCAGAAAAGCTGTACTCCCACCGACATTGTTCGTATCATTGACCTCATAGATATTATTCAGTACATCGACCGTGGCCAGCAGAAAATAGTTGCCGATCTCCAGACCTGCCAGCAAAGCAGTTGCCGTCACTTGGATAGAATCTCCTGCGGCCAGAAAATCATCGCGTTCTTCCACCAGCAAGCGCACATCATCGACATCAATCACCTTATCTTTAGAGAAATACAAGGCATCTGTGCGCATCCCAAAGGCTGGATTGTTGCCATCATTTCGCACAGTCCAATGAACCTGAATGCTATCCCCTGATACCGCACTGTCTGGCAGGCTAATCTGACTTACCACCAGATCAGACGGAGGTGGTTGTAGAATAGAGATCCATCTGCTAGCAAGATTATTGGATTCTGCCTGATGTTCATAGAGTGCATCGTTTTGATCTGTTTTGAGCAGCAAGAGGTAGTTTCCATCTGCTTCAATTGGCAACTCAATACTCAAACTGTCGGTATAGGTCTCACCAGCGTTTAACCCTCCTGATCGGCTGTAAGAACCAAGAATTATATCCGAGCTATCGAGCACAAAATCAGAAGACAAAAAGATTCTGTCAGTCCAGGTATCAACCAGCGTTTGCCCGATGCCTTCATTGCTGATGGTCCATGCTACAGTGATTGGCTGTCCTGAGATACCAGTTTGAGGGGCCTGCACATCCATTACCTTCAAATCACTCGGCGGTGCCAATTCAATATGAAGGGGAAGGGCATCGCCATTGCTATCACGTTTCAGATCGATATTATTGTTTTGATCCTCTTCCTCTACCAAGCCTCCCTGATCTGTATGCAGGATCACATACTGATCACCGAATATGTTCTGCGGCAGATCAACTGAGACTGTCCTTGCGTAGCTTTGATCAGCATCCATCGGCCCATAAATGACTTCAGGATGGATCAGAAGGTCTGCACTGTCCAGGCTGCTATCCGCGGACAGATACCAGCTGTCTTCCCAGAAGTTTTGGCCCCAGGCATCTGTATTGACACCCGCATTTTTCACCTGCCAGGAGAACAGAATCTGGTCCGCGGTTAATGCAGAATCCTGAACAGTGATCTGTTCGATCAACAAATCAGGTCTTGGAGGGTATTGCACAATGAGAGAAGAAGAAACAACTCCATTGTTTCCTTCATCTGTATGCTCATAAACATCATTGTCTCCGTCGGCGATGACATGAAGATAGGCTTGCGTATTGTCCAGGTTCAGGGCAAGTAATGCTTCCCGGTCCAGCCGAATCATGGTATCCACCTGATAGCTGGCTCCCAGTCCCAAAGGACCGAGATGGTCTATGGCAGCAATGCGATAACTGTTCGCAGAATCATAGCTAGGGAAGGCTGAGATGGCAATGATATCTGTCCAAAGGGAATCATCTGCAATCCCCGCTCCATTGTTGACAACTGTAAACTGAATCGGGAACAGATCTCCTCCGGTCAAACTGTCCTCATTCATCACCAATCCATTCACCTGCAAATCTGCCCAGGGAGCTAGTTGTACAGTGATGGGAAGGCTAGACATATTGTTGCTCAGTTCATCTTCTTCTAACACATCATCGAGGTGGTCGGAGAGAAGATGGAGATACCATGTCCCGGAGATGCCATCTGGAAGGGTGATCAATTCTGCTTTCTGCACACTATCACCTGCCATCAATCCCAGGGGACTGATCTGGGTTCCAAATAACCCCAAAGTACTTCCATTTCCGGGCTGATAGACAGGATTGGAGGAGAGCACTACCAGATCCGCCCAGGTTTGAGCCGGATGGTCTCCAGGCCCAGGATTCAGATCAGACCACTGCAACAATATTTCCTCCCCAGATTCCAAACCGGCTGGCACCATCATGTTGACTGGGCTGATATCTGGCAACAGGATATTCACAGGCACAGGGCTAGACACATTGTTCCCTTCATTGGTGAACTCATAGACACCATTGAGATCATCAGTTTTCACATAGAGATAATGTTGTCCTGACAGATCTGAAGGGAGTGTGATGGAACTGAGATTGGTGTAGGTTTGGGAGGGATTCACATCGCCAACAAATGGCCGTACACCGATCTGCATGGCTGTTGTAGAATCCCAGGTCGAAGAAGCTGACAGATATACCCGATCCAGCCAAACCTGGGGAAAAGGATCGCTTCCTCCTTGATTTAGGACGGTCCAATCGACGATATAGGTATTGCCAGCACTCACACTTGAAGGCACATTGACAGCACTGACTACCAAATCAGAGGGCGGAGTCAGGACCACTTGTATGGTGTCGCTGATTCGAATATTATTGCCTTCATTGGTATGTTCATAGATATCATTATCAGCATCGCAGACAAGATAGATATACCAATCTCCTGAGATGCCATTGGGAATGATCACTGAGTCAGATCGATTGTAAATGCTAAAGGGGCTAAGGGGTCCCATTTGATTGGCAGCACCCAAAAATTCCACACGATCTTCCACCCAGACGGAAGTATCCGAGATATACAGATAGTCATTCCAATCTGGCGCAATGGTGGTTCCTGTTCCCTGATTTTCCACTGACCACTGTACACCAATCGGCTGGCCCGAAAATACAATAGAAGGCGTATTCAGGCTGATGGGTTTTAGATCAGGGGGAGCGGTTAAGGTAATGGCAATTGGAACCTGTGAGCTATCAATGTTGTTGTCCTCATCTTCTTCTGTGATATTGGAATAAAAATCAGAACGCAGCTCCAGGACATAGGAACCGGAAATCCCCTGAGGCAATGTTACGGTTGCTGTATTGCTGTAGCTTTGACCTGAAGAAAGCGCACTGGCATTTCCCTCAACTGTCAACAATTGATCTCCGAAAGCATTGGATAAAAAGATGGCATCTCCCCAGGTTTGATTGCCTGAACTACCTGCTCCCTGATTGTTCACCTGCCAACTCAGTGTAATTTCTTGTCCTGAGAAAGCAGAGGGAGGTCCTGTGATAGAACTGACGACCAGATCAGAAAGGAAACGGGTTGTGAATAGCTGTGTCGGCCCCGGGATAGAAAAACAAGGCGTTTTTGCTACAACCTGCCACTGATAATCCATGCCATATTGTAAGCTGTCTTCATCATAGATGACATTGAATTGTGTGACATCAGCAATGGCTGGCACAGAAGGTTGGGCTTGTCCAGCTAGCCAGATGTACAGATCATAGCCTGTCGCTATGCTATCTCCGATCCATGAAAAATTAATGGGCGAATAGAGATCCAGCGCACTGTCAGCAGGCAACATATTGCTCACGGCCACAGGAACTCCTAATGAATATTTGGAGATATCCAGATTCAGCAATGAATCATTGCTTGTTTTTTGTTCGCCGCTCAAGGAAGTCCATGCCGAGAATTGATAGGTCCCCGGACTGGGAAGCGGAACCGAACTGCTAAACTGAAAACTAGCCGTATCACCAGAGGCGACTAGCAGAGAGCCTACATTTTCTGTGATGACCATCCCTCCATCAACCACATAGCTGACATCAAAACCAGTTTGGTCCAGAACGCCATAGTTTTGAATCAAGACAGTTACCAGACCCGAAGTAGCTGGGTCGCAGTCTGTTCCTGTTGCTGCAATCGAAGTTATTCCCAGATCATTGTCCAGAAAGTCTCCTTCATCTGCCCCAATGTCCGGTGAATTTGCATCTCTCAGTTCTCCATCGATATCCAGTGTAATTCCGGAAACTGTCTGAGCAGTCCCCCCCAACTGAATCTGTTGGATATGAAGATCCGAGGCCGAGACAAATAAGGGGTCCACTGAGAGTGAATTTGCATCTGTCATGCTCGCTGCCTGATAGCCAGCCAAATCTGCCTGATCAGATCCAAAATAGGCCAGTGATGTTCCACTTGTGAAGAGGTTATTATGATCAGAAAATTGAAACACTTCATTGCTTTCCCGATACATGGCATAGCCACCACCGCTATTGGCAAAAATGTTGTTCCGCAAGCCTACATTGTTGGCGGAGAATAGTCGAAATCCCTGCCCCTCGGCAACATCTGTACTGCTGATATGGACATTGTTAAAGAATAACTCAGGATAGGTGCCGCCCTGTACATAGATTCCATAGGCTTTGTCCAGTCCTCCTACATGAAAGAAATTGTTAATCACCTGCCCCGGTGAAGTTGCCAGACTGAAAGAGTTATGCAGATGCAAGGCATATCCGCCATCTGAAAGGTCAACCTGATTGTTCTGGATCACATAGGCAGATCCTCCCCGTTCAAGATGAATGCCTTTTACTGTTTCAAAATCAGAGGTGGATCGAATGATGTTTGTTTCGATGTGTGGACCGAGATGATCTTTGAGCGAAATTCCTGCGGCATAAGCATCGGTAATTTCATTGTGGCTGATGACTGTTCCTCCTGCAGCCTGACCACCCTTGTTGAGGAGAAATATGCCAAAACTTCCTTCTTGGATGCGGTTGTTTTGAAACACATTGGCAGAATCAGTGCTGGAAGAAGGAGAATAAATCGTCGCATACTGGAAGGATTGCGTATTGGCAATCGCACCCGTGAGGACATTGTTCAGAAACTGGTTGTGATGAGCACCTCCCTTGAGTTCGATCATAGGAGCAATTCCTCCACTGCTGATACTCATAGATTTGAATTGCACATAATCAGTCCCATCGAGCAGAAGCACTCGATTGTTCCCATTTCCTGTCCATATTACGTCTGTGCTGTCTCCGGTTTCTGACTGAAAGCTTACTTGCTGGGAGAATGAAGCGCCAGGAATCTCTGCGAACATGACGTTCTCGGTATAGCTTCCTGTTCTAATATTCATCGTCACAAGTCCCAACACCCCTCCCAATCCCAGAAGATCCGCTGCTTCCTGAATCGTAGCAAAGTCAGGGCTACTTCCTCCAATGGTATAGGTTCCATTAAGACCTGCATAGAGGTTGGCAACTGTCAGACTATCATTGTTGTTGTCTTCATCTGCTTGTCCATTCGGAATCTCCACCCATGCCTTGATGTCATGCGCTGTTCCAAAGCCAAAGGAAAAATTGCCCAAAACGACGACCTCTGTTCCCGCCACAGCCAAAGATCCGGTCCAGTTCATGACAGGCTGAGATTGCCCATTGACTTCCCATTGAATATCCACGGAACTCAAGATATTCTGCCCAAAATTGGTGAGTGTTACAGAAACACTTTGGCTTCCACTCGCAAAGGGAACCACAGGTGTATTGACTTGGCTGATTCCTGCATCATCGCCTGTTACCGGGAAGAATTCATCCGCTCCGATGTCTGGGGTCTGGGCATTCCTGCTTTCTCCATCAATGTCCACCAATACGTCAGCAATGGGCGTTCCGGCCGCATTCAGCAGACTTTGGGCAACATGCAGGTCGGTATTCGATGTAAACAAGGGATCTACTGAAAGAGAATTTGCATCCTGGCTACTGGCGGATTGCCAAGCGGCTAAATCCATTTGATTGCCTCCCAAAAATCCAAGATTGCTACCCGTGGTGTACAAATCATTGTGATCAGATACTCCCAACACTGAAGCATTTTGAACATAGATTGCATGCCCTCCTCCCATTGCTGCAAGCACATTGTTTCTCAATTCGATATTAGATCCAGAAGATTCCAGATAAACGGCTCTCGCTCCTGTCGCCAATGTTCCATCGATTCTCACATTGTTGTAGGCAAATCTCAGATCATTGGAGAAACTGGCATTTAGGCCATGAGCGACAGTAGTTCCTCCAATGCGAATAAAGTTGTTGAACACATGGGTTCCTGCACCTCCCGTGCTGAACCAGAAGCGAATGCCTCTTCCCCCTCCGGTGATATCCATTTCATTGTTGAAGATTCGAATCGCCTCAGTTGAATTCAGCACCTCGATTCCTGCAAATACAGAAGAACCCGGAGAAACAATCGTATTGTAGGCCACAACTGGGGATTCCTGATTGCGAATCTCCATGCCTCGGGATGAAGGATTGACGAATCTATTGTACTCAATCAAGGTATTGTGGGAAGGATCATTGAAGGATTGACCACTGATCCGAATACTCTTTGCTCCGTCTTCAAATCTATTATGATGGATATGCAGATCATCATCCTGCCCATTGTCTGAATATATGATAGAGCGATTGTCGAATCCTGGCGCATTGGGGATCCCGATGAATCGATTGTTATTCAACTCGACACAGGTACAACCATTGCTTAGTTCCAGGACAATGCCAGTGCTAGCATTCAAAGACTGCATGGTCATATGTCGAAAAATGATACCATCTGCTCCGTCAAGCAATATCGTATAGTTATTGGCAGCATTCGCAGAAAAGGAAATCAGCACATCCGTACTATCCCCTGTTTCAGATTCAAAAATGATGGGGGTATTGCAATCTGCTCCCAGAATATCTGGCACCACGATTTGCTCCGAATAACTCCCTGGTCGAACCTGAAAAATCACTGGTCCTACCACTCCCTGACCGCTCACGGCCTGTATCGCAGCAGCAAAGGTCGTGTAATCTGGACTGCTGCCTCCAATGGTGAATACTCCAGATATCCCCGCCTCTACCCCACTCACACTGATGCTATCATTGAGGGGATTGGGATCGGGCTGACCATTGGGCAAACTGACGTCAGCGGCAAGATCATAGGGAGTATTGGCTGCAAAGGTAAAGGTCCCCAGCACGACCACAGTCGTGTCGCCAGAAGCCAATGATCCTGTCCAGTTTACGGCCGGTTGAGCAACCTGATCTATTGACCAGTTCAAGGTCGCACTTGTGAGGGGATTGGTCCCATTGTTCTGCAAGATGACCTGGATGGGATAACTCCCCACTCCAAACAACACCTCACTCGGTTCAAAAGCCACTAATCCTGCTTCATCAGCAGGAGGACTCCCAAATGACATCACCAACTGTGGCTTAAAGGTGGGGAAAAAATTAGGCGCAGTCTGACACAAATTGACAAAATCATTCTGAATACTAGCCAGTCCTTGCGTTGTGGGATAGTATCTCACCCGGCCACTTTCATAGTACATATGGAGACTCCCAAAACAGATATCAACCAAAATATTGGAAGTTCCATCCCAATTGAAGGGTGTGTTCAGGGTCAAGGTATCAAAACCCAGACTCGTCGGCAGATAATCTACTGGTCCATACACCACCGCCAATCCCGTACTATCATAAGTAGTCGGGAGAGAAAGGGAAGTGTTCTTCATCTTGATGGTGTAATTGGGCAAGATGGTATCGGGGATTCCAGCGATGTAGAATCCAATTTTGTCCAACACATTGGGACCAATCGCACCCGCTGCGTTGATTTCCGCAGCGGTGTAAATGATCTGCAAATGGGCGTCGGTAAAGTTGGTGTTGATAGGGGAAGGGTCAAAATCGCTGGTCTCAAATGCCCCACTTCCTAACTGAATGTCTTGAGCAAAAATTGAAGGCAGGCACATGAGCCAGAACCAGCAGGACAGACTGATCCCAATGCACCTGAGAGGTAGTACATAGTTCATCGATTTCACATTTTGACTGGTGAAGAAAAAAGCCGTATAAACCAGGTGAATACAAGCTGTTATCCTCATGAGTCGAAACGTGAAGATGGGATATACTCAAGAATGAGGATTTTTTTAAGGAAAGTTTTTAAATATCTAGAAGTCAATATTTTAAAAAAATAATTTCTTCGATTTTTACATAAAGACAGGGAAATAATATCCTGCAAATCGTTGATCGTAGAGATGATCGGCAGACCATCTCTCCTGATCTGTTATCGCAGATGAAGCATGCAATCTCTTGGATAAATTCTTTTCTAGCCATGGTCTGCCGATCATGACTACTGGTCTATGACAGGAAACTCAATTGGATACCATTATTTTCTCACATAAATCTTAATATCCCGATATCTGGCTGATCGTGTGAACATATGTCTCAGACCAATTCGTCCTTCTGTGACGGCTGGAAATCTACTCAGATCCCAGGCATATTTTTTCTGCTTCCCATCTCCTTCCACACGCAACAAGAGTTGGTTTTTGGTTTTTATCCAGGTCATCTTGTAAGGCACATTGGGGAGAAATAATCCGGTTCTCTCAAAGGATGGGGGAATCTTGGTTTCCTTGAATGGAATGTTTTCAGTAGCCGGATACCTTCTCACCCGGATATAGTCATTCTCGGGATCCTCATTCACCATGGGAAAGGCAGCATAACTGATATGCACCAGATTCATGTGTTTCCAATATTTGCTCATGGTGGGGACCTTTCTGTAATCGTTCCATTCAGAAATATCTTTTTCAAAGCCCCCCTCCCCAATGCCTGTCGCCTGGATAAACAGAATGTTGACATTGACGATCTGATGATCTGTTCGGGTATAGGTATATTCTATTTTCACATCCCCTTCAAAGGATTCCCAGGTCCAGAGCACCGCATGATGTGCGTCATTTCTATTTTCAGGGCCTGCACTAAAGTCCATTCCTTTGTCAGAATTCTCCACTTCTGCTATTTCCCCATCCAAAAACCAGTGGGTCTTCCAGTCCTCCGTACATGAATCAGAGAATGCTATTTGCCAATTCGAGGAAGAATTCAATCGGTCGAAAGCATCCTGCATCTTAGGAGAACAGCCCAAAAGTAAGAGAAGACAGGTTCCCAAGAAAGGACTGATGCTCGTTTTTGCTTGATTAGAAATATGATTGGCTGATTTCATGTGTTCGTTTTGCATTTTGATTTCCTTTCAAGACAGGTTCTTCATCACTTTGGCCGCCATACTTTAAGTCTAAAAAACCTTCATCTGCATAGCAAAAAGAAAACTACCACTCAATTCTTCAAGCTCGAATAGATTTCTTTTGCCAAAATGGATTGAAGATGTGAAAAATCTTTGGCTTCTTTTGGGACATCCTCAGCATAGGTCCAGGAAAATTCCTCCTTCTGAAATCGGGGAAATACATGCAGATGAAACTGATCTAGTTCATTGAAAGCGCCTCCATTCTGCATAATAGAATACCCCATTGGAGAAAAAGTCTCCTTGAGAATGCTGACATAAATCCGAGCCAGCTTCATGATCTTGTGCATCAAGGCTTCAGGCAAGTCATCCAGATCTTTATAGACGATTTTGGGTAAAATGAGGGCATGTCCTTGAGAAATGGGATCGATGTCCAGAACGATCATCACTTCCTCATCTTCATAAAGAATGTTGGCTTTTGGAGGTTGAATATTCATGTGTCAGGTAAGGAAAAATGATTGTTACTGCTTGGATTCTATTTGTTTCTTGTGCCAAAACCGATCATTCTGGGCTACCTCCAAGGCCTTTTCCAGGACCTCATCTTCTCCTTGTCTCAAGCCCTCTATACTTGGATGAACTTCCACATCGACACGAATTCCTCTTCTCTGCGTTTCGCCCCCATCTGGATAGAGAACACCATTGCCAGACATGGCTGTCCGATAGCCACCCATGTATTCAAAAACCACGACATCTCCATCTGCTCCAGCGGTTTGACTGCCGACTGTTAAGACAGTATCTGCCGTTTGGAAGGCCATGGCCGTAAATTCCGACCTGCTCATGGAGGACTCATCCACCAGGAGAATGACACGACCTTTGTAAGCTTTTTTGTTCTTGCCTCCAGTTCGCAGCCTGGCTTTGTAGCGAAATCGCCCCGGATAATCTGGATGTGGACTATAAATGTTGGCAAATGGCCTTCTCCGCGAGTTGAGATGGCGAGAGACTTGCCCATAGATCATGGCGGGATAATTTCTAAGGTCAATGATCAAGGCCTTGCTATCTTGATAGCTCTCCCACATCAGAGCGATGTCCTCTCTTTTGAAAACACTCATATCGATATAGCCAACGGATTCTTGTGGGAAACTTGGCCTAAACTGCCCTTGTCTGTAGTCAAATGCCTCAAAAGGATATCTCCTGGCCTTGATGTGAAGCAATTCTTCTTTTCTTTGAATCTTGAGCAGGGCGAGACTGTCAGGACCATGGATCACTCGATGATACGCCATGCTCCAGCCAATCGTTTCATTGGAGATGGCCATGCTACGGATCTTTCTTTCGCTTTCTTTCTGAAGGGATGTTCCATTGATTTCCAGGATAATGTCTCCCATTCTCAAATCCTGTTCTTCCGCCAGCGCTTTGTCATAAAAGCCAGCAATCACTGCCTGTTGGTCGATTCTTTTGACTTTGATCGGAAGATACATAGATCGAGTTTGGTCCAGGCTGATCCAAGCATGGCTGTCATCTAATCTTGCCACCAAATTCTGGATAGCAGCTTGATAAGCTTCCTGCGTCCTGGCTTGCTGAAAAACAGGAATCATTTCCCGCAATACAGCCCTCCACTCCTGATCCATCAGATATTTGTAAGGGAAAAAATATTCAATGATGTTCCAGTAGCGAAACATGCCCAGCAATCGATAAGATTCATCTGGGAATCCCATCTCCTGATAAGCGGCTTCATTCAGGATTTTGATTTTCCCTACTGCTTCGGTGCTGACATAATACTGATCCCCCTGATATCTATTTTGTTCAATGAAGTTCAGCTTTTGTACAAGCTCTGGCGAGAATTCTTCAGTCTCCCTCAGCCATGAGAGATCAAAGTTTTTGTCAAAAAATACTTCCTTGCTTTGGCATCGTCTGCATTTGCTGACAGGCCCCAATTGATCTAGCCAATCCAGATAGAGCTGAGATAATTGCTCACTATTGTTGGCAGTATTCAGTTTTGGCAGAAAATCGAGGAGTTGCTGATCCCAATTATAGGCACCTTGGGCGACTTGAGGGTGATAGTATTTGAGAAAACCCCAGATTTGAGCAGTGAGTGCCAGTTTTTCTGTTTCTGAAACCACAGCCTGCGGAAAGATCAGACTGGTTCCGAAACTCACACAAAATAGAAAGGCAAAAAAGTATTGCATTGTCGTACCAAACAGATTTTTCAACCGCAGCAGGAATTCTATACCCTATTTTTTCTCAATCAATGGGAAAGATAAAAAAATGATTGACAATCGTTGGAAAGAATCGGTGGAGTGCAAAAAGTAAGGAACCCTTTGACTTTACACCCAGCCTTAGCTCTCCTATTTCCCTTATCCCAAATTCGACCCTTAAGTTTGCGTGTTATGTTGGAATTTGTTATCGACCGTCGTGCAAATCAAAGCCTTCAAACCAGAATTTTCCTTCTCACATTTTGCATTCTCAATCAAATCCCTACATTTACTATTCGACCACTCGAATATTCCCAAAATCAAGATTTGTCAATGATGTCCAATCTTTCCAACAATCGCCTCCTCAGTGGTATACGAGAGGAATTAGATGTAGACCTCCTGGTCTCAGAAGGCCACTTGCCCAAAGATTTGCATGGATTTGTATATATCAATTCCGCTGTCGGATCTGTCAATTCACAGGGATTGCCCTATCCAGAACTTAAGGAGGATGGCACGCCCAATCCAGAATTCGGCACGCCCATCTTTAATGGAGATGGTTTCATGTTACGCCTCGACCTCAATCATGAGGATAAGATTTTCCTACGAACCCGATTGATGAAAACACCTTCCTTTTGGGCTGATTTTGCGCTTCGTGAAGGAGGTCCTGCCAGTAAGGAAGAGACATATCAAGGCAAAGCCTGGAGGTTCTTCAATACCGGTCTGGGCAGATTTTCCCTGCAATTGGGTCAGTGCAATCCTCTGAATGTTGCCGTTTTGCCGGTCCAGTTTGCGGAAGGTGAGCCTATCCGTATGATCGCCACCTATGATGCAGGCAGGCCCTGGGAGATCGATCCAGACAGCCTGGAAGTCAAAGCTCCCATCA
Organism: Bacteroidota bacterium; assembly: GCA_039029315.1. Classification (GTDB taxonomy): domain Bacteria; phylum Bacteroidota; class Bacteroidia; order J057; family J057; genus JBCCCJ01. The sequence goes on along the minus strand of JBCCGK010000111.1, from coordinate 1,876 downwards.
TTCGCAATGAAGATACTGTGGCTGTTATGCCAGAGTGGCTGCGAAGATTCCCCTTCAAAGGCATCATGTCTACCGCCCATCCTGTATTCGATGCACAAAGCCAGGAACTCTTCCTGGTCAATTTTCTCAAATCTACGGGCACCATGCTCGGTCTCCAACGCATCTTGTTTTCAGCCTTCAAAAATCCCGAGAAGACCCGCCAAAAGGTGCTTGCAGTGATCGAAAAAGCCAAAGAAATAGGTGGCAAAGCAGGGATAAGAAGCTTTCTTGATTTTGTAGAAGGAGATCCTTTTGAAGAAGAGTTGAAAGAAGATCAGGAATTCAGGGAGGTAATTGCCAACATTCGGGACAAGGTATCACCGGATGATGGGGTGTTCCTCATCAAATGGACAGGATCACCTGAAGTCCAAAAGTGGCGGATCAGATGTGAAGGAAAGAACATCACCATCATGGATACGATGCACCAGATGGGCATGACTGAGCAGTATATCATCTTGCAGGACAGTTCCTTCAAATTCAACCTCAGTCTGATGTTCAACCTTCTGAGGCCAGAATATCCTGAACTGGACAGCATGTTGCGGGATTTGCTGACCCAGCCGATGCGGCCATATAGCCATCTGTATTTTGTCAAAAGGAGTGATCTAACACCTGAAAATGAAACCGTAGAAGCTGTGAAGGCGACCATCCCGCTGGAATGCGTGCATTTCTCTGCTAACTACAAAGAAAAGGATGGCTTGATCACCATCATGACAGCCAATAACACTGCTACCTGCCCTGCTGAATGGATGCGCCATTTCGACAAACTGAAGCGAACAGGGCAGACGATCGACAAAAAGTGGTTGGGCTTTTTCAATGCTGGACCCATGGATGTTGGCAGGGTGGGCAGATTTGTCTTTGACCCACAAACGGGTGAGTTGATTGACGATAAATCCAGTGTTCTCTTTGAAAAAGGGAAGGTAGAGGCATCAGATTTTGTGAATGGACATACCTGGGCCGTGGGACTTCATTCTTACAAAGGCTATGAAGAAGTCAGTCCTCGGCCGGAGGAGATTCGAAATATCTACTGGCAGATGTACGGATTGGATAGAGAACTTGTGTCGGAGTTTATCTTTGAGTTGTATCGGGACTATCCACACAGAGAGGTCAGCATAGAAGAAATGGAACAGCTGAGTGATTCGGGAATTCCTATGGGATTGGCCAGGGTAAATCATGCTGCGAGTCAACTGAAGATTGAGGATTTCTACCTCTTCCCGATGGATTATCATATGCGCTCCATACAGTTCGTCCCGAAACATACGCCACAAACAGAAGTGCCCGAAGATCAGAATGGTTATCTCATTTGTAACATGAATGTCCCCCTTGCCAATCAAGCGGAAGCCTATCAATCTGAATTTTGGATCTGGGAGGCCCAAGATCTGGCGAAAGGACCTGTGTGTAAATTGCATCATCCTGATTTCAAGTTCGCCTTCACCCTGCATTCTGTCTGGACACCGACTGCGGTTGGGACCAATCCTGTTTCGCAAGTGGATGTCATCGATGATCTCTCAGATCAAATCTCTTCTATCACCCATGTTGTCCGACAAAAAAAGGTAGAAGACTTCATGAACGCTTATGTCTATCCGCATTTTGCTGATCAGAAAAATGCCGTGGCGGACAAGGATCCACTAGATCTATTTGGTCGGTTATACAGATGGATTCTTTGGATATTGGGCCTGAAAAAAAAGCTGGATCGCTAAGTTTGACTTTGTCCATTTTTATAGGAGAAAAATCCTCCCATATGCTCTGGAAACCGTCTTTTTGAATTAATGAACTTCGCTGTTTTTGGGTGATGTTGATTAATTCTCATTGAAAATTTATTCACAACTGCACGCTTTTT
>JBCCGK010000110.1:0-39284 GCA_039029315.1 Bacteroidota bacterium | reverse complement strand
CAGAAATATTTGCAGAATTACCTCAATGAATTCTGCTACAAACAAAACCGACGCTACTTCAATGAACGATTATTTGATAGACTGCTAATAGCTGCAGCTACTCTGTATTGGAAACCGGTGTATAGTGCCGGATAAACATTTATTTTAAAGCCGGAGCAGAAGATGTCAAAGGATGGAATTTTCCTGAGGAGGTAGATAATCCCAGAATTGGCTTGCCTCAGATTCCTACCCTGCCCTTGCCTCCCAAGCCCTTTCGGTCTCTGGAACGCTTCAGACGTGCGGACGCAGAAATTTTATTTGGGAGGGCACATGACATCCGACGGATATTTGATCTGGCAGTCTCTACTTCAGAGGAGCGAGTCATTCAGTTGCATGGGCAGTCCGGGGTGGGGAAATCTTCTCTTCTGGATGCCGGACTGCTCCCTATTCTGGAACAGAGATGTAAGGTGGTCTATGTTCGCAGAAAGGCTGAAGAACAACTGATTGGTACAGTCCTCGAAGTATTGGCTGGCGAGAGCAATGTTTCATGGACAGACTATTCAGAACTCGGCCATATTCCTGGCCCACAAAAGATGGGCGAGGCAGCTCGATGGATCTGGAAGGATCACATTGAGCTATATGACAAAGCTGATCGGCCATTTATTCTGATCCTGGATCAGGTAGATGAGGCATTTGATTCAGACAATGAGGAACTTCCGCAGGAGTTAGAAGACTTTTTTCTCTTTCTGCGAGAAATCTTTTATAACAAAGCTGACCGTCCTAAGGGCAAGATCATCCTCTCCTATCGGAAGGAACATCATTCCGAAATCGATGGGACACTGTATAGGCAGCAATTACCGACTGTGCAGGTATATTTGCGACACCTGAATCGTAAGGAGATCATCGAGGCCATCACCGGATTGACCTCAGCCTATCGCCTACAGGCCCATTACAATCTGACAATTGAAGAGGGACTTCCTGAACGGATTGCAGATGACCTGCTCCAGCATCGAGATTCTCCGATCGCCCCCATGTTGCAAATTTTACTAACGAAAATGTGGGACAAGGTCGCTGGAGATAAGGAGCCTGCATTTACGACACAGCTGTATGAGGAGTTCAAAGGGGAAGGCTTGGATGACTTTCTGGAACAACAACTCGACCTGATTGAGCAACAATTCCCTGAGGAAGTATCGTCAGGATTGGTACTGAGTGTATTGCATGCACATTCGACAGATAACCTGAAGTCAGCCTCTCTGTCTCGAGAGACTGGCTTTTTATCTCCTGCTTTTGCCCCTCCGCTTTTCACCTTTTCATGATCTCCTCGATACTTTCTTTCATATTCGATCTTAGCGTAGTAAACCAAATCTTTTCCTCTAAGTCCTTTGCCAAAATTCTCAGCGTAGCCCTCCATGACTTTCCTTGTGTAGGCCCGAAGCTTTTCAGGATCATTGCCCATCTGCGAAAGCTCATCCTGTGAAGGAGAGAGATTGATCAAAAAAAACTTGCTGTCTTTCCTTCCCAGGTTTTTGACATTTGAATCTATATCCCGGCTCACTTCAAAGCGGCTGACTCGGTCCCTATCATGAGAAAAAAACATCTGCTTCTCCCCTAGCCCTTTGCCTTTATTTTCTTTTTCCAGGTAGTTTACAAGGCCGTGTACGCTGCCTGTATTTCCGCCTATCTCGCTTTTACAAATCTTGACATTCATAGCTCAATTCCTTGAATTCTAGCATGTGTATTCAGGCCAAAGCGCATATATTTTCCTCCTCCGCCCTGAGGATCATTTAGCTGAAAAACCCTGGTATATCCCCCAGATAAAATCGTGTAAACATCCAAGGTGCCAAAGACAATTCCATACACAGATAAAGGAAAAGAAAAGCTGCAACTTGGGCAGTAGATCTCACTCTTGTCATTGGCATAAATACCGTCAAACAAAAGTCCGCATAAGGGGCAGTTAAGCGGCTCAATTCCTGGGTAGCCGCTCACCTTTCCACCGCCCAAATCTTTCAAATGTTTTTCAATCCCGGCTACGCTATCTGCCATCGGACGAAGCAAATTAGCTTCTATTTTACGGATCACCCGCACCAAAAAATCTACCTGCTTTTTCATGCCAAGCAAAGCTTTGCTATGACCAGTCGCAGTCAAATCCTCGGGATCATATCCGGTTCTGTAGAAGTAGTTCAAAGCCTGCTCAGCGTAGGTTTTAAGGCTCACAGACTTGCCCTTGGCAAGCCGCTTGATCTGCTTGTGCGCCTCGGTGGAGATACAAATGGTCGTGTGCATATTCATGGTCATCTATAAGCAAGCTTATAGAAATGTGGTGCAAATTCAAAGTATAATATCATATTTTATAATTAAGTTATAAAATATTGTCTTATATTGAATTTCCTGAATGCGCTCACCAGGAATCGCACGCCACTGGCTATGAGGCTGTTAGAAGTGAAGCGACCAAGCTCCGCAGGACAAGTAGAACGGGATAGACGTAGCGGCCATCCCGTTCCATCTTGCTGTCTTTGGACACCGGCTGATCGCCGCTTGTTGGCCATGACCGTAAGGGAAGGGGCCAGCATAAGGCAAGCTCAGCAAGGGGGCAAAGACCCGGCCGTTCTGATCGACAGCTGCGCTTGCCTTTGGCATAAGCGTTTAAGAGAAGATAAGGCCGCAGGAAATGCCTGTCCTCACAGCTTTGGCAAACTCAAACGATTGTTCAATCCAACAATCGATGAAACCAATCTATACTACCATCAGTGATGCTCAGGTTTCCTCCTTTTTATGGCCCTTCATGAATTTTGCACCAGTTTCTTTTCTCGGAAAATTCAGATATAACCTTTATATTATTAGCAATCTCAAAGAATTTCGTCCTACTATTTTCATTGTCATGTTTTTATCAGGAAACTCTTTCCTTACCGATACTTTTCTGTACAAGTTTTGATATGGTACTGTACAAATGAAAATCAAATGATAAGCACACTGATCCTGAAACACGAACACTCCAATGATTCGGAGCTTCAGGAAAAAATCCAAACTTGCTTTCCTAAGTTAGAATTCACCTTTTACGATTCTCCTCAAAAAAATTGCATCCAAAGCATTCAAAGAATTAGTCCAGGATTAGTGTTCTTGGAGATAGAACAATGTTCTCAAAGATGTATGGAAGTTTTGACCTATAGCCAGAATCAGAAATATGAGACGATATTGTTTTCATCAGAAAGAAGGTTTATCCTTAAACTAATCAAATATCGGATTAGTGGATATTTGCTAAAACCTATTAATGCCGAAGCACTTCGGAATACAGTAGAACTAGCTATCCATAGAATCGAATATTCCCAGAAAAATACCCCAATTCGCTACCAGACTTCTCCTCCATCTGTCATCGGCATTCCAACTATGGATGGATATGAGTTTATCACAATAGCAAATATTATTCGATGTGAGAGTTATTTGAAGTGTACCCGGGTCATCACGACAGATCGACCAGACATCATCTCCTCTTATAACATCGGAGAGTTCATAAAGGTCCTGGAAGGCAAGGCATTCTACCGATCCCATCAATCCCATCTCATCAATCTCAACAAGGTCAAAACCTATCTAAAGGAGGGAACCATTATTATGCAGGACAATTCTTCAGTTCCTGTTTCCAGAAGGAAAAGGGCAGAATTTCTGAAAGCCATTCCCCACTTATAGCCGTTTTTACCGAATTTCTAGGAATTCATACCAGTTTTCCAACACAGCTTACCAAATAGCTGATTTGACTTGAAATTTCTTCTTGGCGTTTCGAAATTGATTCAAAAAGCGCCTTCTATGGGTATGGAAATCCAGAAAGTATTTCTAACAAGTGAATTCAATTCCTTGGATAAGGAAACCCCCTTCAATACCCATACAGATGTGATTGTTGAGCTTCAAAACAATGAAAAATTCATTGCCTCTTTCTTCACCTTTCAGAACATTACCAATATCCAGCAAGATCATATCAAGTCGGGAGAATTTTTGAGGGGGAAGTACTTCTGGAGCAGAAACATGATTCTCATTGATCGATGTACCAGAGAAAATGTGATGGTGGTCATCAAACATCTAATCGAAGAAGGAGACTTCCCATTGGTTTTTCAAAAACTGAACTAAGGACTGATAAAATAAGGGAACATGATCAAACCAGCCCTAGCCATACTGCAAGATGAGATTGAACAATTTGTTACAAACCAACCAAATGCTGGATGGATATCGGATTATGCAGTTCAGCTGGCAAATGTTACCAATCTGGGCTTTGATGATGATGCCAAATACAACGACAGCATCCTCCTGAGTCTCATCAGCACAGAGCAGGACAGCACCTTGAGAAATGCAGAGTTCAAGCGCTATTCCTCCGCAAGCAGCAAAGTTACCTACCATAACCCCAAGATCAGCTTGAATCTCAATGTGCTTGTATGCACAAAATTCACACATTATGCCAATGCACTGGAGTGGTTGTCACAGGTGATCGAGTTTTTCCAATCCAAAAATGTATTCACTGCCGCCAATACCCCAAAAATCCATGATTATCAAAGCCTCTCAGCTCATGAAAAAATGACCTTCAAGCTGATCGCGGACTTTCATTCGCTCAACTTCGAGCAGCTGAACAATCTGTGGGGAACGCTCGGGCGAAACCTCATGCCTCACTTTCTGCTGAAAGTACGGTTGATCAAAATCTTCAATGATCAGATTCACAAGACTGGTCCTTCTATCACACAAATCACAGCAAGAGAAAACATCCTGTAATATGGCTTTCTCTATCACATATAGAAAACTGTTTGAAGTGAGAATCATCCATCGCTATCTGCTCCAGGATGATGCATACTTCTTGGATCAGGAGTCGGCTCATCTGGAAGCAGTCGATTATGACATCCGGGAGTATATACAGATTGAGCCAAATTCAGATTGTCAGACGATCTTGAAAGATCAGCGGATGGTTTTCAAACAGACAGCCCTGGGCTTTGTGGTATTCGTCGAAGCGGTAGAAACTGCTGAGGGAGTATTTGCGCCATTTGTCAAATTGAAACCGGAACAGACACTCACCTTCAGCATTTCCACCCCCAACCCTTATTTCCACAACCTGACCAACATTCGTCTGAAACCCAATATTCCAGGCATCTATCACTTTGACAATTTTCACAACAAAATAGAAGATCGGTATCCCTCTCTAGCGAATCCATATACAGAAATCCTGACGAGAAAGTATGAAATGGGAGAGGTGATACAAGGATCTGTCATGGCAAATACAGCCACTGACACCGATATGGACAATATGGATATTGTGGCTGAGGACTGGGATTCCTTCCCTGACCATAAATATGCAACCTACAATGACCGTCTGCTGCTGTCTTCCCGTTTTCCCTATCGCTTCAGTCTGACAGACAATTCAGGGATCAGTGATCCTGATTTTATTCTCTTTGACAGCAACGGAATCAGTCTTGAAACGCTCTCCCTCACCGATGGCCAACCCATCGATCAGCATCTGTTAGATTTTTCTCATTTGACAAGCGGACGATATCGTCTGCAAATCGAAAAAGGGAACTACTATTTTGATCAAAAGGAACTCTTCATAAACGATGATCTCTACGACGATTCCGTCTGGGGCATCATTCAGATCAACGACCAATCAGATGCTTCAGCCTTCCGGCTATTGGATGCAGATCAGAACCTCCAATCTCCCGTATTTGAGATTCGATTGCTCAATCGGCCAACTTATTGGCGATATATCGGGCAGGAAGCGGATACTTTTCTTCCCAATCCAGACTTCGATGTAGACGGCAATCCATCTAATCATTTGATCACTAGCTCCCCCAGACAGTTCACAAGGAAGTTCCAAGCACTCACCTACAATGGCGTCTTGCTTCCCAATCCCTCTGCCCCCTTTATCCATGGGGTTGGAGAGGACAAAATATACTCGGAAATCTATTTACCTAAGATAACCTTTTAACTATGCCAAGTACATATAAATCTCCCGGCGTTTATGTAGAAGAAATTTCCAAATTTCCTCCCTCCGTCGCGCAGGTAGAAACCGCCATTCCCGCTTTCATCGGCTATACAGAGAAGGCTATGAAAGTCGTCGCAGATGATCTGCGGTTGGTGCCTACCTCCATTCGGTCGCTCTTGGAATATGAACAGTTGTTTGGTGGCGCTCCGGACATCGGTACGGTAACGGTCCAACTGGATAACAGCAATGATGTGCAGGGAATCACCATGAATAATGATAATCGCTATTTCCTGTATGATAGTCTGCGGCTGTTTTTCCAAAATGGAGGAGGGAGATGCTATATCATTTCCGTTGGGGATTATAGCTCGGGGGTTAATGGGGCAGATTTAGAAGAGGGCCTACAAGCGCTACGAAGAAAGGATGAGCCGACCATTATTGCGGCGCCTGATGCAAGTCTGCTCGATAGCACTGATCTGTATCAGTTCCAACAACTGGCGCTGCAACAAGCTGGGGAGCTCCAAGACAGAGTGGTGATCTGTGATCTGGAAAATAGCGGAGACTTTACAGCTGATGTAGAGAATTTCAGAAACAGTATCGGTATCAATTATCTAGCTTACGGAGCCGCCTACACGCCCTGGTTGAGGACGCGTCTTGCCAAACAGGTTTCGTATCGAAATGTAAATCTACTGAATCATTTGGGCCAGCCGACCCAGCTCGATTCTTCAGATACTGCGATTGGCCAACTGATTGCTGACTTGAACACAGCAGTGGCGAATCATGACGCAATTAGAGCAGAGCTAATTTCGCAGAACACTCCTTTGACCAATGGTGAGTTGACAGATGAATTTGAACAACTTCTGAGCGATTACGCAGCAGCTGTTGCAGCCTTCAGTTCTCCCACAATCGATGATTACGGAAATGCTCTAAACTCTCTCTACGATTGGGTGATAGATGTACTAAATGACATAGCGGCTTTTGAAGATGGTCTAATAGATTCAGTGAGTTATCGACTCAAAGCTGATATCAATACCATACTTACCAATTTCGATCTCAACACTGCTGCTCAGGAGGTATTGTACAACAGCGTTGATTTCCCTGCATCGGACAACATCATCACCATAGGTATTCCCGCAGGTCCTTTTACTCTGGACCATATTCCGGATCCAACACAGGATACCCAAACAAAATACAACGCATTACCTAACGAAGAGGCTCAAGCCAATGAAGCGCTTCGAGTAATCAGCAGTTTTTTCTCAACATTGGAGCTGGCAGTCCAAGAGATGGTCAGAACAGCAGAACAATATGAGACGACCCTAGACAGAACGCTCTTCGAATCCTTTTCCATCTACAAAAACATCATCCAGCAAATCCAGGCCCGAACTTCCGAGCTCCCTCCAAGCGGTGCCATTGCGGGTGTCTATGCCAGAGTAGATGCCGACAGAGGCGTCTGGAAAGCACCAGCCAATGTCAGTCTCAGCGGGGTGCTCGGCTTGACGGAGGAAATCGATGAAACCGACCAAGCCTCCCTCAATGTGGATGTCAATGCGGGCAAATCCATCAATGCCATCCGCGCCTTCACCGGTAAGGGCATACTGGTCTGGGGCGCGCGCACCCTGGCTGGCAATGACAATGAGTGGCGCTACATCTCCGTCAGACGCTTTTTCAACATGGCTGAGGAATCCATCAAAAAGGCCAGTGCGCAATTTGTCTTTGAGCCCAATGACGCCAATACCTGGGTAAAGGTCCGAGCCATGATCGAAAATTTCCTCACCCTTCAATGGCGAGCAGGAGCACTGGCAGGTGCCAAGGCAGATGATGCCTTCTATGTGCGCATCGGATTGGGGCAGACCATGACATCCGAAGATATCCTTGGCGGATTGATGATCGTGGAGATCGGCATGGCCGTCGTTCGACCCGCAGAATTCATCGTGCTGCGCTTTTCGCACAAAATGCAGGAAGCTTGATCACAATAACCATAACAACAAAACAACTCCATCATGTCAGAGTATCCATTACCTAAGTTTCATTTTCAAGTCGATTGGGGCGGAACCAAAATTGGATTCACCAAGGTTTCGGGCCTGAATGCAAAAATAGAGCCCATCGAATATCGCCATGGCGCTAGCCCTGAATATGTCAACCTCAAAATGCCAGGCAAGCCAAGCTTTGATAACATCACCCTGGAAAGGGGCATTTTCAAAGGCGATAATCAGTTTTTTGCTTGGTGGAATACCGCCACGCTGAACAAAGTAGAACGCAGAGATATCACCATTTCCCTGCTGAATGAGGACCACGACCCAGTCATGATTTGGAAAGTCAAAAACGCCTGGGTGTCCAGTGTGCAGTCGACGGACCTCAATGCCGATGGGAATGAAGTTGCCATTGAGAAAATGGAACTCTGCCATGAAGGCTTGGTGATGCAAAATGATTGACCATGCCCACATATTATCCACCGGTAGGCTTTCATTTTCGGGTAGAGATCCCCGGCGCTTCTAGTCAGCTTGGCGATACGCATTTTCAGTCGGTTACTGGCTTGAATATAGAAGTTACCACGGAATCATGGAAAGAAGGAGGCGAAAATCGCTTTGAGCATTCCCTCCCGACAGCGATCAAATACGGCAACATTGTCCTCAAGCGTGGGATGGCAGTTGAGTCGGAATTGACACAGTGGTGCCTGGATGCCTTTGAAAACTTTGAGTTTCGTGCGGTAGATCTCCTCATTATCCTCCTCAATGAAGAGCATCAACCGCTCAAAAGCTGGAGTGTGAAACATGCCTTCCCGGTCAAGTGGTCTGTGTCGGAATTCAATGCCGAGCAAAGTGCCTTGGTCATCGAATCCCTGGAACTGAAGATTCATTATTTCACCCTTATCTAAGGAGTACACCATGCCACTGACCATCAGAGAACTACATGTCAGAATGGTTGTTGAGGAAAATCGCCAACCCAAAAAGGAAACAGGCGCCAATCAACAACAACTACTCTCAGAAGAGAAGCTGATTCAAAAGTGCATAGAAGCTGTGTTGCAAATCCTGGAAGATCAAAAAGAAAAGTAAATGAGTGGTATCCTCAATAAGATGAAAATCATGGCCTTTGCCGATTGCGACTTCTCTATTCCAGAGGGAGTGTTTGTCGCACAGGTCAATCCAGATAGCTATTCGCTCAATTATACCGTCGAATATGATGAATCACAGGCTCAGGGTACCAGTGGGAGAAATGCCAGGATGCATCGAAAAGGTCCCGGGAAGCTGAAGTTGGACTTTCTGTTTGACAGTACAGGGGCGGTACCTTCTTCTCTGGGAGTGCAAAACCTCAGTAAAGAGCTGGGAGTAGAGGCAGACCTGATTCTGTTCAAAAAATTCCTGATTGGATTCAATAGTGAGACCCACCGAACCCGCTTCCTCATTCTCCACTGGGGGACTTTACTCTTCAAGTGTGTTCTCATCAACCTGGATATAAAGTTCACATTATTTCAACCAAATGGCGTCCCTATCCGGGCTGTGGCCAGCGCAACCTTTAAGGGGAGTATTCCTGATCTTTTGAGAGAAGCGAAAGAAAAGTTCAATTCACCGGACTTGACACATTATCGGGAGGTGAGGCAATCAGATACCTTGTTCAATTTGTGTGAAGAAATTTATGGCGATCCATCCCTCTACATCAAAATCGCGGAAATCAACAACCTGATTGATTTTCGTCAGTTGAAGGTTGGAACCAAACTTTATTTTCCACCACTGCAAAGGCAAAACGGATGATCAATCTCAAAGACAAAATCGTAGGGATCGCCTGTGGAATGGCAGAAGTATTTGTCCAGTCGGAGGACGAAGCTGTGCCTCGGAAATACGAGCTCTTGTCCGCCAAAGTATCCCGTGAAGTGAATCGCATTGCTTCTGCCCGGCTCACATATATAGACGAGACTTGCAAGGAAAAACTCAGCGACAAGGAATACTTCAAGCCAGGAAATAAGATACAAATCTCAGCAGGTTCGGTTTTGAGCAAAGAATTGCTCTTTGAAGGATTCGTAGTACGCAAGAGCCTCAAAGTCAAAGAAGGCACAAGTCCTACTTTGGTCATTGAGTGCAAGGATGAAGCTGTCAAGTTGACCACTGGGGAAAACAGCAAATATTATTACAATTCTACGGATAGCAGCATCATCGAAGAAATCATCGGTAGCTATCCGGGCCTGAAAGCAGCCATTGAACCAACAACTGTATTTCATGAAGAGATGGTGCAATATCACGCGACAGATTGGGATTTCCTCCTGGCACGGACTGAAGCCAATTGCCAACTGATTCAAACGGAGAATGGAACCCTCATCTCCCGGATGCCTTCCATGACCACAACAGAAGATACCCCTACCATCACCAATGGCCGCAATGTGTTTGATTTTCATACCAAAATGGATGCACGTACTCAATATGAAACCTATGCAGCAGCATCCTGGAGTCCCGCGGAGCAAAAATGGATCATTGAGGAGGGGGAAATCGACGGGATGGATGAGCAGGGAAATGTAAAGCCCAAAGAACTGAAGGAAGTAACCAAGTCCACGAAGGTAATCAAACATACAGGCGACCTGGGAGAAGCAGAGCTCAAAGCATTGGCTGATGCTGCAGACTTGAAAAGTAAGCTCGCCCGACTCATCGGCCATGTGAAAATAGACCTATCCCCGCTGATCAAACCTGGAGGAGTTGTCAAACTGGAGAAGTTTGGCGAGCGCTTTGATGGAAGCATTTTTGTAACGGCCGTTCAGCACGAAATCGCCCGGGGAGCGGGCTATACCCATGTACAGTTTGGGTTGCCAGAAGAGTGGGAAGGCGGTGCAGCCAGTAGCCGTGCTTCGGGCACTACTGGAGGCTTATTGCCATCCGTTCAAGGGTTGCAAATTGGCATTGTGACCGCACTCGAAGAGGATCCCAAGCTTCACTACCGGGTAAAAATTCGCCTGCCCATCGTGGATGATACCGGCGAAGGCCAATGGGCTCGAATGGCTATGACAGATGCAGGAGAGAAGCGAGGCCTATTTTTTTATCCGGAAATCGGAGATGAGGTGGTCGTCGGCTTCCTTGACGAAGATCCCCGACATCCAGTGATTCTGGGCATGCTGCACAGCAAAGCAAAACCTGCCCATATCACCCCTGCGAATGACAATCACGAAAAGGGCTTGATGACGAAAAGCGGTATAAAACTCCTCTTCAAGGATGACAAAAAACAGATCGAAATCTCCACACCTGCGGAGAACAGCATTTTACTGGATGAGGAGAGCAAGAGCCTGGTCATCAAGGATCAGAACAACAATACCATCACCATGGACAGCAAGGGCATCACCATCGAGAGTGGAGCCGACCTGGTGCTCAAAGCCAAAAACAATATCAGCCTGGAAGGTGCCAATATTACACACACAGCCAGTGCAAAATTCAAGGCAGAAGGGACAGCAGGCGCCGAGCTTCTGACCAATGCCATCAACACCATCAAAGGATCTTTGGTCCAAATCAACTAAGCTAAGCAATATGCCATCAGCAGTCAGAATCACAGATGTTACCAACTACGGAGGCGTTATCCTCGGGCCTGGAGTCTCAACAGTGCTCATTGGCAATTTGCCCGCAGCAGTGATGGGCGACAACCACGCCTATGGCTCTGCCCCTATCGTTACGCCTACCATCGTCGGAAGCACGACGGTACTTATCGGAGGAAAGCCCGCCTTGCGTGTTGGAGATGTTTGTGCGACAGGCGGCTCTGCAGTGATTGGCACCCCAACAGTTCAAATCGGATAAGCGCAACAATATGAACGAGTCATCTCAAACACCCGATCGGACATTCTTAGGAAGAGGTTGGAGTTTCCCTCCCACTTTCCATCATCGTGGCGAAGTAGAACTGGTCGCTGATGAAACAGACATCCAGCAAAGTCTGCAAATCATCATCAGCACCAGCATGAAAGAACGGGTGATGCGTCCCCGCTTTGGCTGCAATCTGCAAGACTTTGTCTTCGATGAGCTAGACGCTTCCCTCAAGACCTATGTGAAAGATGTGGTTGAGACCGCGATCACCTATTTCGAGCCTCGCATAGACGTAGAGCAAGTCCGATTGACTGACAGCACAGATCCCCAAAATGGAGTTCTCATGATAGAGGTCGAGTACCAAATCAGGGGAACCAACACTCGCTATAACCTGGTGTATCCTTATCATCTCACAGAAGCCACTGACATTGTAAACCGATGAGTTGCGAATTCATCCATATTCTCCCCCGCGACGGAACCAATCAACTCGACCGGCATCTGGCGGCTCTGGGGGCAGATTATGTGCAGATTGAAGAGCGCAGCTCTCATGAGTGGTATGCCTTTGCGAAGGCAATGTCAACGGAGATCAACTTCTTTCAGCTTGAACAACTCGGTCTCCCCATCGGCAGGTGGGAGCACTTTTTTCAGCATGAATTCGCCAACCGTGCCACCTTTGAACGCTGGTTTGCCCAAGCGCAGCGCGATCAGCAGCTCCATGCGCACCTGACCCTCTTTCTGACCTTCCTCAAATTGCTGGAATACTTGAAAGACGATCTCAATGAGTTGGGACAGCGGCATCTGGATTATTATTACCGCGACATCCTCGGATTTCAGCACAAAACTGCCATCCCTGACAAAGTGCATGTGCTGGTCGAACTGGCCAGTACAGTCGAGCAACATTTGCTGCAGGCGGGCACCTTGCTCAAAGCAGGTAAGGATCCCTCTGGGCAGAATCGAGCCTACCAGCTGGACAAGGACACTGTCTTCAACCAGACCCAGATCGTCTCCCTGAAAAGCGTGATGAGAGATGTTGGCTTTGAATCTCGCATTTTTGCTGCACCCGTAGCTAATTCAGTCGATGGCCAAGGAAAAGATGCCGGCAAGGCTGACTTGATGTGGAGCCCCTTTGGCGAAAGTCAGCAGGGCCTGCCAGCGGTGGAGCAAAACATGGTAGAGGCGGACATCGGACTGGCCATTGCTTCCCCGATTTTGCTGCTGAAGGAAGGGACTCGAAAGATTACCCTCACTGTTTATTATAGTGGAACCATCGGAAAAACTCCAGAAGCCTCAGACTTCACGGTTTGGGGAAGTGGAGAAAAAGAGTGGATTCCCATTTCCTTTTTGCCTACCCAAACAGGTGGCATCATCCACAACCCCGGACAACTTATCCTGGAACTGGAATTGGGGCTAGACAAGGATGCACTGGTAAACTATGAAACGGACACCCTTGGCCACCAGCTACAGACCCGTTTTCCGGTCCTTCGCATTCTCTTAAACAAAGATACCTCTCTCCCTTTCCCATATGATGCCTATGCAGAAATTGAGATCGAGAAGGTTCACATAGAAGTTGACGTAGAGGGAGTCAGAAACTTGATTTTGCAAAATGATGAAGGCTCGTTGGATGCCAATGGGAAGTTTTTTCCATTTGGGGCGCGGCCGCTGAGCGGATCGACCTTTTTGATTGGGAGTCAGGAAGTGTTTAGTAAAGAACTGAGCAACTTGAAGCTGGATTTTGAATGGGTTGGTGCACCTGAAGACTTTAATGCTTATTATGCAAACCATACTTACGGAACCGTCCCCGCTGGCAATGAGGTATTTGAAGCCAAGATAGAAATCCAGGATCAGGGTAGCTGGACCTCTCTGGACGATCTTTGGAAACTCTTCCCCTCTCAATCATTTGCAGCTTTGAATCCTATGAATGAAGGAATTGGGAGGATGGTAGCACTTCCTGATTTCGAATCCTACCATCTGGGCATCAAAAGAGGATTTCTTCGGATGACATTGGGGGAGGAGGATTTTAGGCATACAAGCTATGCCAGGGATTTTGCTACCAATATCGTCGGCGGTGATCCAGAAGTAATCAATCCCCCTTACACCCCTGAAATAAAATATATCTCTCTGGACTACACCTCTTCCATTGAAATCCAGGTGGGGACAGCAGCACCCGACCAATTCTTCCACATCGAGCCCTTCGGAAGCAGACGCCTGCATGGTCCGGATACCGCTTTCTTCCTTCCCCAACTTCCCCAAGGAAGTCTTTATATCGGCCTGGAGAAGCTACAACCACCCCAAAATCTAAGCTTGTTGTTCCAGATTCTGGATGGGAGCGGTGATCCAGAAGTAGCCATCAGTTCCGACGACATTCAGTGGAGTATCCTGAGTGGAGATGAATGGAAGGTCCTCAGCAGTTTGGAAATTCTGGAAGACCATACCTATGCTCTGCAGACCTCTGGCATCATGCAATTCACCCTTGGTGCTAAGGCCAGCACCGACCACCACCTCTTACCCAAAGGCATCCACTGGCTACGTGCTACCCTCGACAATCTTCCTGCTGGTGCTGCCAAATTCCGGGCCATCCATGCCCAGGCGGCACAGGCGACTTGGCTGGACCAGGAAAATGACCCTGCCCACCTGCTGCAACCACTGGAAGCCAACACCATCCAAAAACTGACTGTTTCGCAAGCAGCAGTCAAGCGATTGCAGCAGCCCTATGTCTCTTTTGGGGGAACGGTGGCGGAGCAGGACCGAGCCTTTTATACCCGCGTAAGCGAGCGACTGCGCCACAAGAAGCGGGCCATCACCCTCTGGGATTACGAACATCTGGTGCTGGAAGCCTTTCCCGATATCTACAAAGTCAAGTGCATCAATCATTATACACAGGAGCAGGAAATCGAGGCAGGTTATGTGACCGTGGTGGTGATTCCCAATCTGCGCAACCAGAACGCCATCGACCTGCTCAAACCTCGGGTGAGCACAGCCAAACGAGCCCAAATCCTGGAGTACTTGCAAGCCTATGTCTCCCTCTTTGTCGAATTGGAGGTACTAAATCCCATCTATGAAGAAATCCAGCTGGACATGCAGGTGAGATTCCGAGCTGGCTATGATCCCGGATTTTACGCCAGGCAGTTAAATGAGGAAATCATCCGCTTTCTCTCGCCCTGGGCCTTCGAGGAAGGGCAGGACATCATTTTTGGCGGAAAAGTATACAAATCCATGCTCATCGACTTTGTCGAAGAGCGCGAATACGTCGACTTCGTGACCAATTTCAAGTTGTTGCATTTCCGCAATGGCATCGGGCACGAGTGTATCGGTGGCAATTTTGTTATCGGTCCTGAAGCGACCTCTGGCATAGCCGAAGCCACGACCCCACGGTCCATCCTGGTCTCGGCGGCTCAGCATCAGATTCATATTCTCGCACCCGGGGACTATCCCTGCGAGCAAGTCGCCATCTCGGGCATTGGCTCGATGATCGTCGACGGAACTTTTATTGTCAGCTAAAAAATGTGTTATGGCGATTCCAAGAAGTGATCTCAAAATAGCTTTCTCCAACGGCAACATTCCGGATCAGGATGATTTTTGTGATGTGTTTGATTCATTTTTTCACCTGAGTGATGATCACCTACAGCTAGACAGTCAGGGGAATCTAGGTATAAGTTGCAGTGGAACATTGAATCATAAGCTGGAAGTATGTGGGAATGCCCTGCTTCATTGGAATCAAGAGTATGGAAACCCAAATTCTGATGAAGCCATTTTGTTTTTGGGGGATACGAATCACTACATCAAAAGCATCCATTCGACAGGGGTTGTGATTGGGACTTGGGGGGCGAATGATGGGCTATTCATTCAGGAGGATAGTGGGAATGTGGGGATCGGCTTTGCGCCTTCGCAACCCAATCAAGGGTTTGCTCCAAGTGCAAAACTTCATGTGAATGGAGATATAAAGGTTGAAAATGGGAAAGTCCAGATTTTGAGCTCCAATCAACCCCCTCATGGCGAGACACTTGTTTTAGGACCGACCTCGCAATCGAATCTGAGACTAGGGTATCATGAAGATTATTCCTGGATACAATCTCATTTCCTTAAACCATTGGTTATAAATGCTATTGGTTTAAATTCAGATAATCCAGTTTGTTTTGGAACATATGAACCAGCAGTTGATACTAATGTAACTGATGGAGTAACGACGAATGTAACTTCGGGGGTAACTATTGTATCAGATGGGGGAACCTTGGCACTGTGTTCTGGTAAGCCAGGAGGTACAACAGCGATCTCATTTAGACAAGATGGAGGGTCTGATAGTACCAGAACTGGGTTTCTAGCATTTATGCCATTGTCAAATTTGTCTGGTGCTTCAATCAATAATGTGATGGTTTTAAAAAATGAAATCACAACAAACGCTACGTTTGGCCCAATCAATGCAAATGTCAATCCGATTTTTATGGATTCAAATCTGGTGATGAGAAGAGATGGAGATCTGTTTAACACCATATCTGATGGAAGATTAAAATCTGATATTAAGGATTTGGGATATGGACTTTCTGAGCTTGTCAGGTTGGCTCCGAAAAGTTATAAGCTACTTGGAGAAGAAATGGAAAGCATCGGTTTGATAGCCCAAGATGTACAAAAAATATTTCCAGAGATGGTTTGCGAAATAAAGATGAGTGCCAACCGGAAAGCCAACATACCTAAGGGAAACGATTTCAATGACAATCTATTAGTAATGAATGCTAGCATTCTAAAATACATAACCATCAACGCCATTAAAGAACTCAACCAAAAAATAACCACTTTAGAAAAGAGAATCAATGAAACCCCTTAATCTCAGCCTCAGTCTTGAGGACACCAACAAAATCCTGGCTGCCTTGGGCAACATGCCCTATTCGCAGGTATATGAACTGATCCAGCAAATCCAACAACAAGCGCAGGCGCAAGTGAAAGAAAGCACAAAACAGCCGGTTGAGAATGGAGCAGCTGTTGCTGGGAGTATTGATTAAGGTCATTCCTCTCAACTTGTGAGAAACAACATAGAAATAACCCACAAAAAACAAGGCAATGCCCATCGCAAGCAAGTCCACCTTAAAGAGCTATTTCGAGACGGGAGATGTCCCGTCCGAATCCAACTTTGTCGATTTGATAGATTCCTGTTACAATGAGCAGTCATTGAATTGGCGGTATCACTCTTTTATTCCTGACAACTTAAGCAACATTACATTTTCAGAGAATTCGGTGACAGAATTTGGCATCAATTACAATGCAAATAAGATCAATCGAATGTTTATTCCCATTCCCCCTAAAGCAAAGAGTCTCAATAGTCTCCGATTGTATGGCGAGGGATTTGGGTCTATAAAAAACATCCGATTGTTCTACTATACTGATTTCTCGATTAACAATCCGTCCCTAAGTCCTATCACTTACTTCAATGGATCAAATCCTGGAACCCGCTATACATTGATTGATCAGGATCCTAACATCAGTCTAACCTTTGCCTTATTCGATGAGACTGTTTTTATCAATCAGCTACTTCCCCAACAAACCTATCGGTACCTGTCCCTGGAATTGAAGGTAGAAACCCCCCAATTCATATTTGGCAGAATTTATCTTAATCCCTTCGGCCTCCAATTCGAATAAGCTCCCATCATGGAACAAATCGTTCACATACAAGAAACGCATAACCGCTTGCGGGTCATCCTTAACGAAGAACAGACCTATGTTGCCCTTCTCGACGATCAGGGGCAAGCCTTGCAGATCTCTCGCGGTACGCCCAGGAGAGAATATCTCTTCTCCCAGAGCCCAGGTACCTATGTGATCGCTACAGACGGAGAAATTCTGGAAACCATCTCTGAAATCCATGAAGCAGAAGAAGTTCCAATAGAGGTGCGCATCCTCGGGTATCAGTTGGGCGAAGCTGGAGGCGTCATCGCCAGTATCAATGGCGGCCTCTTTCAGGGCAGCATGGAGGAGTTGGCAGAGAAAGCCGCCCTTGACAAGATCAAATCCGGCCTGCTGGTCTATATAGGGGAACAGGCGACCCAGCAACGAGAACAGCTCTTACCTACTCAGGAGCTTCTCTATGGGGTACTTGGTGTCCGGGAAAAGGAAACGCTCCAAGCCTATCGAGCAACTGTGATGAAGTTTGAAGAAGTCCTGGGGAAATTGCACAAGCAAATCAAGAAAGCTCGGTCAGCCGTGACATTGGCTTCCCTGAAGTTAGACTTCCCATCAAGAATCGTCTCCGTTCGAAGCAAACCCTCTCCCCGCAAAAAAAGCCCCATCGAAAAACGGCCACTTACCAAGGATGCAGACGATTCTCAAACCAAAGAGGAAGAATAAACCGCCATGATCACTTCTCCTACCATATCCAGCGCTCCTCCTGCGCACAAAAGCAAGGACTTCTGGTTCCTGCGTGAAGCAGGTATGGAATACATCCGCCAGCTAGGGGGCAAAATCTGGACAGACCACAACATCCACGATCCTGGAATCACCATCCTGGAAGTCTTGTGTTATGCCATCACAGAGATTGGGCACCGCATCCAGCAACCCATCCCCAATTTGCTGAATACCCCCTTGCAGGTCGGTTCGGACTATCCCATCTTTTTCCCCCCACATCTCGTCCTCCCCAATTGCCCCCTCACCCCTGACGACTATCGAAAGCTGCTGATAGATGTCAAGATCATGGATCAGGAGAAAGTCGTGCGTGGTGTAAAAAATGCCTTCCTCTTCAAAGCCGAATCCTCTGAGCAGGATTTTTTCTGCCGTTTGAAACTCGATCCGCCCAATGAACCTCAAGCGACCTACCTCACCTATCAGGAAAATACCGTATCCGGTTTTGAGACAAAGCCCGTTGTCCCCAACGGACTCTACACCATTCAACTGGAAATTCAACCGCAGCGCCTGAACGACAATTATATCAGCTTGGCTGCTTTCCCTGGCCAGGGAATCCTGTTGCCGTATTGGGATCAATTGGAACCTCAGGATATCTGGATGGAGCAGGGAAGCATTGAGAGTGTCAGCCTAAGCAGCATGGTCAACCTGACCGATGATGATCATTATGCGCATCTGCTTGATCTGACAGTCCAAATCAAGGACAGCAATCTTGTACTACATACCAGTACCATTCAGGTCAAAGTTAGGAGCCTGGCATATAGCTTACCATCCAATCTCACTGGGCAGCTATCTCCTACGAGCTTCATTTTCAAAAGTCTCGAACACTATAAAATCCAATTGGAAGAGATCGGGCTAATCCTACAAAACGTACGAAGCCGCCTGTATGCCCATCGCAATCTGGGGGAAGTTGTGCGTGAGTATATTGGTATCCGCCAACAGGACATCGCCCTCTGCGGGGACATCGAACTCATGCCCGACGCCAAGCCTCGGGAAGTGCTTACCCGCATCCTCAAGGCGATTCATCAGTTTTTCTCCCCTGACATTCCCTTTCACAGTCTGGAAGAGATGCTGGATCAAGGCTATTTGCTGGAAGATATCTTTGAAGGTCCCCTGCTGACTCATGGCTATATCCGACAAGAGGATCTCATCAACAAACAACGCAGAAATGCCGTTTTTACCTCCGATCTCATCAACATCCTCATGGATATTCCAGGGATATTTGCCGTCCACAACTTCAGCATCAGCAGCTACCTCAATCAGAATCTGCTGGCTGAGAACGTACGAAATTGCCTCACGCTGGAGGCTGGAGATTTCATTCGTCCCAAGCTTGACGTAGCCAGGACAATAGATTGCCTGAACTTTAGGAGAAATGGCTTGGAACTCAGTTTGGAGCAAGTCGATCAGGATTCAGTATCCCAAGCGTTTGAGGCCTATGTCAATCTAAGAGATGCGCCTCTCCCCCCCTATGACCTGGTCAATTTTCTCCTGTTTCCCTTGCCCAGTTTGCCGGGCCTTGAAGTACCCCAACTTCCAGAGATCACCCCCCAGGAACCCCCAGCCTATTACTCTATTCAGCACGATTTTCCGCTGACCTATGGGATTGGGAAGGAAGGTCTTCCGCCTTCTGCCACTCCTGCCCGCCAGACACAAGCGCTGCAACTCAAAGGCTATCTGCTGTTTTATGAACAGTTCCTCGCCAATTTCCTGAGCCAGTTGGTGAATTTGAAAGACTATTTTTCTCTTCAAGGCACGGTAAATCGGACCTATTTCTACCAGACTTTGGCGGAAGTACCTGGGGTGGATAACTTATTCCAGGGATATGCAAACTACGAAAGCCAACTGGCCACCGAATCAGAGCAGGAAGCGACTTTTTACGATCGAAGAAACCGCTTTCTCAATCATGTCCTGGCTCGCTTCGGAGAGGACTTCACAGACTACTCCATCCTGATGTATCAGATGCTGGAGCAGCCCGAGGCGGCAACTGAGGTGATCGAAGACAAACTGACCTTCTTGCGAGAACTGCCCGCCATCAGTGCGTGTCGGGCGCGCGCATTCAACTACCGCAAGATCATCCCCAAAGGCGTGGGCCAGCCGCCAGATTATTGGAATACCACCAATGTTTCTGGTTTTCAACAGCGAGTTAGCAGGAAGCTGGGGTTTCATTCGTATATGCGACGCGATCTCAGCTGGAATTTGCTGGATGCGGCGCATTTCCCTCTCCTGAATAATCAGGCATTTGAAATTCGCAGGCACAATGCAAACATGAAGCTGACGGGCATCACCAACTCTTTCCTTCCAAATGGAAGTGGAGAAGTTGCTGAAAAGGAGGAGAAAATCCGGATTCTGCAATGGGCGATGGACTATTCCCATTATGTCATTTCTCCTTCGCAACAAAATAGCATTGGTCCATTTCATTTTGTCCTAAAGGATGCAAATGGGGTCCCCATGGCAGAAAGCAATCCTTTTTTCTCGTATACTGACGCCCAGCAAGGGATGAACATTTTTGTTCAATATCTCTGGCGGCACCAGGAGCAGTTGGACTGCGAAGGATTTTATTTGCTGGAGCACATCCTGCTACGTCCCACCATCCGATATCCCTCGCCCATTCTAACCCATCGCTTGCTGCCTGTGTTCAATCTGTATCCAGATCAACAGGGCAAAGGCTATCGGGTCATGGATCCCTATTCTTTTCATGTGACGGTAGTATTTCCTTCCGGCTGGAAGCGAGATTTCAGTATCAATAATGCCCCTCATGTAGAACTGGAGGGAGCCAGCAGGTTTCGAGACCCCGCCTTCCGGCAATATGCCGAGCGGGTGGTTCGAGAAGAATTGCCCTCCCACATCTATGCGCATATCTGCTGGATGGATGTGGATACGAGTCTCCCAGTGGTCAACCGTTCGCTCAATGGCTTTCAGAATGCCTATAAACGCTGGCTGAGCCGATTCATGCAGGCTGCTTCCACCGAGCAACAGTTGGTACAAGCACACAACAAATTCATCGAAGTCATGCTCGACTGCAAGGAGTGTTGTTGGCAGCATATTACTCCACCCGGACCAGCGACAGGACTGGTCTATCGCTCTGGTTTACGCCAACTCAATCTGCCTTTTTGGGGCACAAGACCATAATTCATGTCCTACACTCAACAACATATCATCCAGCGGCAGATCCTGGAAGTCCAGCTTGCCTCCCGGGAAAATCACCATCCCATTGCGGAAGAGGTGACGCGCATCTTTGAGGATCAAATCTCAGCACAGCTAGAGCAGCTGTTTGACCGCTTTGCCCCGGCAGATCGGATGGTATCGCTGGATACCCTGGTGCTCGATCTGGGGCAGGTGTCTCTCCAGCAATTGGAGCGAGACCTCCCGACGCTCTTCCTACAGGCAGCGGAGAAGGAGCTTCAGTCGAGTTTCCAACAGAATAGGAGCTCCCAACAGCAGACCGAGGAACCATCTCTCAGCATTGCTCCTCAGCAGGGAAAAATCATAGAAGCCCTGTTTCAATATCTCCGTTCCGGCAATTTGCCTTGGTGGATTGAGGTAGCGCATATGGCGGATTTTGAGGAGAAAGTGTTGCCAGCTTTGGCTACTGCCAGCCCCTCTGAATGGAAGCAGGTGTTATCTAGGAAGCCAGCCCGCACACGTTTGGCCTATCAGTTTGGGGAAGCTGTTTTCCGGGAGGTGGTGGCGATCCTTCAACTGACAGATTCCGGCATATCTCCCTACACGCTTACAACAAGCACGATCCTCCAGAAGGCTCAACAAGGTCTTTCACCAGTCAAAAGAGAACAATTGTTGGGGCAACTGATACATGGGCACACAGAGGGCACTGAGCTCATTGCTGAACAAACCGCCAAAAAGATTCCTCCTGCAAATCCATCGCTATCTTCTACGCTGGAACAGCCTTACCATCAGGCTGGTACCTATAACGTCAAGCGCAACGTTCACTATGTCTCCTATGCCGGTGTCGTATTGCTCTGGCCCTGGCTGGGACAATTTTTCCGAAAGTTAGGCCTTATGGAAGGCAAGCAGTTTCAAGATCCCGCTGCTCAGCAAAAAGCCATCCATTTGCTTGCCTATCTATGCACAGGCCGAGAGGACGTCCCGGAATACGAGTGCTTGTTGTTTAAGCTGCTCTGTGACTATCCATTCGAGGAAGTCCTCTTGTACCCCTCTGCCCTCACAACCAAAGAAAAGACTGCCAGTGAGGCACTTCTCCTGGCACTCATCCAGCACTGGAGCAAACTCCAAAACACTCAGCCAGACAGCCTACGAGAGACTTTCCTTCAGCGAGAAGGAAAGCTCACGCACAAGCAGGAAGGCTGGCAGCTCCAGGTCGAACAAGAAGCATATGATATTTTATTGAGTCAATTGCCCTGGTCTATCTCTGCTATCAAATTGTCCTGGATGGACGAGATGGTGTGGGTTGAGTGGGGGTAGGTAGGAACCTGGAGGATATGTCAAAAACTAAAACGCATCATATTGGGTCAGAGAACAAGGCTAGTAACTCAATCTCCCGGGCAGAGTTTCAGGGCTATCGTGATTTTTTCTCCCATTTTGGAAGCGAATCAGAATCTTCCCTTCTCGAAGCAAGCTTTCTTTTCAAAGGAGGAGGCAATAATCCCGATGGTACACTCTCTCGCAAAAAAGAACGCAAATTACTTCAAAAATTACGCAAAAGTGATGCCTATTCCATTCCGGACCATCACACTTTTCACATCAATAAAATCATCCTAAAGCGGTATTGGGAAGCCTTTTACTCAAAGCTATTCTTGCAAAGACATGGGATTGGGCAAAATGGAAAAGCCATGAGCTGGTCTGCATTCAAGAGCAAATATGTAGCTCCCCTAAATGTGTTTGAATATGAAATTAGCGTCCCCAATATTCAGTGGAGTTCACATGAACGTGAATTAATCCCATTGAATCAATCAGTAGAGGAAAGTCCAGAGGAGTTGGAAGAAGCCCCCGTATACGCCAGGCAAGAACAGGAATCAACCGACTCTCGAGAAGTATCTTCTCAAGTAGAAAGTCAAGATAGAGCAAATGGGCCAGATACAGACGATCTTTCCGCTCCTATCCAGGAACCAATTAAGGAAACAGAGGAGCTGCTTCCTGATCCAGAATCTTTGAGAGAATTATTCAAGCCTAAGAATCGAGAATTATCTACCCACAAATTGGATGCTTGGATACAGAAAAGTATCGATCGCGGCTGGACACCAGAAGATCCTATTCCAAGTGTGCACCATATCAAGGTGGATACAGGGGAAGAGATGTTTCTAGGAAGAAAAGAAAGTGTCTCCTACATATATGCGTATTCCTATAGCGAAGCGTACGCATATGCAAAGGAGCAGGGTATGAATGGCTTATGGTACCGGATAAGTCCCCTGAGCGAGAAAAAAGTAGGCCAAATCCAGCGAATTGGCTCTATCGAAACCTATAATCGGAGTCGGTATCAGTATTCGGAGAAATTGATTGAAGATTTATATGCGATCAGCAAGAATCAACAACTATATGAAGCTGCCAAAGGAGAGGGGCCTATTCTGGGATACCATTTTGCTCAGTTGGTAAAAGATGTACAAAAGAAAATCATGCCTAAGGACTTTCAGTATCCTGGCATGTATACCCCAGAGACGAAAGAGCAGGTTGAAGAACACATCAAACTACTCAATCAGCAGGCATATGAGCGTCAACAAAAGATGATACAAGAACAAGAAGCTCTTATCCAATCTATCGCTACAAAATTCCTTAAGGTGTTAATCGAGGTATCTGGTACAGACCAACCAGATAGTAATGACTTATTGAAAGTGGTAGATGCAATCAATTCCACAGAAGAGAAGCTTGGCACCGAAAAAAAGAACCAGATACTAAAAATATTTGTCAAGCAATACTCTGAGGTGTATGACCACAGTTTGTTCAATGCGCTGGTTCATCTTGGAAAAACTTCCCTGAGCAAGGAAAAGAGGCTGGAGGCCATGAGAATCCTTTTTGAATTCTCGAGAATAGATGAAAAAATAGATGCCTACATAAATAATCCCGATTGGGTTTCATCTATGTTTACCCAAGGGCTCATTTCGACAGATACCAATGAAGAAGTCATTGTCTATTTGCTTGACAAACCCAATTTGTCTCCAGATGACTGGGCATACTTACACGACAATCCAACCTATGTCACAGAGACCATCAAGGATCATTTCGACTACCATGAAGATGAATACTACCAAATCCGAAAACAGCTTGGGCCATTAGGGAAGGAAAGCTGGAAAGATATCGTACATGAACGAATCACAATGATGAAGGGCTTTTGGGATGATGATGAGTCATCCGTGTTAAATGCAATGCTGGATCTCTCTCCCAAAGATCGGAGAGATTTATTCATTGAAATGAGAGAAAAGGGGGAATGGAAATTTATGGAAAATTCAGAAAAGGCATTTTGGGCTTTGAAACAAATGAGTATATCAAGGCAAAATAAGCCGGTCGAAACAGCTACTGCGGCTATGTACCGGATTGCCTTGTACAATGATGAGGAAGGAGTCGAGCATGTCGGAGACATCATTCAAATGACCGATGACGACTTAAAGTATTATCAGAAGTTTGAGCAATCCCAAGACTTGCAAAATTTGAACTCCCTCAGATTCAAAGAAGACCTGAAAAGACATAATATTGGCATTGCCTTTTCCAATACATATGAGGGAAACAGCAATCAAAGGACCCTTCTAGCGCTCTCAAAATTGGTTCAGGTGCTGAAAAAGGAGCGGGAACAGATGAAAAGCATTTCCACCAATCAAACCGTTTTGAAAAGTATTGAGGACAATGAGCAGAAGGCAGATTTATTGACTAAGTCTGGGGACAATCCTTTGGCACAAAAAAAGGCTACTTTGTTGAGCGCAGGATCATATATGGGAGTGTATAATTATGAAACCATTCTTTCGATCCTCAGGAGAGTAACAGTTAAAGAGTATCGATCATTTTTCCTGGATCCAAAGGTGTATCAGTTTCTAAATGGATTTGCTGAAGCTATAGCAATCAATGAAACGGGAGAAAATTATGAGTTAGAGTATAGTCTGGCTAGCCTCTTGGGAACCCCCATACCGCCAAAGAAGGTTCTGACAGAAAGAGGCAAACAAAGAAAGCAAGCTTTTTTAAAAGGGATGTATGACAAGGACACAAATGTGCTTTCAGAAATCGAAATCATTGGGGGATTTGCGATCAATGACAGAGAACACACAATCTTTGCCGCCCTTTTGGCAATGGATGAAGAACAAAGGAAAACCTTTTTCCACAACAATAGACAGTTTGCGAAGATTTTGGCAGAAAACTTAAATGAAGAAGAAAAGGCCATTGTCCTACATATCATCAAGTTTGGAACCCTCCCCTCCTCGACTTTTGACTATGCAGTCGGAAAGGAGTTTGATCTACTAGACCCCTCCAGCTACGACGAAATCGGCACGAGCGAAGAAGTATTGAAATTGTATTTTCAGAACCTCTCTTCCGAAGAAAAAGAGAAATTCAGGTGGGGGTATATTCTTGACAAGGGGGAAATCAACCCAACATATGAGGGTGATGAAGACCATGAGGAAGAGAAAGCATATGACCAGGCTTCTCTAGCGCTTTTTCGCAAATACAAGAACAAACTCACAGCTACGGTCTATCCTTTCGGACCATTTAATCCAGGTGTTTCCGAGTTAGAAGAAGACGAATATCAGGACATGTTGGATTTATTTATTGTTCCTACGTTCGGGGAGTACGAACACCCTGAAAGAATCGCTCATTTTCTCCATTACAGGATACAAGACAAACACAAAGCCAGAACCAAATTCTTCAATGGAAATGAGTTTAGCAATTTAGGAGAGGTTTTGGATCTGGAGTACAGACATTTCAACGATTTGTTTGAGAAAGTAAAGAAGAGCGACTTTTCAGAAGATGGCGTGAATATGCTCATTGCTGCTGCGGCTTCCTATGACAATGCAAGAACAGAATTCCACAATGAAGTAGATCAAAATGTAGCAATCGCTACTGCCGTGGTGGGGATAGTCGTAGGACTCGTTGTGGAGATTTGTTCAGCGGGAACAGCCACTCCCCTCATCACTTCCCTGATTAGCATGGCTGCTTCAAGCGGGGCAACCCTATCCATTCAGGCAATGAGTGGTAGATTGACAATGAGTGATGCTGGGGAAGTCTTGGTCAACGAACTGATCTCTTTTGGCGTCAGTCGGGTACTACAATCTGTAGGGGATGGCCTTACCATAGAGAAAGCGGTTAATAAACTGGGAAAAGAGGTAACCAAAGGAAGTACCAAGTTAGGGGTTAAGAACATTGTCAAAAAGTATGGAGCAGAATTAGGAGAAAATATTACAGAAAATGTACTGACAGAGGTTGTTCTGACTGGAAAGGACTTACTCCTGCTAGAACAATCCTATTACGAAATCTTGAAAAGCCATGGGGATGATTTACTTTCTGCCCAAAACGTCAGTTTCACTTTGTTTGAATCTGCATTGGGTACAGCCTTGGGAAGTTTTCGCAAAAAAACAACCTCCCAAGCAGGAAGTTCTGACCATGGCACCCAGACTTCATCCAAAACTCAAAAGAATCACGACTATGGACCACACCTTTTCAAAGAGAGGAACAATCCTGCTCAGATAGATCGAACCTCTGATCAAGGAGGACAAAACTCTCCCACAAGTTATGAGAACCAGGATGGAAGATCTATCAAACCCGAAGATGTGAATGAGAATAAGCCTCCCTCTACTTATATAGAGGAAAAATTCGGCAAGGATGAACAGGGTCCAACAAAAAATACTGAAGAACAAGATTTCAGATCATATTCAGATGAAGAAAAGATCGAAATCAGACAGAATGAGGATCATATAGATCAATATCCAACTCAGGAAATATCATCTCAAGCCTCAGAAAAGAAAAAAATAGAAACGGACCAATCTCATAAATCAGAAACTGAGTTTAGAAATACGAACCTTTCCTATGAAATTGATAAGGAGGGAAACAAAACAATCAAATACAACGGCAAGGTAGTCGCCACGGAAAAAGATGGAATCTTTTATCCTAACAAATGGGGCATAGCAAAAACCGGAAAATTTGAAAATGAATACACGGGAAAATTTATTATGCGCCTTCAAAGTGGGCACATCCTTATACAATTGAAGAATGGAAAGTACGCATTTGACCTTGGGTTCAAAGATGGAAGAGTTCTTACCCCTGAAGAAGTGAATAGTTACCACAAGGGAATCGGTCAACATCCCCCCTATCGGACTACCAATCCTGTTATCGAACGAACATTAACAGAAGGCGATCCCATCTACATTGTAGAACTTAAAAATGGTGGAAATCCGAATCCGGGAGGTTGGGGATCCAAAAATCAAATGAAGAAGATTCAGGACATAAGGGAGGACTTGGCCATTTTGGAAAAATGGAAAAATAATAAAGGGGATGACCTAGTTGTCAGGAAATACATTGTAAAATCCAAAGTAGTGTTGCAAGTCAGGGATGGAGTTGTAGGTCCTATGTTGGATTTTGAGGGAAAAATAAAAATAGATGATCTTGAGAAGGTCGATCTCAATACCAAAGAGTATATGGCCATAAGTCAAAAAGATGTCTTTGGGGAGACCAAAGATATCTTAGCAGGAGGGGAACAACAGTATTATTTGATTGATAACATAAGAGGAGAGAATTGGAAAAAATATTTTAAAGATAATCCAGAAGAGTTTTCCATTGAAGGGGGAAGAAAGCGGCAGTCTTCAAATAAGGAGTCTGAAAATTTGCCCTTGAAGCAGATACATGAAGGAAATGATCCTCAAAATCAAGATCTAAATCAAAGAAAAACAGACAGAGATCAAACAAATGAGGACACAAAGTCTATAGAGGAGCAACCCTCAACCGATGATTTGGAGGATTTGGGAGATCCCAAACAAAAGACAAAGAATCATATTGAAGCAGAAGCCAAGACCACTTATGAACAAATCCAAGCGGAAGGGTATGGAGGACAATTTTCCAAAGAACAATTTGTAGATCGGTATAAGGAAGGATGGCGGTACGAATTCACCCAGAACAGCCCCAATCGCCGATGGTGGATCAAGCAGAAAAACAAACCCGCTCTCTCCGAAGGAGGGGAAGCCATCGTGAAAGCACAATATATCGTTGATTTAGACAATTCCTTTCATTCATCCCTCAAAGAATCAACCAGAGCGCATGATGCCTCCTCAGGGGATGTGGTTGATCAGCTACCAGAATTAGAGAGGATGCAGGAAAAAGCCTATCAACTTCGGATGGAGGATGATTCATTTGAGCAATGGAAACAAAGTGTTTCTGATCCTGAGACCAGAAATCAAATTGAGAAATTGAGATTGAACAATTGGAGATTTTATTCCAACAGAATTGGGGAGATTTCTTCTGCCATTTATCTCAAAATCTTATTTCCAGGGATAAAACGGCTCTATCCCAATCCCAATTTGTCAATCATTGATTCCCAGTCAAGACCGGGAGATTTTGATCAGGTTTGGCAGACACCTGATGGAAGAATTTTTATCATCGAGTCGAAAGGCGGAGAAGGGGGAAACAGTACGAGAATATACGAAGGCCAAGAAGTAGAACAAGGAAGCGAGAAATACTTTCTGGCAATCATAAAAGAGATGGAAAAGTCTGGCCAATTCGAGGAAAATATAGCCACTGAATTAAAAAAGATGATGACGGAATCTGGTACTACTAATATCAGATACTGGAAAATTCAAAACAATCTGAAGGGCAAGCAAAAAGGCATCAACACCCTAACCGTTACTGAATACATAATATAGGAACTTTGGAAATCTTTTTTGACATACTAGAAAAATATTTTATCCACCTAAAGAAAAATAAACTGGAATCAGATGTACTTCTGCTCCGGCAATTGTCATTTCCTAAGGGCGATTACTTGATGATTTTTCCAAACATTACCATTCACAGAGAATTGACAGATTCTGAAATTTTGGTGTATCTCCTCGCCCTCATCCCCCACATCCGCCCGCAGTTCTTCGACTCCCTCCTCCCCCCCAAGGGCAACTTTCCTCAACTCGGCGGCATCCGAGGCAAACACCACCGGGGCTTCCTGCCCACGGGCGAAACCGCCCTCTTCCTCCTCGCGGGCGACGATCTCCAAAAGCGCTTCGAAGCGCAGCAGCTCTTCGGGCCGGATCATTTTTTTGCCAAAGAGCGCATCCTGTGGCTGGCAGCTCCGGAGAAGAACGAACCGCCCATGAGCGGGCAGATCGTCATGAATCCGGAATATGTGGAGCTGTTTACGACAGGCAATGCATCTTTGCCGAAATTCAGCATGGAGTTTCCGGCTGAGCGACTGGAAACCCGGATGGAGTGGGAGGATCTTGTGTTGCCTACGGAAACGCGTCAACAAATCGACGAACTCCACATCTGGCTACAGCAGCATGAGACGCTCATGAAGGACTGGGGACTAGGCAAACGACTCAAACCCGGCTATCGGGCGCTATTTTATGGGCCGCCCGGAACCGGCAAAACCCTTACCGCCACCCTGCTTGGCAAGGCATTTGATCTGCCTGTCTTCCGCATCGACCTCTCCATGGTGGTCTCCAAATACATAGGGGAAACCGAAAAAAATCTCTCCAATCTCTTTGCGAGGGCTGAGGGTAAACAGTGGATTCTCTTCTTTGATGAGGCAGATGCCCTCTTCGGCAAACGAACCAATGTGCGCGACGCCCACGACAAATACGCCAACCAGGAGGTCGCCTACCTCCTCCAACGGGTGGAGCACTACAACGGACTGGTCATCCTCGCCTCCAACTTCAAGTCGAATATTGATGAGGCATTCGTCCGGCGGTTTCAATCCATCATCCACTTTCCCATCCCTGGAACTGCTGAGCGACACAAGCTCTGGGAGGACGCTTTGCCGGATCGACTCAGGCTTGCAGCCGATCTGGACCTTTCTCAGATCGCCCGCCAATATGAACTCTCCGGCTCCAGCATCGTCAATGTGGTGCAGTACTGCTGCTTGCAGGCCTTGGGGAAGGAGTCTGACTGCCTGTCTCAGGCACAGTTGCTCAATGGCATTCATCGCGAATATGCTAAAGAGGGCAAGGCAGTGATGTAAATGGCTCTGCTGCTGATATGTTCAGTGCATCATTTCCTATTTGCTGATTATTCTGCATGGGTATCACCTGATTCTCTGTAAAGGAAATTAACCCTCACTCCATCCCGATTCACAAATAACTCCCCACTTACTCTCAAACTTTACACCACCCCATTTGGCACTTTTGGTGGCTGCTTGCATGGCCCTTGCAGAGACAGCACTGGAAAATCCACTTCTGCTCTGCGGATCAAAACCATATGCTCTATAAAAGTGGAAGGTGGCCTTTGGTCGCAAACCCCTTCGCATGAGTTAAACAGGAAAGAAGCCGTTTATTATATAAAGAAGGATCTCAAAAATGCAAAACAAATAACGAAGATTATGCGTGCCAAAGGTTCGCAGAAGGCAATTTAGATCCTATTCGAAAAATACTCTTTTTGGTGCCGCTAATTCTATTTCTATCTTTCAAATTGACTAGTCAATATAATAATATGCCTACATTAAAAGCCTTAAGTATATTTATTATCGTGATCCTATCAATCCTATCCAGTTGTGTGAATATTCCTTCATCAACAAGACATATATCGATCGTAAATATAGATTCTATTCAATCAGTGACAATCCATTTGGGACCTCATTGGGTGAAAAGTGCACAAACTATTATTCATTCTAGGGTTGGAATTAGGGATGAACAATCCTTCAGAAAAAAACCTAATTACGTTCACTGTACCATTTCGGATGTTGATTTTTTCTACGCTTTAGATAAAGTCTTTTCCAAAAATTATTTTGGGTCTACAGTTCTAGAGGATTCCCATTTTAAGATTGAGGGAATTTGTGATTGGACAATGAAAAATGGAACCGTGAAGTCTATTGTTATTGAAGATTCACCAATTTGTTCTTTTCAATCTCGCTCTTTTTACTCAAATCCAATGTTAAAGTTTCTTGGAAATCAAGCGGATCAGTATTGTTTTTAATCGGCTTGTAAGGCCTAGAAGTTGAAAATACCAGATATAAAAAAGATGAACTCAACATGTGTGGGACACCTTCACTCCATCCCGATTCACAAATAACTCCCCACTTACGCTCAAACAATACACCACTCCATTCGGAACTTTTTGCGGCTGCTTGAATGGCCCTTGCAAAGACAGCACTGAAAAATCTACCTCTGCTCTTCTGATCAACACCATACGCTCTGCTGGAGGCGGTCGCATCTGTCGCCATTTCGCAATATCCTGATGCGTGATCACAGAATTGAGAATGACTCCATTGGCTCGCAAATCGAAGCATTCATCTTTGAGCCACCAGTAAGGCATCTGGCCTGGAGGCTTATTGAGCACCTGCTGAGCAATGCTGTGAATGTTGTCTGGATATTTTCGGGCTAGTTGGAGGAACTGTTCAGCTGTCTTCTGTCCGCAGCGGGTTTTGCCTGACAGGCCACGAAGGATCTGGCGGAATCGGTTCCAGGCGGAGAGAATCGCATGTTGATCTGGGGCGCGGATGATCTGCGGCACTTCCAGATTTTCCTCAGTCCGGCTTGGCTTTTCACTCGCTGGAAATTCTTTTTTTCTTGTTTTTTCTTCATTTGATTGGCGCCTCCCCTCCCCTAGCCCAGGTAAAGGAATATTTATCTTATAGGAGGCTGAATCGAAACATGGGCTCACATCCTCCTTCAAGGCTGATACTTCTCCTGACTTGCCAGACTGAGGATCTTGAATAGCTGCCTGGGCTTGATGCTCTTTGCTGACACATTTGCAAAGCAGATGCAAGGCCTCCTCAGTGATCTGATAGACCTTGCTGCGGTTGAGGCTATGAGCATGAAGATGCTGAGATCGGATTAGCCCAGCTGATTCCAGAGCATGCAGATCTTTGGACATCGCACTTTTGCTACAGGTCATCTGCTTACTGAGCTGATCCAAATGGGACAAATGCGGCGCAAGCGGGTCCATGCCTGCATGCCTGTGAATGTAACACAAAAGCGCTGAGCGGCGTGCTTTTGTTCTATTCCTGCAACCTGGCATATAGTACATAAGCGGCTTCCGCCACAGATCTCGATCATCTCCTAGGGGATTCCTTTCATCTGGATCTCCAACTGATGGCTGAAAGATGGATGTTGGATCAATGGCTTTGCCACCTACCGCCTGACGAAACAAATATACCAGTGTTCCCATGCCTGCTCTCAGGATAGGTTTTTCGTCATTGGCTTCTTTGCTTTGGCGGATGGCTCTCAGTTTCTGTTTCACTTCCGCCTGATTGTAGCCCTCTGAGAGGTTGGCAAAATCATGATACCATCTCTCTGCCTCCTCTGCTGGCAGAAGATTGTACAAGGCATAAGCTCCCAGCATCCAGCTTCGATAACAGCGGAATAATGGAAGTTGATGCCTTCGAAGCTGCTCCAGCATCCGGATCAACATTCTGATCTCTCTGCTTCCTGCTTTTTTGTTTTTTCTCTTAGGATTTTCTTTGGGACTATCTTTTGGTTCTGCCTTTCTGGTTTTTGAACATTGGCTGGGAAGCTTGGGAACAATGGGAAATGGCCTTGCCCCCGGATTGCAATAGGCCCCTCGGTCATGACAAAGAAATCGCAGCCGGTTGAGACTCCTTCCGCTGGGATCATGCTTCAGGTCCAATAGCTCGTCCAGTTCCCTTGCAACAAGCCTGTAGTAGCTTCCGTGATTCTCTATTGTTGCCAGGGGTGTTCGAATCAACACACAAAGGCCTTGGCCTGATAAACTAGTGTGGACAAAAGCCACCCAAGGCAGGCGTTTCAGGATCTTACTGCTGCGCTCCAATTCTGATCGGCTCAGCTTGTCATAGTCCAGGGCAATATAGCCGCTGTGCTGTTGGCAATTGTTGAGGTGTTTGCTTTGGCCTATGGGAATCAGGCTATGGGCCGCAAAAGCAGGAAACCTTTGCTTGAAGACTTGATAGTTCCTAGGACTTCGATGAAGGAGCTCACGAGCCTGCTCTGTACTATCTGCATATGCCCCCGAGCGCATCAGCGCCTGAATACTCCTCAGGGATACCATTTGCTGAGCAGCTGCTTGTATGGAGGGAACCAGAGAAAACTGGCTCCCCTCCCCTAGCCTATCATGTCTATCGCTTCCGCTTTGCCCTCTGCCAACAGCTATGTGAACATCGCTGCCAGGTATGTGCATGAGGCATGTCTATACCTGGGGCTCACTGTCTCAAGTCTCCTTTTTCAAAAGCGATCTTCAAATACTTGGGTACAGATGCCCTGGAGATCCCAGCCATTCGGGATATTGCTGATTGGTTATACTTGCCTTGGTCTGTAAGCACCTTCTTCGCTGCTTTGACCATCTGTTTGTACTTCTTCTCATCGATGCCCCTGTACACATCTGGCTGTACAATGCTGGAAAAAGCAGGATGTGAATTGTCCATGCGAATTTCACGCTGGCTACTGTACACGAATCCCCCGGCATCTTTGCCACTTTCTCCTGGCAATTCTGATCGCTGATTGGACAGTTGACTGTTATGCGACTTTACAGTTTTCAGATCCTTTCGCAGCTTCTCAATGTCTGCTTTCAGGCGATTGATGTTGGCAGATGAGAAAGGTTCTGCTTTCTGAGCGCTGGCCTGTACAAAACCAATCTGTTCTTCTTTTTTTCTGTGCTTGTCCCAAAAAGAAACAACTGAGAGCGGAAACTTGCTCTCCCACAGATCCAGATAGAAAGCCAGATAGATGGAGAGCAGAAGCTGGATGAGATAGAGCACAAAGGTCAATACTCTGAGTGTGCGCTTGACAGTGGAGCGGATACTCAGGATGGTATCATTCTCATCTTCCAATGCTTTCTGGGACAGACTAAGTGCAGCATCGCCTTTTTGCTGGTAGGAGGCAATGAACTGCCTTTTTTGATCCCGCAGGGCCTTGTCCTTTTGATTGCTGTACCAAATCTTCTGATGCTTGCAGCTGGGGGTCCAATCGCCGGTTTGCGATTTGGCAAAAGCCTGTTGATAGGTGGAGCCATGACGAGATCTGTGTGTCTGACACCAGGAATTGCGAAAATCCAGATCAGCCAAATCTGCCTTAAGACTCAGGATTTCACCGCTGTAGGGATTGGCCACCACCTGAGCAGTTTGTTTGATCTGGCCGGATTTCTCCACAGCTCGCAGGCTTGAGCCATACCACTGGATGAACATATCTCCGGCCACCAAAGCCAGCCAGATAAAACACAAAATCACCAGTGGGAAGCTCGCATCGATGGGATGGGGATTGTCCTGATCAAAGCCCCGGGCAGCATTGACAGCAACCCCACCACCAAAACAAAGGATCAGAAAAGCTACCACTGATGCAATCAGATAACCAAGCCGATCTGCATGATCGGAGCCATAATCGACAGCAAAGGCGCGGTAGACAGGTTCAGACAGCCAGATCGAAGCAAATGCCAGAGTCCAGATTCCCAGCACACAGGCAGTCGCGATGCGGGCTTTTTCTTTTACATGCTGATCAGAGGAAAAGACTCCAAACAGGGCCTTGATGAATTCAATGATAGAACTAAGCATCTAGGTACCCTCCTTTCTCCGAATCGGACAGCTTTACGAAAGTTTCGGAATGTTCGTAAAGCTCCTCAGAACAGCTGTCTGTAGAAACGTCAGGCCAGGGGCGCTGGATCTGCTGCATGTGCCAGCGATGATACTGATGGGCTTCCTGGTAGAATTCACAACCAGGAAAGAGGAAGGCTAAGAAAAGGAGTGTGCAAAGTGGAGAGAGGCATATTTGCCTCAATCTCCGAAAGATTTGTACTTTCGTCATAGAATCTTAATGGTTTTAGCCCTTACTGGATCTGTGGCGGAGACAGTGAGGGCGTCTTTGTTTAATCTTTATTCTGGTTTTGGTCTAAGATATTCTATCAATTCTTCTTTTTTAATGAGTGTTCTATTTCCTGACTTATATCGGGTTAATATACCTGCCTGAAGCCAGTTATAAATTGTGTTCTGATTTCTTCCTGAAATTTCGGCCGCTTGAGCGACCGTAATAAATTCATCGTTTTGATTCATTATCTAATTATATCCATTATTACCCAATACTACACAAAAAAACAAAACTGAACAAAAATCCATCAAATCTTTTAGGTCCCTGAATTCGCTTGATTTCATTATTTTAGATTCAAATGCCTGAATTGCTATAATTTCACTTGACATTTTCAATGACCTCATTGAATTTTTGGCAACCAATCAACCTGATCAGATTCTTAACTTTCATCTCTCAGAAGAGATGCAGAAACGGGTTGAATTTTTATTGTCAAGAAAGCAGCATCAGCAACTCTCTCCACAAGAATCTAGTGAACTGGTCTTTTTTTCTATGCTTGAACATATCATCCAAATGGCCAAAGCAAAAGCGTTGAAAATGCTGGCTTGAATAATCAGATGTGATAGGATCTTAAACTTAATTTTTTTCTTTCATGGGCATTTCAGAAACTGTACTCGACTATCTAAAAAAAAATCCTGGGCAAACTTCTCGACAGATCTCCAATGGCTTAAAACTGATGCCAAGGACTGTCATCTATGGTCTGAGGAATTTAGAAGAAAAAGAATTAGTGAAAAGTAATCGAACCATGCTTTCGAGTGCAGAAATCAGCGACAAAGATAAGATACTCTATTGGCCAATATGAGGATTTAATTTTATCTGCGATATCGTTAGGCCACCTTTCTTTAAAGCTTCTTAACCTATATTTTCGGTTTTTGAAAATCTGGAGTGCATATGCGCTCAAAGAAGGAATGAAGCGGACTCTTCTTGTTTGACTACTAAAGTTGTGGTATTCCACGACTTTAAACCAGATGTTTTCTTTTCTTTAGTCGTTTAAGCTCAAAGAATCACCAGGTTTTTGGAGACGATTATCGTGAGTTAGTGTCCTTAATTGGAATTGAGCAGCCTCACATAAATAGTAAAATCGAGCCTCCTTTTCTGCTCCTCTTCGGATCAATTCACTATTCAATGATTGTAGATTTGATAAGACTGTTAGATGTTGGATGCTTGCAAAATCTCTGATATTTCCCTTTTTCGCTTGCTCTGGATACCGCTCTCTCCATTGTTTGGCTGTCAACCCAAATACTGCCAGGTTTATGAGATCTGCTTCCGTGGCATAAACGAAGGATTGATCCTTTTTCTCCAATCTTGGAAGAATGTTTTCTTCAATTGCTTTTGTTTGAAGACCATAATTGATTTTGGATAAAAAGCGGGTGTAATCCCATTCTTTATCTAATTTTGCTTGTTCTTCTTGTTTTAATCTTTGGAATTCCTTGATCAGATAGAATTTGAACTCTGGTGAAAGCCAAGTAGCAAATTCAAAAGCAATATCCCTATGCGCATATGTTCCGCCATATCTGCCAGCCCTTGATTGAATTCCAATAGCATTGGTTCGATTGATTAGTTGTTTCGCCGATATGTAATTGGCATCTTCAGCCATTTCATTTCTAATCTGTTCCATTTGGAACGGATTAAAATTAGGATTGGTCATTTGTTCAAACAGCTCAATAAAACGAAGCGTAGCATTTCTTTTCAACCAAGCCCGGATAATGACAATCGTATTGTCCGGATTTCTTCGCTTTGCCATATCAGTGATTGATATATAGTCATGATCATCTACCTGTTTAATGGTAATTTCTTGTCCGTCAACGATTATTTTTTGATTAGACATGATAAGAAAGCTTAACAGTTATTTGCTCATTTAAAGGATGATGGATTCCATTATTCAACCCCTCCCCTACTCTCTCACAATCCAGAAATTCCCGGAAACAAAGGAGAGTCGATATCCTCTGATGGCGGCCCAATCAATAAAGCCCTGGTTGCGTTCCGGAAGTCTATCAGACAGGAAGATTCGAAAATAGGTGTCTACACTTGGATGCTCATCCAGGAATTTTCCATTCGAAAACAGCTTGGTACTGATAAATAATTGCTGTTGTGCCCAAGCCTGAAATTGAAGAAAGTCATCCTGATCAGCATGTTTGACCAATTTGTCCAGCTGTTGGTCTCGGTAGGCATCATATTCTGCTTCCAATTGCTTGATCAATTTCAATTCTTCTTTTCGTTCTTGTGCTTTTTTCCTGGATTCCTTTTTGGGACGAAACGCTTGGTTTTCGGTTCGTTTGGGATCTTTAAAATCAGAATCCAACAATTTGATCAGATAAGCCGTTGCGCTACTTTTGATTCTCCCGGCTTCGAACTGGTCTCTGGTATACTCAATCGCCGCCCGAATATCTCGTACTTCCATCGTATTGATGTAGAGCCGACATCGGTCCTCTGGCAAGCCCAAATCACACAAAGTTCTGAAGAGTTCTGGTTCTGCAATCGCTAGCTCTACTTCTTCCTTTTTGTTAGAAGGAAATTTCCCTTGTTGTCTGTGGATGATGAATTTTAGCAATTCTATTTTGCGTCCTTTTTTGATTTCTTCAAACTCGAAAGTGATATCGCATTTC
Source organism: Bacteroidota bacterium (assembly GCA_039029315.1). GTDB lineage: Bacteria > Bacteroidota > Bacteroidia > J057 > J057 > JBCCCJ01. The sequence continues at coordinate 1,696 of JBCCGK010000110.1, read as the reverse complement.
GCTGATAGTTCTTTTTGAGCAGCCTGAATTGCATATTTCTTAAAATCATTATACTTTTTGTATTTGTGCTCTACACCAAGAATGTATTTTAAGCGATCAACTTCAAAAGTACAGGTACCTGTGAACAGATATTGCTTCAACAATTGATAGAGGCGGATCGAATGAATCTTCTTAAGGGCGAGAATGTTCCGGACATCATAGGAGGTAAAGCGTTCCTTTAACTGCAGGAGATATGGCCGTAAATCCGGATGAAAAACAATTTCTACATAAGGCTTCTTTTTGTCGTAGTCAGCCCTGTATAGAATATTCCTTTGTTTGAGTTTATCTCCATCCCAGATCTCAATCACATGCCCCATGAGTGATTTGGTCACCTCTCGTGCCCGTTCAAACTCACCTTTGTGTTTGGTCCCAGTTCCAGAGACAAAATCACTGAGATAAATTCTCTGTGGTTGAAACTCATCCTGTTCTTTCTCCAATTGCGCGATGAGCATTTCAAACAATCGGATCTGAGCAACCGAAAAGCCATTCATACGAGCATTGATAAGCTCATTACTCTTTACCACCAGGTGGGGGTTAGACTTGGTTATACTCGCCATAAGCGGAGGTTAAATATGTGATTGAGAGCAAGTACGAAAAAAAACGAGGATTATCAAAATACTCGTTTTATCCCCAATTTACTCGCTATTAGGCATTTACACTTCATTTTCCACTTCCCCATTTTGCTCGTCTTTAAGCTCTATTATTCCCCAATATACTCGCTTTTATAAAAGATTTTGACGGATTCTCTGTTCCCCATTTTACTCGCTTTTTGACAAAGCATACTCAGAATCACAATCAAAAGAGACTTAATATCTCATTGAGGCCCCAAAATACTCGCCGATTTCCCCATTTTACTCGTCTTCAGTTTTGGCATAAATCCTCATTAATTAACTGATTTCAAGGGTTTGCCAGGATTGGTTCAGAATAAGCCCCAATTTACTCGTCTATTGTCCCCATTTTGCTCGCTTTTTTATTAATAGCTTCTTTTTCAAGGGAAGTTGTGATTGTCAATCAAATAGCGTTGTTCCCCATATCACTCGCAGCGAATCCCCAAAATTCTCGTCATAGGGTACATTTTACTCGCCGTTGGCCCTATTTTGCTCGCTTTAAGCCCCATTTTACTCGTGCCTTCCCCCAAATCACTCGCTTTAATCATTGTATTAAATTGAAAATCAGAAAATTAACAGACTCTAAACAATTAAACATAAAAACAAATTAAAAAACACAAACGTCACAGAGGGTCGATTGTGTGATTTTTTCTTTTGAAAAAGAATGGAGCTACAAAGAAGAATATTCTTCCGTTTCACGTTTGATCTTTTCAGAAATGGCTTCTAAGATCCATGCCGTCCTTGTAATGGGTCTGGGCTCCCTTTCTTTTGCCAAACTGTCGATCATTTCTATCTCATGAGGAAAAAGATTAAGCAGTACGCCTTTCTTTTTTGGTTTTTGTGCTTTGGGTTCCTCGGCCTTGTTATGAGCCTCCTGACTGACTGCTGCGCCATCAAGAAAAGCCTGAGCTTTTTTTTCATCAGTCACCTGTCCTCTTCGTCTTCTACTGGGTAAAGTTGATTTCGCCATGATTCAACGAGTTCTTCAGGTCAGGTCAGCACCACGCGAAACTGCTGTCGCTTTGTGGTGACACGTCGACACTGGGGAT
>JBCCGK010000109.1:0-39615 GCA_039029315.1 Bacteroidota bacterium | reverse complement strand
TCGAATGTTGGAAGGGACTCTTTTGCGAAAAATCCTTCAAGTCACCATCTATCCCCTCTTTATGGTTCTGACTCTGGTGGTGGGCTTCAAGTTGGTTGAAAATGGATTTACGGTTCGGAGTTTTTATGGAACCATCATTATGTTTCTGATCCTGGGGGCAATCTTTGCCCCATTGGAACATATCATCCCGTTTAGCCGAAAGTGGCTGGCAGATAAGGATTTGTCTACGGATGTGATGTTGTTTTTCGGAGGGAAATTCTGGGGAGATTATATCAATCGTCCCTTGCGACTCGCAACAATAGCGATCGTTGTACAAGAACTCTCGCCAATAGGAATACAAATCTGGCCCGCCCATTTTCATCCGGTACTTCAAGTCTTGCTGTTGTTGTCTATCAATGATTTTTTTCGGTATTGGTATCATCGATGGATGCATGAAAATGAATTCATGTGGCGTTGGCATGCAGTCCATCACTCTTCCGAACGGCTATATTGGTTCAATGGGACTCGCTCCCATCCATTGGAAGGACTGGTTTCCAGTTTTTTATGGGCGATTCCTCTGGCATTTGTCAAAGCACCCGTAGAAGTAGTATTTGTGACTGGACTAATGGGAAGGACCATTGGCCGCTTTCAACATACCAATATGGACCTGATTTTAGGACCCTTTGATTATATTTTTTCTTCCCCCAAAAATCATCGCTATCACCATTCTCGCAAACTGGAAGAAGGAAATTCCAACTATGGAGGCGATGTTATCTTTTGGGACATATTATTTGGCACCTTTCACCTGCCAAAAGGAGAGCAACCCAGTGATGACATCGGAATTGCGGATATGCCGAACTATCCACAAACCTTTGTCGGCTTAATGTTTGCTCCGTTTATTCATGGAAGTTTGAAAAAAGAAGCAGAGCAATTGAGGCATGAAACTCAAAAAAATCCTGCTGCGGATACATAAGTGTAACAAATGAATACATACAAAATTGCGGTGATTCCTGGCGATGGCATCGGTCAGGAAATTGTACCAGAAGCCTGGAACATTCTGGAAACGGTCGCTACCTTTCACAACTTCAGATTGGAAAAAGAGGAATTCCCCTGGGGAGCTGGATTCTATATAGAGACCGGACAGTTTATGCCTGATGATGGACTTGAACGCCTGTCAACCTTCGATGCCATTCTTTTTGGAGCTGTGGGGTTGCCGACAGTAGATGATACCCTTCCTTTCAAAGATTTTACCTCAAGGGTTCGTGTCCATTTTGGCCAGTATGCAAATTACCGACCAGTAAAGTTATTTCCCGGCATTAAGAGTCCGCTTCGCAATAAAGGAGAAAAAGAGATTGACTTTGTTGTGGTACGGGAAAACAATGAAGGCGAATTTGTGCAGAGTGGTCGGATTTTGCACGGGGATCAGCCGCATGGAGTTGCTACGGAAACCAATATCTTTACCCGAAAAGGGATTGAAAGGATCGCACATTATGCTTTCCGACTGGCAGAGAGTCGGCGGAAGCATGTGACCAATGTCACCAAGTCGAACACATTGATCCATACACTTGCTTATTGGGACCTGGTAATCGAAGAAGTTGCTCAGGATTATCCGGAGGTTGCTTATCGCAAAATGTATGTAGATGCTGCATCGGCCAATTTTGTCTTGCATCCAGAGTATTTTGATGTGATTCTGACCACCAATATGATCGGGGACATCCTCAGTGATTTAGGCGGAGCGATTATGGGAAGCCTGGGACTAGGAGGCAGTGGAAATCTCAACCCGGAAAAAGATTGGCCAAGCATGTTTGAACCCATTCATGGATCAGCTCCGGATATCGCTGGCAAAGGAATTGCCAATCCGATGGGCCAAATCTGGTCTGCCGCCTTGATGCTGGAACATTTGGGTGAAACAGAAGCAGCGGCAACACTTGTCAAAGCAATGGAAGAAGCGACACGAAAAGCATTGTTTACACCCGATCTGGGAGGAGAGGCGACAACCAGGGATATTACCGGCTTTATCATGAGCCATATTGCTAATCGGTCTGAAGAATGAGTTCCTCACAACATAAGATCATCGACTTGACACTCTCCTATCATGAAGGAATGGCGGGCTACCAATCTGAAGTTGCCAGAACGGTCGAAGTGGATGGTTGGAATGCCAAAACGCTTCATTTGTACTCACATGCGGGAACACATATGGATGCTCCCTGGCATTTTGGTGTGAATGACCGCACCATCGATCGCTATCTTCCAGACAGATTGATGGGCAAGGCATGGATCGCACATATCCCAAATGTTCGGCCGAATCAATTGTTAAGGGTCGAAGATTTAGGACCAATTGCAGACATAATTCAATGGGATGATAACCTTCTCATTCGAACCGATTGGTCCAAACACATAAACGACAGCAAGGTTTATCGCGATGGCCTTCCCCGAATTTCTGCTGAATTGGCGCACTGGTGTGTGGAAAAAGGTATAAATATCCTGGGGGTTGAGCCTCCATCTGTCGCAGATGTGAACAATCTGGAGGAAGTAACGCGTATTCACCACATTTTGTTGGGAGGAGATGTGATCATCGTGGAAGGACTGTGTAATCTGGATCAGATTCAGACCCCTAGCTGTTGGTTGATTGCCTTGCCACTCAAGATTCATCAAGGGGATGGTGCCCCTGCTCGGGTGGTCGCCAGAGAAATATCTGAATGATTTTGCCTCTCAACAGTCGGATTGAGCTCAAGATGGATAAATGTTCCAATCCATTCCAGCTTGTCATTTTCTGATCTTCTTCTGCCTTAGATAACTCAAACTTCAAGACAATCAGATGGCCCTGTTTTTCAAATATCGTGAGGTGTTCTCTGCCACTTTCTGTAGTTGGTTCGCGATGTTGATACCATCATCCTTGAATTCCTGCGGAGGGAGTAATTGCTTTGCATTGTTGTCGAGGGGAAACCTTTACCGCGATTTGTTGAACAATGTTCATAAGTCTTTTTTTTAATAATGAATAATTAAGCTTTTCTTGATCGACAGACATGTAGAGGAGAACAGGACAAGGGTTTGAACATTTTTTTATGAGACAGCTCATTCCAGGAAGATTCTTTGTCGCAACAGGCATGTTTTTGCTTGCTCTTCTGCTATACATTGACAGGGTGTGTATTTCTGTCGCCAAAGATCCCATTGCGGGAAGCCTGGGATTGAATGACAAACAGATGGGCTGGGTCCTGTCGGCCTTTGCGCTTGGATATGCCCTGTTCCAGGTCCCGAGTGGCTGGTTGTCGGACAAGTATGGGCCGAGAATTACTCTGACTTCCATTGTTTCGATATGGTCAGGCTTTACGATGCTCACAGGAGCAGCATGGAATTATCTCAGTTTACTGCTTCTTCGATTTTTATTTGGTGCGGGAGAGGCAGGAGCTTTTCCCGGAATGTCCAGGGCCATTTATTCTTGGATTCCGTTGAAGGAAAGAGGACTTATCATCGGGATCAACTTTTCGGGATCTCGTCTCGGAGCCGCTTTTGCGCTCCCTTTGGTTGCCTGGCTCATCGATGCCTATGGCTGGCGAGAAAGTTTCCTGATTCTGGGAGGAATTGGCTTATTGTGGGCCTTTGTGTGGTGGGTAGGATTTCGAGACAAACCAGAGAATCATCCTTCCATTTCGCCTGAAGAAGCATCATTTATTCAAACCCATCGACAGCAATCAACAGATCACAGCTCACCCTCAGTTCTTCGCTTGAATCGCCTGCTGTCAAGTAAGAACATGTGGTTGGCGATTGGACAGTATTTTGCAAGTAATTTCACCTTCTTTTTTGCCCTCACCTGGTTATTTCCTCACTTAAAAGAGACTTACCAACTCGAATCCATGGAAGCAGGTTGGTATGCAGTTGCCCCACTTATCTGTGGTGCTTTAGGGAATTGGGTATCAGGTTTCCTGGTGGATGCCCTCTACCGAAATGGGAATTGGAATCAATCGCGGCGTATTCCAGCGATGATCGGCTTTGCCTTGGCGGCGATCGGTATGATTGGCAGCCTCTATATGGAAACGCCTTTGGGAGCAGTATGTATGCTGAGTATTGCCATCTTTGGAGCAGATATGAGTTTGCCTCCCTCATGGGCATTATGTGTAGATATTGGGCAGGAGAATTCTGGTTCAGTATCTGGAACAATGAATATGGCAGGCAATCTGGGATCCTTTGTAACAGCCCTCGCCTTTCCATACCTCACAGCTTGGACAGGAAGTGTTACAGTATTTTTCTTTACTGCTGCCAGTTTGAATGTGCTTGCGATTCTGCTATGGTGGCAGGTAAAAGCTGATCAGGGATTGAATGAACAACCATCATGATTCAACTGGTTTGTATTGGTGCAGGTTACTTTGCCCGCTTTCATCTGGAAGCCTGGACACGGATGCCTGGGGTTTCTTTGAAAGCCATTTGTGATTTGGATCTGGCCAAAGCACAAGAGGCGGCCCAAGCCTTTGGCATTCCGAAGGTCTATCAGGACTACCGGATCATGTTGGACAAAGAAGAGGTTGATATTGTTGACATTATCACCCCTCCGAACACACATCTAGAGCTGGTACAGTATGCAGCAAAAAAAGGCATTCATATCTTGTGCCAAAAACCACTTGCCCCCAGCCTGAAAGAGGCCCAACAAATGGTATTGGTGGCAAAAGAACAAGGAATACGCTTGCTTATCCACGAGAATTTTCGATTTCAGCCCTGGTATCGAAAAATGAAATCTCTCATAGACGAAGGAGCTTTGGGAGATAGCCTACATACGCTTACATTCCAGATGCGAACGGGGGATGGGTGGCCGGAAGATGCCTATTTGAGCAGACAGCCATATTTTCGAACCATGCCTCGTTTATTGATCTATGAAACGGGCATTCATTTTATTGATGTTTTTCGCTATCTGGGAGGAGAAATCTCGGAAGTATATGCAAAACTCCGTCGTCTAAATCCAGCAATCAGGGGAGAGGATGCCGGAATAGTCCTGTTTACTTTTGCAAGTGGTGCGCAGGGAATATATGATGCCAATCGATACAATGAAGTCAATCATACCAATCCTCGCTATACATTCGGCAAGATGTTACTTGAAGGAAATGGAGGGTCTCTTCGGTTGGATTTGGATGGAAATTTGTCCTTGAAGCCATTGGGAGAAGCCGAAAAAAAAATATCTTATGTTCATCGAGACATTCATTTTGCTGGGGACTGCGTATTTGCTTGTCAACAGCATTTGATTCAGTCCATTCAACGTGGGGAAAAAGCCGAAACCGAGGGCGACATATATGTGGAAAATCTGGTGATTCAGGAAGCCATTTACCAAAGCAATGAACAGAATCAAGCAATGTCAATTTCTATTTAATCATACTCTTACCCAATGTCCAAACAAGCTGCTGTATTATTCGAGAAAAAAACACCACATATTGGATTGGTGACACTCAATCGACCCAAGGCCCGAAACGCCATCAATGGAGAGGTGGCTCAGTTAATGGATGCCATCGTCAAGCAAACGGAAGCAGATCCGGATATCCGTGCCATCATTTTGACAGGAGCAGGAGAGATTGCATTTTCTGCAGGTGCAGATCTAAAAATGATCAGTCAGGGTCGGGGCATGGAATTACGGACAGAAGATGGCGGTTTTGGGGGCTTCGTTTTTCAGCCCAAAACCAAGCCATGGATTGCTGCCGTGGGGGGCTATGCCTTGGCTGGTGGATTGGAGTTTGTGCTGACCTGCGATATGGTTGTCGCCTCTGACAAGGCTGTATTTGGCTTGCCAGAGGTAACCAGAGGCATCATTGCTTCGGCAGGAGGGGTCTTCCGACTCGCCCGGATTCTTCCCAAGCCTGTAGCAATGGAGATCATAGCGAGCGGGGAGCGATTTTCTGCTGAAAGAGCCTTGCAATTAGGGATGATCAACAAATTGGTTCCACATGACTCACTCATGGAGGAAGCATTCAATCTTGCTGAACGCATTGCAGCCAATGCACCACTTGCTGTCCAGGAAAGTTTGATCATTGCGCGACAGGCCTATAGCCTCTCAGATGAGCAATTGATCCAGTTGTCGGCAGAAGCCAATCGCAGAATCTATCAAACAGAGGATGCCAAAGAAGGACCCAGAGCCTTTGTCGAAAAGCGAAAACCCGTTTGGAAGGGGCGTTGATTGGCACGTGTGTTGGCCTTTTCCTGATGTTTCGCTCCTGTTAATCACAACAACACTTGAGTTGCTTCAATAACATACGCCCGCATTTCGGACTATCATTTTTTAGCTTGAACAATGAAAAAGACGACAATTACCAGACGAAAATTTCTTGGCACTTCTGCCATTCTTACTACAGGACTTAGCACCTTTGGGACGACTGCCATCAGTGCTCCATCCATTATTTCCTCAAATAGAACTCTCAACTCCCGAATCAATGGGGTGCAGATCGGATGTATCACCTACTCTTTCAGAAGTATGCCAGATCAAAGTGCGGAAGCAACTTTGCAATATGTCTTGGATGCTGGCATCAACGCGGTCGAATTGATGGGCGGTCCCGCTGAAAGTTTTGCTGGTGCGCCAAAGAATGAAGTTGATTTCAGGGCATTTTACAGATTGAGAAGAAAAAAGGGAAGTGGAAAAGAATTGACTGATGGTGAAGCAAAACAGTTTGCTGAGTTGGAAGCTGAGAGCAAAATGTTCAACAAACAAATGGCAGATTGGAGAGCCTCAGTTCCCATGAAGAAATTTGCCAAGCTAAAAAAGATGTATCAAGATGCAGGGGTACATATCTATGCCTTTAAGCCGCGGGCATTTGGCAAGAACAATACCCTCAATGACATGGAATATGGATTCAAAGCCGCAAAGGCCTTGGGGGCGAGCCATGTGACCCTGGAACATCCAAGTGATGATGCACATACCCAAAAGCTGGGGGATTTGGCACACAAGCATGACATTCATGTTGCCTACCACGGACATTTGCAACAAACCCCTACTCTTTGGGATACTGCTCTGGAACAATCGAGATACAATGCGATGAACCTGGATCTTGGACACTATGTCGCCGCTGGTAACCCTAGTCCGTTGGATCTGTTAAGAACGAAACATACACATATTTTAAGTATGCATGTCAAGGACCGACAGAATGCCAAAAATGGAAAAAGCAATATGCCGTTTGGGGAAGGAGATACCCCCATTGTGGAAGTCCTGCAGCTGATGCGTGATCAGAAGTATTCCTTTCCTGCCACCATCGAGCTGGAGTACAAAATTCCCAAAGACTCAGATGCCGTCAAAGAAGTCAGGAAGTGTTTGGCGTATTGTCGTGAGGCCCTGCAAGGATAATTGATGTGTATCGAAAGATAAGGAGTGAGGCTGCCTGAATGTGGACATGATCAACCACCTGGATTGGTATAGAATCATCAAAATTATTTTGCTATGAAAGAGATCTTTTGGGTTGGCTTCATGCTGATAATGATCCATACAAATGGCCAAAACCTCATTCCCAATCCCGGTTTTGAAGAACTGGCCAGATGCCATCTGGGACCCGGAACGGTGAGCCATGCAGTCCCCTGGTATACGCCCAATCAGAAATCTCCAGACTTGTACCATACCTGTGTAGGGCGAAAATGTGAGGACGATCCGTTCGTTTGTGTGCCAGAGAATCATTATGGGTACCAGGAGCCCAAAAGTGGGGACGGTTATGCTGGCATTTATGTAGGCTATTCAGACACTGTACGGGAATACATTGGTGTCCCATTGGTCCGCCCCTTGACTGCAGGACAGACCTATGTCCTCACCTACTATCTCAATCATGCAGACAAAAGTCGAATAGCCATTGATCGTATGGGGGTACACTTTACTGATACCCTGCTGTCAGGACTCAACCAACTTCCGGCCCCTCCCTTATTGATGACAGCTCCCGACCTGTTTTTGGACAATGACGAAGCTTGGATTCAGGTTCGTGATACCTTCATGGCCGCAGGCGGAGAAGCTTATATGACCATTGGGAATTTTTTTGACAAAGATGAAAGCAAGTCAAAACTTGTTCAGGAAAGGGGAGGGGGGCCCTATTATTTCTTTGATGATTTCAAACTGGTCCCAATCGACAAGAATCTGTACATCGAAGGCGATACCTCTATCTGCCTGGGAGAGTCCACGACCCTTACCGCTTTGAATGGAGATTCCTATGAATGGAAAGACAGCTCTAACTTGTGGAGAAGCCTGTCATCATCTGCCAGCCTGACTGTCTCCCCAATGGAAACGACAACTTATGTGGCATATAGCGGGATCTGTGCTACTTCTATCACTGTATATGTTCATGGCCCTCCCAGCCTGAATCTGCAAGCGGATACACTGCTTTGTGAAAAAGAAAGTCTGGCCCTCGATGTCAGTTCTTCAGCCTATCAGGTGGAATACCTGTGGCAGGATCAGTCCACGGAACCAACATTCCTTGTCACAGAGGCAGGAGACTATCGGGTTCAACTGAGTAATATGTGTGGAACCGTTGAAGGTTCGCTGGAAGTCTCTTATGAAAGTTGCAATTGCCCAATCAACTTCCCAACGGCCTTCAGTCCCAATCAGGATGGGATCAATGACACCTTCTTTCCGGTATACGATTGCGAATTTCAGACATTTCAGTGGTCGGTATTTGATCGTTGGGGAAATCTTGTATTCCAGACAGAAGATCTTCAGGCTTCATGGGATGGAAGCTTTCAAGGAAAACAACTGCCTGCTGGCGTATATGTTTGTGTGCTTAGATACCAATCTGAAGAAACCAATCGGGTAGCACTATATGGCAGTGTAAGCCTGTTCAGATAAACATCTCTGCTCGCTGATTTCTGCTATCACTATTTTCTGTCAGACATCATGTCCCCTGCTGACTGCTCATCTCGGCCTTCGAAGGTCTGGGCCGAATACGATTGGGCAAGGGCTTTCCACTCTCTCGATCAAACTCATCGGCTGTCCGGCTCACAGGAAGTTCATCATGTGTTCGGCGACGGATTTCCTCCATATAGTTTCTCAAGCTATCCAGACGTTCTTGCTGGGAGGGATCTTGTACCAGATTTATCATCTCAAGGGGATCATGCAAGACATCATATAATTCTTCCGCAGGTCTCGGCTGAAGAAAACATGCCAGTTGAGCCTGCGTCAAGGTTCCTTCCTTTCTCATGCGCAACATGGACTGAAAAGTAAGACTCCTGAGAGCATCGGCTGGAGGCGTGTTGGGAATGTCTGTATAAAAATTGCGAATGTACTTGTATCTGGTGGTGCGAACAGCTCTGGCATAATCCTCAAAGTCGTGCCAGTGATCTTCGGCATAGATATAGTCGCGAATTCTGGCGGTCGGATTGGTCAAAATGGAAGAGAAGTCCCTTCCTTCAAAGACTGGATCAATGTCCATCCCCGCCAGGGACAGACAAGTAGGTGCAATATCAATCGAACTCAGCAGGGCATGAGTTTCTGAGCCCTTTCGGACCTTGGCGGGCCATTTGACGATCCAGGGGGTTTTGATGCCCCCATCATAGAGGGTTGTTTTTTCGCGAGGAAAGGCTCTGCCATTGTCAGAAATAAACAAAATCAGGGTGTTCTCACTCCGTCCTTGCTTCTCCAATTCTGAGACAATTGTGCCAATGTACTGGTCCATCCGGTAGATTTCATTGTAGTAGGCCACAAAATCCTTCCTGACAGAAACATTGTCAGGGAGATAAGCAGGAAGCCGCACATCTGTGGGAGCATGGACATCTGGCGCATTGGGAGGATAGGGTCTATGTGGATCTACGGCCGCCAGCCAAAGAAAAAAGGGACGATCTTTGGGCGCTTGCTGAAGGGTCGGCAGCCATTGTTGACAGCCGCTTCCATCGTCCGTGGGATCGCCAGACTGTTTCCAGGATGGTTTATTCGCCTGAAAAACAAAGCCTCCAGTGCCAACAGCAGCCACATGGTCAAAGCGATCTTTCATGGCATCCCCAACATGCCATTTTCCCGCTTGTGCGGTCCAATAACCTGCTTGTTTCAACTGCTCCACAAATGTCATTCTGTCGGCGGGGATTGGCCAGTGAAGTTGCTCTGCATCTGTCTGATGTGGATAGGTGCCAGTGAGAATACTTGCTCTGCTGGGGCTGCAAGAACTGGCCGTCAGATAGGCCTGGTGAAACAACATACCATCCTGAGCAAGTTGGTCAATATTTGGCGTCTTGATCAGAGGATGTCCATAGGCACCACAATCATCCCAGGCCATATCGTCTGCAATGATCAGGATAATGTTGGGAGGTGTGGATGCCGATTCTGTTGAGGATTCTGGACTATGACACGAAGCGAGGAGAAGGATGAGGAAAAGAAGTGCGACAGGATCTTTCATGATAAGCAAAGGTTTCTATGGCTGAAAATAAGTACTTTGTCTGTACTTCGTGATAAGCTTCTTGATTTTTTCATTCCATGAGACTGTTTCACCATACTTTCTTCCGTCCTATGCGTATTTTTTCAGCTCTCCCCTCCCCTATTCTATGCCTTGTCCTGACATTCGTCCTTGGACTTTCAGGATGTTCATCCCAGGACCAACCCCCAGCCTCTCCTCCCAATATCATCATGTTTTTGGTGGATGACATGGGCTGGCAGGATAGTTCAGTTCCATTTTGGACCCAGGAAACGGACTTGAACCGAATTTACCATACTCCTGCGATGGAGCGATTGGCAAAAGACGGCATGAAGTTCACCCAGGCATACGCCACGAGTGTATGCTCTCCTACACGTATCAGTCTGATGACAGGCATGAATGCAGTGCGGCATCGAGTTACCAATTGGACCCTGAACAAAAATGTGCAAACAGATCGGGAGGATGACATCATTCAGCCGCCAGCATGGGCGGTGAATGGCCTCAGTCCGGAAGCGGGATTGGCGCACAGTGTACATGCCACCCCTTTGCCAGCCGTTTTACAAGAACATGGCTATTTCACCATTCATGTGGGGAAGGCACATTTCGCAGCCAGGGAGACAAGCTGTGAAAATCCACTGAATTGTGGATTTGACATCAACATCGCCGGACATGCTGCAGGAGGCTTGGGCAGTTACTATGGAAGGAAGAATTTTGGCAACCATGAAGATGGCTCGCATAAACTCCCCTGGGGCGTGCCTGGATTGGAAGCCTATCATGGACAGGACATATATCTGACAGAAGCCTTGACGCGCGAGGCAAAAAAATCTCTTGATCAAGCAAGGAGGAGCAAGCAACCTTTCTATCTCTATATGTCTCATTATGCCATCCATGCTCCGATTCAGGAAGATCCCAGATTCTTTCAGAAATATATCGATGCCGGACTTGATACGATTGAAGCGCGATATGCATCTATGATTGAGGCCATGGACAAAAGCCTGGGAGACTTGATGGACTATCTGGATGAACATCAATTGACAGAGAATACCATCATCCTCTTCATGTCCGACAATGGCGGATTGAGTGCCATTGCCAGGGCAGGAGAAGCCCATACCCACAACCGCCCCTTGTCTAGTGGAAAAGGATCTGCACATGAGGGAGGTATTCGCGAACCCATGCTGGTCAAATGGCCGGGAGTGGTTCAGCCCGGAAGTAGGTGCGATGACTACCTGATCATTGAGGACTTCTTTCCGAGTATGTTAGAAATGGCTGGTATCAGACAGCCTTCCCTTGTGCAAACCGTCGATGGCAAAAGCTTTGTGCCAATGTTGAAACAAATAGGAACCACTGCAACAGGACGTAACCTCTTCTGGCATATGCCTAACAATTGGGGACCAACTGGTCCCGGCATTGGATCGACCAGTACCGTTCGATCAGAAGACTGGAAACTCATCTATTACCATCGGGATCGAAGCTTTGAGTTGTTCAATATTGCACAGGATATTGGAGAACAGAACAATCTGGCAGATCAAGAACCTGTGAAGCTTCAGGCCTTGGCACATACTCTGACAGACTATCTTAAAACGGTTGATGCACAGATGCCGACGGATAAGCACACAGGACAATTGGTCGAATATCCAGATGAGGTACTTCTCTGATACTGGCCTGGGTAGAAAAAAAGCTGGACACTCACCTAAGCATGATAGGCTATAAAAACTACATTCAACCCTTAATTGGCATGAATAGATTTTACGCATGAAAGAGAAAGGATATTCCTCCGGCACGAATAGACAGAATAGTTGTTGTAGCGCAAGACTCCTATTCATTGGACACATGGAGGCATCCAACTGTCAACATCCAGACAGATTTTTAGTTGACAAAGGTGACTCCATATCTGTTGGCGATGGAATCTATGACTTCTCTGGAAGGTCTGTTGGTTCCAGACACCTTCGCAATGTCTTCGAAGAATCGCTCAAATCCTCCGGGGGTGATGGTATTCATGGTAATTCCTGTTACAGAATCCCTGTTTACAAATCGGTGGGGAATTCCTCTGGGTAAATGGATAAAATCGCCCTGTTGTGCCAGTATTTGTTTGTCTCCATAATAAAACGCATAACTCCCTTTTAGCACGTAAAACAATTCATCCTCATACTGATGAAGATGCATAGGAGGACCGCCATCAGGAGGGGTTTCGGTAAGAATAACCGAATAAGCACCCTGGGTCTCTTCACTCAGAACTTTTCCGGTAATTTCTACGCCCAATACATTCCATGTTTTTCCTTCCTCAGAGGAGATGTGAAAAGCTTCCGGTCTTGCTTGGGATTCCTGAGAGGAGGTTGTTTGTCGGCAAGCACAGGTCAACACAGCCAGGAACAAGTAAAAAGGGAGAATCGTTCGCATCGTCTGAAACAGTTAGAGTGTGAGACAAAAAGAAGGTGTCATCTTCTGAAGCGAACAAAGATAGCTGATGTCCCGTTTATTTCTGCAGCCACAGTTTTTTTGTCTGAATCATCTTGCCTGATTGAACATGGACCACGTACATCCCTCCAGGGTATTCAGATAAATCAATGACAGACCTTGCCCCCTGCTCTACTGAAGTCGCATAGATTTTTCTGCCCAATTCATCCAAGACCAGAATCTGCTCAATGTCTGCTCCATGAACAGAGATCCTCCCTTGGGTCGGATTTGGGAATAGGTGCCACTGGAAATCAGGACGTTCATGTTCTATTCCTGTCACTTCTGTCAATGCTCGTGTCCATATACCTCCCTGGCCCGCAACAAATAAATGACTCTGATTGACAAGCAAGTGGGTGGTATAGGTTCCATAAAATTGAGGAGATATGATGCTATCCGAAAAATTATCAGTGATAGAAATCCAATTCATTCCATTGTCATGAGAAGCAAACACCTGATTATCCGAGTTGCAGGCAAAAACCGCAGACTGACTCACCGCTAGATTCGTCACCCTTCCATCAGCTTGTCCGAACTGTACCTTCGTCCAATTCGTTGCTGTATGGGGGGACATCCAAACGCCCCCACTTGCCCCAACAAAAAAGGCAGATCCATTTGCAGCCAGAGAAGAAAGCGATTGTTCGGGTAGGGTGGACCCCATAGCTGTCCA
This sequence comes from Bacteroidota bacterium, assembly GCA_039029315.1. Classification (GTDB taxonomy): domain Bacteria; phylum Bacteroidota; class Bacteroidia; order J057; family J057; genus JBCCCJ01. Next base: position 26,175 of record JBCCGK010000109.1, on the reverse strand, counting down.
GTTTGGAGGATTATATGTCCAGATCAGGCTGTCCACAGCAAATAGGGTTGTATCATCTCTGTTGGCAAACATGAAAAATGGAAGGTCTTGTTGTGAAAAGGTCGCGCCATTGTCAGTAGAAATGAATCCTGTTCCATCAGAAAACATGCTTACATTATATTTGGCAAAAATCGTTGAACCTGCCATCGCAAACACCTCTTGCCCATTGTCAAAAAAGCCTGTGCTGACAGTCCAACTATCCCCTTTGTCAGCCGATGTATAGATATTACCGAAGTTGCTGCCGACATAAATGAAGCTGTCTCTTGCCTCAACTGAAGAAGTGAAACGATTGTATATTCTCCTCCAACTCATTCCCTGATCACTGCTTGAATACAGACCACTTTCTGTGCTGGCATATAGCTCAAGCCCATTGGTCGCCAATGTGTTGATTTCTGGAGCAGGAAGGCCTTCATTGACATATTCCCAGCTGCCACCATTTACAGACAGACTGATTCCGTCATCCCCGCCAGCAAATAGCTCATTCCCTCGCAGCAACATGGCCCTTGTACTATTGTTGCTGTGCAGCACCATATCCATGCCGTCTTTGATGGCGGTCCACCTCTGGCTGCTGTCAGTCAGCGCAAACAAGCCGAACTTCGTCCCTGCATAGACCTGGCTATCCCTGGCATATACCCAGACCCCAAAGACCTGCAACAGGCCATCGTTCAAGGGAGTCCAACTGAGTCCGAGATTGTCGGAACGAAACACCCCATCTGATGTTCCAGCATACAGAACTGAATCACTTACTGCAAGAGAATAGATAAATGGGGGATTCATTCCATTATTTCTTTCCGTCCAGCTATTGCCTTGATTGGTGGACACGAACACGCCTTTAGATGTGCCAGCAAATACAGACGAATCCTTGCGCGTGAAGGAAAAAACAGTTGTTTCAGTTGGAAGGCCAACGCTCATCGAATCCCAGTTGCTTCCTTGATTATTGACAATGAATATGCCATTGGAGGTCCCACTCATCAGTTTCCCATGATCATCAGCACAAAAAGCATATACCCTGGTATCATCAGGCAAGCCTTGATTCATTTCAGCCCAACTCATCCCTTCATCTGTAGATACAAATATCCCTTGGTGTGTTCCAAGATATAAGGCGCTATCCTTATATAGCAAACGATTGTAGGGCATTGCTTCCGTGGATAAGCCATTGTTGCGAGCAGTCCAGCTTCGGCCGTTGTCAGTAGATCGGAAGACACCATCTCTTTCCCCAAGTGCATAGATGGCAGAGGGACTTTGGGCAAAAGACACTACATGTGAGACATAAAGCCCCTCTGCCTTTTGCCATTGTGCATAGGAAAAGCTCACTGAAATCATGAGGGAAAGACATACAAAACATTTCTGCATGGATTAGGGATTGAATGGTTCTATGTTGCGGAAGAAAAGCCCTCAAAGCAGGAGAACGTCCATATTCACCCTGGAGTAACATGAACAGGGGAAGGAATTGGCTTTTCGCTACTTTCACCATCCCCGATATGGGAAATGTGTTCGAAGTGCATACAACACACATCTTCATCAAGGCATGCATTCCTTCATAAGGGGAGTGTAGGCCCACCGACTGAGTTGACACCCGTCAGCGTTTCAGGAATTTTCGGGTAAATACCCCAGACTCATGCCTGATTGTTGCAATATATAATCCAGCAGCCCACTTGTTTGTTTCAATACTCATGGATCTTGCCGCTCGATTGCTTCTGGTCCGAACCATTGTTGCCCCACTTACGCGCCTTATCTCAACTTCCGAGTAATTTTTCCAGTCCTCTGGAAACTGAATATGGAGGAAATCGCTTGCTGGATTTGGAAACATCTTCAGCTCTTGTTCGGACCAGGATGCTCCAGAAAGAGGAACGGTCATTCTTTCCCAACTCAGGGTCCGAATCCCCCCTTGATCTCCATAATAGGGTTGCAAAATTGGAGTCCACAAAAAACTGTTGTCTACCAATGAAAGGACAATCTTGTCTCTCCACACATCCAAGCCCCAGGATACTGCGCTGTCTTCCACTGCTCCATATTCTGCAAGTAAAACGGGAGCAGCAGGCGTACTGACCTCCATCACCAGGAGCTCAATATCCCCGCCGGACATGAACAGCAAACTATCGTGATTGGTCAGGATGAGTTCGTTGCTATGGCCGGGACTGCCAAACCAGGAGCCTCCATTGCAAGTCCAGGGATTGTACCAATAGACAGAGTGCATATCAGTAGGATCACTGATCTCTATGATGTCCAATCCACAATAATCAACGGTTGCAAAGGCATAATCTCCTGCCAATCGGATGTTGTTATATGCTGGCTGCGCAATGCTGTCCAGACCAGGGTGAAGATACATACCGATTTCTATCGGATTCCTTTTGTCTGAGATATCAATTGCGCGAATCCCTCCCGGATCATAGGCCACAAACAGCAAGCTGTCCCGGACTTCCAGCCCCCTGGCTTTGGGTGCATAGGGCAAGTCATCTGGAAAAGTGGGATCAGGGAGAATATGTCCCACAGAGCGTATTGAATCAGGATCAGCAATATCGAGAATCAATACCCCGCCATCCATAATGCCAAGATAGGCATATCCATCTTGAACCCGAACGATGGCACAGCCATTCTCAAAGGCTGTGGTGTCCCAAATCCCAATCAAAGATGGGACCGCAGGATTACTTATATCCAGAATAGCCAATCCCGGTCGACGAATAAAAATAGACTGGATTCCCCCCAGCGCAACAAATAAGTGGTCTCCCTCCTGATATAAGCCCGAGACACTATGCCCATTGAAGTCCAGCGTAGGAATGGTATCTATGGGAATTGGTTGAGACAGGTCTGAAATGTCAAAGGTAAGCATTCCAAGGACTGTGCTGGCACTATAGACATAGGGCGAATCATTGCGATTAATAAGAGAATTGTAAGAAAAAAAAGTTGAGGAATATTCAAATTGACCTTCTTCAGTCAGGAGCAGACTATCCTGGATCGATTGAGAGATCAACAAATTCCCACATATGAGGAACTGAGTAAGTAGAAGTGTAGGTTTCATCAAAAGGGAGTTATGGGTCTTGGAATAGAAAATCATACTGCGAGACATTTTTGGATGAGCGCCATACATTCAGCTGGGATGTACAAGATAAATATGGAGAATAAGAAAGGGGACAATATTAGGGTTGATTTTGGGTATAAGGGAAATAGGGGATATAATGGCTTGATTGGTAAGATTTCTCCCTTTTTTCCCTTATGCCCCCTATATCCCTCACAAATAAATGTGTCCCCATACTTAGCATCCTGCCGAAAAAAGTACCTCAAAATCACGTTGCCTGATGGTACGCCTATTTTCATTACCCAAAATCCATCGATTACCCTTAGTCCTGTTTATTGATACTTTGCAGATCCCCTGGCCTGCTTCCTTTCATTCCAGGAATAGAAAAACAACCAACAGCAAGGCCCTGGTCTTTCATGATTTCTTTATACATTTTTAATACGTATACTTGTACTAAGAGTCAAACATCCAACTACCTACTCCTCCTACACCTACTCAGGCTAGTCATGCAATCAAGTCCTCATTCCCCGGCCAGAAAAACTGTATTGATGCTTGGATGCTTCGATACAAAAGCAGAAGATTTTGCCTACCTGAGAACATGTTTGCTAGCATCTGGGGTAGAAGTCATATCCTTGAATACAGGTGTCCGAGGTAGTGGTGATTTCCCCGTCGACATTGAGGCAGACAGGGTAGCCAATGAAACAGATATGAGCCTTGAAGAGCTCAACAAACATGCTGATCGCAGCCTTGTTGTGGAAAAAATGGGACAAGGAGCAGCTCAAATTATTGCCAGGCTTCTAGCCGAAGGAAGCATTGATGGAGCCATTGGAATGGGAGGCGGAGGAGGAACCTATATCACCCTGCTGGCCATGCAAGCCATTCCCATTGGCATTCCCAAATTCTGCATCAGCACCATCGCCTCCAAAGACCTTTCCCGCCAGATGGGCAACAAAGATGTTGTCCTGATGCCCTCCATCGTGGATATAGCCGGATTGAATGTGATCAGTCGATTGTTGATCAAACAAGCTGCTGGAGCGATATGCGGAATGGTTCAGGCTACGGAGTCTATTTCCTCAACCCCTAACAAACCCAGCATAGCGATCAGTATGTTTGGCAATACGACAGTTTGCGTAGAAAAGTGTAAGGAATTGTTGAATGCTGAAGGCTTTGAAGTCCTGGCCTTCCATGCTGTAGGTGTAGGTGGTAAAACAATGGAATCCCTCATTGAAGATGGTTTTTTTGTGGGAGTCCTGGATATCACGACTACGGAACTTGCCGATGAGCTCTGTGATGGAATCTGTAGTGCAGGACCTGAACGACTGACAGCCGCATCATTACAGGGAATCCCGCAAGTGGTCGTACCTGGTTGTCTCGACATGGTCAATTATGGACATCTCGACACTGTGCCAGAACGGTTCACATCCCGGCAACTATTCAGCTGGGCACCTGATGTGACCCTGATGCGGACCAATGAAGAAGAAAACAGGATTCTGGGCATTTCAATGGCAGAAAAACTGAATCGTTCTCAGGGAGAGGTCGCTGTACTGTTGCCCACAAAAGGCATCTCAAAAGTCAGTAGTGAAGGCGGGGTATTTCACAATCCCGAAGTGGATCAGGTGCTGTTTGGCACCCTCAAACAAAAACTGAAGCCGAATATCCTCATTGAAGAAGTAGAAACCCATATCAATGATGAAGCTTTTGCCAAGAAAGCTGTCGATACCTTATTGAATATGCTTACTCATTCAAAATAATCTCTCATATGCCAAATCCCTGGACTGGAAAAGGAAATCCTTATACAAAGCAAGAAGTTCGAGATCGTTTGCAAGCAACGCTGGATCAAAAGAAAGCCATCATCGGTGCAGGTGCCGGAACAGGTATCAGTGCAAAATTTATTGAAAAAGGGGGAGCCGATCTGATCATAATCTACAATTCTGGCCGATTCCGTATGTCCGGTCATGGTTCGACAGCCGGCATGATGGCCTATGGTGATGCCAATGCGGTAGCTATGGAAATCGGAGAATTTGAAGTGCTGCCTGTCGTGGAAGAAATCCCTGTCATCTGTGGCGTACATGGGAGTGATCCCAGAAGAAGAATGTGGCACTTCTTGCTCCAGGTAAAAGATATGGGATTTTCAGGTGTCAATAATTTTCCTACCCATTCTATCGTCGATGGACATTTTCGCAATGTATTGGAAGAAACCGGGATGAGCTTTCAAAAAGAAGTGGAAATGATTCGACTGGCCACGAAAATGGATCTCTTTTCTATTGTATATGTGGCAAAACCGGAGGAAGCCGTGCAAATGGCGGATGCGGGTGCTGACGCGATCATTGCTCATGTAGGGACGACTGTCGGGGGGTCTATCGGAGTTGTTGGAGCGACTTGTAGCATAGATCAGGCGATAGAACGCACACAAACGATCATAGATGCTGTCAAGGCCGCGAATCACGACACTTTTTTCCTGGCACATGGAGGTCCGATCAATACGCCTGAGGATGTGCGGATTATCTTGGACAAAACAGATGCCCATGGATTTGTAGGCGCATCGTCCATCGAACGAATGGGCGTGGAGCAATCCCTGATCGACCTGACCAAAGAATTCAAATCTCTGGAGCTTGGTTGATTGGGTTATTGGGTTATTGGGTTATTAGTGAAGTAGGAGAAAGACTATCATTCTGATTATCAGAAGGTAGATCTGTATCCTGGGAGTCGCTACGATCAATCAGCGCCGGCCTCGCTGATAGATGTTTAGGTAATACAATAAGGTAGCAAGAGATCCAAGCGCTGCAACCACATAAGTCATGGCTGCCCATCTGAGACCTTTGGTGGCGAGTTCTTGTTCTTCCCCACGGGAGATCCCTGTTTGCTCAAGCCAAGCCAATGCGCGACGACTCGCATCGAACTCCACTGGAAGCGTAATCACACTAAACAAAGTCGCAGCAGCAAGCATAATGATGCCAACCAACATAACCTGTGGAAAGGTCTGTATGGTCACAATTCCAGCCATCAGAACGATCCCACTGAAGCGCGAAGTGAGACTCACAACGGGAACCAATCTGGATCGCATTTGCAAAAAAGAATACTGGGTCGCATGTTGAATGGCATGGCCAACCTCATGTGCAGCTACAGCAGCTGCCGTGACATTGCGCTGGGCATATACAGCTTCACTGAGATTCACCGTGCGTTTGGCAGGATTGTAATGATCTGTCAACTGTCCTCTGACTGAGATGACTTGTACATCATGGATTTTGTGATCCCGAAGCATGGCTTCAGCAATTTCTTGTCCACTCATCCCAGACTGAGTTGCCACTCTTGATAACTGCTTCATGACAGAGTTGAAGCGAAATTTGACCAACCAGCTGAGGCCAAATGCGAGGATTCCTATGAGGTATACCATAGTGTTTTGTACAGGTGATTTGGGGTTTACTACACAAAATTAGACCCAAAAATTGAAAAAAGTCACCCTCGCACAGGCTTAAAAACTGCCTTGATTTTGGTTTTTGACTTAAGAAAGCAGGATCTTATTGACCTTTTGTGTTGAATAATTTATTATTTATAATGTATTTATCCATCTACCTACTACTACTAACCTTAAACCCATGCAAAATCAGCTTGCCAAAATAGGAGGCGTATTGATGCTGCTCATTCTTTGTACAGCCTGCCAAACCGAAAGAAAAAATCTTCCAAACTTGACTTATACAGGTGAAGAACCTCGGGTTCAGGACCCACTCAGCCCAGAAGAATCCCAACAACATATTCAACTTCCGGATGGCTTCGAAGCCTTTTTATATGCTGCGGAACCAGACATCATCAATCCCATCGCTTTTGCCTGGGATGAAAGAGCAAGACTCTGGGTGATACAGTCTCAGGACTACCCTCATGGACTTGACAATGACGTAGGAGGAGACAGAATCACCATTTGCGAGGATACGGATGGGGATGGGAAGGCAGACAGCTTTATTGATTTCGCCACCGGACAGAGCCTGAGCACAGGAATCGTCATCGTACAAGGAGGAGCGATTGTGGCACAGGCTCCGGAAATGGTCTTGCTCGAAGATACAGATGGCGATGACAGAATGGATAAGCGCACCGTCCTCTTTGATGGATTTGGTACCTGGGACACGCATGCAGGACCTGCCAACCTCAAATATGGGACTGACAATCAGATTTGGGGTAGTGTTGGCTATTCTGGGTTTGAAAATACATTCGAAGGAAAACAGGTCAATTTTACTCGTGGCATATATCGCTTTTCGAGAGATGCTCAATCCTTCGAGCCCATCGGACAATTCAACAACAACACCTGGGGACTCGGCATTACGCAGGACTTCGAAATATTTGGTTCCACTGCCAACAACAACCACGCATGTTATATCGGAATTCCCTTGAGATATTATGATCATCTCCCCAAACGTCCTAGCTGGGCAGTAAATGCAGCCTTTATCCAGGGGCATTATGAAATCTCTTCGCCTGATCCCATTCCTCTTCAGCAGGTCGATGTTCGAGGAGGCTATACCGCAGCAGCCGGAGCCAATTTTTATACCGCAGACAACTATCCTGTCGAATACCAAAACCAGATGTATGTCAATGAACCCACCGGACATTTGGTGCATCTGGCCAAAATCGTTTCAGACGGAGCTGGCTATAAGGAAGTGGATGGAGGAAATATCTTTGCCAGTACTGATGCCTGGACAGCTCCGGTATATACAGAAACTGGTCCCGATGGAAATTTATGGGTCGCAGATTGGTACAATCCGGTCATCCAACACAATCCAGATAAGCGAGGCATGGACAACCAAATCTGGAATGCAGACAAGGGAGAGGGAAACGCCCATTTGAACCCTCTTCGGGACAAGGGGCATGGCCGAATCTATATCCTCAAGCATAAAAACGGAAGCGCCAAAGATATAAAGAGTCTCAATCCAGAAGATACGAAGGCTTTGTTGGCGGGCCTGAAACATACCAATATGTTCTGGCGCACGACCGCTCAGCGCCTGATCGTCGAACATAATCTGACAGACCTGATCCCGGATCTGATGGCAATGGCAGAGAAGGATGAAAAAGGCCTCAATGCTCCAGCCATACATGCACTGTGGACACTAGAGGCTTTGGGAGCATTGGATGGGTCAAATCAGCAAGCAAATCAGCTATTGGAGAAAGCACTTTCTCATTCCTCCAATGGCGTAAAAAGAGCTGCCTTATCCTTATTGCCTGCCAGCCTCAAAGGGAGCACACTATTGTTGGAGTCGGGCCTGCTTGAAAGCAATGATCTACACCTGCGACTGTCAGCGATGTTAAAGGCGAGCGAATTGCCAGAAACAGACCAGCTCTTTCAAGCCATGAAGAAGCTGTCGACTGAGGAAAGCAATCAGTCTGATTCCTGGTTAACAGCTGCGATCAAGATCTATTTCCGTGAGCAAAATTATGAAGACATCGGTGAAGACGAAGTCGTGATGCTCATCCCGTCGGCAGCAGAAGGCGTTAGTGAATGGAAGTACACAGAAAAAAAGCCTTCCGATAATTGGAATCGTCCTGACTTTGATGATAGCAGCTGGGAATCAGGTGTATCGGTCTTTGGCTCTATTGATCGTGGAGCGGAAATAAAAACTCCCTGGACTTCCAGTGATATTTGGCTGAGAAGAACAATCACCCTGGATGAGGAAATTGTAGATCCAGTTCTCAAAGTCTTGCACGATGACAATTATGAGGTCTATGTGAATGGTAAGCTTTTGTTTTCCGAAAATGGTTCAACAGCCAGCTACAAGCTCATCCGTCTGGATGCGGAATTGGGTGGTTTGTTTCACAAAGGCAACAATGTCCTGGCCGTTAATTGTCACAATGGAGGTGGTCGTCAATATATAGATATAGGGATTGGAACAGTCGCGGCATTTACAGCGGATAAAAGCATCAGTCTGAAAACTGTTCCTCAAAAAATGGCCTATGACAAAACACTGATTCACGCCACAGCCGGTCAGAAGGTAGAGATCAGGCTGCGCAATATTGATGAAATGCCTCACAACCTTGTCCTCATTGAGGAAGGGAAACTGGAGGACTTTGGGAAGCTGGTAGACAAGTTTTTGGAAAGCCCGGATGCCGCCAAGCGTGAATATGTGCCCGAATCCCGCTATGTGATAGCAGCAACTGAGATGCTCGATCCGGAAGAGGAAGGCATCCTTCGATTGAAAGTCCCGGATAAGCCGGGAGACTATCCTTTCCTTTGTACATTCCCCGGACACTGGAGAATGATGCAGGGAATTCTCAGGGTAAGTCCACAAGGAAGTTATGTGTCAGAGAATCCTCGGGCACCCAAAATCGCAGTCATGGGCGGAGGAAGCTCTCATAATTTTTTGAAATTCTTTGGGATAGCGGATGGAAAGATCATGAGCCAACAGGGAGCAAACACGGTCAATTATACCGAAAATTCCTCCAGCCTGACAACACTCTTGCAAGATGCTGACATTCTCTATATTTCCAATAATAAAGCCTTTGATAGCGAAACGAAAAAAGCCATTTTCTCACGGGTAAATCAAGGAATGCCCATGCTAATCTATCACCCGAGTATCTGGTACAATTGGAAAGATTGGCCAGAATACAACAAGCAACTGGTAGGCGGAGGTTCCCGCTCGCATGAAAAGTTGCAGGAATTTGAGGTAACAGTGGTCAAACCCAATCACCCCATCATGAAGGATGTTCCTGCTACCTTCCGAATCGTAGACGAGTTGTATCGCTTTGAAAAAGATCCACAAGGACCAGATATAGAAGTGCTGGCGGTAGGGAAAGGCCTGGAATCGGGAGAAGAATATCCTGTGGTCTGGATCGTCAAGCATCCGAAGGCCAGTATTGTGGCAAATACCTTGGGACATGATGGACGAGCGCATGGACTGCCTGCCTACCAAATGATGTTAACCAATAGTATTAATTGGATAAAATCCAGGTTGAGAATGGGTGCCTGATAATTCTTGGGAGGCTTATTGGACTTGGGATAGAATATATCATGCGATTCAAGGATGTGGAGCGTATCAGACTCCCATCCCTTGATTCGCATATTTTCTATGTATCCTTTATCAACTCCGCAATGCCCTCTTGATCTCTTCTGAATAGGCAGGGATCGGACCTCTTGATGCAGCAACAAATCCTCCAACCTGATTGGCAACAGAAGCCGCCCGAAAGGGATCGGCATGCGTTACATATTGAAACAAAAACGCAGCGCTGAAGGAATCTCCCGCTCCTACGGTATCCACAACTTCCACTGCTCGCCCCGGAACCAGGGCATATCTTCCATCATGGAATACATAACAGCCTTTGGCACCTGCCGTGATGATGACAATTTCTTGATCATATTCCGAAGCGACCCGCCTTGCAAAGTGTTCCATGTCTTCCTTTCTTCCAAACAAAAAGTCAGAAATGATTGGGACTTCTTCATCATTGAGTTTCAGGACCGTACTATGAGGAACTGATTGTTTGACAATCTCTGCATGATAGCAGTCTTTCCGCAGATTCACATCATAAAAGACATGACGAAAGGACCGATGCTGAAATATCTGGGTCAAGGTATCTCGGGACATCTGGTCCCGCTGTGCCAGGGTTCCAAAGCCGAACACATCCACTTCTGCTTTCAGGAAAGCGTTCGCTTTGAGTTGCTCAAAATCCACATAATCATACGCCACCCCCGGATGAATGGTATAGCTTGGTTGCCCATCCTGCAAAAACACATCTACTGTCCCGGTTGGATACTCTGTATCCCACTGAATGTATCGGGTATCAACAGACAGGGATTCTACTTCCCTGAATGCTTGTTGTCCCAATTCATCTTTCCCGAGACGAGAAATCATTGCAACATCGGCTCCACACTGGGCCATATGCGCAGCAAAATTGAAGGGAGCGCCTCCAATATAGTGCTTGCCTTCAATGATGTCCCAGAGAATTTCGCCATAGGAGATAATCTTCATGATACTTGGATTCTAGTGTTGATGCAAGCTAGCAAAATACCATGGGAATTGAACAGTGAGAAAGAGGTCCTAATAAAAATCGTGGAATCCTATGGCTTCCTGACATCCAGCCAAACCGTATCACTATTGAAGGCCGCAAATACACCCAGGCCATTCTGGATGTTGTTCAGGGGTTCACTCAAATCTCGAGAATCTTGTTCGAGGGTTTCATACAAATCGACATATTCCTGGTTGACTCGAAAGAGTACAACTCGATGAAGGCCATATTCGGTGAGAGCAGGAATCTGGATTTCGTAGTTGATGTCCTGAAAAGGTGTTGAAACAAAGGAGAATCTTGCTCTCAATCTTCCTCCGCCACCCCCTGGCCCACCTCCTCCGCCGGGGCCACCCCCGGCTTGTAACTGCAGAATTTCTTCTGTGCTATCAACCGTATTTTCAATCAACAAATAATAATAGACATCTCCCTGATAGTCCCAACTTAATTCTACCGGTGGCATCTGTGCCAGGGTACGAATCTGCATCGGAGCTGTAACAGGCGCTACTTCCAATTCTGTTTGAGAAATGGCCAAACCAGTCGGCGGCGGCGGTACAGTCGTTTCTGAGGTGATCTCTATCCCTTTGTATTCGAAGGAAAGTTGATAGCTGTCTCCATTCAGAATCTTCAGATCCTCTCCCTCATAATGATAATATCCAGAATCACCAGGACTCAAACTGAGTGCATAATCTTCTCCATTGTGTGTGAGGAGAATGTTCGCATCATTGATGGGCAGACCAGAAGAGTCTTCATCTACCCCAAAAGGAAGGGGTTGGCTCAGGCGAATATCGTCTACGCTTGAGCCAGCATACAAGTATGCCTGTACGATGGCCCTGTCCAAACTATTGATTACCACAACCTCCTCACAGGCGCAAAGAAGGATCAGACAAGACGACAACAGGAGAGAAAGATATTTGCTCATGAGAGGGATGGATTATCGAAGGTTGAAGTTGAGAAAAAGATTGGGGGTGGTTCCCAAATATTGGAAGTCAGTTTCAATCAGCTCGTTGCCCTGAATCTCGAACTCCTTATACCAGATATTGCGACGATTGTAGAGATTAAACACAGACAGTCCTAGCTGAAGTCTGGAACGCTTGATCTTCATCGTATAGGAGGCCGACAGATCCAGTCGATGGTAGTCTGGCAGACGTTCTGAATTTTTGCTTCCGACATTGATATAGCCATATTCATCTCCATTCAGGGTTGTGAGCTCATACAAGCCACCCGGAGCAGTATAGGGCTTTCCAGAAGCATACACCCAGGAACCAGAAAGAATCCAATTGCCCAACTCGAGACTTTGAACAATCTTGATTTCGTGTTGCTGGTGGTGAAGGGCGTAATAGGCATAATCACTCAAGTCTGGGAAATTGTGGACCACTTCACTTAAGGTATAACTGATCCAGCCAGTATATTTTCCCTGAGTTTTCTGGACCAATGTCTCCACCCCTCGTGCCACCCCCGTTCCGGTAAAAAACAATTCATTGGCACTTGGAGTCGCTCCTCTTCTTTCCTGACTGAATCGCAGGGAAAACTCTGACAATCCCGACATTCGTTTTTCATATGCTTCCACGTCGATGAGATAGCTTCCTTTTTCATAGCTCACACCAGCGATATAATGATAGGCTTCTCCTACCGGAATATCATTCCCATCAGCTAGCACCCAGAAATCGCGACTCCCATTGAGCACATCTTCTCGCACGATTCGATTGGTGAACTGTTGATACTTCCCCCAAGCGGCTTTGAAGGTCAATCCTGATTCCAACCCATATGAAGCCGATACTCTGGGCTCCCAATATATCTGATTTGTTGGCTCAAAATACGTAGTTCGAATGCCCCCTTGTACTTCCAGCCCCTTCATTGGTGTCCAGACGTCTTGTAGATAGACAGCATACAAATCTCCAAGATCTTTTCTGTTTAGAATCTCCGTGGTATCATTTCGGGTATAGAGATAGGAGATATCATGAGAGGTCAGTTGCGTACCAAATTCGAGGGTATGATTGGTAGTGATCTTGAGTTCGTTGTCAAGCCTTAAAGTGATGTCCTGCACATTATTATCCTCAATAAAACTGTTGTTCAAAGGTCGAGTGATCATGGTATCTCGTCTGAATATGGTAGCCTCCCCATTGGCAATCTGTTCTCTTTGGCTATAGTAATTGGACCAGGCAAGAACCATATTGGAGTACCAGCGTGGATTCCATTTTCGAGACCACTTTCCACTTACTCCCCAATTGCCCCATGACAGCAGATCAGAAATTTCGTTGTGAATCAGGACTCCAACAGTACCTCTCGGTGTTTCTCTTCTTCGATCAGCATCAATCACCCTGGAATTATCCAGATCATCCTGCCCATTGTAAAAACTCACTGAAACCACATCCTTATCTGTGGGAAGCAGGGTGATCTTAGCATTGGCATCGTAGAACTGAAAGCTTGGATCTGTAACATTAGGATTGACATTCTCTTCTACAAACAGGTCAAAAATCTTGTTGTAAAGATTGTTGTCCAAACCTGGATAGGAATGTCGGCCGGATAAAAGAATAGAACCTTTCTTCCAAAGCGGAATCTCCAGACTAAGATTCCCACTAAGGAGTCCTACTCCTGCATCCAGATCAAATTCTGAGGTATTTCCCTGTTTTCCGGTCAACTCTACCACACTTGATAGACGTCCTCCATATTTTGCCCCAAACCCTCCTTTATACAATTGCACATCTTTGACAGCATTGGGATTGAACGCACTGAAAAATCCAAAGAAATGATCCACATGATAGACCGTAAATCCATCAAACAGGACCAGGTTTTGATCAGGTGTGCCGCCACGAACATATAAGCCGGAAGAGGATTCATTGGTTCCACTAACGCCAGGCATGAGTTGGAGGGTGCGGAAAATATCACGCTCTCCCAGGCTAGGAAGGTTCTGTATCTGGGCTGGATTCAATGAAATCTGACTCATGCCTGTCGATTTCATGACCTGTTTTGTACCAGCTTCAATGACGACCTCTTCCACGACATACTCACTTGTGGAGAGCTCAATGATAAGGTTTTGGGTTTCGATATTGGGATCAAGGGGAATGCTTTTCTCCGCATATCCCAAATAGCTAACAACCACAGCTTCTGCTTGATCTACAGGGACCTCCAGAATGGTAAACCACCCATCTGTATTCGTCAAGGCACCCAGGCGTGTTCCCTGGATTTTGACAGAAGCATGCGGAAGTGGTTCTCCTGTTTTCTCTGCTTTGACGATGCCTGTCATGGTGTAGCTGCCCGATTGGGCTAAGAGTTGAACAGGCCCAAACAATATCCACAAGAAGAGGATACACATATGGAAGACATGAGATGGGTTCATAGTAGGGTAATTCTAAACTTGTCTGTTGGACAATAGAACCTTCACAATTATTCCCCAACCGGTAAAAATTCCTCTCCTCCCCCCTCCCCTTTTCTGCTAAGTTGACTGCTTACTCATCGATATTCTGAAACATTTCAGATGGCCAAACGAACATATTTCAATAAAAGTCGTATATTTCAATGTTTAAACATCGATTATTATGAAAACTTCTCCAATTTTAGCGATAAAGCCATTAGGATTCCCCTGGGAGACCAGTGATCCGTTCCTCTTCTGTGTCCATCATGCAGATGCTTATCCAGCAGGAGGGCCACATATGGGGCCCCCTCCAGAAAGCCTCAAAGGCCGAAATATTGGCCAGGATTTTACGCTTAAGGATGGTTGGCGCATGTATCACGGTTCCACAATTCCCGGCTTTCCGGCACACCCTCATGCAGGATTTGAGACTGTGACCATTGCGTTGGAAGGTCTGATCGATCATTCCGATTCTCTCGGAGCTGCAGGTCGATTTGGCAATGGCGATGTACAATGGATGACTGCTGGCAAGGGGGTACAACATTCAGAAATGTTTCCACTCCTGGATCAGGAAGCGGCCAATCCACTAGAGCTCTTTCAAATCTGGTTGAATCTTCCGCGGGCAAGCAAAAAAGTCGAGCCTCACTTCTCCATGCTTTGGGGAGAAACAATTCCGGTTTTGCACGCATCAGACGAACAGGCCAAATCCATTGAGGTGCGGGTAATGGCAGGACAATTGGGCGGTCTTCAAGCTCCTTCTCCCCCACCCGATTCCTGGGCGGCCAATCCTGATAATGAAATTGGAATCTGGCGAATCAAGATGGAAGCTGGAGCGACATGGACACTTCCAGCAGCTAGTGAAGGCATCAACCGCACTGTATATTTTTACAAAGGAACTTCCCTCGAAGTTGCTGGCCAGTCGATCAGCTCCTACCAGGCTGTAGAGCTTCGTTCGGATACAGAGGTTTCATTAGTGAATGGAGCTGAAGAAAGTCATATCCTCATCCTTCAGGGCAAGCCTATCGAAGAACCCGTCGTCCAATATGGGCCTTTCGTTACCAACTCTCAGGGAGAAATCAGACAAGTGATGATGGATTTCCAGCAAACACAATTTGGTGGATGGCCATGGCCCAGCACTGATCATGTACATGATAGATCCGAAGGTCGATTTGCCAAACATGCAGATGGCAGATTGGAACGCAAAGAGGGTTAAGAACATCTTCACCTCTCTTCTTGTCATGCCGGGATCTTCCTATTGATTTGAGGCTCAAGAACGCTTATCCTTAAATAAAGGCAACAGGAGTCCTGAATCCTCAACCAGCACCATCCTGGCAAAACGTCAAAGACGTTAATCCAGACGAATGATTGGCTCTTGCTCTTCATGCGTCTGGATTGACGCTTTATTTTGATTATCAGCTTGACATTCTGCTAGCCTTTCCTTTTCTAGGGATCGGGTTATTCGGATCAGCAAGACAGAGGAAGAATACAAAATAAGGGGGGAGAAGATCATAGGAATTTGATGATCACCGCAGGACTGGGATTAGCAAAAAATTCTCCGTAAATTGTTGCCTGTACTCATTCTTTCCTCCATATAGGATACTCCCTAACCTACATTTCTTTCGTTCGCGAACAATCTTCTAATCTCTCTGATCACATGAGAATTCCTCAGTTTCTCTGGTCTGACCTTATTGGCAGAATACGGTCTATCTATTTTCCCTTCATCACCCTTGCCTTTCTCTTTCTTTCCCAACTCAGCTATGCTCAGCCAGCCGGATTTATTGACGAAGTATATGTCAGTGGATTTGCCCAGGCAGTAGGCGCTACATTTGATGAAAACAGTCGCATGTATGTCTGGGAAAAAGGCGGCAAAGTCTGGATAGTAGAAAATGGCGTTAAATCCGCACAACCTCTGCTGGACATCAGTGAAGAAGTTGGCAATTGGCGAGATTTTGGACTACTCGGATTTGCCCTTGACCCCAATTTCCTTACCAATGGGCATATCTATCTTTTGTATATCGTTGATCGCCATCATCTTCTCAACTTTGGAACGCCCAGTTACAGCTCGACTACCGACGAATATTTCAATGCCACCATCGGTCGCATCACGAGATATACAGCAGAAGCATCTACGAATTTCACAACCGTAGACTACAATAGCAGGCTGGTTTTGTTAGGCGAAACAGCTTCCACAGGACTTCCTCATCTTCATCAGTCTCATGGAATCGGTTCTTTGGTTTTTGGCACAGATGGGACTCTTTTGGCCAGTATGGGAGATGGCGCGAGTTATAGCAGTGTGGATCAGGGTTCTGCTTCAGAGACCTATTGGGCGCAGGCATTGGCAGATGGCATCATAACAACAGCCGAAAATGTTGGTGCGTACCGGTGTCAACAACTGAATTCCATGAATGGAAAAATCCTTCGATTGGATCCAGCGACAGGCGATGGAGTCCCAAGTAACCCGCACTATAATGGGAGTAATCCAAGGTCGCCCGCTTCACGCATGTGGGCCAGTGGTTTGCGGAATCCATGTCGGATGAGTCTTGATGTTACAACTGGAAGTCATGATCCAGCTGATGCTGACCCTGGAACCATCTATATCGGCGATGTGGGCTGGGGAGCAAGAGAAGAACTGAATGTATGTGATGGACCGGATCAGAACTTTGGCTGGCCGTACCATGAGGGTATCGATCATTTTCCTAATTATAACAATCCTACCTACATTCCCTCCAACCATACCCCTCCAAAAGTTCAGTGGAGAAATGGCCAAACAGCAAAAGGTGTCATCAATGGCACGGTCTACAATGTGGGTTCGCCTCAACTTCCCGGCAATAGTTTTGGGGGAAACTGCTCCATCGGAGGTGCCTGGTACAATAGTCCAGCATTTCCTGCTCAATATCAAGGAACCTACTTTCATGCAGATTATGGGGGAGACTGGATCAAAAGCTTTTCTTTTGACGCATCTGGCAACCCAACTCAGGTTCAGGATTTCAAGACTGGTGCCAACAACATTGTGTTTGTAGGCGTCGATCCCATCGATGGAAGTCTGTATTGGATTGGTGGTGCCGCTGGAAATAGCAACAACAATGCGAATGTAATCAACCGCATCACCTATAATCCCAATGGCAATCTTCCACCTGTTGCTGTGGCAAAATCAGATGTGCATTATGGTGCAGGACCATTGACGGTCAATTTTTCTTCTGACTTTTCCTACGATCCTGAGGGAACAGCTCTCAGTTATGCCTGGGATTTTGGGGACGGCAACAACAGTACTGAGGCAAACCCAAGCCATACGTTCACCCCTCCTACGTCCACTCCTACCACCTACACTGTTAGCCTTAGCGTAACAGATGGGGCAACTCTGGTTGATCAGACAGAACTAAAGATCTATACCAACAATACTCCGCCTCAAATTCAGTCTACCAGTCTGGATGCACTCACAACCTTCTCCCACAATTCCCAGACAAACCTCAGCCTGAGTGCAGTGGTAACAGACGCTGAACATAGCGCTGGACAGCTCAGTTATTCCTGGCTTCCTGCCTTGTATCACAACAACCACAATCACAATGATCCCCCGATCAATTCCTCGACAGGAAATGCAGTCCTGACACCTGTAGGATGTGATGGGGTGACGTATTGGTATCGAATCACCTTGACAGTCACAGATCCAACCGGACTGTCCAGTACATATATCAAGGATCTTCAGCCAGATTGTAGCGGGTCAAACCAGACAATCACCTTTGCGCCTATTGGAGATAAAAATACCTATGACCCTTCTTTCACCATCAATCCCACAGCCAGTTCCAATCTGTCCGTCAGTAGCTATCTCATCGATGGGCCAGCGACCTTATCCGGAAACACAGTTAGCCTGAATGGCTATCCTGGAATCGTAACCATTCGTGCAGTTCAAGGTGGAAATGGAACGTATAAGCCCGCGGTAGCAGTAGAACAAAGCTTCCAGATCCTGGATGTTCCTGCCCCATTTACCTTCGAAAAAGGTAGCCTGACCAATGTAGGAAGTAGCTGGCAAAGTGTCTCACTCAGCCAAGCCTTCACCTCTCCTGTCATTATTGCTTCTGTCGAAATCCCTGGGACCTCAACCCTGCCAGCAGTTACTCGTATCAACAATGTTAGTGGCAGTGGATTTGATCTGCGTGTCCAAAATCCATCCGATGCAAGCTTGAGTGGATATACCGTTCATTATATGGTCTTTGATGAAGGGACCTACACCTTGGGAGCACATGGCATCAAAATGGAAGCCGTGATTGCAGATGCTGCCCAAACAGCTGGAGCCGGGAACTGGGTATTGGAAAGCAGGAGTTATCAACAGAGCTATAGCAATCCTGTTGTTCTGGGACAGCTAATGAGTTACAATGATCCAGACTGGTCCTCCTTCTGGGCCGCTGGTGCTTCTAGAAGTGCCCCCCCGAGTTCAGCAGCCTTTTCCGCAGGGAAGCATGTTGGCGAAGACTCCGACGGGACCCGAAGCACAGAACAAATTGGATATGTGGTCATTGAAGCTGGAAGTGGGCAAGTCAATGGCGTAGACTATCAAGCGGCGCTTGGAGCGGATATTGTTCAAGGAGTTGCAGATGTGAGCAATCAATACAACTATGCCTTGTCTGGATTTGGCACTCCGGATGTCGTCATTGTCAGTACTGCAGCCGAGGATGGCGGCAATGGTTCATGGCCTGTACTTTATGGGCCAACGCCTCTCACAGGAAGTAACCTTCGTCTGGCTGTAGATGAGGATCAGATTGGAGATAGCGAAAGAAACCATACGACAGAACAAGTAGCCTATATTGTATTCGAAGGGAAACTCAATCAGACTGTTAGTTTTGATTCTATTCCAGACAAACTGACAACTGATCCAGATTTTGACGTAACAGCAACAGCCAGTTCGGGATTGCCTGTCAGCTTTTCTGTCCTTTCTGGCCCAGCGACCATTTCTGGTAATACAGTCAGCCTGACAGGTTCTGCCGGAACAGTGACAATTCAGGCAACCCAAGGTGGCAATGCACAATACAATGCCGCTACACCGCTTAGTCGGACCTTCGATGTCAGTGTGCAATTACTCGATCAATCCATCAGTTTTGATGCCATTCCTGATAAGTTGATTTCAGACCCGGATTTTGCCATAACCGCCACTGCAAGCTCGGCATTGCCCGTAAGCTTTGCTGTGCTCTCTGGTCCAGCAACCGTATCTGGAAATACCGTCAGCCTGACAGGAAGCCCTGGCACGGTGACCATCGAAGCAACACAGGCCGGCAATGCACAATACAACCCAGCCCCGGCAGTGTCTCGTTCCTTCGATGTAACTGATCCAAGTGCTTGTACCCCTGTCTTGGTAGATAGCCATGATTTTGAGGCTGGTTGGGGTCTTTGGAATGATGGAGGGAATCAATGCAGACGACATCCCAATGATGCCGCTTATGCCTATAGTGGAACCTACTGTGTGCGACTGAGAGACAATGAGTCATCTTCTGTCATGACAACCGATAATCTGGATTTGTCGAGCTATGCAGAGGTGACTGTGGATTTTACCTACTATGTGGTCAGTTTTGAGAATGTAGAGGACTTCTGGTTGCAAATCTCTACCAATGGAGGAGCGACTTTCACGACAGTAGAAGAATGGAATCTGGGCGATGAATTCAACAATGACGAGCGAAAGTTTGACAATGTAGTAATACCCGGTCCATTTTCCAGTATTACACAGATTCGATTCAGATGTGATGCCTCAGGGGGCAGTGATTTTGTCTATCTGGACGATGTCAGCATCTATGGTTGTGGAACCGGTGGTGGACCGACCAATCAGGCACCAGTTGCTGCGATCAGTGGGACACCTAGCAGTGGCACGGCTCCCCTCCTGGTCAACTTTGATGCTTCCGCTTCCTTTGACCCTGATGGAGATAACCTGACTTATTCCTGGGACTATGGCAATGGATTCTTTGGAACAGGTGGCACCTCCTCCCATAGTTATTCACTTCCTGGCACCTATTCTGCCAGTGTGATTGTCAGCGATGGCGTATTGTCAGATACAGCTTCCTTAACTATCACGGTTACCAATCCAGGTGGTGGCAATTGTAGCAATGTTCAAATTGATGCCAATGACTTTGAAAGTGGATGGGGCATCTGGATCGATGGAGGAGGAGATTGTAATTTGGGTGCCTATACCCATGCCAACAGTGGCAGCTATTGTGTTCAACTTCGGGATGACACAGACGAATCTGTCATGACAACTTCGAATCTCGATCTATCCATTTACTCCGAATTAACCGTTTCTTTCTCCTACCTTCCACTCAGTATGGGATTACCTACCGATGATTTCTGGCTTCAGATCTCTACGGATGGAGGTGTCAACTGGACAACTGTAGAAGAATGGAACCGGGGCGATGAATTTGAAAACAAGGACCGTCACGATGAAGACATCTTGATTCCTGGCCCCTTCACAGCAAACACACAGGTTCGATTCAGATGTGATGCCACCAATAATGGCGATCATATCTATATAGATGATGTTGTGCTTACTGGCTGCCTGCCTTCTGCCAGACGGACCAATCCTGCCCTGGATCAGCAGTCTCAGGTTTCAGGCATCTTTGTGTATCCAAATCCTGTCGAGAAAAACAACTTATTGCATGTTGGTTTCACCCTGCAACAAAGAGAAACTGTCAACATTCGCTTGATGGCCATAGATGGAAGAGAGGTGACGCGACTTGAGAAAACTTTTGCTTCCAGCTCTCATCAGGTCAAATTCTCTGTGCCTGAGTTGCCTTCAGGGATCTATTTGTTGCGAATCGAAGGAGAATCCTGGCAGCATAGCGAACGAATCTTGCTGAGATAGTAGAGAAGTACAATTACAAAAGATGGCCACTAAAGCTTCAAGCTTCCTCCTGTCTGGAGTTGTTTGCAGCTTTAGTGGCCACAGTTTATAGGGAGTTGGAAGAAAGAAATGTTCGAAAAAATACAGGCAAGGGAAGTATCTTGTGATCCCAAGATCCTTGCCCGCATTGTATCATGATTGTTTTCTCTCTTTCGAGTCTTATCGTATTGTGTAGTTTGACTTGTGTATTGACGCTTGTCCTGCTTGGCTTTCGGTATAGGCAAAACAATCAAGGATCACTTGGTGGCAAGATTTCCCTGCCCAAATCCTATTGGCTGGGGTTTGCCTTGATGGTGTATTTTCTTCTCGTGCCCGTATTGATCTGGGATATCCATACTCCTGAAGTGGTACGTCTCTCCCTTACAGCATTTTTTGTGGTTTTTCTTCTGAGAGGGATTGCTCAACTATTGCTCATGTATTCGCTCAAATCCTGGACGACCAAACATGGGATTGTCTCCAATATAATTGGGCTTATCGCTCTGATTCTTCCTGTCCTCATATTCAGCCTCTTTCGTCCGGGCAGCCTCGAAATAGGATCAGGATACGTTGGGATCACTGCGCTCATTGGGTCTTGCCTACTCCTCGACAGCTATTATGCGTTTCAGTTTAACCTCCTTGTTCAGGGAAACACCCAAGGAGATAAGGGAATTTGGTTTGCCTCAGCTGATGATTCCGCTTTTTCTCGCATCAATACCATCACCTTCTATGCGAACTTGATTCTCAGTCTGGCCTTGTTGTATCTCTTCTCGATGATCTCTATCCAGTGACCATCACAATTCTTCCAGGAGATGAGTGAGAAGCTGGCAGATCAAGCGCTATTGCTTCACAATTTTCAGGCTTGTTCGCGTGCCTGCCGTCTGATACTGAAGTAGGTAGATGCCAACAGGAAGCATATGGATATCCAAGTTTTTGTCCAGATCAAGCGCTTCTTCTTGCCCAATTATCTGACGATAGATTCGGCGACCATCCAAACTGAACAAACTCAGTTCGGCCATCTGTGGCTTTGGGCGTTTGATATTGATGTGCAAGAGGTCTTTCACAGGATTTGGGAAAGCCTGAAGATCGATTTTCTGAACCGGCTCCAGCTCATTCTCAACACCAATGATTGTTGCAGGTAGTCTCCATAATTCCTGACCAAATGCAGATGTTGAGACACTCAAATAAGCATCCGAACCCAGGACAGTCATAGAACCAAAACTTGTACTGGACATTCCAGGGTGAAACGACCATAATTGGAAGGTTCCCTGCCAGTTACCGTCTGTGATCCACAGTTCTTGGCCATCGCTTTCAGTCCAGGCTGAAACCAGAACCCGATCTTGCCAGATTCCCAAAATCTTCATTGCTGTTTTTTGGGGACCAGGCACAATGTCTCGAATCCGTTTTGTACCGCTAGGAGTCCCATCGGTTCTCCAGAGTTCTGTTCCATGAATGGAATCGTTCCCGACAAAAATGAGAATGTCTCCTAATGGCGTAAATTGATTTGGGAAAGGAGGCAAACCAGTTTCATTGCCGGGCCAAAATTCTTTGAGAAGGCGGGTGCCATGTTCCGTGCCATCAGAAATCCAGAGTTCTCGCCCATAATCAGGATGAATCGCTATGAATATGAGTTCTTGTCCAAAACCGACTCCCTGAAATGGATGGCTTGCTCCTACTCCTGGATAAATATCCTTGACCAATTGGGTTCCTGCAAGTGTCCCATCTGTCCGCCAAAGCTCTACACCAGAAACAGAATCTTTGGGCGCTTGAAAGAACAAATACGCATCACTCGTTCCAACTATATTTCCAAACCCGATATCCT
Source organism: Bacteroidota bacterium (assembly GCA_039029315.1). Classification (GTDB taxonomy): domain Bacteria; phylum Bacteroidota; class Bacteroidia; order J057; family J057; genus JBCCCJ01. Next base: position 3,116 of record JBCCGK010000109.1, on the reverse strand, counting down.
CTTTCAACATTACCGTCCCTCCCTTGGTCCCATCATTCACATATAAGGCATTCTTCAATCCTGCCCCTTTGGCGATGAAGAACAGTTGGTTGCCCCATATGATAAGATCGTTTGGGTAAGAATCTTCACTCCCTGCTTTTATATCCAGAAAAAGTTCTGTTCCGCTTTCTGTCCCATCACTGACCCATATCTCCTGACCACTTTGCCCGTCCTCTGCAATGAAGAACAAACGATCCTGAAACCAGACCATCTCCTGAATGCCAGGGCCACCAGCACCGGACACAATTTCTTTGACGACTTGGGTTCCTGCTTCTGTTCCATTTGACTTCCACAGCTCTCCGGAGGTCTTTCCATCCTCAGGTCTTGTAGCAGTAAAAAAGACAAGGCTATCAGCCGCTGTGAAAAGTCTATAGTTACTGTTAGGCTCTTCAGGCCAAATATCCTTGAGCAGGTGAGTTCCAGCTCCACTCCCATCACTGCGCCACAATTCTGCACCAGATATCCCATCATTCGCCACAAATAAGAGCTGATTGTTCAAGGAAATCATATGATCAGGCCAGGAGCCTTCGGTTTCTGTTCGAATGTCTGTCAGAAGGCTTGTTTGATCTGGACTCCCATCGGTAGACCAGAGTTCTGCCCCTTCCTCATGGGTTTCTGCCTGGAACCATAGTTTGCCCTGAAAACTGGTGAACTCTGAGACATAAGAAGAGTGGTATCCCGGATATATATCTTTCAAGAGCATGGTTCCAACTTCTGTTCCGTCTGTTCGCCATAGCTCCCAGCCACTGGTATCATTCCTTGCGGAGAAATATAGCAGACTTGTGTCGGCAAAAAATTGATACGGACCACCGCTTCCATTCAAATCAAGATCTTTGAGGAGCATTGTCCCTGCAGAGGTCCCGTCACTTGTCCAAAGTTCCATCCCCTCACCCACATTCGTTGCAGCAAAATATAAGGAATTCTTCCATAGATAGAGATGGGAGGGGTTTGAACTATTGGGACCTGCATAGATGTCCTTCACCAGGCTGATATCTTGGGGATTGGTACTCGTTTTCCACAATTCGGCTCCCATCCCTCCAACACCATTGGCAGTGAAGAACAAGCTATCTCCCCAAACGGTAAGACTGTGCGGATTGCTTCCCTCAACGCCTGGTTTCATATCCAAAAATAACTGAGTCCCACTTTCTGTTCCATCACTTTGCCAGATCTCACTCCCACTTTCCGCTGTTTCGACTACAAAAAACAGATTTCCCCCGAAGGCGGTCATTTCGCTTATTTCACTCTCCCCAGATATTCCTTGGTCGAATTTTTTGACCAAAGCGGTTCCGACTCCTGTGCCATCTGTTTTCCAAAGTTCAGAAGAATTCAATCCAGCAGTGAAGTATAGCATGTTTGCAACAGAAATAAAGTGTACAGGATCGACAAAATTCTCAAAACTATCAATGATAGCCAATGGAAAGGTCCCTTCCAGAGTCCCATCAGTACGCCACAAACTTACCCCTTCCTGATTGGGGATGCTTGTCTGTCTACCAGTGAAAAACAGAAAGTCTATGGCGGAAAAAAGTCCATGTGGATTCATCGAGGCGGGCCCTGCTTCCAGATCGAGAAATAATTGAGTCCCTGATGCGGTTCCATCACTCAACCATAATTCTCGACCATGAGCTGAATCTTGAGCAGAAAAATACATCATGCCCTGGTATATTGTAAGATCTCGGGGAATACTCTGTTGAGGGCCTGGCCATAAATCTTTGAACAGTTGAGTGCCCATTGCAGTACCATCTGTCCTCCATAATTCTGTTCCTGCTGAAAGGCTTGAATAGGCTTGAAAGAACAAGTTTCCTTGAAATTCAAGCAAATGACTCGGTCTACTATCTTCTGTCTGTAAACGAATATCCTTCACCAGTTCAGGAATCTGAGCATGAAGATCCGGAGTACACATCCATAGGCCAAAAGCAAAACATGGATAAAGAAGGAATAGATATTTTTTCATGGGAAGAAATTGGGGGTACATTGACAAAACGAAAATGAGGCAGGAATCGCTGCAATAAGGAGTTCGTCTTCCAGAAATAGAGAGGAAAGACAAGTCCATTTGAGCTTGAGATATACCAAAGAACAGAACCGTAAGATCCTCCATATGGCATGGGCAAAGCTTATGGACTAGTTCAATAAAAATTGGAATATTCCAATTTTTTCAGATATTCGACCACAATATCGCTTAGCTTGCTACACTATGATAATTTCTGTCCTCAAAGAATCCCAAGACCCGCGGGTTGCCTTGATTCCCAAAACTGTCGCAAAACTGGTGAAAGAAGGCTATTCTGTTTGGATGGAATCCAACGCTGGTGCCCGCGCTTTTTTCACAGATGAGGCTTTTCAGGAAGCTGGTGCAAGTGTTCATTCCAGAGCCGACATTCTCAAAGAATCAGATATTCTTTTGTGCATTGCCCCTCCTGACAAAGAGGTTGCTGAGGGGTTAAAATCAGGGGCTATTACTATTCTGGTAGAATCACCTGACCCGAATTCAGGCTTGGCTGACACTTTGACCTCAAACAGTACGAAAGGATTCAGCCTGTATGACCTTCCCCGAACAACCCGGGCACAAGCCATGGATGTTCTCTCCTCTATGGCGAACATTGCTGGATATCGGGCTGTCCTTATTGCTGCTTCTCACCTCCCCCGCTACTTCCCACTGCTGATGACAGCTGCCGGAACCATTCCTCCAGCACGGGTTCTGGTTCTTGGAGCTGGTGTTGCTGGCCTTCAAGCCATCGCCACAGCCAGACGGTTGGGCGCAAGAGTTGAGGCTTTTGACGTGCGTGCAGCTACCAAGGAAGAAGTAGAGAGTCTTGGGGCAAAATTCGTCGAAGTAGAAGGGGCCGATGACAATCAGACGTCTGGCTATGCCAAGGAGCAGAGCAAGGAATTTCTGGATCGACAACGCGCTGTCATTCGCGAACACATCGCAATGGCTGATGTGGTGATTACAACTGCTCAGGTTAGAGGAAGAAAGGCCCCTATTTTGGTCGATGAAGAGGCGCTTGGCAATATGAAGTCAGGGGCAGTCATTGTCGATTTGGCGGCGAGCTCAGGAGGCAATTGTGTCCGAACTGAAGATC